>NZ_BQXL01000003.1:0-556417 GCF_030159015.1 Acidovorax sp. SUPP3434
CCGCGGCATGGGTACAAAGTGCCTACTACCGGTATGGCCCAGCTATCACAGAATTCATTGCTGGGGCATCGGGTGTCAACGGCGCAGTGGTATCTCCGATGAGCCCGTTGGTGGCGCAGATTCCGACAACAGTTTCGCGAATGACGCCAGTTGCGAGAGCGGTAGCAGAGGGTGTGGAGTCAGGTGGGTTTTGCGCGAAAAATAGTGTAGATAAGCTAGTAGATATTTTTAGAGCAGTTGGTCCTGAAGAATTAAATAGCATTCATAAAAATGGAGCTTTTAAAAATCTGCCGGGTTTCGAGGGAAAATACTTCACAACTGATATGCGGGCCGCGGCGAGTTATGCGCAACAAGCGGTGAAAGGTTTCGGAGATCCTGCCTACACAATAGTGCAAAGTAAAGTGCCACAAAGTGTTATTAATCAACCTGGAATATCTGCTATTGTTGATCGTGGAATTCCGGCTTTTGTAATTCCAAATGGAAATTTGCCCAGTTTATTTCCAAGCGTTCTTAACTACTCTCCTTTGCCATGAAACGTATTTTTGCAAAAATAAATCTTTTCAGCAATATTGAAGGGGGGCGGTCTCAGCCAATACCTGCTGTTAACTTTGGTTGTCCGGTTTTTTTTGAAAATATTCCGGAGCTTGCTAATCATGCTTATGACTGCCGTCTGCTTATGTCTGAGTATGGTGGTTCAATATCGCCGGGTGATTGTGCCAAGTCCGTTCCTATAATTTTTCTCTCACAGGATGAAGTGCTTTTATATGCAAGGGTAGGAACGATTTTTAATTTGTGGGAAGGTAAGAAAATTGGCGTAGGTGAAATTGTAAAAATAGAATGAATTGGCCGTGGTGCGTCATTTCGGTCAGTCGTTGCTTTGTTGGTATCACGGAGAAAGCGATTGAGTTGTTCAAGCGCACACAGCCCAGCCCTTAACCCCTTATGGGTTGTCAATGGCGGTGCGATGGGGGCTCACACGCAACTCAAGGCCATTTTCAACTCCTGCAGCCCAAGAGCCATCGCTTCCTCGGACCATCGAATAAGCGCATCCACCTGTATCCCATCCTTGGCATCCGCCGCCATCTCCAGCGCCCGGGTAATCCCACTCAACCGTTGCAACCCAAAACTCCCAACGGTGCCCCCCAACTCATGGACTTCCTGCCGCAGGTGGTCCCAGGCCTCGGCGCGGCGGGCGTCATGGATGCGGTCCATGCGCTGCTCGCAGTCGAGAATGAATCGGGTGACCAGCGCGTCGAAGCGGTCAGTGGTGAAAACACTGCGCAGTTCCTCCAAGGCCTTTTGATCGAAGAAAGCATCCGCACCCGCTTCGGCAGCCCCTTTGACGAGGGCTGGCGGAGCGTGGTGGTCGTCGGCCTCTGCACTCGGTGATGTGAATGCCGTTGCAGGTGCCGGGGCCGCGGACGCCGAAGGCACCTCGTGCCCCCCCGGCACCAACCACCGCGACAGGGTGGCCCACAGCCTCTCCTCCAGCACCGGCTTGGCCAGGTGATCGTTCATGCCGGCCGCCCGGGTGCGCTCGATGTCCTGGCGCGCGGCGTTGGCGGTCATGGCAATGACGGGCAGGTGGGCGAAGCGCGGGTCCTGGCGCAGCGCGCGGGTGGCGGTAAGGCCGTCCATCACGGGCATCTGCATGTCCATCAGCACGGCGTCGTAGTGCGTGCCATCGGGCGCTTCGTTCAAGCGGCGCAGGGCTTCGGCGCCGTCGCTGGCGGTGTCCACGTGCAGGCCGCCGGATTCCAGCAGGCCTGCGGCCACGAGGCGGTTGAGTTCGTTGTCGTCCACCAGCAGCACGCGCAGGCCGGCCAGCGCCGCGGGGGCGCTCGGGGCGCGGGCGCCGCGCTCGCCCGGGGCGGGCAGGGCCGGGCGGGCGCTGCGCTGTACGCGGGCGGTGAACCAGAAGGTGCTGCCCGCGCCGGGCGCGCTGTGCACACCGGCATCGCCCCCCATCAGCAGGGCCAGTTGCCGCGAGATGGCCAAGCCCAGGCCCGTGCCGCCGAAGCGGCGGGTGATGGTGGCGTCGGCCTGGTGGAAGGCCTGGAAGAGGTGGGATTGCTGCTCGGTGGTGAGGCCGATGCCGGTGTCGCGCACGGCGCAGTGCAGCACCAGGTCGTCTTGCGCGCCCGCTCCGTCGGCATGCGGACCGTCGTCGGCTGGCGTGGGGGCGTGCACCGAGACGGTCACGGCGACTTCGCCCGCTTCGGTGAACTTGATGGCGTTGTTCACGAAGTTGACCAGCACCTGCCCGATGCGGTGCGGGTCGCCCAGCAGGTAGGGGGGCACGCCCTCGGCCACTGCCACGTGAAAGCGCAGGCCCTTGGCCTTGGCCTTGTCGTCGAACAGCTCCGACAGGTCGGCCAGCAGGGTGGGCAGCTCGAACGGCACGGTTTCCAGCACGAGGTGGCCGCCGTCGATCTTGGAGAAGTCGAGCGTGTCGTTGACGATGCCCAGTAGCCGGCGGCCGGCGCGGTACATCTGGTCCATGCGCTCGCGCTGCGCCGGCGCCAGGGCCTCGTCCTTGAGCGCGAGCTGGGCCAGGCCCAGGATGGCATTCAACGGGGTGCGGATCTCATGGCTCATCACGGCCAGGAAGGTGGCTTTCTCTTCGGCGGCCTGGGCCAGCGCGCGGGCCTGGTTCTTTTGCTCGGTGACGTCCAGCCACACGCCGTTGAACAGCACGGCGCCATCGGGCAGGCGCCGCGCGGTGGCCAGGGTCTTGAGCCACCGCGTGCGGTCGCCGTGCGCCACCTCGACGTCGAAGTCCAGCGGCTGCAAGGTGCGCAGGCTGTGCTCGAAGCGCTCGCGCAGCGCGTCCTGTCCGGACGGCGGCAGGCCGTAGGTCTGCTCCACGGGGCCTTCCAGGCGCAGCAGTTCGTGCGCGGGCCGGCCCTGCAGCTCGGCGGCCTTGTCGCTCACGAAGAGAAAGCGCTGCCAGCCATCGGGGCACACGTGCATCTGGAACACGGCGCCCGGGATGGCGCCGGTCAGGTCCACGAGCTGCTCGGACAGGCGGCGCGCCTCGGCGCTCGCGGCCACCTCGATGGCCAGGCGGTCGGCGCGCTGCATGCTTTCCTTGAACACCTGCAGCGCCTTGGCCATGGTGCCCACTTCGTCGCGCCGCTCGGTGCCGGTGACGGTGTCGTCGTATTCGCGGTCGGTGAGCCGTTCCATGTGCCGCGTGAGCCGCAGGATAGGGCGGGAGATCTGGAAGACGGCCACCCAGGACGACAGCGCGATCACCAGGGCCAGGCCGATGCCCACGGCCAGCGCGGTGGTCAGGATGGTGTCGCGCGTGACCTGTCCGAGCCGCACGGACGATTCCTGGAACTGCGTGACGGAGTCGTTGCGCTGCTGGTTCATGTTCTGCTGCAGCGCGCGCAGGGCGGGCTCGAACTCGCCGTGGATGATCTGCAGTGCCCGGTCGCCACGCCAGCGCGAGGCGGCATCGACGATGCGCGCGGCCAGCGCGAAGGCCGCCGTGGCGCGCTGGCGGATGGCCTGCAGCTGCGCGGCATTGGCGGGCACCAGGGCTTCGGTGGTGTCGATCTGCTAGTTGAACTGGGCCTGCAACTGGGCCAGGCGGGTCAGGGCGGCGCGCATGGTGGCCTCGTCCTGTTCGGTCAGCGCGGCATACACGAGGCGGCTCGATTCGCTCAGCAGCAGGGCGGCATCGCCGATGTGCAGCGCGCTCTGCGCCTCGCGCGCGATCAGCGCGTTGTACTGCTGGTCGATGCCGCGCATCTTGCTGGTGGCGTAGAGCATCGATGCCGTGGAGATGACACCCATCAGGCCCACGAGAAAGACGATCTTCGCGGTGAGCGGCAGGTGGGAGAAGGACCGCAGGACATACCGGGACAAGGACATGGTCGCTCCGTGGAAGGGTGGGCGCAAAAGCGGCGTGCGGGTGGGGGTCAGGGCTTGCGGGCGATGGCCGCGCGCAGCGCCGCCACGGCGCCGGGCGTGTCCAGCCGCCCCTGCAGGTGGCGGGTGACCACGTCGTACACGGCGGCCTTCACCGCGGAGGGATGGGCATTGCCCATGGCGATGGAGCCCATGAGGGTGCGGCGCATGTTGGCGCCGCGCAGGTCCGTGATGGCGCCCTGGCCGCAGCGGTTGAACGGGGCCTGCTGCACGTCCACGCGCGCGGGCGCCGCGCCGGTGCGCACGTTCACGGCCACCTGCAGGTCCGGGTCCATGAGGATGGAGGCGAAGCGCTCCTGCGCCGCGCGCTGGCGTGCGGGCTGCTTGAAGAAGACGAACTGGTCGCTGTTGAAGAGGTACATGCCCTGGGTGTCGGGAAAGCGCCAGCACTGGTAGTCGCGGTCGGGCCGCAGGCCCCGCACCTTGAATTCGCCATCCACCCAGCTGCCCTGCACCTGCAGCAGGGCCTGCCCGCCGGCGACGAGGTCGGTGGCCTGGTCCCAGCGGCGGCGCATGAATCCCGCGTCCAGGTACCGCGCCAGTTGCCGCATGCGCTCGAAGATCACGGTGGTGACCGGGGCGTCGAGCGCGGTCGGATCCAGGTCGAGAAAGGCGCGCCGGTAGAACGCCGCGCCGCCGGTGCCGGCCGCGACCGATTCGAACAGCAGCGTGTGTTCCCACGCTTCCTTGCCGATGGCCAGCGGCTGGATGCCGGCGGCGCGGGCCTGGTCGAGCAGGGCGATCAGGTCGTCCCAGGTGTCGGGCGGCGTGGCGGCTCCCAGCCGGCGGGCCAGGGACTGGTTGACCCAGAGCCAGTTGGTGGAATGCGCGTTGAACGGGGCCGCCACCCACTGGCCCTGCCATTTGGACAGTTGCTGGATCTCGTTGGGCACGACCTCGTCCCATTCCTCTCGCGCGGCGACGTCGTTCAGGTTCTCCAGCAGGCCGCGCCGCGCCCATTCGTGGATCTCGTAGCCGATCATCTGCGCGGCGGTGGGCACCCGCCCCGCGCGCACGCGGGCCGCCAGCACGTCGGTGTAGCGCGCGGTGCCGCTGCCGGGCGAGAAGTCTTCCTTCCAGGCCAGGCCGCGCTGGCGCGTGAAGTCACGGATCGCGTCCATGCTGGCCCGTTCGCCGCCCGTCACCCACCAGTGGAACACCTCCACGCCTGCCGGCTCGCTGCGGGCAGGCCCGGCGAGCGCGGCCAGCCAGGCCAGCCCGAGCCACAGCAGGGGGCGAAGCCGCCACCGCGCAACGGACCGGAGCGGTTGAGGACGGGGGGGACGAAGGGTGGGTGCGCCGGCAAAGGGGAACGCGGCAACGAAGGCGGACAGCATGCCGGCCAGTGTCCGCGATGGGCCGCGCGGGAAAGCCGCAGGCCCATTCGGTCGCTCGTTGCGGCGGGCGCTGCATGTGGTGCCGAACGCACAGATGCACAGCCGAATGTCAACAATTGTTGAATTCTGAAAACCGAAGAGCCCACCCCCTAGATTCGCGGCACTCCCGGCCACGCCGGCAAGGCACCGCGCGCCGGTCCTTCCTTGCCCTCCGACCCCATTGCGGCCCTCGCCAGGGCCCCAGTGGCGTCGCGGCGTTCCCGGACCTGCTCACTACAACAATCTGGAGATCGGTATGGTTCTTTCCTTTGCACGGCGGGCTGCGGGCCTGTTGTGGCCTGCTGCTTTCGCGTCTGCGCCCGCGCGCAGACCCGCCACCCGTCAAGGCCTGCCCGGCGGGCGGGGATACGGCCTGCTGCTGGCCGGGTGCCTGCTGGCACCCGGGGCCGTGCTGGCCCAGACCACCGACATCCTGGTCAACCAGGACGCGGTGCCCGCATCGGCCTCGGGCCCGGCGGGCGGCACCTTCCATTACGTGGTGACGGTGCGGCACAACACCGGCAGCGCGGCCACCGGCGTGGTCCTCACCGACAAACTGCCCGTGGGCGCGGTGTTCCAGTCGGTCACGACGACCCCGGCGGGCATGCCCTGCACGCCGGCCATCGCCCCTGGCACGGCCATCACGGTCGCCAACCAGACGGTGCAGTGCGACCTGGGCTCCATGGCGGTCAATTCCACGAAGGTGGTGGACTTCGAGGTGGTGCTTCCGACGGTCTCGACCAACTGGATCAACAACGCCCGCGTGACGCGCAACGAGACCGATTCGGACCCCAGCAACGACGCGCTGGACCGCCGCATCACCACGACCGAGGCCGCCGACCTGGCCCTGGCCGTCACCACCAACCCCACGGCGCCTCCCGGCAACCCGCTCTCGCCCGGCCAGCCCTACCGCTATGTGGTGGACGTGAGCAACCAGGGACCCATCGGCATTCCCGCCGCAGGGCGCGTGGAGGTCATGTTCAGCGTGCCCACGGGCGCCTCGTTCACCCGCGTGGGCGGCAGCAACGGATGGACCTGCACGCCCACGGCCTCGAATGCCTCGCCGCTCGTGTCCCCCGGCGCGCCGACGCCCGCCACGGTGGTCACCTGCTCGCATGCCGGTGCGCTGGCCAATGGCGGCACGGTGCCGTCGCTGGAGGTGGACGCCGCCCCCAATGTGACCGGCTCCATCACGACGTCGTTCTCGGTCAAGGGCTACAAGGATGCGTCCACGGAAATGCCCGACGGGCAGACCGCCAACAACACCGGCACGGCCGAAGTCAACGTGGCCGGCACGGCCTCGGATGTTTCCGTCACCAAGGCCGTGAACGGTGCCACGACTTATGGGCTCAACGACCAGGTGACCTACACGGTCACGCCCCGGCTGAACGGCGGCACCTTGCTCACCGGCGTGCCCGTGCAGGTGGTCGACACGCTGGGTGCGGGCCTGTCCTACGTCTCGGCCACGGGCACGGGATGGACCTGCACCCCGGCGGGCCAGGTGATCACCTGCGACCTGCCCGGCGGCTATGCGGGCGCCAACTTCAGCAACCTGCCGGTGATCACGGTGGTGGCTTCGGTGCAGCAGACGGGCACGCTGCCCAACACCGTCACGATCGACGCGCCGGGCCGCACCGATCCCGACACGACCAACAACGCGCCGGCCAGCGTCTTCATCACGGCGACCAACGTGGCCGACCTGCAGATCACGAAGACCGCGTCCAACTACGTGAACGGCCAGGGCGTGGCCGTGGCCATCGGCCAAAGCTACCAGTACCGCCTGACGGCGCGCAACCGCGGCCCGCTCGCCATCGCGGCGGCCGCCGCCACCGTGCCGGCCGCCCCGAGCATCGTCGTCACCGACTCGGTGCCCGCCGGCGTGACCCTGACCGGCCTGAACGCGGCCTCCGGCGCGGGCTGGACCTGCTCGGCACTGCCGCTGGTGGGCCCGGGCACCTTCACCTGCGAGCGCACGGCCGGACTGGCCGTGAATGCGAATGCCCCCGACATCGTGGTCAACGCAGTGCGCACGACCGCGGGCTCGGCCACCAACAACGCCTGCGTGAAGTTCAGCCCCGAGACGGGCGGCACCCGCGAGGACCCGTGGTACACCGACCCCGCGCACGGCATCAACTGCCAGGGCGTGGGCGTCGGCGCATCCGACCAGACCCCCGGCAACGAGGTGCAGGCGGACCTGAGCATCGTCAAATCCGTGGACAAACCCACGGTGCCTGCCGGCGACGTGCTGACTTACACGATGGTGGTGACCAACAACGGCACCAGCGCCGCCACCAACGTGAGCCTGCGCGACGTGCTGCCCAGCCTGGTGACCAGCGCATCGGCCCCGGGCCTGGTGTCGGTGAACACCACCGCCGGCACCTGCACGCCCTCGGGCGCGTCCAACGTCAACACCGCCACGCTGCTGTGCTCGCTCGGCACGCTCAACAGCGGCGCCAGCGCGACGGTGACCGTGGCGATCCGGCCCACGGTGGCCACCACCGCGAACCGCACCAACACCGCCACGGCCTATTCGCCCGAAGTGGTGGACCCGGTCCTGGGCAACAACACCGCATCGGTGACGAGCCAGGTCACGGCCCGGGTGGACCTGGTGGCCTCCAAGACCGTCTCGCCCACGCCGACCGCCATCTCGGGCGAGCCCATCACGTACGTGGTGCGCGCCAGGAACAACGGTCCGTCGTCGGCCGAGAACGTGTGGCTGAGGGACGTGCTGCCCGCCAACGCGGTGCTGATCGGCACGCCCGTCGCCTCCAACAGCGGCGTGTGCGATGCGGTGCCCGCCGGCAACGGCGGCACGCTGAACTGCCGCTGGGGCACCACGGGCAACAGCGCGTTCCTCGCCAACGGCGGCCAGTACGAGGTGACCTACCGAATGCGTGCGGCGGGCGCCTGGGCCCCGGGCGTGAAGCTCTCCAACACCGTCGAGATCGGCACCGCGACGGACGAGCCCGTGCTGACCAACAACCAGGCCGCGGCCGAGATCACGCTGACCCAGCCCGAACTGGACATCCTGGTGTCGATGGCGCACAGCGCCGACGCCATCGCCCTGGGCGCCGAGACGACCTACACCATCACGGTGAAGAACTCGGGCCCGTCGTTCGGCACGAACGTGGTGATGACGGACACGTTCCCGATCACCCACCCCACGAACGGCGCCTCTTCGGCCACGTTCGGCTTCACGGGCGGCCTGACGGTGGACCGGGGCGGCGTCTGCACGGTGCCCGCCATCGGCGCGACCTCGGGCAGCGTGTCGTGCACCTTCCCGGGCCTGGCCAAGGACGAGGTGGCCACCATCACGTTCAAGATGAAGGCGATGAGCCTGCCGGCCGGTGCCGCCTCGGGCACGATCTTCCACAGGGCCGTGGTGTCGGTGAGCGAAACGGAGTTCCTGCAGGGCGGGCAGAACACGCAGGTCAACAACACCACCTACGACCAGACCTCCACCAAGCGCGACCCGATCGCCACCGACCTGTCGATCCTGAAGGCTGGCCCGGATGGCCCGATCGCCCCGGGCTCGGACGTGGACTACACCTTCACCGTGCGCAACAACGGCAACCTGACCAGCAACGGCGCCCAGGTGGTGGACCCGCTGCCCGCGGGGCTGACGTTCGTCTCCTCGCCCGACTGCGTGGCCACGGGCACCTCGGTGACCTGCTCGGTGGGCGAGCTGCTGGCGGGCGCCAGCCGCACCCTGCGCGCCAAGACGCGCCTGGCGCAGCCCTACACCGGCAACGGACCGCTGGTGAACACGGCCACGCTGGACGCGCCGGGCGACACCGACCCCACCAACAACACGTCGAGCAAGACCACGACCGTGCAGCCCCCGCCCGATGCGATCACCAGCGTGCCGACGCTGTCGCAATGGGCGTTGATCCTGCTGTCGTGCCTGCTGGGCGGACTGGCGCTGCGCCAGTCCCACGGCCCGCGCCGGCGTTGACCTGCCATGGGGGGCTCGCCCCCAAGGAAGAAGGGCGGTCCCGAATGCGGGACCGCCCTTTTTTGATGAATGGCGGATCAGGGGGCTGAGAGAGGCGTCGGCGCTGGCGCGCAGGGTCAGGCGGACTGCGTGACATCGACCACGTCCAGGCGGTAGCCCATGCCATACACCGCATTGACGACATAGCCGTTCTCCGGCGACAGGGCCAGCTTGTTGCGCAGCCGCGAGACATGCGTGTCCAGCGAGCGCGAGGGCACGTCCTGCACCTCGCTCCAGACGCTCTGGCGCATGTGCTCGCGCGACAGCAGGCGGCCCGCGTTCTGGAACATGAACAGCGCCAGGTCGTATTCCTTGTTCTTCAGGTCCACGGCCGTGCCGTCCATCCACAGCGTGCGCGTCTTGGGCTCGAAGCGGTAGCGGCCGAAATCGAGCGTGCGTGCCACCGTGGACGGATACGCCCGGCGCAGCAGCGCCGCGGTGCGGGCCATGAGTTCGCCCATGCGGATCGGCTTGGGCATGAAGTCGTCGGCGCCGCAGTTGAGCGCCTCGACCACGTCCTGCTCGGCATTGCGGCGCGTCACGAACAGGATGGGCATCTGCGGCGCCAGGCCGGCGCGCAGGGTGCGCACCACTTCCATGCCGCTCATGTCGGGCAGGTGCCAGTCCACGATCAGCAGATCGAAGGTCTCGGTCCGCAGCGCCCTGAGCAGGCTGGTGCCCTCGGTGAAGGGGTGGAACAGGTGCCCCGCATGTTCGACAGAGGCCTGGATCAGCTCCATCAGGATCGGGTCGTCGTCAAGGGCAGCGATACGCATGGGGCACCAGCAAACGGCAAAGGCAATGGAATACGGATCGCCGGTGGGACGCGGCGAGGTGCCGAAACTACCTTTTAATTTCGCTATCGGTTGGAATGTGACAATTGTTAACATTCATCGAAAAATCCGCGGTATGTATTCGTGGCGTCGACGCATCGGTGGCGATTCGAGTGCGCCGGGGCCCCTTGTGTCGCGCGCAGACATGGCCGCATTTGCAGCCGCGGCTTCGTTTGAATGCTCCGGTCTTCGCCTTGCCTCGCCGTTGCCCAGCGCTTTCAGGGAATATGGCCCGTTCAAAATTTTGAGGACAGCTTCATGGGCAATTGCATCGGCGGCTCCAGCGGGAACGCTTCCGTTCGCCGCCATCAGGATCAAGCCACGGCAAGTACCAATGCCGGTGTGCAGGCCGAAGAATCGGCATCGGCTGCGTTCGGCGTCGATGCGGCGCTGTCCGGGCTGCGCTCCCGCGAACGGAGAATCAATGGACTGCTGGGCCCCGACACCAATGAGTTGCTTGGTTCGCCCGTGCGCAGGGAACTCGAATCCTTGCGCACGCGGGTGCAGTCAGCGGCGGGAGATTTGACGGCGCTGCAGCAAACGCTGAATCGCCAGAACTCTCAACGCATCGACCTGGGCGATGACCCGGTGGGTGCCGTGCGATTGTTGACCGCACAGTCCGAACGATTGGGAAGGCAAGTGGAGCCCGTCATCCAGAGACACGAGGAAGCCATCGACGACCTGCAGAACCGCACGGGCTTGGCAGCGGATCATCCGTCCATGCGCTTTCCGCAGGGCCGCTAAGGCCATCGAGCATCTTGTGCTCGCCGCTGTCAGGCCGACAGCGGCGCTTCCTGCATCGCCTCCATCTGCTCGCGCAGCATGTCCACCTGCCCGCGCCAGTAGTCGCTGCTGCCGAACCAGGGGAAGTTGATCGGAAAGATCGGGTCGTTCCAGCGGCGCGCCAGCCAGGCGCTGTAGTGGATCAGCCGCAGCGTGCGCAGCGGCTCGATCAGGGCCAGCTCGCGCCGGTCGAAGGGGCGGAACTGCTCGTAGCCGTCCAGCAGCGCGGACAGCTGCACGGTGCGCTGGCGGCGGTCGCCGGACAGCAGCATCCACAGGTCCTGCACGGCCGGGCCGGTGCGCGCATCGTCCAGGTCCACGAAGTGCGGGCCGCCGCCGGGCCGGTCGGTGGGCGTCCACAGCACGTTGCCGGGGTGGCAGTCGCCGTGCAGGCGCAGCGGGCGCGCATCCTTCAAGGCAAACGTGCCGCCTGCCGGGGTATTCCATGCACTTTGTGCTATTAATTTAATAGCATCTTCGCAGGCGCTGCGCCAGGCCGACTGCTGGTCCAGCGGGATGATCTCCTGGGCCAGCAGCCAGTCGTGCGGCTCCTGCGCGAAGGTGGCCGCGTCCAGCGCCGGGCGCAGCGCGAAGGGCCGGGCCTCGCCCACGGTGTGGATGCGGGCGAGGAAGCGGCCGATCCACTCCAGCACCTCGAAGTCGTCCAGCTCGGGCGTGCGCCCGCCGCGCCAGGGGCTGACCGAGAACGCGAAGCCCGCGTGCTGGTGCAGCGTGCGGCCCTGCAGCACCAGCGGCGCGACCATGGGCACCTCGGCCTGGGCGAGTTCGGCGGCGAACGCGTGCTCTTCCAGGATCTGCGCATCGCTCCAGCGGCCCGGCCGGTAGAACTTGGCCACGACGCGGCTGCCGTCTTCCAGCGACACCTGGTATACGCGGTTTTCGTACGAGCCCAGGGCCATGAGGCGGCCGTCGCCGTACAGGTCCACGCTGGCGAGCGCGTCCAGCACGAGGTCGGGGGTGAGGGGCGCGTAGGGATGCGAGGAAGAAGAGGTGGGCTCGGTGCCGGGCAGGTTATCCATGGGGGGCATTGTCGCCCCCGGCCAGTTCGGTGAAGGGCAACTGCTGCTTGACCAGGATGACGGTGCACGGCGCATCGCGCGCCACGCGGATCGGAATGGTGTCGATGAAGCGCTGCAGCGGCACGCCGTGCGTGGCCGCGCCCAGGATCATCACGCCCACGCGGTTGCCCTGGGCGTAGCGCACCAGGGCCTGGGCCACGTCGCTCGCCTCGATCACCTGGTGACTGGCGCTGTGGCCGGCCAGGTCCAGTCCGGCGGACCATTGACGCAGCCGCACCAGGTGGCGGCGGTGCAGCGTGGTTTCGCTGCGCTCGCTGTCCGATGCGCTGCTGGCCGAGGGCGAGATCACCGTCACGCAGGCCAGCCGCGCCCCGGGGCGGATGCCCAGCGAGCGCGCCGCCGCCTGGCGCAGCGAGTACAGCGTGGCATCGCTCGCGTCCTCGCCCGGCACGGCCACCATGAGGATGGGCGCCGCCTCGATCTGGCGCGCCGGCAGCGGGCTGGGCTGGTAGTGCATGCCCGCCGCCTTGAGCCAGCGGCGCAGGTGCGCCCGCACGCCCGGCCCGCGCAGGCGCCGGCCGCGCTCGGTGACCGGCACCTGCCCGGGGTGCGTGAGGTCGAAGGCCAGGTGCGCGGCCGACGGGTAGCGCTGCGCCGCCTCGGGCTCCAGGCAGCGCAGGATGATCTCCTGCAGCCACTCGGGCACCTGCGGCCGGTGGCGCCGAGGCGGCGCGGGCGTCATCCACAGCCGCTGGCGCAGGCCGCCGCGCGTGGTGGGCGCGCCGAAGGGCAGTTCGCCCGTGGCCAGTTCGTACAGCATCACGCCGATGGCGAAGAGGTCGCTGCGCAGGTCGCCGCGCACGCCCACCACCTGCTCGGGCGCGATCCAGGCGGGCGAGCCCACGGCCTCGCGCATCTCCTCGGCCAGCAGGTCGGGATAGTGGGCGTGGCACGAGAGGCCGAAATCCAGCAGCACCGCGCTGCCGTCCGCGCGCAGCAGCACGTTGGCGGGCTTGAGGTCGAGGTGGCACACGTTCTGCTGGTGCAGGCTGTGCGCGGCGTGCGCCATGGCCGCGCCCAGGCGGGCCACGGTGGCGGCGTCCGGCGGCTGCGGCAGGTCCAGCCAGTGCTGCAGCGTGTGGCCTGCGATGTATTCCATCACCAGGTAGGGCAGCCGCGCCAGGTCGCCCGCGGCGACGAAGCGCGGCACGTGGCTGCCGCTCAGCGTGGGCAGGATCTGCAGTTCCACCTCGAAGCCGACGATGGTCTCGGCGCCGTCGCCCGCCGTCATGCGCGGGATCTTCATCGCCAGCGCAAAGCCCGCGCCGCGCGCCGCGCCCGCATGGCCCACGCGGTACACGTGCGCCATGCCGCCCGCGTGCAGGCATTCGTGCACGACGAAGCCGTCCACTTCGGTGCCGGGCGCGAGCAGCTTCATGCGGGGCTCCGGGCGGGCCGGGCGATGGCGTGGCTCACCGCCCCAGCTCCAGCCGGTCGGCAAAGAACGCGGGCAGGCCGGCGGCGCGCACGGCGGCTGCGGCCGCGGCATGGTCGTAGGGTACGCGGTGGAAGGCGACCGTCGCGGCGTGGTCGTCGAACAGCGCATACATGGCGCGCACGTCGCGGTCGCGCGGCTGGCCCACGGAGCCCGCGACGCCCAGCCACTGGCGGTGCGGCGGCACCGGCACGGGCACGCCGGGCTGCGGCGCAAAGCGCATCAGCTTGGCGGTGGGGGTGAGGAAATACAGCGCCTGCTCGTGCACGTGGCCGCAGAACACGTAGCGGATGGCGGGGTCGAGCTGGCTGGCCGCGGCCATGCTGCGCTCGGCCGCGCCCGCGTCCTGCACGTAGTGCCAGTGGCTGGGCTGGTCGGCGCTGGCGTGCACCAGCAGCGTGTTCGCGCCCAGGCGACGCGTGAGCGGCAAGGTGGCCAGAAAGGCGCGGTGCCGGGGCGACAGCTGCGCATGCGTCCACTGCGCGCTCTGGTCGCCCATCTGGGTGGGCGTTGCGGGCGGCTCCAGCGCCGCGACGTCGTGGTTGCCCAGCACGCACGGCGCGCCCTGGGCCGCCAGGGCCATCGCCTGTTCGACCACGGCCACGGGGTCGCCGCCGTAGCCCACCAGGTCGCCCAGCAGCGCGAACTGCTCGGCGCCCTGGGCGCGGGCATGCGCCAGGCAGGCATCGAGGGCATGGCGATTGGCGTGGATGTCGGCGAGCAGGGCGATCTTCATGGCGGACGCGGCGGGTGCGCGAGGCTGGGGTCAAGGGGCCGGGAAGGCATCGGCCGGCGAGGGCGGGCCGCCTGCGATGATGGCCCCGAATGGTGCCATTGGCGGGGGTGAGTGCGCGGGAAGCGCAAAAAAGGTGCAATCCCGGCCGGATACCCGCTTCACCGGTCTCCCCCGTCCCGGTCGCGGAATTCTTTTTGCTATCTTTTGTGTAGCAATCGAGGCAATGAAATTCCCGGCGTGGCACATGAAAGACCATCCAATCAGAAGAACCGGCCAGGGGGCGACGCCCGAGGGGCGCCAAAGCCATTATTCGGGCGGCAGCGTGCGGGGATCGGGGCCCCACAGGCGTTGGCCCAGGTCCAGCGCGGCGATGTCGTCCGGCTCGCCGACGTCGTGGGCCACCATTCGGTCGAGCAGTGCCTGGCTCTCCGCTGGCGAGGCCGTGTGCAGGTACGCGATGGCGCGGCCGATGAAGGCGATGCGCTTGCGTTCGATGGAGTCGCTCACTTCCAGCATGTCGGACATGGTCCGGGGGCTGACGGGTTCGGCCCCGTCGTCGTCGCTGTCCGGCGCCATCGCGGCCTGCAGCAGAAAGGGCATTTTGTAGCGCTCCTGCCGATGGGCGTGGTGGCGGTCCGGCAGGCTTTCACCCCGGCGGTTCACCGCGGCGTCGGCCTGACCGGGGGCCTGTGCCTGTTTCCAGCCGTCGAGGCTGCTTTGCTTTTGGGCGTGCTTGAAAAACTCGGCGGGCAGGAAGTGCCTGCCCTCCAGCACCTGCACCGCGCCGTCTTGCGCCAGCGGCTGTGCGGTGCGGCCCAGCGCCGTGCGGGGTGGCTGGCCGGGCGATTCCAGGGCCTGCCGGTGAAGTGCGTTCAGGCGCTCCCCAGCCTGCGCGAACTTGGACGCCGCCGAGAGCGCAAAGATGCGGCAGCCTGAGTCGGACGTCTGGATGTCCAGCATGAACAGCGCCACCGTGCCGCCTTCGGGCAGCAGCCGAGCCAGCGCCGGCAGCACCTCGCTGGTGTAGCGGGCCTGGTTTTCCTGATTGAACCGGAGCGGGTCGGCGATCACGATGGATACGGCATCCGCGTGGCGCTGGAGATCGGCCGCCACGACGTGGTCTTCGCCGGGGGTGGGCAGCGTCAGGACCGCACGGGCGCGTTCGCCATCGGGCCGGGGCGCCGCGAACCATGCCCGCACCGCCGCAGGGCTCTCCAGCAGGGACAGCGGCAGAGACGGGTGGCGCGCGCTTTCGGCCGCCACCAACGTGGGCAGCATGGCTTGGTCGAAGACCTTGTCCAGTTCCTCCGTGCCCCAGTTGCCGTTCACCAGATCCGTGAAACGCCGGTGCAGATCCTGCAGCCGGGCGATGGCCTCGGACTGCACGGGCGACAGGGCGGCGGCCGTGCCGGCCCGGTGACCGATCGACGATGCTGTCATGCCCACGGAGCGGGGCCGGATGGGCGCGGCCCCCCGGGACAGGTGCAGCGCCGCGAGCGGGAGGTCCGGCGAGGGGTTCGAGCGCGTCGGAGCGGGGGCGGCCCTCGCCGCAGCGGTCGCCTCGTCCGGGCGGCGGTCAGGGGCCCTGCGGGTGCCGGAGTTGACGGGTAAGACCATTCGCATTCCTGTGGCTTGGCGAATGCAGGAGGGTCGCGCAGGCTGCTTGCCGGCACGGTGCGGGCCGCGAACGCATGGGCAGCGCAGCGAAGCGCCCTGCGCGCCACGGTCTGCGGCACCACGAAAAAAGCCCCCCGGCCGCGTTCAAACACGGCCGGGGGGCTTCGAGGCCGATGCCGATCAGGCCAGCGTGATCGTCACGTCGATATTGCCGCGCGTGGCGTTGGAGTAGGGGCAGACCTGGTGGGCGGCGTCCACCAGTTGCTGCGCCTGGGCGCGGTCCAGGCCGGGCAGGCTGACCTTCAGGCGGGCGGCGATGCCGTAGGCGTTGGGGATCTTGCCCAGGTCGACTTCGGCGTCCACGGACACGTCCTGTGGCACGGCGATCTTCAGCTGGCCGCCCACGGCCTTCAAGGCGCCGATGAAGCAGGCGGAATAGCCGGCGGCGAAGAGCTGCTCGGGGTTCGTGCCCGTGCCGCTGGTGCCGGGGGCGGAGAGCGTCACGTCCAGGCGTCCGTCATCGGTGCGCGAGGCGCCGTCGCGGCCGCCGGTGGTGTGGGCGCGGGCGGTGTAGAGGACTTGGTCGAGCGATGGCATGGTGATTCCTTTGCAGTGAATGCCCGCGGTGCGGGCGGTTGAGGGACAAAAAAGACAACGAAAGCGAGAGCGACAAAAGCGGTGAGGACGGGGCTGCTAGCCGGAGCCGATCCGGCTGCGCAGCTGCTGCAGCTGCCGGGTCAGCGCGGTGAGTTCGGGCAGGGTGCACTGGCTGCTTTCCAGCACGCAGGTGGGAATGGCTTCGGCGCGGTCGCGCAGGGCCCGGCCGGCGGGGGTGAGCGTGGTGCGCACGCGGCGCTCGTCCTGCGCATCGCGCAGCCGCGTCACGAGGCCCGAGGCCTCCAGGCGCTTGAGCAGCGGGGTGAGCGTGCCGGAGTCGAGGAACAGGCGCTCGCCCAGTTCGGAGACGGTGATGCCGTCGCGCTCCCACAGCGACAGCATCACCAGGTACTGCGGGTAGGTGAGGCCGATGGACTCCAGCAGCGGCTTGTAGAGCTTGGTCATCGCCAGCGACGCGGAATACAGCGCGAAGCAGACCTGGTTGTCCAGCTGCAGCAGGGCGGGGCTGGGCGTGGAGACCGGGTGGGCGAGGGCGTCGGGGCGGGGCATGGGTTGGATTGTGATGCCCAATTCAATTGGGAGCAATTGAATTGGGCATCACCCCATCGGCGCTGGGGGCTTGACGAGCGGCGTGCAGGCGGCATCGCCGAATGGGTGTATCGCGGGGCGGTGGAAGGCAGCTGAACGTGTGTGCCCTGCTGCCGAGGGCATGCATAAAAACGGCCTCCACCGCAATGAATACTAGGGCATTGCGCTATTAAAAATATAGCAAAACTGGCCTCACCCATCGGAGGGGCTGAGGCTGCCCAGGCCCCAGGGCAAGCTCAGTACGCGTACACGCCGTGCCCGGTCTTGCGGCCCAGGCGGCCGGCGGCCACCATTTCCTTGAGCAGGGGGCAGGGGCGGTATTTGCTGTCGCCGAACTCGGTCAGGTACACGTTCATCACCGCCAGGCACACGTCCAGGCCGATCATGTCCGCCAGCGCCAGCGGGCCGATGGGCTGGTTGCAGCCGAGCTTCATGCCTGCATCGATGTCCTCGGGCGTGGCCAGGCCCTCGGCCAGCACGAAGAACGCCTCGTTGATCATCGGCACCAGGATGCGGTTGACCACGAAGCCGGGCGCGTTCTTCACGGTGATGGGGCTCTTGCCCAGCGACTCGGACAGGGCCTTCACCGTGTCGTGCGTGGCGTCGCTGGTCTGCAGGCCGCGGATGATCTCCACCAGCGCCATCATCGGCACCGGGTTGAAGAAATGCATGCCGATGAAGCGGTCGGGCCGCGACGTGGCGGCGGCCAGCTGCGTGATGGAGATCGACGAGGTGTTGGAGGCGATGATGACCTCCGGCGGCACGATGGCGTCCACCTGCTTCAGTATCTTCACCTTGAGCTCGTGGTTCTCGGTGGCCGCCTCGATCACGATCTGCGCGGCCTTGAGGTCGTCGTAGTTCGTCGAGGTGCGGATGCGCGAGAGGGCCGCGTCCTTGTCGGCGGCGGTGATCTTTTCCTTCTTGATGAGCCGGTCCAGGCTGCCGGCCACGGTGGCCAGGCCCTTTTGCACGGCGGCCTCCGAGATGTCCACCATCACCGCGTGGATGCCCGACACGGCACAGGCCTGCGCGATGCCGTTGCCCATGGTGCCTGCGCCGATGATGCCGACGGTCGTGATCGTCATATAAAGTCTTTCCGGCCAAATAGCCAAATCAAAAAAACAGGGGTTGCGCGGATCGGCGTGATCGTATCGGCAATCGCGGACGGCGCGGCCGGTACGACACCCCAGCGGCCGCGGCCACTGGCACAGAGGAGACAACGGACATGTTCGACTACATCGTGATCGGCGGTGGCTCGGCCGGCTGCGTGCTGGCGGGGCGCCTGACCGAAGACCCCGCCGTGCGCGTGTGCCTGCTGGAGGCCGGCCCGCCCGACACCAGCGCCCTCATCCACTGCCCGGCCGGCATCGCCCTGATGGCGCGCACCGGCGCCTTCGGCTGGGGGCAGCACACCACGCCGCAGCCCGGCCTGAACGGGCGCCGTGGCTACCAGCCGCGCGGCAAGGTGCTGGGCGGCTCCAGCTCGCTCAACGCCATGATCTACCTGCGCGGCCAGCCGGCCGACTACGACCACTGGGCCGCCGAGGGCAACCCGGGCTGGGCCTGGAGCGACGTGCTACCGTACTTTCGCCGCGCCGAGCACAACGAGCGCGGCGCCGACGCCTTTCACGGCACGGGCGGCCCGCTGAACGTGATGGACCTGCCGGCGCCCCACCGCATCGCGCGCGATTTCATCGAGGCCGGCGTGCAGGCCGGCCATGCGCGCAATCCCGACTTCAACGGCGCCACGCAGGAGGGCGTGGGCTGGTACCAGGTCACCCACCGCGCGGGCGAGCGCTTCAGCGCCGCCAAGGCCTACCTCGCCCCGCACCGCGGCCGGCCCAACCTGCAGGTGGTGACGCACGCGCGCGCCACGCGCATCCTGTTCGAGGGCCGGCGCGCGGTGGGCGTGGAGTACCGCCAGGGCGGGCAGTCGCACACGGTGCGCGCTGCGCGCGAGGTGCTGCTGAGCGCGGGCGCGCTGCTGTCGCCGCAGTTGCTGATGCTGTCGGGCGTGGGGCCGGGCGCGGCGCTGCAGCGCCACGGCGTCGCCGTGGTGCACGACCTGCCCGGCGTGGGCGAGCATCTGCACGACCACCCCGACGTGGTGCAGGTGATGGACGCGCCGCGCCTGACGGACCTGTTCGGCCTCTCGCCCACCGCCGCGTGGCAGATGCTGCGCGGGGTGCGCGAATGGCGGTCGCACCGGCGCGGCATGCTGGTGACCAATTTCGCCGAAGCCGGCGGCTTCATCCGGAGCCGACCCGAGGAGGCCGCGCCCGACCTGCAGCTGCACTTCGTGATCGGCAAGCTCGTCGACCACGGCCGCCGCACGGTGCTGGGCCACGGCTACTCGTGCCACGTGTGCCTGCTGCAGCCCCTGAGCCGCGGCCGGGTCACGCTGGCCGGCCCCGACCCGCACGCCCTGCCGCTGGTGGACCCGGCCTTCTTTGCCGATCCGGACGATCTGCAGCGCATGGTGCGCGACGTGCGCCGCATGCGCGAGTGGCTGGCGCAGCCGGCGCTGGCCACGCACGGCGCGCGCGAAATGCCGGCCTCGGCCGCAGCGCAGACCGACGAGGCCATCGGCCAGTTCATCCGCCAGCATGCCGACACGGTGTACCACCCGGTGGGCAGTTGCCGCATGGGGCCCGGCGCGATGGACGTGGTGGGCGCGGACCTGCGCGTGCACGGCCTGGACGGCCTGCGCGTGGTCGATGCGTCGGTCATGCCGCGCATCGTGAGCGGCAACACCAACGCGCCGACCATCATGGTCGCGGAAAAGGCCGTGGACCTGCTGCGCGCAGCGGCCTGAGGCGGATCGCGCAGCTACGCTGCTGGTGGGGCCTGAAGGCGTTTTCGATCAGGCCTGGAACCGCTTGCGCGTGAGCGCCAGCGCCGTCCAGAACGCCACCACCGTGGTGACCACCAGCACCAGGCCGTGGCGCAGCGGGTGGGCGGGCCACTGGTCCATGAACAGCGGGCGCACCAGTTCCACCGCGTTGGCCAGCGGCAGCCAGTCGGACACATGGCGCACCACGGCGGGCAGCTGCTCGCGCGGGAAGAACACGCCCGACAGGAACATCATCGGCGTGAGCACCAGGGTGAAGTAATAGGTGAAGAAGTCGTAGCCCTTGGCCAGCGCGTTGAAGATCAGCGCGATGCTGGAGAACATCACCCCCACGAACAGCAGCACGGGCCAGGCCACGAGCAGCTTGGGGCTGTGGCTGATCTTCAGTGCCAGCATCACGCCCAGGATGGCGGTGACGGTGAACACGGCCTTGAAGGCGGCCCACAGCATCTCGGCCAGCACCACGTTGTCCAGGCTGACCGGCGCGTTCATGATCCCGTCCCAGGTCTTTTGCACGTGCATGCGCGAGAAGGCCGAGTACAGCGCCTCGAAGCTGGCCGCGTTCATGGCGCTCATGCAGATGGAGCCGCTCGCCAGGAACAGGATGTAGGGCACCTGCGTGCCCCCCACGTTCACCTGGCCCACCAGCGCGCCCATGCCGTACCCGAAGGCGACCAGCCACATCAGCGGCTCGGCGATGTTGCCCACCAGGCTGGGGATGGCCAGCTTGCGCCACACCAGCAGGTTGCGCAGGAAGACGGGCCACCAGCGGGCGGACAGTTCGGGCGCGCGCCAGATCGATGGGGTGGCCGGTCGGGCCGGCGTGGCGTGGCTGGGGTGGGGGGCGGTGGACATGGCGCTATTGTGCGGCGGCCGAGCGACGGGCCGCGGCCGGGCTCACAGCACCTTCACCGCCCGGCCGATGTACTGGATCGGGCCGGTGGGCTTGCCGATGGGCGAGCCGCTCGGGGGCTCCAGCGTCAACTCGAACAACTGGTTGGGCTGCAGCGGCGGCAGCTTCTCCAGTGCCAGTTGCAATGACTGGCCGGGCTGGACCAGTCCCAGCGAGACCGGCCCGCTCCAGCTGTCGGCCTTGGTCCAGAACTCCAGCGCGCGGCCCGCGGGCACTTCGGCCACGCCCAGCGGAATGAGCTGGAGCGCGCTGGGCGAACTCGCCTGCACGACCCAGCCGGGCGCCTTGTCCTGCGGCGCCACCAGCACCACCATGAACTGCGGGGGCACGGCCTGCGGCGCCACGCGGGTGACCAGCACCGCGGCCAGCACGGCCGCCATGGCAAAGCCCGAGCCCGCCAGCCCGCGCCACAGGCCCAGGTGGTTCCACCAGTTTCGGGAAGGTGGGGCCGGCGCCGGCCGGGGTGCAGGCGACGCGGCCGGTGAATGGGAATGGAAATGGGAATGGGAATGGGCGGCGGGTGCGCTGGCCTGTGCGCCGTCGGCGGCCTGCAGCGAGGCATCGATGCGCGTCCACAGCTGCGCCGGCGGCGCGATCGGCTCGGCCAGCCCGGTCAGCGGCAGCAGCCGGGCTTCCCAGTCGGCCACGGCGCGCTGCAGGGCCGGGTCCGATGCCAGGCGCTGCGCCACGCGGGCGCGGGCGGCGGCGGACAAGGTGCCCAGCACGTACTCGCCGGCCAGCAGGTCCAGGTCTTCGGGCATGCCGGAATGGGGGGTCGGTGCGGTCATGCCATGCACTCCCGCAGCGAGGTCAGGCTGCGCCGTATCCACGCCTTCACGGTGCCCAGCGGCGCGCCCAGGCGTTCGGCGATCTCGCCGTGCGAGCAGCCATCCACATAGGCGTGCAGCACGCAGTTTCGCCGCGCCGGGTCCAGGCCCTCCAGGCAGTGCTGCAGGCGGCCCAGGCTGGCGTTGAGTTCGAAGGCTTCCGCGATCTCGCGGTGGGCCTGCACCGACTGCTCGGCCGCGAGGGCCTGCACGGTGTCGTCGTCCACGTCGAGATGGCGGCCCGCATCGCGCACGGCGTTCAGGGCCAGGTTGCGCACCACGCTGTAGATCCAGCCGCGGGCGCTGCCCCGGCTGGCATCGAAGCTGCCGGCGCGCGTCCAGATGTTCACGCAGGCGTCGTGCACGATGTCCTCGGCCAGCGCCCGCTGCCGCACGATGCGCCAGGCCACGCCCAGCAGGCGCGGCCCCTCGTGCTCGTACAGGCGGCGCATGGCCTGCCGGTCGCCCGCCGCGCAGCGGGCCAGGGTGGCTTCGTAGTCGAAGTCGTCGTCAGCGGCAGGCGTGGAAGGCAAGGGGCGGTGGCTCCAGCGGTCGAAGGCCGGGCGCTGGCGTCGATCGGCCGCCCGGAACGTGGGCCGCATGGTAGCCGACATGGCCGTGCTCCAAAGGCTTTCGACCCTGAAAGACCCGCCCTTGGCCGTCAGGCGGCCTTCCAGAAGATGTAGTCGGCCTGGTACTTCACGGTCTGGCGGTCGCCCTTGTTGGTGGCGGTGCAGGCCGCGGCCGGGGCGACGCCGCCCTTGAGCGCCACGCGCTGGATGAAGGTCACGCCCGTCAGCGCGCCCGAGCCCATGGCCGGGTTGGCCTTCACGAGCTGGTAGGGCAGGTTGCCGGTGCCGGCCGGCGCCACGGCCAGCTGCGTGGCGGTGACCTTGGAGCCGTCCTGCGCCTCCCAGGTGGCGGGCGGGCCGTAATACGTGCCCACCTGCTTGCCGCTGCGGTCGTTCAGCACGGCCTTCGGTCCCACGAACACCCATTCGGTCTGGCCGGGCATGTTGGCCTTGTCGCGGCATTCGTAGGTGATGTCGCCCACGCCCACGGTTTCCCAGGCCACCTTGTTGCCGGCCGGCACCTTGATCGACTCAGGCAGGCTGTCCTGCGAGAACTTCGGGCCCGATGCCGACATGGAGCCGCAGGCCGCGAGCAGGGCCGCGGCGGCGATGGCGCCGGTCAGGGGGATGAGGCGAGAGAGCGTTGGCTGGATGGTCATGGCGTTTCCCTTGTCTTCGGTTGGGTTGAAAAAAGCAGCAGCAATCTCCGCTGCTGCAGGTACTACCCATGGGAACGCCGTTTGGATGCAGGGCCGCGCAAAATATTTTTTCGAAAGCCGCACGGGCCCGGTTTTCTACCAGGCGGCCGGTTCAGCCGTCTTCGCGGATCTGCCGGCCGGTGAGTTTCAGGAACAGGTCTTCCAGGTTGGCCGGCCGGTGCAGCGTGCGCAGGTGCCCGTGCGTGCTGAGGGCGGCCAGCAGCGGCCGGGCGTCGTGCGTGTAGAAAAACACCGTCTCGCCGCTCACTTCCACGCGGGCGGCGAGCGGGCGCAGGGCGGCGTCTTCGGCCAGCGCCACCGCGCCCACGCCGAACAGTTCCACCACGTCGGGCTCCAGGTGCTCGGCGATCAGCTCGCGCGGGCGGCCTTCGGCGATCTTGCGGCCGTGGTCCAGCACCAGCAGGCGCGAACACAGGCGCTCGGCCTCGTCCATGAAATGCGTGGTCAGCAGGATCGACTTGCCCTGCTGCACCAGTAATTGCAGGCGCTCCCACATCAGGTGGCGGGCCTGCGGGTCCAGGCCGGTGGTGGGCTCGTCCAGCAGCAGCAGGCGCGGGTCGTTCACCAGGGCGCGGGCCAGCGACAGGCGCCGCTTCATCCCGCCCGACAGCTCGCCCGGCTTGGCGCCGGCCTTGTGCGTGAGTGCCGCGAACTCCAGCAGGCGCGGCACGCGCTCCTGCATCACCGCGCCCTTGAGCCCGAAGTAGCGGCCGAAGATGCGCAGGTTCTCCGCGCAGGTGAAGTCCGGGTCCAGTGTGTCGAACTGCGTCACCACGCCCAGCTGCGCCTTGATGGCCAGCGCGTCCTGGGGCATGGCCAGCGGCGTGCCGGCCCCTTCCGGGTGGAAGTGCACGCTGCCGCCGTCGGGCGCGGTCAGGCCCAGGCACATGCGGATGGTGGTGGTCTTGCCGGCGCCGTTGGGGCCGATGACGCCCAGGCATTCGCCGGGCGCGATGGAGAACGAGACATCGTCGACCACCGTGGCATCGCCGTAGCGCTTGTGCAGGTGATCGATCTGGAGAAGGGGGAGATGCGCCATGGGCGTCTATTATTGTTCGCCGTCCTCCGGGACCGCGCCCCCGTTTTTTCCCGACCCTTCTTCTCCATTCCATCCCTTCACCTGCTATGACCACTCTCGGCACCCCTCTTTCGCCCTCGGCCACCAAAGTCATGCTGCTCGGCTCGGGCGAGCTGGGCAAGGAAGTCCTCATCGCCCTGCAGCGCCTGGGCGTGGAGACCATTGCCGTGGACCGCTACGAGAACGCGCCCGGCCAGCAGGTGGCCCACCACGCGCGCACCATCACCATGAGCGATCCGGCCCAGCTCAAGGCGCTCATCGAGGCCGAGCGGCCCCACCTCGTGGTGCCCGAGATCGAGGCCATCGCCACGCCCATGCTCGAAGAGCTGGAGGCCGCCGGCACCGTGCGCGTGATTCCCACCGCGCGCGCCGCGCGCCTGACCATGGACCGCGAAGGCATCCGCCGCCTGGCCGCCGAAACGCTGGGCCTGCCCACCAGCCCCTACCAATTCTGCAATTCGCTGGAAGAGCTGCAGGCGGCCATTGACGGCGGCATCGGCTACCCCTGCATCGTCAAGCCCGTGATGAGCAGCTCCGGCAAAGGCCAGAGCAAGATCGACGGCCCGGCCGACGTGCAAAAGGCCTGGGACTACGCCATGGCCGGCGGCCGCGTGAGCCATGGCCGCGTCATCGTCGAAGGCTTCATCGACTTCGACTACGAGATCACCCTGCTCACCGTGCGCGCGCTCGGCGAAGGCGGCCAGCCCGAGACGCACTTTTGCGAACCCATCGGCCACATCCAGGTCAGCGGCGACTACGTGGAAAGCTGGCAGCCCCAGCCCATGCGCCCCGCGGCCCTGGAGCGCGCCCGTGAGATCGCCAAGGCCGTGACCGACGACCTCGGCGGCCAGGGGCTCTTCGGGGTGGAACTGTTCGTGAAGGGCGATGCCGTGTGGTTCAGCGAGGTGAGCCCCCGCCCACACGACACGGGCCTGGTCACCCTGGCCACGCAGGTGCAGAGCGAGTTCGAGCTGCACGCGCGCGCCATCCTGGGCCTGCCCGTCAACACCGCCCTGCGCAGCCCGGGCGCCAGCGCCGTCATCTACGGCGGCATGGATGCGCAAGGCATCGCCTTCGACGGCGTGGATGAGGCCCTGCGCGTGCCGAACACCGACCTGCGCCTGTTTGGCAAGCCCGAGAGTTTCGAGAAGCGGCGCATGGGCGTGGCGCTGGCGTTCGATGCCGATGTCGAGGTGGCGCGGGAGCGTGCCAAGCTGGCGGCCGGCAAGGTCAGGCCACGCAAAGCGTAAGCATCGGCATTCACACCAACGATCCGACCGCGGTGGCGGGCGCTGTCGTCAGGGTCCGAATCGAAACGGCAGGCATGCGCGCAGCGTGCCGGCCCCCGGAGCGTGGCCTCCTTGCCGTGCGCCGCCGTGGGGCTCGCCCCTTCATCGCAACGGAATGGGAAAGCACCCGTTCCTGGCACACCCCCCTTCCTTCTGAAGCCGCCCCTTCAATGGCCCGGAGGCTCGACGGCCTCTGCGCAGCGCCATACCGTCACCATCCTGTCATCGAAGCGAAACATGGAATGAATAACATTTGCTAACAAACACCCCTGGCCCCCATGTCCGCAAATTCCGAGTACCTGAGCAGCTTTCGGCCCCGTTTCCGTCAGCCCAGTGCGGCGGACCTGTGCACCACGGTGCCCTGCATGACGACCGACCAGACCAACGAACAGGTCATGGAGGTGTTCGGCCAGCACCGCGACCTCGTCAGCCTGCCCGTCGTGGAGGGTCGGCAGCCCATCGGGCTGATCAACCGCAACATCTTCCTCTCCCAGATGAGCAAGCCGTTCCGCATGGAGCTCTACGGCCGCAAGAGCTGCATCGCGTTCATGGACAAGGAACCGCTGATCGTCGATGCCGCGCTGGACATCGAGGCGCTGACGTTCAAGACGGTGGAGTGCGGCGAAAAGGCCCTGTCCGATGGTTTCATCATCACCCACGAGGGCACCTTCATCGGCGTGGGCAACGGGCTGCAGCTGATGCGTGTGGTGGCGGACATGCAGGCCTCGCGCAACCGCCAGGTCATGCACAGCATCGAATACGCGAGCGTGATCCAGCAGTCCACGCTGCGCAGCTCGCTCGAGGCGCTGGCACGCGTGTGCCCCGGCGCGCACCTGGTCTGGGAGCCGCGAGACGTGGTCGGGGGCGATTTCTACCAGTTCAGCACCGAGCCTGACGGCTGGTTCGCCACCGTCGCCGACTGCACGGGCCATGGCGTGCCGGGCGCCTTCATGACCCTGATCGCCTCCACCAGCCTCAACCAGGCGATCAAGCAGCACGGCGCCCGCGATCCCGCGCAGCTGCTGGGCAGCGTGAACCGCAGCATCAAGCAGATGCTGGGGCAGCAGGATGCGCAGGAAGGCACGGAGCGCTCCAACGACGGCATGGATGCCGCCTGCTTCTGGTTCGAGCCGGCGCAGGGGCGCCTGGTCTTCGCGGGGGCCCGGCTGTCGCTGTTCCTGGTGCGGCCCGGCGCCGACGCGGTCGAGATCATCGAGGGACAGCGCAAAGGCGTGGGCTACGTGGACAGCGACTTCGATTTCGCCTGGAACAACCAGGAGCTGATCCTGCCCCCCGGCACGCTGGTTTTCGTCAGCACCGACGGCCTGATCGACCAGGTGGGCGGCCCGCGCGCGATCGCGCTGGGAAAACGCCGCGTGCGGGAGCTGCTTTTCGAGCAGCGGGAGCGCACGCCCGCGCAGATCAACCGGGCCGTGCTCGATGCGCTGGAGCAGTGGCAGGGCCAGGGCGATCACCACCGCCGCGACGACCTCACCTTTTTTTGCTTTCGCACCTGAGACGGAAATCCGCCATGTCCTCGTTCATGAACGCTGAAAACCCCGGTTCCTTCTTCAACCTGGCCAGGCAGCACCGCGTCATCTTCTACTACGTGGGCTACTTCTCGCAGAACATCATCGCGGCCATGGCCGATGCGGTGAAACTGCAGCTGGAGGTCGCCGACGTGGCGGGACCGACCCGGCGCAAGCTGTTCTCGTCCTTCGTGGAGATGGCGCAGAACATCATCCATTACTCCGCCGACACCCTCACGCCGCCCAGCCATGACAACGGCGAACTGCGCCACGGCTCGGTGTGCATCCGCCGCGAAGCCGACGGCAGCTTCCTGCTGCTGTGCGCCAACCCGGTGGAGCCCCGCATCGCCGACGAACTGCGCGAGAAGCTGGCCGCGCTGCGCAGCATGACGCTGGAAGAGATCAAGCAGGCCTACCGCCAGACCCTGCGCGAGGAGACCCCCGAGGGCAGCAAGGGCGCAGGCATGGGTTTCCTCACCATGGCACGCGACGCCCGTGAGCCGCTGGAATTTGGCTTCGACGCGACGCAAGGACCCGACCAGGCACCGGTGTTCTATCTGAAAGCGGCGATCTGACGCGCCAAGCCCGCAAACGAATCGAGATCACAGATGGACAACCTCTACATCGCACCGACCCCCAGTTCACCGGAGGTGGACTTCAAGTTCGACGCCCATACGCTGAGCTTGCGCGGCGAGTCCTACCCCGAGAATGCCGCGGCGTTCTATGGCGACGTTCTCACGCAGCTCAGGGCCTACCTGGCCGGGCAGGTGGACACCAAAATCGAGGTGAGCATCGCGCTCGCCTACTTCAACAGTTCGAGCACCAAGATGCTCTTCAACCTGATCGAGGCGCTCAGCGATGCGGCGGGCGCGGGCAACGAGGTCGTGGTGCACTGGTACCACGATGAGGAGGATGACACCATCCTCGAATTCGGCCAGGAACTCAGCGAAGACTTTCCCGCCATCCATTTCTCGACCCACCCCGTCAGCGCGGCCTGATGCCCATGGACGCCGCGACCCCCCCGGACCTGTTCGAAGCCGAAAACCAGGCCCTGCTGGTCGCACGCAGCGCCTACCAGCGGCATGCAGGCCTGGAAGAGGCCCCCTGCCGGCAGGCGCTGGGGGACCTGCTGGTCGCCTACGAGCGGCTGCTGCGGGAGACGCGCCGCCTGGTGCGCCGCAGCGACCGGGCGGAGCTGGACATGAACCAGCTGAACCTGAGGCTGCAGGACCTGGCGGCCCAGCTGGAGTACCGGGCCAACCACGACCCGCTGACCGGCGTGTTCAACCGGGCGGCCATCATCGAGCGGGTCAACCAGCAGCTGCGAAGCGGCGGCCTCGCGCTGATCGTGCTGGACATCGACCATTTCAAGCGCATCAACGACAGTTTTGGCCACCCGATGGGCGACCGGGTGATCCTGGGCGTGGTCGCCTGCCTGCAGGCCGTCGTGCCCCCGACCGCGCAGGTCGGCCGGGTCGGCGGCGAGGAATTCACCGTGGTGCTGCCGGGGCAGGGCCACGACACGGCGATGCCGGTGGCTGAGGCCTTGCGCCAGGCCATCGAGTCCCACCGCTTCGACCTGCCCGATGGCAGCGGCATCACGGCCAGCTTCGGGCTGAGCTGCCTGGCGCAGGGCGGCACCTTCGACAACGCCTACGGTCTGGCGGACGAGGCCTTGTACGTCGCCAAGCGCGGCGGCCGCAATCGCGTGTCGCTCGCCCCGTGCAGCCGCCACCTGCCTGCCGCATGAACGCCGGGGTGGTTCCCGACTGTCCCGCGCCGCAAGTCGCCGCCGCGCGCACCGTCCGCACCCGCGACCCGCAGGGCGGGCCCGACTGGCGGATCCTCGTCGTGGACAGCGACGCGGGCGTGCATGCGGCCATGCGCGCGGCGCTGCAGGGGCGCACGCTTTTCGGCCGCGCCCTGGTGCCGCGGCACGCTTTTTCGGGCGAAGAAGCGCGCGCGTTGCTCGTGGGCGAGCCGAACGTGGCGATGGTGCTGCTCGACGTGGCTTCGGAGCCAGTGGGCGGCGCCGTCGCGGCAGCCGGCACCCCCTTGGCGCTGGTGGACTTCATCCGCCACACCGCACGCCTGCCCAATGCACGCATCGTGCTGCGAACGGGCCAGCCCGGGCCAGTCATGGACCTGGACACCCTGCTGCAGTACGACATCAACGACTACCGCCCCAAGTCCGAGCTGACGCATGATCGGCTGCTGGCCCTGGTCGTCACCTCCGTGCGGTCCTACCAGCGGCTGTGCGCCGCCGAGGCCAGCCGCCGCAGCCTGGAACTCATCGTGCGGTCCAGCGCGTCCTTGCTGGAGACCACCGATCCGCGGGCTTTCGCCTCGGGCGTCATCACCCAATTGGCGGCATTGCTGGGCGTCGCATGCCATGCGCTGGTGTGCGCGCAGCAGGGAGAGACTGCGGACCGGTTTCAGGTGCTGGCGGCGGCCGGCCGGTTCGCCTGCCTCGCCGACGGCCCGTTCGACGCCGTTGCCGCCCGGCCCGAATGGGGCGTGCTGCGCCGTGTGCTGGAAGGCCGCGGCAATGGGTATGCCGCCGATGGCGGCGTGGCGCTGCACATCGGGCACCAGGGCCGGCAGGGCATGGCCGTCTTCATCGACGTGCCCGCGGCGCGCGGCGCGCTCGATACCCAGATGCTGGACGTCTTCTGCGCCAACCTGGGCACCCTGCTGCACAACCACGGCCTGCTCGCGCGGCTGCATGAATACGCCTACTACGACCCGCTGGTGCGCCTGCCCAACCGCGCGCACTTCGTTGAAAAGGTGGACGAATGCGCCCGCCTCGGCACGCGCGGCCACATCCTGGCGCTGCTCGACATCGACGATTTCAGCGCCACCAACGACGTCATGGGCCACCGCTTCGGGGACTGCCTGCTGGAGCGGGTCGCCCGCGCGCTGTCCGCGGCACTGCCGCCGGGTGTGCTGCTGGCCCGCCTGGGCGCGGACACGTTCGGCGTGCTGGGGGCGGCGGCGCAGGTGTCGCTGCAGCGGCTGCTGGACTGCGTCCGCCAGCCCCTGGCGGTGAATGGCGTGGCGCAAAAGGTGTCGCTCACCTGCGGCTATGTCTTCCTGCCCGAGGTGCCGCAGGCGGGCGCCGACCTCGTCAAGGACGCCACCATCGCCTTGAAGCGCGCCAAGCGCGACCACCGCGGTCAGCACCTGGAATATTCGGACCACATGGGGGCCGAGGCCCGCACCCGTGCGCTGCTGCTGTCCGACCTGCGGGCGGCCATCGACACGGCCAAGCTCTTTCTGGTCTATCAGCCGCAGATCGACCTGGCGACCCGGCGCCTGGTGGGGCTGGAAGCCCTGGTGCGCTGGCGCGCGGACGACGGCCAGCTGATATCGCCCGACCAGTTCATTCCGGTGGCCGAGCATTCGGGACTCATCGTGGCGCTGGGCAAGTGGGTGCTGTCCACCGCGTGCGCCTGCATGCGGGAGTTGCTGGAGGCGGGCCATGCACCCGGGCGCATGGCGGTCAACGTGTCGTCCGTGCAGTTGCAGGACCCCGCTTTTTTCGACACGGTCTGCGCGGCCCTGGCGGACAGCGGGCTAAAGGGGCCGCAGCTGGAGCTGGAGATCACGGAGTCGGTGGCCGCGCTGCCCACCCAATTGCTGAACTCGACCCTGTCCAGCCTGCGCGCGCAAGGCATCTCCATCGCGATCGACGATTTCGGCACGGGCTATTCCTCGCTGAGCTACCTGGAGCGCCTGGCGCTCGACCGCATCAAGATCGACCGCTCCTTCGTGCGCCACCTCGGCGAGCCGCACGGCGTCCGGATCGCGGAAATGGTGGCGCAACTGGGTCGCAAGCTCGGGCTGCAGGTGCTGGCCGAGGGCATCGAGGATGCCGCGGCGCTGCGCGCCCTGCTGGACATGGGCTGCCATGAGGGCCAGGGGTACCACATCGCCGTGCCGATGGAGAAGGGGGCCCTCATGGCCTGGCTGCAGCAACGGCGGTGAGCCGGGGCCGAGTTCGTCACCCGGGAGTCTGTCCACGATTCGTTTCGCGCCGTCCCTGACTTGCGGGCCGGCGGCCTGCAAGGCGTGCCCGGTGACACTTTGCAGCATGTGCCCACGCCCATCTGTGCCTGTTGCGATGGGTTTTGGTTAGCATGCCACTCCAAATCAAAAGGGAGTCTGATTTGTTGCTGATCGAACAGACGGGGCGCATGGGTCCTCCGAGAGTCAAGCCCGCCACCAGCCCTGCGCTCGCGCTAGGCACCATGCACATCACCACCGGCATCGTCATTCATCCAAAGGCGAAGTGGTGAATCGATTCATTGGGTGGGCGTTTTTGGCGTTGCCTTTCTGCGCCAACGCCAGCGATTCCTTGCTCAAAGCCCAGGTGGAGTCACTGCCCATTCACGTGCAAAAGGTCGAAACCTGCGGCGCCTGGAGCCAGGCGGACCGGGCAGGTTACTACCGCGTGGTCGTTGTCGATGTGCACGAAGGGGCGGGCAGCGAGATCTACGTGCAGTGGCTCACGCAGCCGACGCAGGAGCGGAGGTCGGAGTTGGTCCGGACCCTGGCGTTTCCCGAACTCAATGACGACCACAGCCAGTACGCCATTCAGGAAATGCGGTGCAGGAAGGTGGGCAGCGGAATCGAGATCGCGATCAAGGCGCAGTACGAGCACGACACGGTGGAAAAGACCCATGCCATTCGGGTCCTTGTCAAAGCAGCGGGAACCTACGCGATATCGGGCATGGCGCGCGGCAGCCAACGGCGCTGAGCCTGGATGGGGTGTGCTGCGCATCGCTCGGCGGACGATGCCCTGCCAACCGTTTCGAGCGCAGCCTCGTCATCCCCTGCGCGTGGAGCCCCGCGCCAGCAGCGCTCCTTCCAGCACCACCCGCCGTACCGTCCGTTCGGGCTCTGACAGCCGCTGCAGCAGCAACTCGGCCGCGGTGCGCCCGATGTCGTAGGTGGGCTGCGCGATCACCGTCACGTCCAGGGCCGGCAAGGCCGTCCAGTCGTTGTTGTCGAAGCCGGCCAGGCCGATGTCGTTCGGCATGGACAGGCCCGCGGCCTGGATCGCGTGCACCGCGCCCAGCAGCAGCAGGCCGTTCGTGGCCAGCATGGCGTCCGGGCGCGGCATGCCCCCAGTGCCCGCCAGCAGCGCCGTGGCGGCGGCCATGCCGGCCTCGCGCGTGGGGGCGACCCAGTGCGGATCGGGCGCCAGCCCGCGTTCGCGCAGCGCATCCGCGTAGCCGGCCTGGCGCTCCTGGCCCGTGGTGCTGTGCGTGCCGGCCAGCACGGCGATGCGGCGGTAGCCGGCGTCCAGCAGGTGTTCGGTGGCCCGCCGGGCGGCCGCGCGGTTGTCCAGCACCACGCGGTCCGCGCGGGTGGTGTCCAGGGCGCGGTCCACCAGCACCATCGGAAACGGCCAGTCGGCGGGCCGCAGGCGCTTGAGGCCTTCCATGGTGGGCGAGAGGATCACGCCGCTGGCCTGCTCGTCGGCCATCAGTTCAAGGTAGGACTGCTCCTTGGCCGGGTCTTCGTCGGTGTTGCACAGGATGAGCCGCAGGCCGTGGCGGTACGCCACGTCCTCCACCGCGCGGCCCACGTCGGTGAAGAACGGGCTGCGGATGTCCGAGACGATCAGCCCCACCAGCGAGGCCCGCTGCTGGCGCAGGCGCCGGGCCGCCAGGTTGGGGCGGTAGGCAAGCGCGGCGATGGCCTGCTCGACGCGCTCGCGCAGCGGCGTGCGCACGGCGGCAGGGTTCGACAGCACGCGCGATACGGTGGTGGTGGAGACGCCCGCGCGCTCCGCGACGTCCTTGATGCTGGCCAAGCGGCTTTCTCCTACAAAAGAACCCGGCGTTCTGGTATCGATTCCTGAAATCGCTTTGCGACGGCCGATCTTGCCGCCAGCGGCGACCGATCGGTGCGCTGATTTTGCGCTGCCTCGCGGGGGGGGGCGTGGCATTCGTTCATAGGGGATTACCCGAATTTCCATAAGGGAGGGGTGCTTCGTGGCCTTGTCCGCCCTGAAAAGCGGTTTCATAATCCCGCCCTGGAATCGATACCAAAACAAGGAGACATCGCACCATGTCCACGATCCCGGTCGAGGTCCGCCTGGGCGCCGCGCCCCACAACCGAGAAGATGCCGTGCGCGCCGCGGGCGCCCTGCTGGCCCAGGCCGGCCATGCCCAGCCCGCCTACACCGACAGCCTGCTGCAGCGCGAGAAAGTCGCCAACACCTTCCTGGGCCAGGGCCTGGCCATTCCGCACGGCATGGTCGAGGACAAGCACCTTGTGCGGCGCACCGGTCTGGCCGTGCTGCAGGTGCCGGGCGGTGTGCGCTGGGGCGACGATGCCAAGCAGGCACGCCTGGTGGTGGCCATTGCCGCCGCGTCGGACGAGCACATCGCGGTGCTGCGCCGCCTGACCCGCCTGATGCGCGACGACGCCCTGATGGAGCGCCTGGCGACCACGCGCGATGCCGGCGAGATCGTGCGGGCGCTCACGGGCGAGGAGTCCGCAGGGGCGGCCGAGGCCGCCGGGCTGGAGGACTTTCCGCTGGGCCACGAGCTGTCGCTCAACTACCCCAACGGCCTGCATGCGCGCCCGGCCGGGCAGTGGGCGCAGGCGGTCAAGCGCTTCACCGCGCGGGTGCACGTGCGCTGCGGCGACACGGTGGCCGATGCCAAGAACCTGGCCGCGCTGCTGAGCCTGGGCGCCGGCCGGGGCGCGCAGTTGCGCCTGTCGGCGCAAGGCCCCGATGCGCCGGCGGCGCTGGCGGCCCTGCGCGACACCATCGTGCGGCTGGGCGAGGAGGAAAGCCGCCAGGCCGAGCTGTCCGCCGCCCGCCAGGCCCAGGCCCAAGGGCTGGGGCGCGAGCTGGGCGACTGGCAGCCCACGGCCCGCCAGACCTTCACCGGCATCGCGGCCAGCCCGGGCCTCGTGATCGGCACGCTGGTGCAGGCCGGCGCCGCGGCGCTGGAGGTGGACGACCGCTTCACCTCCGTGGCCGCCGAGGCCGTCGCGCTGGACCAGGCCCTGGCCGCCGCGCTGGCGCAGTTGCAGCAGCTGGCCGATGGCGCGCGCGCGGCGGGCAAGGCCGAGCAGGCGGGTATCTTCACCGCACACGCGGGCCTGCTGCAGGATGCCGACCTGCTGCTGGCCACCAGCCGCAGCGTGGTGCAGGGCCACGGCGTGGCCTGGGCCTGGCGCCGCGCGGTGGGCGAGCGGGTGGCCGCGCAGCGCGCGCTGGCCGATGCCACGCTGGCAGCGCGCGCGGCCGATGTGCAGGACGTGGGCGAGCGCGTGCTGCGCCACCTGCTGGGGCGCGGACACGAGGCCGAAGGCGGCGCCGCCGCCGCGTGGCCGGCCGATGCCATCTTGCTGGCGGACGACCTGTCGCCCTCGGTCACCGCGCAGATCGACACGGCCAAGGTGCGGGGCTTTTGCACCGCGCGCGGCGGCCCGACCGCCCACACGGCCATCCTGGCGCGCGCCCTGGGGCTGCCCGCCGTCGTGGCGGCCGGCCCCGGCGTGCTGGGCGCCGATGCCGCGGCCGGCACGCCCGCCATCCTGGACGGCTATCGGGGCCGGCTCTACGTGGGCCCGAGCGAGACGGCGCTGATCGAGGCGCGCGAGCGCATGCAGCGCCTGGCCCGCCGGCAGGAAGAAGAGGCCCGCACCCGCCAGCTGCCCGCCACCACCACCGACGGCCACACGGTGGAGATCGCCGCCAATGCCAACCGGGCCGACCAGGCCACGCACGCGCTGGCGGCGGGGGCCGAAGGCGTGGGCCTGATGCGCACCGAATTTCTGTTCCTGGAGCGCGACGCGGTGCCCGACGAGGACGACCAGTACGCCGTGTACCGCGCCATGGTCGAGGCCCTGGACGGCCGCCCGCTGATCGTGCGCACGCTGGACATCGGCGGCGACAAGCAGGTGCCGCACCTGGACCTGCCGGTGGAGGACAACCCCTTTCTCGGCCTGCGCGGCGCGCGGCTGTGCCTGCGCCGCGACGACCTGCTGGTGCCGCAACTGCGGGCGCTGTACCGCGCGGCGCGGCACGGCCCGCTGTCGGTCATGTTCCCGATGATCAGCACCGTGGAAGAGGTGCACCAGCTGCGCCAGCGCATGGAGGCGGTGCGCCGCGAGCTGGACGCGCCCCAGGTGCCCGTGGGCATCATGATCGAGGTGCCCTCGGCCGCGCTGATGGCCGACCGGCTGGCGGCGCACGTGGATTTCTTCTCCATCGGCACCAACGACCTCACGCAGTACGCGCTGGCGGTGGACCGGCAGCACCCGGAGCTGGCCGGCATGGCCGACAGCCTGCACCCCTCGGTGCTGCGGCTCATCGAACGCACCATCGCCGGTGCCCGCGCCCATGGGCGCTGGGTGGGGGTGTGCGGCGGACTGGCGGGCGAGCCGCTGGGCGCGGCGCTGCTGGCCGGACTGGGCGTGCAGGAGCTGAGCATGAGCAGCGGCGACATCGGCACCGTCAAGGCGCTGCTGCGCCGCCATTCCCTGGCCGAACTGCAGGACCTCGCCCGCCGCGCGCTGGACGTGGACACCGCCGACGAGGTGCGTGCCTTGGGCGCCGCGCTGCGCCCGGCCGGCCCGGTGGCCGACACAGGGGATGCACCATGAGATTTGCTATTAAAAATATAGCAATATGCCCTAGTGTTGATTGTGCTGGGGCCGTTTTTGATGCGGCATGTGCCATGCCGGGAAAGGCCGCACCATGACGCCCGAAGTTCTGGCCGGCGCGGCCGCGCCTGCCCGCGTGTTCACCATCACGCTCAACCCGGCCATCGACCAGACGGTGCGCATTCCCACGCTCGTGCCCGGCGCCGTGCACCGGGCGCTGGGGCAGCAGACCGAGGCCGGCGGCAAGGGCATCGGCGTGGCGGCGGTGCTGGCGGCCCTGGGCGTGCCGGTGACCGCCAGCGGCTGGCTGGGCGCCGAGAACGACGGCGTGTTCACCACCGCCTTCGCCGCCGGCGGCATTGCTGACGCCATGGTGCGGGTGGCGGGCAGCACCCGCACCAACATCAAGCTGGCCGATTCCGCGCGGGGCGACTCGACCGACATCAACCTGCCCGGCCTGTCCCTGCCGCCCGAGGCGCTGGCGCAGGCCGAAGCCCGGTTGCTGGCCACGCTGCAGCAGCAGGTGCAGTACGGCGACTGGTGCGAGCTGGCCGGCAGCCTGCCGCCCGGCGCGGCGGCGGGCGTGTGGGAGCGGCTGGCCCGCGCCCTGGCGGCCCAGGGCGCGCACATCGTGATCGACACGGGCGGCGACGTGCTGCGGCAGCTGCTGCAGCGCCTGTCCGATCCGGCCGCCGGCCCGGCGGTGCCGGTGGCGCTCGTCAAGCCCAACCGGGCCGAGCTGGAAGAACTGGCCGGCCGCGCGCTGCCCACGCTGGCGGAGGTGGCCGAGGCCGCGTCCGATTTGTGCCGGCGCTACGGCGTGCGGCAGGCGGTCGTCTCGCTCGGCGGCGACGGCGCGGTGATCGCCACGTCCCAGGGCCGCTGGCATGCCGAGGCACCGCGCGTGCCGGTGGCCACCACGGTGGGGGCGGGCGACGCGCTGGTGGCCGGCACGCTCGCCGCGCTGGCGCAGGGCGGCACCTTCCCCGGCGCGGCCGTCTTCGGCATGGCCTGCGCCGCCGCGCGCATCCAGCGCATCGCGCCCGGCCTGCCGCCGCGTGCCGAGGTGGATGCCATCGCCGCCGCCATCGCGCCGCAGCCGGTCTGACCGGCCCCGCCCCCTCAAACGAATCCGCACGGAGACCCATCCCATGGCCCACCTCATCGCCATCGCCGCCAGCCAGGCCGGCCCGGCGCACAGCTTCATGACCGGCGAGGCGCTGCGCGCCGCCGCCGAACGGCTCGGCCACCACATCGCCCTGAGCGTGCGCAGCAGCCTGGGCGCGCAGGGCGGCTGGACGGACGACGAACTCTCGCGTGCCGACGCCGTCATCATCGCGGCCGACATGGCCGTGGACCGCAGCGGCCTGCCTGCCGCACGCCTGCACGAGACCACGCCGGGGGCCGTGCTGGCCGATGCGGCCGACGTCGTGCGCGCCGCGCTGGCACGTGCGGGCGCAGGCGGCTCAAGCGAAGGGGCAGTGGCGGCGCACGGCGGGGCGGCTCCAGCCGCCGCGGCAGTGCCTGCGGTGGCCGCCGCCGACGCAGCGCACCCCCTTCGCATCGTCGCCATCACCTCCTGCCCCACGGGCGTGGCCCACACCTTCATGGCGGCCGAAGCGCTGGAGCAGGGCGCCCAGGCGCTGGGTCACACCATCAAGGTCGAGACGCAGGGCTCGGTCGGCGCGCAGAACGCGCTCACGGCGGACGAGATCGCCCAGGCTGATCTGGTCGTGATCGCCGCCGACACGCAGGTGGACCGCGCGCGCTTCGCTGGCAAGCGGCTGTATGCGACCGGCACCAAGGCCGCGATCCACGACGCGGCCGCGGTGTTCGCCCAGGCGGCGGCGCAGGCCGCCGTGTGGGGCGGCGCGCCCGCAGCGGGCACGGCCGCAACGCCCGGGGCGGCGCCGGCAGGCGCCGCCGCCCGCAGCACGGAGCGCACCGGCCCCTACAAGCACCTGATGACCGGCGTGTCGTTCATGCTGCCCTTCGTGGTCGCGGGCGGGCTGCTGATCGCGCTGGCCTTCGCGCTGGGCGGCATCTACGTGTACGACGACGCGCACCAGGGCACGCTGGGCTGGACGCTGTTCCAGATCGGCGCCAAGGCCGGCTTCACGCTCATGCTGCCGGCGCTGGCGGGCTACATTGCGTTCTCCATCGCCGACCGGCCGGGCATCGCGCCGGGCATGATCGGCGGCCTGCTCGCGGGCACCGTGGGCGCGGGCTTCCTGGGCGCCATTGCCGCGGGCTTCATCGCGGGCTATGCGGTGCACTGGATGAACCGTGCCATCCGCCTGCCGCGCACGCTCGACGGGTTGAAGCCCGTGCTGCTGCTGCCGCTGCTGGGTACCTTGGTGGTCGGCGTGCTCATGATGATGGTCATCGGCAAGCCCATGGCCGGCGTGATGGCCGCGCTCACCGAATGGCTCAAGGGCCTGCAGACCGGCAGCGCCGTGCTGCTGGGCGTGATCCTCGGCGCGATGATGGCCTTCGACATGGGCGGCCCGGTCAACAAGGCGGCCTATGTGTTCTCCACCACGTTGATCGCCAGCGGCGTGGCCAACCCGATGGCCGCCACCATGGCCGCGGGCATGGTGCCGCCGCTGGGCATCGCGCTGGCGTGCTGGGTGTTCCGCAGCCGCTTCAGCGCCGAAGAGCGCGAGGCCTCCAAGGCCGTCGCCGTGCTGGGCCTGGCCTTCATCACCGAAGGCTCCATCCCGTTCGTCGCGCGCGACCCCCTGCGGGTGATTCCCGCCTGCATGGCCGGTGCGGCCGTGGCAGGCGGCCTGTCGATGATGTGGAACATCGGCCTGCAGGCGCCGCACGGCGGCGTGTTCGTGCTGGCCATTCCGAACGCGGTCAACCACGTGGTGCTGTACGCGCTGGCGATCGCGGCCGGCACGGGGGTGACGGCGCTGGCGCTGGGGGTGCTCAAGCGGCGGGTGGCGGTGGCGTAGCGCCCTCGGCGAAGGGGTGGCACCGCCCGTTCTTTTTCCCTAGCCCATGGCCAGTTGCCGCCGCCCCTGTTCCTTGGCGGCATACAGCGCCGCGTCCGCGCGGGCCATGAGCTCGGCCAGGTCCTCTTCGCCACCATGCCACAGCGCCGCGCCGGCGCTGTAGTCGATGGGAAACCCCAGGGCCTGGGCGCTTTCGGCCTGCAGGCGTTCGCGCAGGCGCTGATCGAAGCGTTGCGCCTCTTCCTGCTGCGCATGCAGCAGGAGCACGCCGAATTCCTCGCCGCCGAACCGGCACACGGTGTCGTGCGGCCCGGCCATGGACTGGGCGAGCCGGGCGAACCAGGCCAGGGCGCGGTCGCCGGCTTCGTGGCCGTAGGCGTCGTTGATGCGTTTGAAGTGGTCCAGGTCCAGCAGCAGGGCGGCCAGGGGCAGGCGCTGGCGCGCGGCGCGCGTTCGCAGGGCCTGTCCGTGGGCCTCGAAGCCGCGGCGGTTGAGCAGGCCGGTGAGCGGATCGGTCATGGCCAGGGTGCGCAGTTGCTGCTCGGCCTCGTCGCGCCAGGCCACCAGCACGGCCACCGTGCCCAGCACGAGGGTGACGTTGGCGGCCACGGCCGCGGCGATGTTGACGGGGTGCGGCGTGCGGAAGCTGGGGTAAGCGTCGGTGAAGGCGCCCAGCACGCCGCGCGCGGCGGTGAACGCGGCCATCGTGGCCAGGCAGCCCATGAGCAGCAGGCGCCAGCGCCGGTCCGCGAAGTGCGCTGGGTGGGCCGGGTAGAGCGTGGCGCGCGCCACGGCCAGCAGCAGCGTGGCCAGCAGCAGGTTGGCCCAGCCGACGCGAAACGCGTAGTGCGAAAAGCCCAGGGTGTAGCCCAGCGGGATCGCCACCACCAGTGCCTGCACCAGGCGCCGCCCGGGCCGGGGCCCCAGCCAGATCGCCAGGGCTTCGAAGAGGGCCCATTGGGCCAGGGAATTGGCGGCCATGGACACGGTGGACAGGGTCTGGTCCCACGCGTAGGAGGACGCGATGATGGCCGCCCAGGCCAGGCCCTGCAGCAGCAGGCTGGCCTGCACCCAGCGCGCGGCGGTGCCCGCGCCACGGCCCATGATCAGCGGCAGGGCCGCGGAGAGCATGCACAGGTTGGTGGCCGTGATGGCCATCAGGGTGACGAAATCCAGCCGCATCAATCCCTGGTGGCGGCGCCCACCCGGTGCGTCACTGGAAGGCCACCTCGGCGAAGCTGCGCAGCTTGCGGCTGTGCAGGCGGCTCACGCCCCCGGCCCGCAGGATGTCGATGGCGCGCATGCCGATGCGCAGATGCTGGTCCACGCGCTCGCGGTAGAAATGGTTGGCCATGCCGGGCAGCTTGATCTCGCCGTGCAGGGGCTTGTCGCTCACGCACAGCAGGGTGCCGTAGGGCACGCGGAAGCGAAAGCCGTTGGCGGCGATTGTTGCGCTCTCCATGTCCAGCGCGACGGCGCGGCTCTGGCTGAACCGGCGCTGGGGCATGTTGTCGGGCAGCAGCTCCCAGTTGCGGTTGTCGGTGCTGGCCACGGTGCCGGTGCGCATGATGCGTTTCAGGTCGGCGTCCTCGATCTGCGTGACGTCGGCAACGGCCTGCTGCAGCGCCATCTGGATCTCGGCCAGCGCGGGAATGGGCACCCACAGCGGAAGCTCTTCGTCGAGCACGTGGTCTTCGCGCACATAGGCGTGGGCCAGCACGTAGTCGCCCAGCTGCTGGCTGTTGCGAAGGCCCGCGCAGTGGCCCAGCATCATCCAGGCGTGCGGGCGCAGCACGGCGATGTGGTCGGTGATGGTCTTGGCATTGGACGGCCCCACGCCGATGTTGACCATGGTGATGCCGCTCTTGTCCGCCCGCATGAGGTGGTAGGCCGGCATCTGCGGCAGCCGCGGCGGGGCCACGCCCAGCTCGTCGCCCGGCTGGGCCGGCAGGCCGGTGCGGCGGGTGACGACGTTGCCCGGTTCGATGAAGGCGACGTACTCGCTGTCCGGCTTGGCCATCTCGGCATGGCCCAGGCGCACGAATTCGTCGATGTAGAACTGGTAGTTGGTGAACAGCACGAAGTTCTGGAACCACTCGGGCGCGGTGCCGGTGTAGTGGCGCAGCCGGTGCAGCGAGTAGTCCACCCGCGGCGCGGTGAACAGCGACAGGGGCTGGGCCTCGCCGGGGCGCGGCGCCCAGGTGCCGTTGGCGATGCCGTCGTCCATGGCCTCCAGGTCGGGCAGGTCGAACACGTCGCGCATGAGCATGCGGCGCTGGGCGGTCAGCGTGCCCTCGATGTGGTCGTGCTCGGCGAACGAGAAGTGGATGGGGATGGGCTGGCTGCTGATGCCCACCTCCAGCTCGATGTTGTGGCTGTTGCGCAGCAGGCGGAACTGCTCGGCGTAGTAGTTGGCGAACAGGTCGGGCCGGGTGAGGGTGGTTTCATACCGCCCCGGGCCTTCCACGAAGCCGTAGGCCAGCTGGGTGGCGGCGCGGGCCACGGTGGTGGTCTGCACCCGCACGAAGGGGTAGAAGGCCCGCACGTGGCTGGCCGGGGTCTCCCCGGCGACGAAGCGCTGCATGGCATCGCGCAGGTGCCCGATCTGCTGCTGGTAGATGCGCTGCACCTGCGACAGCGCCTCGGCGGGATCGGTATGAAGGGTGGGCTCGGTGAAGTCTGGGATCTGGGCCATGGCGCCTATTGTCCACGGGCGCACGGGTCTGCCCGATGACGGGCCCGCTATCTTTTTTTCAGCAGCCACTCGCGCGTCTGGCGCGGGTCCATGGGCGGCGAGATCAGGTAGCCCTGCGCCAGGTGGCAGCCCAGGGTGCGCAGCAGGTCGTGCTGGGCGGCGGTTTCCACGCCTTCGGCCACGGTCTGGATCTGCAGGCTGCGGCCCATCTGGACGATGGCGGTGACGATGGCGACGTCGTCTTCGTTGGCGGGCGTGTCCGAGACGAAGGAGCGGTCGATCTTGAGCTTGTCGATCGGGTAGCGCTTGAGGTAGGCGAGCGACGAATAGCCGGTGCCGAAGTCGTCGATGGACACGCGCACGCCCAGCGCCTTGAGCGCATCCAGCGTGCGGCGCACCTGGTCGGCCTCGTGCATGAGCACCGATTCGGTGAGCTCGATCTCCAGAAAGCGCGGTGCCAGGCCCGTCTGGCGCAGCACGCCCGCGATTTCGCCGGCCACGTCGCGCTGGCGGAATTCGAGCGCAGAGAGATTGACCGCCACCGGCACCTGCGGCAGGCCCTCGTCGTGCCAGGCCCGCATCTGCCGGCAGGCCTCGACCAGCACCCAGCGGCCGATGGGCGTGATGAGCCCGCGCGCTTCGGCGAAGGCGATGAAGTCGATGGGCCCCACCAGGTCGCGTTCGGGGTGGCGCCAGCGCACCAGCGCCTCGAAGCCCACGAGCGCACCGTCGTCCAGGCGCACCTGCGGCTGGTAGTGCAGCACGAACGCGCCGTGCAGGATGGCGTCGCGCAGCAGGCGCTCGTGCTGCAGCACGCCGGTGGAGGGCGTCTCCATGCCCGGGGCGTAGGCCTGGCGGTTGGCGCGGCCGCTGTCCTTGGCCTGCTGCATGGCGGCGTCGGCCCGGCGCACCAGCTCGGCGGCGGTGTCGCCGTCGTCGGGGTACATGCTCACCCCGATGGAGACCGACACCGACAGCGGCGTGCCGTCGGCATGGAACACGGCGCACACGTCGGCCAGCAGCTGATCGGCCACCGCCAGGGCGGAGGGCCGGTCCTGCGCGTCGCGCAGCACCACGACGAACTCGTCGCCGCCCACGCGCGCCACGATGTCCACCGAGCGCACGCCCTGCACGAGCCGGCGGGCCACCTCGCACAGCAGCATGTCGCCGGCCTCATGGCCCAGCGAGTCGTTCACCGTCTTGAAATGGTCCATGTCGATGAACAGCACGGCGGCGGCCTGCGGCGTGCGCTGCGCGGACTCGATCACGGCGGTGAGCTGCTCCATGAGCGTGGCGCGGTTGGGCAATTGCGTGAGCGCATCGTGCCGGGCCAGGAAGGCCTCTCGCTCCTGGGCCTGGCGGCGCGCGGTGATGTCGCGCAGCACCGCGATGCGGTAGTCCGAGCCCTTCCAGGGCATGGTCTTGCCGACGATCTCCACAGGTACGGCCCGGCCGTCCCGGTGCAGCACCGTGACTTCGTAGGGCTCCTCGCGACCCTCGCGCACGTAGGCCTCGGTGACGGGGCGGAACTCTTCGCTCACGAAATCGAGCATGCGCCGGCCGCGCACCTCGGCCAGGGAGTAGCCCATCAGCCGCGTGAGCGCTTCGTTGAAGTCGGTCACCAGGCCTTCGCGGTGGAACACGATGGCCTCTTCGGTGGCCTGCGAGAACTTGCGCATGCGCTCTTCGCTCTCGCGCACCGCGCGTTCGGCCTCCCAGTGGTGGGTGATGTCGTTGATGAGCACGAAGGCGCCCATCAGCCCCAGCTTCGGGTGCAGGTGGGGAATGAGGTTGACCTCGATCATGCGGGACGGCCCGCCCCGCACCCGCTGCTTGCGCGTGTATTGCACGCGCTCGCCCCGCAGCACCTGCTGGATCTGGGGCTGGATCGAGGCCCAGGCGCTGTCGCCGATGGCTTCCTGCACTGTCTTGCCCAGGATCGCCTCCACTGTGTGGCCGGTGGATTCGGCGTAGCCCTGATTGGCAAAAACACAACGCAGGGTGGACGATTCGAAGTAGGCGAGCAGCGCCGGAACGGAGTCGGCCAGCAGCCGCAGCAGGGAACTGCTGCAGTGGGGGTCCTGGGAAGGACCGTCCGCTCGGCTTGATGTGTCTGGCATGTCCCACCCTTGTATCTCGAAGTTTTATAGCCGATCGGGGCGCCCCTGGCGAGGGGTGCAAGCCCTTGACCACCCGGCCCCGGGATAATCCGGGGATGACTTCTTCCGTTTCCGGCGCTGGCGCCGAGTTCTCCTCCCTGGCGCTGCACCCCGCGACCCTGTCCAACCTGCAGCAGCTGGGCTACACCCGCATGACGCCGATCCAGGCCGCGAGCCTGCCCGTGGCCCTGCTGGGCCGCGACCTGATCGCCCAGGCCAGCACCGGCAGCGGCAAGACGGCGGCCTTCGCCCTGGCGCTGCTGGCCAACCTCAATGCGCGCCGCTTCGCGGTGCAGGCCCTGGTGCTGTGCCCCACGCGCGAGCTGGCCGACCAGGTGGCCACCGAGGTGCGGCGCCTGGCCCGCGCGCAGGAGAACATCAAGGTGGTCACCCTGTGCGGCGGCGTGCCGCTGCGCGGCCAGATCGCCAGCCTGGAGCACGGCGCGCACATCGTGGTGGGCACGCCCGGGCGGGTGATGGACCACCTGGAGCGCGCCACGCTCGATCTGCAGGCGCTCAACACCCTGGTGCTCGACGAGGCCGACCGCATGCTGGACATGGGCTTCTTCGACGACATCGCCAAGGTCGCGCGCCAGTGCCCGGCCGAGCGCCAGACGCTGCTGTTTTCCGCCACTTACCCCGAGGGCATCGAGCGCCTGGCGCGCCAGTTCATGAAGGAGCCGCAGCGCATCACGGTGCAGGCCCAGCACGGTTCGGCCAAGATCGCGCAGCGCTGGTACGAGGTGAAGGAGAGCGAGCGCCTGCACGCCGTGTCGCAGCTGCTGAACCACTTCCGGCCCGAATCGGCCATCGCCTTTTGCAACACCAAGCAGCAGTGCCGCGACCTGGTGGGCGTGCTGCAGGCGCAGGGCTTTCACGCGCTGGCCCTCTATGGCGAGCTGGAGCAGCGCGAGCGCGACCAGGTGCTGGTGCAGTTCGCCAACCGCAGCTGCTCGGTGCTGGTGGCCACCGACGTGGCCGCGCGCGGCCTGGACATCGCCCAGTTGCAGGCGGTGATCAACGTGGACGTGACCCCCGACCCCGAGATCCACGTGCACCGCATCGGCCGCACCGGCCGCGCGGACGCCGAAGGCCTCGCCTTGAGCCTGGCCAGCCTGCCCGAGATGGGCAGCGTGGGCAAGATCGAGCAGCTGCAGGGCCGGGAGTCGGAATGGCACCCGCTGTCCGAGCTGACCGCCGCCCCCGGCGGGCCGCTGCTGCCGCCCATGGCCACCATCCAGATCATCGGCGGGCGCAAGGAAAAGATCCGCGCGGGCGACGTGCTGGGCGCGCTCACCGGCGAGATGGGCTTTGCGCGCGAGCAGGTGGGCAAGATCAACGTGAACGATTTCTCCACCTACGTGGCCGTGGAGCGGGGCATTGCCCAGGACGTGGTGCAGCGCCTGGCGGCCGGCCGGGTCAAGGGCAAGCTCGTGAAGGCGCGGCTGGTGGATGGCACCTGACGGCCTTTGAGGGGCTCTGGCAGCGGCGGGGCTGGCGCCCCCGGGTTTGTCCCGATCGCGCCGCCTGCGCCCTGTCTTAGACTGCAAGTCATCTAGAGGAGTAGATCAATTGCCGTCGCCCGCATCCCCTCCCGCCGTGGCGGAACACCCCGGCCTCGCCCGCTATGCCGCGCTGGCGGCCGCGCTGCGGCACCGCGTCGTCCGGGGAGAATGGCTGCCCGGCACGGCCCTGCCGGCCGAGCAGGCGCTGGCCGCCGAGCATGGCGTGGCGCTGGGCACGCTGCGGCGCGCGCTGGAGCTGCTGGTGGAGCAGGGCCTGATCGAGCGCATCCACGGCAAGGGCACCTTCGTGCGCAGCGGCATCGCCGGTGCGTCGATGCTGCGGTTCTTTCGCTTCGGCGAGGGCGCGGCGGGGCAGGAGCCCGCTTCGCGCATCCTGTCGCGCCAGGCCATGGCGGCCCCGGCCGAGGCGGCCCGCGCGCTGGGCTTGGCACCGGGCGAGCCGGTGCTGCGCCTGCACCGCCTGCGGCTGATCGACGGCGAGCCCTGCCTGCTGGAGCACATCTGGCTGCCGCTGGACCGCTTCGGCGCCCTGGCGGAGGACGACACCGCCGCCTGGCCGCCGCTGCTCTATCCCTTCTATGCCAGCCGCTGCGGCGTGCACGTGCAGCGGGCGGTGGACGACATCGGCTTCGGCGTGCTGTCCGCGCCCCAGGCGCGCAGCCTGGGGCTCGCGGCGGGGCATCCCTGCGCCGTGGTCACCCGCCGTGCCATGGACCTGGCCGGCCGCTGCGTCGAATGGCGCGTCACGCGCGGCGATGCCCACGCCTTTCACTACACCGTCACCCTGACCTGACCTGACCTGACCTGACCTGAACCGAACCGAACCTGGAGACCCGCATGCCTTCCATCGCATCCCCCGCCACCGGCGGCGCCCGCCGCCGCTGGATCCTCGGTGCCGCCGGCGCCGCCCTGGCCGCGCCCTGGGTGGCCGGCCGCGCGCAAGGCATCGGCGGCAAGCCCGTGACGCTGGTGGTCTCCTACCCCGCCGGCGGCGGCGCGGACCTGATGGCGCGCATCATCGCGCCGCGGCTGGGCGAAGCGCTGGGCCAGAACGTGGTGGTGGACAACAAGCCCGGCGCCAGCGGCCAGATCGCCGGCGCCTACGTGGCGCGTGCCACGCCGGACGGCAGCACGCTGCTGCTGGACGCCTCGTCGTTCGCGGTCAACCCCGCGCTCTATCCCAAGATGGCCTACGACACTGACAAGGCCTTCACGCCGCTGGCCGTGCTGGCCACCTTTCCCAACGTGCTGGTGTGCTCCGCGGGGTTCCAGGCGCGCAGCGTGCAGGACGTGATCGCGCTGGCCCGCGCCAGGCCGGGCGAAGTGGCCTATGCGTCGTCCGGCAATGGCTCGGCGCAGCACCTGGCGGGAGCGCTGTTCGAGGAGCGCGCCGGGGTACGGCTGTCGCACATTCCCTACCGGGGCGGCGGCCCCGCGATGAACGATGTCATGGCGGGGCAGGTGCCGCTCTTTTTCGCCAACGTGGCCTCGGCGCTGGGCCACATCCGCTCCGGCAAGCTGCGCGCGCTGGCCGTGACGGCCGCGCTGCGGGCCCGTTCGCTGCCGGAGGTGCCCACCATGACCGAAGCGGGCGTGCGCAAGTACGAGGTGCTGGAATGGAACCCGGTGCTCGCCCCCGCCGGCTTGCCCGCCGCCACGCGCACGCGGCTGGTCGATGGCATCCGCAAGGCGCTGGGCGATGCCGAGGTGCTGGCGCGCATCCGCGCGCTGGGCGGCGACGTGTTCGCCGATGCATCGCAGGCCTCGGCCGGGGCCTTCATCCAAGCCCAGCAGGGCCAGTGGGCCCAGGTGGTGCGCGACCGCAACATCTCGGTCGGCTGAACCGATGCCGACGGACGTCGACCGCGCCCCCCACCCCGATGCCTGGGACGGAGCCGGTGCCTGCTGGGACGCGCACGTCCACGTGTTCGACGCCGATGCGCCGACGCAGCCCGGCCACTACCGCCCCGCGCACCACCCGCTGGAGCGCATCGAGGGGTTGGCTGCCGCGCACGCGGTGCGGCATCTGGTGCTGGTGCAGCCCAGCGTGTACGGCACCGACAACGCGGTGATGCTGCGCGCGCTGGCCGCGCGGCCCGGCCGGCACCGCGGCGTGGCCGTGGTGGACGCGGCGGTGCCCGACACGCTGCTGGACCGCATGCACGCGCTGGGCGTGCGGGGCGTGCGCTTCAACCGCGTCTCGCCGGTGGGCAACGGGCCCGAGGCGTTCCGCGCCCTGGCGCCGCGCCTGCGCGAGCGCGGCTGGCACGTGCAGTGGTATGCCGGCCCGGAGCATCTGGCGGAGATCGCGGCGCTGCACGCCGGCACCGGCGTGGCCTGCGTGCTCGACCACCTGGCGGGCCTGCATGCCGAGTTGCCGGCGGACGACGCGGCATGGAGCGCCCTCGCGGCACTGGCCGCGCAGGGCGCGTGGATCAAGCTGTCCGGCTGGTACCGGCTGCGCGCGCAGGCGCCTTACGGCGCGCTGCAGGAGACGGTCCGGCGCGTGGCCGACCTGGCGCCCGGGCGGCTGGTGTGGGGATCGGACTGGCCGCACACGTCGTTCGCCGCCGACGCCATGCCGGCCTACGATTCGGTGTGGCAGCCGGTGGCGGAGGCGTTGGGCCCGGACCGGGCCGGCACCGTCCGGCAGAACGCCTCGCGCCTGTATGCCTGACGGACGCCGCCCCGACGTGCCTTAGAAAATATCTTTTCAGTAGTGACTTAATACTGTTTCGATAGTAATATCCTTTCGTCGGCCATCCGGCCCATGACGAAAGGAAAACAATGCGCAAGACGAACAGGGGTATCGCCGTCGTGACGGGGGCGTCGTCGGGCATCGGGCTCGTGACCGCCCGCTCCCTGGTGCAGGCGGGCTACCAAGTCTTCGGAACCAGCCGCAAGGCACCCGCCGATCCGCCCGCCGGTGTCACGATGCTGGCCTGCGATGTGACCGACGAAGCGTCGGTCCAGCGCCTCGTGGACGAGGTGGCCAGGCGGGCGGGGCGCATCGATCTGGTCGTCAACAACGCCGGCGTGGGCCTGCTGGGCGGGGCAGAGGAATCCTCGATCGGGCAGGCGCAGCGCCTGTTCGACGTCAACGTCTTCGGCGTCGCCCGCGTCGTCAACGCGGTGCTGCCGCTCATGCGGGCCCAAAAGAGCGGCCGCATCATCAACATGAGCTCGATCCTGGGGCTGATTCCGGCGCCCTTCAACGCCTTCTACGCATCGACCAAGCACGCGATCGAGGGCTACTCGGAATCCCTCGACCACGAAGTGCGCCGGTTCGGCATCCGCGTGGTTCTGGTGGAGCCCGGCGTGACGCGCACGGCGTTCGAGGAAAACCTGTCGCGCGCCGACCGCCCCCTCGCGGACTATGCCGACGATCGCGCCCGCAGCGAAGCGCTCATGCGCCAATGGGTGGAGGCGGGCGATGCGCCGCAGATCGTCGCCGACGCCGTCGTGAAGGCCGCCACGGCCACCCGGCCCAAGCTGCGCTATTCGGCCGGCAAGCAGTCCACCCAGGTCCGCTCGCTGCGCCGCTATCTGCCCGAGGGCCTGGTCGACAAGACGCTGCGCAAGTTCAACGGCTTGCCGGCCTGAGCGCAGGGGGCGCGGGCGCTCTCCCTCGCATCCCCTCCCGGGTGCCGGCCAGGCCGCAGTGAGTGGGGGCTTCGCGGGCGTGGCGGGCTCGCCGTGGCAGGCCGCCGGCGGTTCGGAATGGCGCCGTTCGGGGCAGAATGGCGGCCCCGGCGCTTTCCTTGCCAGCCCATGCCCTCCCGCCCCCTGCCTTCCGATCCGAGCGCCCCGGGCCGCACCGGTCCTGCCGCGCCCGCGCCCCGCACGCTGCTGTGGGGCTCGGTGGCCGTGGCGCTGGTCACCATCGTGCTCAAGACGCTGGCCTGGCACCTCACCGGCTCGGTGGGGCTGCTGTCCGATGCGCTGGAGTCGTTCGTCAACCTGGCGGGCGCGGTGTTCGCGCTGGCCATGGTGACCGTGGCGCAGCGCCCGGCGGACGACGACCACCCCTACGGGCACCACAAGGCCGAGTATTTTTCTTCCGGGTTCGAGGGCATCCTGATCGTGGGGGCCTCCGCCGCCATCTTCTGGGCGGCGGCGCACCGGCTGTCCTCGCCGCAGCCGCTGGAGCAGGTCGGCTGGGGCCTGGCGCTGTCGGTGGTCAGCTCGGCGCTCAACGGCGGCCTGGCGTGGCTGATGTTCCGCTCCGCGCGCGTGCACCGGTCGGTGGCGCTGGAGGGCGATGCGCGCCACCTCGTCACCGATGTCTGGACCTCGGCGGGCGTGGTCGTCGGCATCGGCGCGGCCAGCGCGACCGGCTGGCTCTGGCTGGACCCGGTGGTGGCCATGGCCGTGGCGCTGAACATCCTGCGGGAAGGGGCGCACATGGTGTGGCGCGCCTCCCAGGGCCTGATGGACGCGGCCGTGGAGCCCGATGCGCAGGCGGCCATCGACGCGGCGCTGCACGGTTTCTCGCAGGGCGCGCCGCAGGTGCGCTTCGACCACCTCATCACGCGGCAGGCCGGGCAGCGCCGCTTCGCCGGCCTGCACATGCACGTGCCCGCCGAGTGGAGCCTGGGCCGCGCCGCCCAGTTGCGCGGCGCCGTGGAGACCGCCCTGATGCGCGCCGTGCCCGGGCTGCGCGTGACCATCGAGCTGCTGCCCGTCGGGGTGGAGGCATTTCTGGAAGAACCGAAGGATTCCCCACCATGATGAGCGTGTTGCAGCGCGTGCGCGAAGCGCGCGTGGAAGTCGATGGCGAGGTGGTGGGCCGCATCGGCCCGGGCCTGCTGGTGCTGCTGTGCGCCGAGCGCGGCGACACCGATGCCGAGGCCGACCGGCTGCTGGCCAAGCTGCTCAAGCTGCGCGTGTTCACCGACGAGGCGGGCAAGATGAATCGCAGCGTGCAGGACGTGGGCGGCGGCCTGCTCGTCGTGAGCCAGTTCACCCTGGCCGCCGACACCTCCGGCGGCAACCGCCCGAGCTTCACCCAGGCGGCGGCGCCGGACGAGGGGCGGCGGCTGTACGACCTGTTCGTGGCCCGCGCACGGGCGCTGCACCCGGTGGTGGAGACCGGCCGCTTCGCGGCCGACATGCAGGTGCACCTGGTGAACGACGGGCCGGTCACCATTCCGCTGCGCATGGCGCCAGCGGATGGTTTGCTATCGAAATAATAGCTAAACAGGCAATCAATACCCCGGCATGGGGCTGTTTGGAGGCCCCATCCGGCCTTTCAGCGGTGGGGAAGGCGCGGCCCGCGCCGTGGTCGGCTCAGCCCGCGTACGGGTCGTCGAAGCCCAGTTCCTGCAGGATGGCCGTCTCGTAGGCCTCCATCTCGTCGGCGTCCTCGGCGCTGGTCTCGTGGTCCCAGCCCTGGGCGTGCAGCGTGCCGTGCACCAGCAGGTGGGCGTAGTGCGCGCGCAGGTCGCGGTTCTGCTCGCGCGCTTCGCGCGCCACCACGGGTGCGCACAGCACGAGGTCGGCCATCACCAGGGGCTCCTGTGCGTAGTCGAAGGTGAGCACGTTGGTGGCGTAGTCCTTGCGGCGGTACTCGCGGTTGAGGGCCTGGCCTTCTTCCGCATCGACGATGCGCACGGTGATCTCGGCGTCGCTGGACAGCGCATGGCGGATGAAGCGCGCCGCGGCATGGCGGGGCAGGGCGGCGCGGTGTTCCTGCACCCCGGGAAAGCGCGCGAACTGCAGCGACAGGGTCAGATGGTTCAGGGTCATTTGGGCCTCTGGCGCATGTTCCACTAGGGCGTTTTGCTATTGATTCAGGAGTGTCCTGCGCGGCTGCCCGCCGCGCGCTGGGCATCGTAGGCGTCCACGATGCGGGCGATCAGCGGGTGGCGCACCACGTCGGCGGTGGTGAACCGGGTGATCGCGATGCCCTTGACGCGCTTGAGCACCCGTTCGGCGTCGATCAAGCCGCTCATCGCGCCCTTGGGCAGGTCGATCTGGCTCACATCGCCCGTCACCACGGCGCGGGCGCCGAAGCCGATGCGGGTGAGGAACATCTTCATCTGCTCGGGCGTGGTGTTCTGGGCCTCGTCCAGGATGATGAAGGCGTTGTTCAGCGTGCGCCCGCGCATGAAGGCCAGCGGCGCGATCTCCAGCGCGTTGCGCTCGAAGGCCTTCTGCACCTTCTCGTAGCCCATCAGGTCGTAGAGCGCGTCGTACAGCGGGCGCAGGTACGGGTCCACCTTCTGCGTGAGGTCGCCGGGCAGGAAGCCCAGGCGCTCCCCGGCCTCGACCGCCGGCCGCGTCAGCACGATGCGCTGCACCGCGTTGCGCTCCAGGGCGTCGACCGCGCAGGCGACGGCCAGGTAGGTCTTGCCGGTGCCGGCGGGGCCGATGCCGAAGGTGATGTCGTGGCTGGCGATGTTGTCCAGGTAGTTGCTCTGCGTGGGGGTGCGCGCGCGCAGGTCGGCGCGGCGGGTGTTGAGCGTCACCGCGCCGTCACCGGGCGCCTCCAGCATGGCGCTGTCGCCGGCCAGCATGAGCTGCAGGTGCTCTTCGGCGATGGGCCGCTCGGCCATTTCGTACAGCGCCTGGAGCAGCTCCATCGCCTGGGTGGCCTTGGCCTTCGGCCCATCCACCTTGAACTGCTCGTGCCGGTGCGCGATGCTGACCGACAGCGCCGTCTCGATGGTGCGCAGGTTCGCATCGGCCGGGCCGCACAGGTGCGACAGCCGGTTGTTGTTGTGGGGGGTGAAGGTGTGTCGCAGGATCACGCGGATAATTCCGGTTGGATGGCCGCAACGGTGCGGCGAAGGACATCAATGATAGGCAAACTCACCGGCACGCTGCTGGAAAAGAACCCGCCAGAAGTGCTGCTGGACTGCCACGGCGTCGGCTACGAGGTGCAGGTGCCCATGAGCACCTTCTACAACCTGCCGCCCGTGGGGGAGCGCGTGGCCCTGCTCACCCAGTTCATTGTGCGCGAGGACGCGCAGCTGCTCTACGGCTTTGCCACGGCGCCGGAGCGCCAGGCGTTCCGCGAACTCATCAAGATCTCCGGGGTGGGCCCGCGCACCGCGCTGTCCATCCTGAGCGGCATGGGCGTGTCCGACCTGGCGCAGGCCGTGTCCCTGCAGGAGGCGGGGCGCCTGGTGAAGGTGCCCGGCATCGGCAAGAAGACCGCCGAGCGCCTGCTGCTGGAGCTCAAGGGCAAGCTGGGGGCCGACATCGGCGCCCATGCGCACGCCACGAGCGACGCGCAGGCCGACATCCTGCAGGCCCTGCTGGCGCTGGGCTACAACGACAAGGAAGCCGCGGCCGCGCTGAAGGCGCTGCCCCAGGACGTGGGGGTGAGCGACGGGATCAAGCTGGCGCTCAAGGCGCTGGCCAAATGAAGGCCATGGGCTGACGAAGAACAACGAATGGGACGCCGCGCGCACGCCCACGGGCGGGGTGGCGCGGGTCCGGGTCGATCCATCAAAAAAAAGGGAGTGAACGAAAGATGGCCAAAGGGAAATGGATGGCGCGCGGTGCCGCGCTGGTCGTGGTGGCGTCGCTGGTGTCGGGGTGCGGCGGGGGTGGCGGGGGCGACAGCGGCGCCGTCACCGTGAGCGCAGCGCCGTCCGAGGTGCTGCAGGTGGACTCGGCCGTGCAGCCGGCGGGTGCCGAGGACGCGGTTTCCCGCACCAAGCAGCGCGCGGCGGGCCCTCGGGTGGAACCGGCCCGCGTGGCCTTGCCCGCCTTCGTGCGGCCCAAGGCGGCGCAGTCCCGGCACGACGGCGCCCGCTGGGTGGGCGATGCCCGCGCCATCGAGGCCACCGCCACGGCGGACGGCCTGCAGCGGCTGCTGCAGTGGACCCCGTTGGCCAACGGCGGCATGAAGGCGGCCGTGAGTTTTGCGTCCGAAGACGCGCAGGGCCTGCGCCTGGGCGTGCGGGTGCGGCAGATCCCGGACGAGGCCGTGGTGCGGGTCTACCGCCAGGACCGTCCCGATGCGGTGTACGAGACCACCGGGCAGGCCATCCTGCAGGCCATCGGGCGCAATATCGCGGCGGGCGACGCATCGGACAACGCGCGCACCTGGTGGACCCCCCATTCCGGCGCGAGCGAGGCCACGCTGGAGATCGAGCTGCCCGCCGGTGTGCCAGCCGCCGCGCTGGACGTGGCCGTGCCGGCGCTGGCGCACCTCTTCGAGAACCTGTCTCTGCCGCCGGAGGGCGCCCAGGCGGCCAAGGCGGTCGGCGACGCCATCGCCTGCAACCTGGATGCGAGCTGCTTCGACGAATACGCCCCCCAGCGCGATGCCGTGGCGCGGATGCTGTTCGTGGACAACGGCAAGGCCTACGTCTGCACCGGCACGCTGCTCAACGACCGCGACGCCACGCGCACGCCATACTTCCTCAGCGCCAACCACTGCATCGCCTCGCAGACCGTGGCGTCCACCCTGCAGACGGACTGGTTCTTCCGCTCGCAGGCGTGCAACAGCGCCACGCTGTCGCCCCGGTCCACCGCGCGAACGGGCGGCGCGACGCTGCTCTACGCCAGCGCGGACACCGACACCGCCCTGCTGCGGCTGAACGAGGCGCCGCCCCCTGGGGCCGTGTTCGCCGCCTGGGACGCCGGCCCGCAAGCCGAATCGACGGCCGTGGTCGGCATCCACCATCCCCGGGGCGACCTGCAGAAGATCAGCACCGGCAGCATCATGGGCACGCTGGCCTGCACCAACGACACGGATGGCTCCATGCTGTGCGACTCCTCCACGGACGCCTCGGCCGGCTACTACGACGTCGGGTTCGACCGCGGCACGGTGGAGGACGGCAGCAGCGGATCGGCCATCTTCCATGGCGGCCGCGTGATCGGGACGCTGTACGGGTTCGCCTCCAGCGCCCAATGCTCGGTCGACGACGTGCGGGTGTACGGCCGCTTCGATCTGGCCTACCAGAAGGGGCTCAAGCAGTGGCTGTCGCCGCCGGTGAGCGTGCCGGTGGCCTGGCGGCATCCCGCCCGCGGGTTCGGGGCACCGCATGGGCCGGCGGGCCGCCGCGGCGATGGACCCGCGCCGTTCTGGCACGAGTGGCTGGCGGCGCGGTAGCAGGCCGGGGAGCACAACGGGGCCATGACGCGATGCCGCAACGCGGCGATGAAATCATCTGCCGGCAGCCACGGGGCTGTGGCACATTTTGCAATCCGGGGCGGCATGGGACCGCCCCGAACCGATGACAGGAGTTGTTCCATGCAGCTGGTAATGAGGCGAGTTCGATCTTTGGCGGTTCTGGCGGTGGCCTCGGTGCTGGCTGCCTGCGGTGGCGGCAGCGGCGGCGATGCGGTGCAGTCCGCGGCCGCGCCGCAGGCCAGGGCCCTGGTCTACAGCGTGGAGTCGCGCGAGCAGCCGGCTTCCGCCGTGCAGGACGTGGCGCGGGTCAAGGACCGCGCGGTCGGCGCGGCCATCGCACCCGCCCGCATCGCCCTCGGGCCGCTGGACCAGTCCAAGGAAGGGGCGGCCAGCGGCTTCGGCCCGCGCCAGGTCGGCAGCCCCCGCAGCGTCGCCCAGACGGCCACGGCCAGCGCCACCTTGCAGCAGCTGCAGTGGACGCCCACGGCCAGCGGCGGCCAGGTTGCCGCCCTGAGCTTCTCGGCCGAAGGCGCGCACGGCTTGCGCCTGGGCGTGCTGGTGCGCCAGCTGCCCGGCAGCGCCGTGCTGCGCGTGTACAGCCAGGCCCGGCCCTCGGCGGTTTTCGAGATCGCCGGCCAGGAAGTGCTGCAGATCATCGAGCGCAACCAGACGGCGGGCGATACCTCCGACGCCGGCCGTACCTGGTGGACGCCCGACACGGGCGGCGACGAGGCCACGCTGGAGATCGAGTTGCCATCCGGCACGCCTGCGGGCGCGATCGACCTGTCGGTGCCGCGCCTGTCGCACATCTACGACAACCTGTCGCTGCCCACGGCCGAAGAGCTGGAGCAGCAGACCAAGATCAACGAATCCGACGCCTGCAATCTCGATTCGACCTGCTACGACGATTACGCCGCCCAGCGCAACGCCGTGGCACGGATGCTGTTCGTGCGCCCCGACGGCAAGACCTACGTGTGCTCGGGCACGCTGCTGAACGACCGCGACGGCACCGGCACGCCCTACTTCATCTCGGCCAACCACTGCATTTCCACGCAGACCGTGGCGTCCACCCTGCGCACCGACTGGTTCTACCGCTCCCCCAGCTGCAACAGCCGCACGCTGTCGTCCGCCACCACGGCGCGCACCGGCGGCGCCACGCTGCTGTACGCGACGGACAGCAGCGACACGTCGTTCCTGCGCCTGAACGAGGCCCCGCCCGCCGGCGCCGTGTTCGCCGCATGGAACGCCAATCCCCAGGGGCTGGGCGGCGCCGTCGTCGGCATCCACCACCCGAAGGGCGACCTGCAGAAGATCAGCTTCGGCAACCTGGCATCCCTGACCGCGTGCTCGTCCATCAGCGACACCAACTTCACCTGCAGCGGCACCAGCGGCAACTTCTACCGGGTGACGTGGAGCCAGGGCACGACCGAGGGCGGCAGCAGCGGCTCGGGCATCTTCTCCGGCGGCGCGCTGATCGGCACGCTCTACGGCGGCAGCGCCGTGTGCACCAACAAGGCGTCGTCGGACTACTACGGCCGCTTCGACGTGGCGTACAACGCGTCCATCAAGAACTGGCTGTCGCCGGCCACCAGCGCCAGCGGCCGCACCGCCGTGTACCGCTTCTTCAACAGCAGCACGGGCGCGCACTTCTTCACGGCGAGCGCGGGCGAGCGCGACTTCGTGATCAACACCTACCCGGCCTTCGCCTACGAAGGCGTGGCCTTCTACGCCTACGGCGGCGCCACCGCCGGCCAGAGCGCCGTGTACCGCTTCTTCAACAAGAGCAACGGCGCGCACTTCTACACCATCGATGCGGGCGAACGCGACTTCGTGCGCGCCACCTACCCGTCGTTCGAGTACGAAGGCCCGATCTGGTATGCCCAGACCGGCGCCGGCAACGGCTCGACCGCGATGTACCGTTTCTTCAACAAGGGCAACGGCACGCACTTCTACACCATCAGCCAGGGAGAGCGCGACTTCGTGCAGGCCACCTATCCGGTGTACCAGTACGAAGGCCCCGTGTACTACGCCTGGACTTCCAACTGATCCGCAACGCATGAGCATCCAGACCGACGACTTCGCCCCCGCACCCGCCAAACGCGTGATCTCCGCCGCGCCGGCCTCCCCGCAGGAGGAAGCGCTGGAGCGGGCGCTGCGCCCCAAGCTGCTGCAGGAGTACGTCGGTCAGGCCAAGGCGCGCGAGCAGCTGGAGATCTTCATCGGTGCGGCGCGCAAGCGCGGCGAGGCGCTGGACCACGTGCTGCTGTTCGGGCCCCCGGGCCTGGGCAAAACCACGCTCAGCCACATCATTGCCGCCGAGCTGGGCGTGAACCTGCGCCAGACCTCCGGGCCCGTGCTGGAAAAGCCCAAGGACCTGGCCGCGCTGCTGACCAACCTGGAGCGCAACGACGTCCTGTTCATCGACGAGATCCACCGGCTCTCGCCCGTGGTGGAGGAAATCCTCTACCCCGCGCTGGAGGACTACCAGATCGACATCATGATCGGCGAGGGGCCCGCGGCGCGCAGCATCAAGCTGGACCTGCAGCCCTTCACCCTGGTGGGAGCGACCACCCGCGCCGGCATGCTCACCAACCCGCTGCGCGACCGCTTCGGCATCGTCGCGCGGCTGGAGTTCTACACCCCCGAGGAGCTGTCGCGCATCGTCATGCGCAGCGCCGGGCTGCTCAACACGCCGATCCAGCCGGACGGGGGCTTCGAGATCGCGCGCCGATCGCGCGGCACGCCGCGCATCGCCAACCGCCTGCTGCGTCGGGTGCGCGACTACGCCGACGTGAAGGGCACGGGCCAGATCACGCTCGATATCGCCCAGCGCGCGCTCACCATGCTCGACGTGGACCCCCAGGGCTTCGACGTGATGGACCGCAAGCTGCTCGAGGCCGTGATCCACCGCTTCGACGGCGGTCCCGTGGGGCTGGACAACATCGCCGCGAGCATCGGCGAGGAGTCCGGCACCATCGAGGACGTGATCGAGCCCTACCTGATCCAGCAGGGCTACCTGCAGCGCACGCCGCGCGGGCGCGTGGCCACCCTGGCGGCCTATCGCCACCTGGGCGTGGCGCCGTCGCGCAACCCTGCCGACCTGTTCGGCGGGCCGCCGTCGGCGGCTTGACCCATCGCTTCCGGACGCCTTGTCCGAACGCTCCTGCGGCTTCATCGCAGCAGCCAGATACGCGCCGGGGATCGGCGCGCGTTGCATTCTCGACGCCCCGTGAATTCTCGCTTGTCGCCCTGCGATTTCTGGTGTTTACTCCCTCTATCCGCCTTCGCTGCGAGATCGTCAAAAAGCATCGCTGCCAGGTGCGGATATTGATCGACAAACCTTTTTTTGGGAGAGGGAAACTCACATGGATCCGATTCTGGGCCAGATCATTCTTTGGGCCGTGCCATGGGTACCGCAGGGCTGGGCTCTGTGCGACGGCACACTGCTGTCAATCAATCAGAACCAGGCGCTCTACTCGCTGCTGGGCACCCGTTATGGCGGCGATGGCGTCAACACCTTCGGCTTGCCCGATCTGCGCAACCGGGTTCCGCTCGGTTCCCAGAACATGGTGACCATCGGTGGTACGAGCGGTGCCGCTACCGCGTCCACCAACGCCATTGGCGCTGCGATCCTGTCGCTCGCCAACCTGCCGGCCCACACCCATGGCGTGACGGTGGCTGCGGGCGGAACGGCCGCGGTGTCCATTCCTGCGGACGACACCACGGGCGACAACAACATTCCAAGCAATACATTGGTGATGGGCAAGGGCGCTGCTGGCACCACGCCCGCCAAGGTGTACAGCTCCAAGTCCTCCACCACGACGCTCAAGCCTTTCGATGCACCCTTGACCCTGCCTGCCATCACCACGCAAGCGGCCGGCAGCGCCACGCCCACGCCCGTGCAGATGAACGTGCCCGTCACGGTCAGCACGCTGCAGCCCGGCATCACGCTGAACTTCATCATTGCCGTGAACGGCATCTATCCGTCGCGTCCCTGACCGCGGATGGGCAGGCAGCGGCCTGCCTGCCGCCATGGCCACCCGGGCGCGGCTAGCGCTTCGGTGGCGATGGACGACGAGGCCGGGGCAACCCGGCCTTTTTCTTTCTTTCTTTTTGCGGACCGTCGCACAGGCGTCCGCCGGTGCTTCAGGTCAGGTCAACGCGCCCCGGGCATCCACCCGGATGATCCGCTCCACCACGCCGTGCGCCAGCCCGCCGCGCACGCCGATCAAGAAGTCGTACAGGTTCACCGTCGGGTCGCAATGGCCGGGAATGAGCCACAACATGCGGCCCAGCGAGGGCAGCCGGGCCTTGTTGCCGTCGGCGTAGAGAATGCCGTGCTCGTCGCCGCCGTTGGCATAGCGCAGCGCCCGCTCGGGCGGCAGCATCGCCACGATCGGCAGGCCGGAGTCGATTGCGTGGCTCTTGTGGCCGGCATCGCACACCGCGTGCGTTTCCTGGCTGGAGATGACCTGGGTCTTGACGAACAGTGCATGCTCGAAGGCCGGCTGGGCCGGCTCGCGTTCGTTGCCGGCGTAGTCCGCGTCCATGAACAGGAACGAGCCCGCCTGCAGTTCGCCGTAGACGCCGCTGGCGGCCTCGTGCACCAGCGTGCCGGTGCCCGCGCCGGTCACCAGCGGCACCGGAAGGCCGGCGGCGGTGATGAGGTCGCGCGTGTGGCGCGCGGCCTCCACCACGGCGGCGATGGCCTCCCGGCGGGCCTGGGCGCCGCGCAGGTGCTGCGCGCGGCCATGGTAGGCATGCAGGCCCGCGAAACGCAGCCGGGCATGGCGCGCCACGGCCAGCGCCAGGGCCACGGCCGGTTCGCCGGGCGGCACGCCGCAGCGCCGCTGGCCCACGTCGATTTCCACGAACACATCGATGCCCGCATCGCTGGCGGTGACGGCCATGGCCTCGGCCAGGCGTTCGATGCCTTCCTCGCTGTCCACCGCCAGGGCCAGGCGCCCGCCGCGCAGCCCGAGCTGGTGCGCCAGGCGTGCCACGCGCAGCAGCTTGGCGGCGGCGATGACCTGGTTGCTGATGTACAGGTCGTTCACGCCGGCGGCGGCCAGCGCCTCGGCCTCGCTCACCTTCTGCACGCAGGCGCCCGTGGCACCGGCCTGCTGCAACAGCAGGGCGAGCTCGGCGCTCTTGTGCATCTTGGCATGGGGCCGCCAGCGCACCTGGTGCTTGCGCGCGAAGTCGGCCATGCGCTGGATGTTGCGCTCCATGGCGTCGAGATCGACGACGAGTGCGGGGGTGTCGATCAGGTCGACGCGCAGGCCGATGCTGGCGCGCAGGGATTCAGGAATGGGCTTCATCGCGCGTGGCGTCGTCCAGGTGCTGTGTGTCGGCCCAGCCGACCAGGGTGAGGCCGTCGCCGGTCCAGAGCAGGCGGTTGATGGCCGCGTTGGTGAGTTGCCAGGTGCGTGGGGCCTGCAGTTCCTGGCCGGTGGCGGCGCGGTACAGCACGTCCATCACGCCGCCGTGGGCGACCAGCACCACGAGTTCGCCGGGGTGGCGCTGCGCCAGCTGGTGGGTGGTGCCGAGGATGCGCTCTCGGAACACGATCAGCGACTCGCCCCCGTCGGGCACGAAGTGCGGATCGCGCTGGCGCCAGCGGCGGGCCTCCTCGGGCATTTCGGTCTCGATCTCGGCGAAGGTGCGGCCCTGCAACTGGCCGAAGCTGCGCTCGCGCAAGCCGGGCTCGGCGATCAGCGGTGCGCCCGTGGTGTCGGCCACCGCCTGCGCGGTGGCATGGGCGCGCTGCAGGTCGCTGGCATAGATGGCGGCCACGGGCTCGCCGGCCAGGGCCTCGCCCACGCGGCGTGCCTGCCACAGGCCGGTATGGTTGAGCGGAATGTCCAGATGGCCCTGGATGCGCGTGTCCACGTTCCAGGCGGTTTCTCCGTGGCGGATGGCGATGATGCGGGTGGCGTGCATGGCGTCGAGTTCGTCGATCAGGGGGCGGGCGGCGCCAGGGTGGTGCGCACCTGTCGCGGGCCCGCGGGGGGCTGCGGGAAACCGGTCAGCGCGGCGTCGAACAGGATGCCGAAGATGGCCGGGTCGCTGGTCCAGACGTCCTCGTGCACGGCGGAGGTCTCGTACACGATCTGCTGCGTGGCGGCGTCGCGCAGCACCAGGCTCGCCTCGCGGCGGTAGAGCGTGGGGGGGCGGTCCATCATCCAGCTGCCGCCCATGCCCCAGCCCCAGCGGCCGCCATGGCCCCCGTAGCCGAGGCCCAGGCCCCAGCGGGGGTAGAACGGGTCGCCGTAGTAGGGCCAGTAAGCCGGCGTGGCATAGCTTGCCTGTGCGCCGACCTGCAGCACGAGCCGGGCGTTGGCGTCGTCGCGTTGAAGCCCCACGCGCGCCAGCGACTGCTGGGCCATGGCTTCGATGGGGGCGAACGATGCGGCCTGGGCCTGCTGCGAGGGCAGGCGCTCCAGTCGGTAGGTGGGCGGCGAGGGCAGGGCCGCTAGCGTCGAGTAGCTGTGTACCGCGCTGTCCACGGTGCGGGTGACGGCGCAGCCGCCGAGCATCAGGGCGGCCGTGGCCAGGGTGATGGAAAAAGCGCAGCGCAGGGTCTTCATGGGTGTCTCCGGAAAGGGGCCGTCATGGTGCGGTCAGCGCTGGCGATGATCGATGGGGCGTTCAGGACAGCTGGACCACCTGCACGCCCGGCAATCCGGGGGCGGCAGGGAAATCCTCGCGGTCGAATGCCTTGTCTCCGTCTTCGCTGGCGATGCCCGTCGCCTTCAGACCCTTGAAGTCGTGCAGTGTTCCATCGAGCAGGTGCGACGGCACGACGTTCTGCAGCGCGTTGAACATGTTTTCCACTCGGCCGGGGAATTTCCGGTCCCATTCGCGCAGCATCTCGCCCACCTGCTTGCGCTGCAGGTTCTCCTGGCTGCCGCACAGGTTGCAGGGAATGATGGGGAAGTTGCGGTGCGCGGCCCAGCGCGCGGTGTCCTTCTCGGCCACGTAGGCCAGCGGGCGGATCACCACGTGTTTGCCGTCGTCGCTCACGAGCTTCGGGGGCATGGACTTGAGCTTGCCGCCGAAGAACATGTTGAGCAGCAGCGTCTGCAAAATGTCGTCGCGGTGGTGGCCCAGGGCGATCTTGGTGCAGCCCAGTTCGTCGGCCACGCGGTACAGGATGCCCCGGCGCAGCCGGCTGCACAGGCTGCAGGTGGTCTTGCCTTCGGGGATGAGGCGCTTGACGATGCTGTAGGTGTCTTCGTTCTCGATGTGGAACGGCACGCCCTGCGAGGCCAGGTACTCGGGCAGCACGTGCTCGGGAAACCCCGGCTGCTTCTGGTCGAGGTTCACCGCCACGAGGTCGAAGTGGATGGGCGCGCGCGCCTTGAGCTTGAGCAGGATGTCCAGCAGGGCGTAGCTGTCCTTGCCACCCGACATGCACACCATGACCTTGTCGCCCTCCTCGATCATCTGGTAGTCCACGATGGCCTTGCCCACCTCGCGGCACAGGCGTTTTTCCAGCTTGTGGGTTTCGCGCTCGATCTTCAGGCGGGCCGGCGCCGCAGCGGCCTCGGCGCTTGCCGCTGCATCGGGCGTGCCGAGGGGCTCGGGGGCGTCGGCGGTCCAGCCGGGCGTGGGGTGGTTGAGGATGGCATTCATGGGGTTCACCACTGTCCTGTCTCGCTGCGGATGGCCACTTCGCAGTCGTCAAAAATTTCCAATTTGGCGATCTTCACGCGCACGCCCAGCACGCCGGGCAGCAGCATGAGCCGGGCGCTGAGCTTGCCGATCAGCGTCTCCAGCAGGTTCACGTGCTCGGCCGTGCACTCGTCGATGATGATCTGGCGCACCTTGCGGTAGTCCAGCACGTGCAGGATATCGTCGTCGCTCGGGTGAAGGGGCTGCGTGCCCAGGTGCAGCTCGGCATCGACCTGGATGGGCTGCGGCGTGGTTATCTCGTGCGCGAGGATGCCCAGGTTGGCGTCGAAGCGCAAACCGGTGAGCGTGAGGATCTGGGTGCCTGCGGCGTTGTACATGGGGTATGGGGAGGAAAGGGGGAGGGCGGAGCCGGCTTGCGCTCACATCATCGAAAAGTCGCGCTCGAACCGCATCAGGTGCTGGCCGCCATCCACCAGCAGCGTGGTGCCGGTGATGGAGCGGTTTTCCAGCGCGAACTTCACGGTGGCGGCCACGTCGGCGGGCGTGGAAGACCGGCCCAGCGGGCTCAACGCGTGCAGCTGGCGGAATTTCTCGCCTTCCAGCAGGTGGCTGGTGAGGGTAAGGCCCGGCGCCACCCCCACCACCCGCACCCGGGGCGCGAGCGCCAGCGACAGCATGGTGCCGGCCGCTTCCAGCGCTGCCTTGGAGAGGGTGTAGCTCAGGAAGTCGGGGTTCTGGTTCCAGAGCTTCTGGTCGAGCAAGTTGACCACGGCGCCGTGGATTTCGCCCTGGTCACCCCCATCGCCTGCGGCTCGCTGTTCCAGATGCGCATGCAGGCCCTGGGCCAGCAGCACGGGCGCCGCGGTGTTGCTGCGCAGGTGCTGCTCCAGCGTGGAAAAGCCGAAGCTCGCGGCATCGTCGTGCTCGAAAAGCGAGGCACTGTTGACCACCGCATCCACCGCGCCGAAATGCTGCACCACGCGGGGCAGCAGGCCGCGCACGGCGGCCTCGTCCTGGAAATCGGCATCGAAATGGGCGCTGGCGCATGAAAATCGCCGGCATGCTGCTACGGTTTCGATAGCATCCTGCTCGGAATGCCGATAGTGGACGGCCACCTGCCAGCCGCCGGCCGCCAGCGCGAGCGCGATGTCGCGGCCCAGGCGCTTGGCGGCGCCGGTCACCAGCACGGTGCGAGGACGGGAGGGGGAGGGCATCGGGGACAATCGGGACCGTGACGACGACAGAACCCCCAAGTTTAACGACCGCCCTGGCGGCCCACATCGGCCAGGCCATTGCACAGGCCGGCGGCTGGATCGGCTTCGACCGCTTCATGGCCCTGGCCCTGTACACGCCCGGCCTGGGCTACTACGCCAACGACTCCACCAAGTTCGGCCTGCTGCCCGGATCGGGCAGCGACTTCGTGACCGCGCCCGAGCTGAGCCCCCTGTTCGGCCAGACCCTGGCCGTGCAGGTGGGAGAGGCCCTGGCGCAGACCGGAACGCACGAGCTGTGGGAGTTCGGCGCGGGCTCCGGCGCCCTGGCGCTGCAACTGCTCGATGCCCTGGGTGAGCGGGTGCAGCGCTACACCATCGTCGATCTTTCCGGCACCTTGCGCGCGCGCCAGCAGGTGCTGCTGTCCCCGCATGCGCACAAGGTGCGGTGGGTGGATGCGTTGCCCGACCGCTTTGCGGGCGTGGTGGTGGGCAACGAGGTGCTGGACGCCATGCCGGTGAAGCTGCTGGCCCGCCACGGCGGGCAGGCGGGCGGCGTGTGGCATGAACGCGGCGTGGTGCTGCAGGGCGATGCCTTCGCCTGGGCCGACCGGCCCACCGATCTGCGCCCGCCCGTCGAGGTGGAAGGCCCCCACGACTACCTGACCGAGATCCACCCGCAGGGCGAGGGCTTCATCCGCACCCTGGCCGACCGGCTGGAGCGCGGCGCGGCCTTCTTGCTGGACTACGGCTTCGGCGAAGCGGAGTACTACCACCCCCAGCGCCACATGGGCACGGTGATGTGCCACCAGGGGCACCTGGCCGACAGCGATCCGCTGGTGGCGGTGGGCCGCAAGGACATCACCGCGCACGTCAACTTCACGGCCATGGCGCTGGCCGCGCAGGACGCGGGCCTGCAGGTGCTGGGCTACACCACGCAGGCGCACTTTCTCATCAACTGCGGGTTGGCCCAGCGCATGGTGGAGTTGCCCCTGCTCGAACGCGCGACGGCCGCCAAGCTGGTCATGGAGCACGAGATGGGCGAGTTGTTCAAGGTGCTGGCCCTGGGCGCGGGCGAACCGTGGGAGCCCGTGGGCTTTTCGCAAGGGGACCGATCCCACCGGCTGTGATGCGCTGTGCCGCCCTGAGCCCTTTGGGTGGGCCCAACACAGGGTGGTGTCAATTCAGCCGCTGACCACTGGCCGCATCGAACAGGTGCGCCTGCTCCGCCACGGGCCGCAACTGAAGCGCGTCGCCCGGCCGCACGTCGATGCGGTCGCGGAACGCCGCCAGGATGTCGTGCCGGCCATCGAGCCGCAGCGCCACCTGGGTTTCCGAGCCCGTGGGCTCCACCACGACGACCTGGGCCAGCAGGCCCGCGCCGCTGGTGTCCAGCGCGAAGTGCTCGGGCCGGGCCCCGTACAGCACGTTGTCGCCATGGCGCCCACGGGGCGGGCGGGCCAGGGGCAGGCGCAAGCCGTCGTCGGTCACCACGCTGGCCTCGCCCTCCAGATGCAACCGGCCGGGAATGAAATTCATGGCCGGCGAGCCAATGAACCCCGCCACGAACGCATTGGCCGGCCGGTCGTACAGATCGAGGGGCGCACCCACCTGCTCGATCACCCCGTCCTTGAGCACCACGATGCGGTCGGCCAGGGTCATGGCCTCCACCTGGTCGTGCGTGACGTACACCGTGGTGGTGCCCAGGCGTTGGTGCAGTGCCTTGATTTCGGTGCGCACCTGCACGCGCAGCTTGGCATCGAGGTTGGACAGCGGCTCGTCGAACAGGAAGGCATCGGGCTGGCGCACGATGGCGCGGCCCATGGCCACGCGCTGGCGCTGGCCGCCCGAGAGCTGGCGCGGTGTGCGGTCCAGCAAGGCTTCCAGGCCCAGGATGGCGGCCACCTCGTCCACCCGGCGCCGGATGGCGGCCTGGCTCTCGCCCTGCAGCTTCAGCGAGAAGCCCAGGTTCTGCGCCACCGTCATGTGGGGGTAGAGCGCGTAGTTCTGGAACACCATGGCGATGTTGCGGTCCTTGGGCGCCACGTCGTTGATCACGCGCCCGCCCAGCCGGATCTCGCCGCTGGTGATGGTTTCGAGCCCCGCGATGGCGCGCAGCAGCGTGGACTTGCCGCAACCCGAGGGCCCGACGAGCGCGACGAACTCGCCGTCGCGGATGTGGATGTCCACCCCGTGGATCACGGGTGTGCCGCCGTAGTGCTTGACGATCTGGTGAAGGGACAGTTCGGCCATGTCAGTCCTTGACGCCGCCGGCCGTGAGCCCGCGCACGAGGTAGGTGCGCACGAGCACCGTGAAGATCACCACCGGGAACATCACCAGCGTGCCGCTGGCGGCAATCTTGGTCCACTCCCAGCCTTCGTACTGCAGGAAGTTGACGATCGCCACCGGGGCGGTGACGGCATTCGTGCGGGTGAGGATCAGCGCGTAGAAGAAGTCGTTCCAGGAAAAGATGAAGCACAGCACGGCGGTGGCCGCCAGCCCGGGCGCCGCCAGCGGCAGCGTGATGCGCCAGAACGCCTGCCAGACACCGCAGCCGTCGATGTAGGCCGCCTCTTCGAGCGCGGTGGGCACCGCTTCGAAGAAGGTCTGCATCAGCCAGATCACGATCGCCAGGTTGAAGGTGAGATAGACGATGGCCAGGCCCACGATGGTGTCCTGCAGGCCGAGCCAGCGGTAGGCCAGGAAGAACGGGATGGTGAAGGCGATGGGCGGTGCCATGCGCGTCACCAGGATCCACAGGGCCACCTGGCGCCGCCACCGGAACTGCCAGCGCGTGAGTGCATAGGCGGCCGGCACGCCGATCAGCAGCGACAGGCCGGTGGACAGGGTGCTGACCGCCAGGCTGTTCCAGAACGACTTGAGGAAGTTGCCCTGCAGCAGGCTGCGAAAGCCTTCCAGCGTGGGCGTGAAGAGCAGGCGGTCCTCGAAGATGTCCGCGCCGGGCCGGAAGGCCAGCTGCACCAGCCACAGGAAGGGGAACATCACCACCAGCAGCAGAGCGACGGCCACGAGGCCGCGCGCGTGGCGGCGCAGCCATCCGGCACGCCGCGCATCTGGCAAGGGCAGCGTGGCAGGGGGCGGCGTGAACGTGGAGGGCAGGGGCAGGGCGGCTTCAGCGTTTGTCATGGTCGTTCCATCCGAGTCGGCCCACCAGCCAGCTGAGCGCGAACACGCCCGCGAGAATCACCATCGCGATGGCGCTGGCATAGCCCCAGTAGGAGAAATTGAAGGCCTGGATGAAGCCGTAGTAGTTGGTCACCTCGGTCACCGTGCCCGGGCCGCCATCGGTCAGCACGTAGATCAGCGGAAAGGCCTTGAAGCTGTCGATCAGCCGGAACAGGCCGCACACCACCAGCACCGGCCGCAGGTAGGGCAGCACGATGTACCGGAACAGTTGCCAGCGGTTGGCGCCGTCCAGGCTCGCGGCCTCCAGCGGGTCGTCCGGCACCATCTGCAGCGTGGCCAGCACCATCAGCAGGGTGAACGGAAACCACTGCCAGGTGTCGGCGATGGAGATGGCCCACAGGGCCGTGTCGGGGTTGGCGATCAGCGAGCGCACCGGCAGACCCACCGCCTCCAGCGCGCGGTGCAGCGGGCTCACGTCGGGCGTGTACAGGATCTTCCAGATCAGCGCCACCACGATGGGCGGCAGCACCATGGGGATCAGGAACGCCGTGCGCGTGGCGCCCAGCAGCTTGGAGCGCCCGTTGAGCAGCAGGGCCAGGCCCAGCCCCACGCCCAGTTGCAGCGCCACGCTGGAGACCGACAGCTGCAGCTGCGTGGCGATGGAGCGCAGAAAGCGCGCGTCCTCCAGCAGGTGGCGGTAGTTCACCAGCGGATCGTCGAAGCGGAAAGTGCCGGCCGCGTCGGTGAGGCTCAGGGGCGTGAAGCTTGTCACCAGCAGCGCCGTGGCCGGCGCCAGCGTGATGACCAGCAGCACGGCCAGCGAGGGCAGCAGGCCCCACAGGAAGGCGCGGCGGCGCGCCGCTTCCCAGCCGAGGCCGGGGCGCAGAGTCAAGGTGCTCACTGCCGGCTCACAGCTTCAGCCCGGCGCGCTGGAGCTCGGTGATCGACTGGGCCTGCGCCTGCTGCAGCGCCTGCCGGGCGCTGGCCTGGCCGGAAGCGATCAGCGCGATCGCCTTGTTGAGCTGCTGGTCCACTTGCGGGTAGACCGACACCGTGCGGTACTTCATGTGCCCGGTCTTGGAGGCCAGCTCGATCGAGTCCAGTGCCAGTTGTGCCAGGTCGTTGCCGTTGATGACCTGCCTGGCGCGGAACTCCCGGGAGTCGATGTCCGAACGGCGCGCCGGCGAGCCGTACCCGGCCAGCACCGCTTTGCGCGTGGTCTGCTTGGACAGCGCCCACTGGATGAAGGCCCACGCGGCCTCCTTGTTCTTCGACCCCGTCGGAATGCCCAGGCCATGCACGGCCGTGCCCGGAAAGCGCCCTGCAGGCCCCTTGGGCACCTGGCCGAACTGCAGTGTCTTCAAGGTCTTGCTGGAGGCCGGGTCCCCCAGTTGCGCGAGATGCAACTGCCCCGCATCGGTGAAATTGACGCGGCCGAGCTTGAGCGCCTGGGTCACCTGGTCGGGCGTGTAGGTGATGGCACCGTCGGGCCCGAACTCTCGCAGCAGGCTGGCGTAGTACTCGGCCGCTGCGATGGCTTCGGGCGTGTCCAGCGTGGGGTACAGGTCGTCCGGTGCCTTGCGGAACACGTCGCCACCGAAGGCATGCAGATAAGGCACGAAGGTCCAGCCGTAGTGGCTGTCGGACACGAAGCCCGCCACGCGCTCCTTCTTGTTCACGGCGCGCAGCACCTTCACCAGGTCGTCCGTGGTGTCGGGGTAGGCCAGGCCGGCCTGCTGCACCAGATCGAAGCGCGAGGAGGCGGACAGCAGCGCCTCGGCCGTCCAGGGAATGCCGTAGAGCTTGCCGTCCTTGCCGGTCTCGGGTGCGCGCGCGCCGGGCAAAAAGTCGTTCACGTCCCAGTCGGCGGGCGTGAGGTTGGGGTTCCTGATGAAATCGTCGAGCGGCGCGAGCCAGCCCGAGTGGATCCATCGGCTCGAGTAGATGAAGGTCACGTTGACCACGTCGTAGGCCGAGCCTTTGGTGGACAGCTCCAGGTCGGCACGCTGGTTGTAGACCGGGAACGAGGGCGTGTCGAAGTTCACCCTGGCGCCCGTGAGCGACTCGAACTCGGGCAGGTACTGCTGCAGCAGCTTGGGGTAGGCCGCGCTGAAGGTCGAGACATTCAGGGTCACGCCCTGGAACTTCTTCGCACCGCTCTGCGCCTTCGCAAAGCCGGGCAGCAGGGCGGTGGCGCCCAGGGCCGATGCGGCCTGGAGCCACTGGCGTCGTTGGGTCATGTCGATGGCTCCGTGGCGTCAGGCGGTCGCGGTAATGACGCTGTCGATCTGCGCGTCGTTGGTGGCTTCGGGCCGCACGCGGGTGCGACTGCGGCGCCCGTCCACCGCCACGGCGGGCTCGCCGTGTACCGTGACGCGGCGCACCACGCGGGCCTGGGTGCCGTAGTCGTTGATCGCGAAATGCTGCGTCGCCCGGTTGTCCCAGATCGCCACGTCGTCCTGCTGCCACTGCCAGCGCACGGTGTTCTCCAGGCGGACCACGCGGTTTTGCAGGATCTCGAAGAGGCGTGCCGATTCGGTGCTGGAAAAGCCCGCGATCTTCTTGACGAAGTGGCCCAGCAGCAGCGCGCGCTCGCCCGACACGGGGTGCACGTGCACCACGGGGTGCTCGGCTTCGAACACGGAGGACACGAACACTTTGCGGTGGTGGTTCAGCCGTTCCTCCTCGACCACCACGCGCTCGGCACCGTAGTCGTAGTCGTTGCTGTGCACGGCCCACAGGCCGTCCGCCAGGCGCTGGAGGTCTTCGGGCAGGCGGGCGTAGGCCGCCGCCGTGTTGGCCCACACCGTGTCGCCGCCGTAGGCCGGGATGGTCACGCCGCGCAGGATGCCGTACTTGGGGAACGCGTCGATGAAGGTCACGTCGGTGTGCCACGAATCGGCACGGCCACCGCCCTTGGAGGCGTCGAGTTCGAAGATGCGCGTGCCCGTGGGCGAGGGCACCGTGGGATGGGCCACGGTCTTGCCCAGGCGCGCGCCGAACGCCTGGTGCGCGGCATCGTCCAGGTGCGTCTGGCCGCGGAAGAACAGCACCTTGTGGCGCACCAGCGCGGCGGTGAGGTCGGCGATGGTCGCGTCGTCCAGCTCCCCCGACAGCTGGAGGCCGAGCACTTCACCGCCCAGGCTGCCCGCCACGCGGCGGATGCGCAGGTTTCCAAAGGACGTATCGAACCGGGATGGGGATGTTTCGCTCACGGGCAGGCTCCAGCGGGGAGGGGGTGATGGCCGGATTCTGGAGACCGCCATGGCGGACGCGAAGCGACCAAATCGGATATGCAAGCGACCCGAACATCGGGCCATATCCATAGGCCGAAAAGATGGAAGGGCGCTGCCGGCCCGTTACCCGTTACCCGTTACCCGTTACCCGTTACCCGTTACCCGTCGGTCAGCGTGCCCTTGGCCGGTGCGGCGTCCAGGGTGGCTGCATCGCTGCGGTCCTTGAGCCCGATGCCGGTAAGCCCCAGGCGCCGGGCCTCCTGGCACAGCCACCACAGGCGCGCCGCCGCCGCGGCCGGGGCCAGCCCTTCGGGCCGCACGTTGGAGATGCAGTTGCGCTGCGCATCGCTGCGGCCCACCTGCGGATGCCAGGTGAGGTAGATGCCCAGGCTGTCGGGCGAACTCAGGCCCGGGCGTTCGCCGATCAGCACCGCCACCAGGCGTGCGCCCAGCAGTGTGCCCACCTCGTCGCCCAGCGCCACGCGCGCCTGCGTGGCAATGACCAAAGGGCCGATGCGCCAGCCCTGCGGTGCCGTGCCCAGAATGGCTTGCACCAGCGGCGCGGCATGGCGTTCCACGGCCAGGGACGAGAGGCCATCGGCCACCACCAGCAGCAGGTCGCATCCCGCCTGCGGGGTGCCGCCATCGCCCTGGCGGCCCAGGCCGCGCAGGCGCTCGGCATCGGCATCGCCCAGGCGGCGGCCGAGGTCCGGGCGCAGCAGGTAGGTGGCACGGTCGGTGGCGGCGCTGGCCACCTGCAGCGGGGTGCCGCCTGCCGGGGCGAGCTGCGTGGCCAGGCCTTCGGCATCGAGTGGCCGGTGCACGGCATCGCGTGCCTGAGCGTGGGCCATGCCGAAGTCCAGCAGTTCGCGCGTGGGGATGGCGGTGCCTGCGCGCCCCAGCGCCAGCCGCGCCGCCGTGTGGGCGCGCAGGTCGTCCCAGGGATCGGGCGGGGGGCCGGCGTCCGGGGTGGCGGGCGTGTCGGCCATCACCCGGCCCCTCCGATGCGCCGCAACTGCGCCAGCGCGGGCCGCTGCTGCGCGGCGGGCAGCAGGCGGCCGGCCCCGTCGGTCAGGTGCATGCGCTGCAGCCAGGCCTCGAACTCGGGTGCGCGCCGCAGGCCCAGCACTTCGCGCAGGTACAGCGCGTCGTGGAACGAGGTGCTCTGGTAGTTGAGCATGATGTCGTCCGCACCCGGAACGCCCATGATGAAGGTCAGGCCCGCCACGCCCAGCAGCGTCATCAGCGTGTCCATGTCGTCCGAATCGGCCTCGGCATGGTTGGTGTAGCAGACATCGCAGCCCAGCGGCACGCCCAGCAGCTTGCCGCAGAAGTGGTCTTCCAGGCCCGCGCGGATGATCTGCTTGCCGTCGTACAGGTATTCCGGCCCGATGAAGCCGACCACGGTGTTGGTGAGCAGGGGCGAGAACGCGCGCGCCACGCCGTAGGACCGCGCCTCGCAGGTCTGCTGGTCCACGCCGTGGTGGGCGTCGGCCGACAGGGCACTGCCCTGGCCGGTCTCGAAATACATGACGTTGTCGCCCAGCGTGCCGCGCCGGAGCGACAGGGCCGCCTCGCGCGCCTCATGCAGCAGGGCCAGGTTCACGCCGAAACCGGCGTTGGCCTTTTCGGTGCCGGCGATGGACTGGAACACCAGGTCCACCGGCGCGCCCTGCCCGATCATCTGGAGGGTGTGGGTCACGTGCGTGAGCACGCAGGACTGCGTGGGGATCCGCAGCGTGGCGATCACCTCGTCGAGCCGGTGCACCAGCCCCGTCAGGGCCGCGATGCTGTCCGTGGCCGGGTTGATGCCGATCACCGCGTCGCCCGCGCCGTAGAGCAGGCCGTCAATCATCGAGGCGGCGATGCCGCGCAGGTCGTCCGTGGGGTGGTTGGGCTGCAGCCGCACGGCCAGGTGCCCGGGCAGGCCGAGGGTGTTGCGAAAGCGCGTGGTCACCCGGCACCGGCGCGCGACCGCCACCAGGTCCTGGTTGCGCATGAGCTTGCTCACGGCGGCCGCCATCTCGGGCGTGAGGCCCGGCGCCACGGCGGTCAGCAGGGCGCTGTCCGCGGCCAGCAGCCAGTCGCGCAGCCCCCCGACGGTGAGGTGGGCGATGGGCGCGAAGGCCGCGGCATCGTGCGTGTCGATGATGAGGCGGGTGACCTCGTCGTCCTCGTAGGGCACCAGCGCTTCGCTCAGGAAGCGGTCGAGCGGCACATCGGCCAGGCACATGCGCGCGGCCATGCGTTCCACCGCCGTGCCCGCCGCGATTCCCGCCAGCACGTCGCCCGACCGGGCCGGCGTGGCCTTGGCCATCACGTCGCCCAGGTCGCGGAACTGCCAGCGCTGTCCGCCGGCGGTGTGGTGGTAGCGGCTGGCGGGCATGGGGCGTCGGGGCCTTTCGTGGACAGTCAGGCGACGATGACGTGGCTGCCGGCCGCCTGCAGCGCCGACAGGCCGGGCAGCGCGCGCGAGCCCGCATCGGTCACGATGGTATCGATCTCGGGCAGGCCTGCATACACCACGCGGCTGGCCTGGCCGATCTTGCTGTGGTCGGCCAGCACGATGAGCCGCTGCGCCTGCGCCGCCATGGCGCGGGCGATGGCCGCCTCGTGGTGGTCGAAGCTGGTTGCGCCGTGCAGGCAGTGGATGCCCACGGGCGAGAGCAGCGCCACGTCGGCGCGGTAGCGGTGGATCTCGGCCACCGTGATGTCGCCGTGCGTGGCCCGCACCCCGGGGTCGGTGCGGCCGCCCAGCAGGATGACGTCGTTGCGCGCCGGGCGGCCGGCGTCGGCCCCGGCCAGCTGGAGCGCGGCGTTCAGGCTGTTGGTCACCACCGTCATCCCCGACAGGGACGACAGCTCCGCCGCCAGGAGGGTGGTGGTGCTGCCGGCATCGAGGAACAGCGTCTGCCCCGGCTGCAGCTGCCGCAGCGCGGCGCGGGCGATGGCGCGCTTTTCGCGCTCGCGCACCGCCTGGCGCACAGCCAGCGGCGGTTCGGGCGCCGGGCCGGGCGCGACCACGCCGCCGTGCACACGGCGCAGCACGCCCTGCGCCTCCAGCTCGACGAGGTCGCGCCGCACGGTCTCGCGCGAAACGTCGAGGTCCTTCACGATGCGCTCGGTGCTCACGCGGGTGAGCGTGGCCAGCAGCGTGCGGATGCGGATGAATCGTTCTTCCTGCAGCATGTCCTGTGATCCTGTCGTGTCGGTTCGTTCGCGGGTGGGGACAGCGCAGGGGCCGTGCCCGCGGCCCGGTGGTGCCGGGTGGCTCCGTTCACCCGCAGGCGCCGGTGTCCTGGGAGCATCGCGAAAGAACGGGGGAGGGTGTGTGCGTTCCGTGCGGCCCCGGTCGGTGCGATGGGGCGCATGGGTGCCCAGTGTTATCTTTTGCATGAAAGGGCACAAGCACCCAATATGCCAAGGTCAGGCGTCCGTTTCGTGACGGTTGCCAGTGCTGTGCAAGCAGTGGGGGCGTCGTGTCGATAGATGATTTTGTAGTTAGCAATGCATAAATCATTCGTTCCGGTTTGCACGCGTGCTGAATAAAGTGGCAACCCAGAGGGCCCCGCCGGGCCCGTTCAAAGGTGGTTCACCATGTCGGCAGTTCTGTCCCACGCCCCGGTTTCCGCGACGGCCATCGCCCTGGACGATGATGCCGCGCCGCAGCCCTTCGATATCCGCCCGGTGGCCGGCGCCGCAGGCCCGCTGGGCGCCGAGGTGGTGGGCCTCGATCTGTCGCGGCCCCTCGGCGCACAGGACTTCGACCGCATCCACCGTGCCCACCTGGCGCACCACGTGCTGGTGTTCCGCGACCAGCGCATCACCCCGCGCCAGCACATTGATTTCAGCCGCCGCTTCGGCCCGCTGCAGATCCATGTGCTGAAGAACTTCCAGCTGGCCGATCACCCCGAGATCCTGATCGTCTCCAACATCAAGGACGCCGGCGGCCAGCCCATCGGGCTGGGCGATGCGGGCCATTACTGGCATTCCGACCTGTCATACAAGGAAAAGCCCAGCCTGGGCTCGCTGCTGCACGCGCAGGAGTTGCCCTCAGAGGGTGGCGATACGCTGTTTGCCGACCAGCACGCGGCCTACGATGCCTTGCCCCAGGCGCTCAAGAACGCCATCGCCCCGCTGCAGGCCGAGCACAGCTACCTGGCCAAGTACGAGGAGCTGCGCGCCCGCAGCCCCTGGCGCCCGAAGCTCACGCAGGCACAGATCGACGAGGTGGCGCCCGCCGTGCACCCGGTGGTGCGCACCCACCCCGAAACCGGCCGCAAGGCGCTCTTCGTGAGCGAGCACTTCACCACGCGCCTCGTCGGCCTGCCCGACGATGAAAGCCGCGCGCTGCTGGACGAACTGTTCGCCGCCAGCGTGCGGCCCGAGTTTCTGTACCGGCACCGCTGGCTGCCGCACGACCTCGTGTTCTGGGACAACCGCTCGGTCATGCACCTGGCGGCCGGCACGCCCGACAGCGAGCGCCGCAAGCTCTACCGCACCACGGTCGAGGGTGACCTGCCGTTCTGAACGGCCGCCGCCTTCGCCCCCGCGCTCCTCCCTTTCCCCTTCTTCGTTGCTTCTCGCTTCTCGCTTCTCGCTTCTCGCTTCTCGCTTCTCGCTTCTCGCGCCAGGAAATGCCCACCATGCACCAGCCTTCACGCCGCGGCATCGCCCGCCGCACCCTTGCCGCCCTGGCCGCTGCCGGCCTCATCGCCTGCGGGGTGGGGCTGCCCGCCGCTTCGCACGCGGCTGAAGGCCAGTTGCGCATCGCGCAGCAGTTCGGCGTGGTGTATCTGCTGTTGAATGTGGCGCAGGACCAGAAGCTCATCGAAAAGCACGGCAAGGCGGCGGGCATCGACATCCAGGTTGATTACCTCCAGCTGTCCGGCGGCTCTGCGGTCAACGATGCCCTGCTGTCGGGCAACATCGACATCGCAGGCGCTGGCGTGGGCCCGCTGTTCACGCTGTGGGACCGCACCAAGGGCCGCCAGAACGTGAAGGGCGTGGCCTCGCTGGGCAACTTTCCGTACTACCTGGTGAGCAACAACCCCAAGGTGAAGACGCTGGCCGACTTCACCGAGCAGGACCGCATCGCGCTGCCCGCCGTCGGCGTGTCGGTGCAGTCGCGCGTGCTGCAGATGGCCTCGGCCAAGCTCTGGGGCGACAAGGAGTTCAACCGCCTGGACAAGATCCAGGTGGCCCTGCCGCACCCCGACGCCGCCGCCGCGATCATCAAGGGCGGCACCGAGATCACGGGCCACTTCGGCAACCCGCCGTTCCAGGAACAGGAACTGGCCGGCAACCCGGCCGCGCGCATCGTGCTCAACTCCTACGACGTGCTGGGCGGGCCTTCGTCGGCCACCGTGCTGTACGCGACCGAGAAATTCCGCCGCGAGAGCCCCAAGACCTACAAGGCGTTCCTGGATGGCCTGGACGAGGCCGCCAAGTTCATCACCGCCCACCCCGAGAAGGCGGCGGACATCTACCTGCGTGTGACCGGCGCCAAGACCGACCGGGACCTGCTGCTCAAGATCATCAAGAACCCGGAAGTCCAGTTCAAGGTGAAACCCGAGAACACGCTGGGCATGGGCCAGTTCCTGCACCGCGTGGGCGCTATCAAGAACGCGCCGACCACGCTCAAGGACTATTTCTTCGAAGACGCCCACACCGCGGGCGGCAACTGACGCGCGCCATGCGGATGGGACCCCTTTCCCCCGCGCTGATGGAGCGCCTGGAGCCCGAGACCGGCGGCGCCGGCGGTGGCGTGGCCCCGGCGGCCGGACCGCTGCCCACCCGCGCGGCGGACCCGTCGGCGCTGCTGCACGTGGAGGGCGTGAGCATCGACTACCGCACGCGCGACACCGTGGTGCGTGCCACGCACCGGGTGGATTTCCAGGTGCATGCGGCCGACCGCTTCGTGCTGCTGGGCGCTTCGGGCTGCGGCAAATCGACGCTGCTCAAGGCCATTGCAGGCTTCATCCCGCCGAGCGAAGGCCGCATCGTGCTCGACGGCCAGCCCGTCACGCGGCCGGGGCCCGACCGCGTGGTGGTGTTCCAGGAGTTCGACCAGCTGCCGCCCTGGAAGACCGTGCGCGAGAACGTCATGTTCCCGCTGCTGGCCGCACGCCGCGCCAGCCGCGCCGAAGCTGCGGAGCGCGCGGCGCTCTATCTCGACAAGGTGGGGCTGTCCCGGTTCGCCGATGCGCACCCGCACCAGCTGTCCGGCGGCATGAAGCAGCGCGTGGCCATCGCCCGCGCCCTGGCCATGCAGCCGAGGGTGCTGCTGATGGACGAACCCTTCGCCGCGCTCGATGCGCTCACGCGCCGCCGCATGCAGGAGGAACTGCTGGGGCTGTGGGACGAGTTCCGCTTCACGCTGATCTTCGTCACCCATTCCATCGAAGAAGCGCTGGTGGTGGGCAACCGCATCGCCATCCTGTCGCCGCACCCGGGGCGGCTGCGCGCCGAGGTCAACTGCCACCAGTTCGGGCTGCACAGCCTGGGCGGCACGGCGTTCCAGGCCACGGCCCAGCGCATCCACCGGCTGCTGTTCGACGAGCCGGCGCCCGGAGGCGGCGCGGCCGGGCCGGTGCAGGCCGAGGTGCAGGCGCACGAGCGGGCCGTGCCTTCCGCCGCGGCGCGGCCGATCGGCGCCCTGCCTTTCCAGATTTCCGTATGACCGCTGCCCTCACCCCTTCCGTGGACGCCGCGCCCCGTGCGCGGCCCGAGCCGCCCGTGCGGCCGGAGTTCGAAGGCCCGCTCGCGCCGCTCGAACGCATTGCGCCCCAGCAGCCGCTGCCGCTGTTCGCCCGCGTTTGGCAGCAGCAGGCCGTGCGGCGGCTCGCCATCCTGGCGGTGCTGGCCGTGCTGTGGGAGCTGCTGGCGCGCTGGCAGGACAACGATTTGCTGCTGCCCACCTTCGTGCAGACCGCCCGGGCCCTGGCCGAAGGCCTGGCGTCGGGCGAGCTGCTGGCCAAGGCCGCGATCTCGCTGTCGGTGCTGCTCAAGGGCTACCTGGCCGGCATCGCGGGGGCCTTCGTGCTGACCACGCTGGCGGTCTCGACCCAGTTCGGGCGCGATCTGCTGTCCACGCTGACCGCCATGTTCAACCCGCTGCCCGCGATCGCGCTGCTGCCGCTGGCGCTGCTGTGGTTCGGCCTGGGGCAGGGCAGCCTGGTGTTCGTGCTGGTGCACTCGGTGCTGTGGCCGCTGTCGCTGGCCACCTACGCGGGCTTTCAGGGCGTGCCCGAGACCCTGCGCATGGCCGGGCGCAACTACGGCCTCACCGGCATCCGCTACGTGCTGCAGATCCTGGTGCCGGCGGCGCTGCCGTCCATCCTGTCGGGCCTGAAGATCGGCTGGGCCTTTGCCTGGCGCACGCTGATCGCCGCCGAGCTGGTGTTCGGCGCGTCGTCGGGCAAGGGGGGCCTGGGCTGGTACATCTTCCAGAATCGCAACGAGCTCTACACCGACAAGGTGTTCGCCGGCCTGGCGCTCGTGATCCTCATCGGGCTGCTGGTGGAGACGCTGGGCTTTCACACGCTGGAGCGACTGACGGTGCGCCGCTGGGGCGTGCAGCGCTGACTGACCGGCCCGCTGCACTGGGCGCGCGCGGGCGGGGGCCATGCCCCTGGGCTTTCAGGGCCCGGGCCGGCCGATCCGGGGCCGAAAAGCCGCAAGCCCTACACTGCAGCCCATGTTTCGCTGGCTGATCGTCGTTTTTCTCGCGCTGGTGCTCATCAACGGCCTCACGCCGCTGCTGCAGCGCCTGGGGATGGGGCGTCTGCCGGGGGACTTCCGGTTCCGTCTGTTCGGTCGCGAGTGGTTCATTCCACTCACCAGCACGCTGCTGCTCAGCGCCTTGGCGAGCCTGATCGCCAAGTGGGTGTGAGGCCCGCGCGTCGCCTGTCACGGATTTTCCATCTGCCCTTGTCACACTGGGCGCGCCCGATGTCCCGGCCGCCCCTTTGAAAGTCGTTTTTCCCATGTTCCGCTCCATCGCCCGGCTGCTGCCGCTGCTCGCCTGCGCCATCGCGCCGTTTTCCGCCATGGCCCAGGGCCCGGCCAACACCTTGCAACGCATCCAGGAAACCCATTCCATCACCCTGGGCGTGCGCGAAGCGGCCTGGCCGTTTTCGTTCCTGGACGACAAGAAGGCCCCCGCGGGCTACTCCGTGGACCTGTGCCTGGCTGCGGTCGATGAGATCAAGCGCACGCTCAAGCTCAAGGAGCTGGACGTGAAATACAAGGTGGTGAGCGGCACGGAGCGCATCCCCAAGCTGGAAGCCGGCGAGATCGATCTCGAATGCGGCTCCACCACCAACACCAAGGCGCGCCAGGATCGCGTGGCGTTCAGCAACACCGTCTTCGTGGCGGGCATCCGCGTTCTGGTGCCCAAGGGCGTCAAGATGGATGTGCTGCAGGACCTGGCCGGACTGCCCGTGGCAGTGAGCAAGGGCACGACGTCCGAAAAGCTCCTGACCCAGCTCGCCGTCAACGAGGTGAAGATGCAGCTCAAGGTGTTCGCCTCCGACACCGAGGCCTACAAGGCCTTGCAGGACGGCACCGTGCGCGCCTATGCCAACGACGATTCGCTGCTGCTCGGCATGGCCGCCAAGAACAAGGCCGCGGACAAGGTGGAGCTGAGCAAGTTCGTGCTGTCGGTGGAGCCCTACGCCATCATGATGCGCAAGGGCGATACCGAGCTGGGCGCCGTGGTGGACCGCACGCTGAACCGCCTGTTCTCGAGCCGCGACATCGACCCGCTGTACAAGAAATGGTTTGCCACCGAGCAGTTCAACCTGCCCATGGCGCGCCTGAGCCGTGAGAGCTTCAGCCGCCCGAACAAGGAGCCGGGCGTGGCGATGGTCCTGGGCTACTCCATCTGAGGCCCCCGCCAGGCGCGCCGGCGGTCGGCCCTGGCCTACATGCCGCCTCCGCCGCCCCGCCGATACTGGCGGGCAACGCCTGCGTCCGTTGACCGCCGCCCTTGCGGGCCGGCCGGGCCCAGGCCCTGCACGAACGCGAGGTGGTAATGAGAGCATGCATCGACATCGGCGGCACGAAGATCGCCGTCGCCCTGGCGCCCGCGGGCACCGGCCTGGCCGAACTGGTGGCGCGCCGCACCGAGCCCACCGCCAAGACCGGCGCACCCGACGCCCTGGCCCGGCAGGCCCTGCGCATGGTAGACGAGGCCTGCGCCGAAGCGGGCATCACCCGCGCGCAATTGCAGGCCACAGGCGTCTCGGCCTGCGGCCCCTTCGCGCTGCGCGACGGCCAGGTGGAGCTGGCCACCCCCAACATTTGCGGCGGCCTGGCAGGCCCCGGGCGCGACGCGCCGAACGACTGGATGCAGATCCCCTTGCAGGCGCCGCTGGCGGCCGCGCTGGGCACGGTCCATGCGCAGAACGATGCCGTCGCCGCGCTGCTGGCCGAGCGCCGCTGGGGCGCGCTGCAGGGCCTGGACCACTGCGCCTACGTGACTTGGAGCACCGGCGTGGGCGTGGGCCTGTGCGTGGACGGCCGGGTGCTGCGCGGCAAGAGCGGCAACGCGGGCCATGCGGGCCACAGTTTTTCCAGCGACGGGCCGGGCGATGCCCTGTGCGGCTGCGGCAACGTGGGCGACGTGGAGTCGCTCGTGGCCGGCAGCTCGATGCCGCGCCGCTTCGGCCATGACGCCGAACAGCTGGTCGATGCGGCCAAGCGGGGCGATGCCGCCGCGCACGCCGCGGTCGCGGGCATGTGCCGCGTGCTCGGCCGCATGCTCTACAACCTGGTGGCCACGCTGGACCTGCAGCGCATCAGCCTCGGGGGCAGCGTGTTCCTGCACCACCAGGACTACCTGCTGCCGCCGCTGCAGGCCGAGGTGTCGGCGCACCTGCCGGCGCTCACGGCCGGGGTGCAGCTCGTGCCGGCCGGCCTGGGCCTGCAGGTGGGCGACTATGCGGCGCTGGCGGTGGCGAGCGGCTGAGATGGATCAGCCTTCAACCTTCTCGCTTCGTCGGTTCGCCCGGCCGTGCTGCAGCACCGGCTGCGGTGTCCCGCCGGGCGATGCGGCGCAATGACAAACCGCAGGAACCGTTACATGGCGGCCCGGTCGGGGGGACGATAATCCGGCCCCATGCACATCCGCTTCACCAAGATGCAGGGCGCGGGCAACGATTTCGTCGTGATCGATGAAACCCAGGGCCGCCTCGGCCTCACCGCCGCGCAGTACCGCTTCCTGGGCGACCGCCACTTCGGCGTGGGCGCCGACCAGATCCTCACCGTCCGTCCCTCGCCCGCCGAGGACATCGACTTCGAATACGTCATCCACAACGCCGACGGCGGCGAGGTGGAGCAGTGCGGCAACGGCGCGCGCTGCTTCGCCCGCTTCGTGCGCGACAAGGGCCTGACCACCCGCGACCGCATCCGCGTGCGCACCCGCGCTGGCGACATCGCCCCCGAACTCACCCCCGACGGCCGCGTGACGGTGGACATGGGCCGCCCGGTGCTCGATCCCGCGCGCGTGCCGTTCGACACCACGGGCCTCACCCCCATCATGCAGGGTTTGGGGCAAAAATGGCCTCTGGCGCATGATTCACTAGGGCATGGCGCTATTGTTTTTGTAGCAGTCGTTTCCATGGGCAATCCGCACGCGGTGCAGCTCGTGGACGACGTGGACACCGCGCCCGTCGCGCAGACCGGCCCGCTCATCGAGCGCCATGCGCGCTTTCCGCAGCGCGTGAACGCGGGCTACCTCCAGGTCGTGGACCGCACCCGGGTGCGCCTGCGCGTGTACGAGCGCGGCGCCGGCGAGACGCTGGCCTGCGGCACGGGCGCCTGCGCCGCCGTGGTGGCGGGCATCCGCCTGGGGCTGCTCGATGCGCGCGTGGACGTGCAGACGCGTGGCGGCCTCCTCACCATCGCCTGGAGTGGCGGCGACACGGACCCGGTCTTCATGACCGGTCCCGCCACCACCGTCTTCGAAGGCCAGATCGACATTCCCGACACACCATGACCATTCCCCACAGCACCCAGGTTCCCCCCATCACCGAAGACGACATCGCCGAGTTCCTGGCGCAGACGCCGGGCTTTTTCGAGCGCCACGCCGAGGTGCTGGCCAGCGTGCAGATCACCAGCCCCCACGGCCAGCGGGCCGTGAGCCTGCAGGAACGCCAGGCCGAGATGCTGCGCGAGAAGATCAAGGGCCTGGAGCAGCGCATCATGGAAATGGTGCGCAACAGCAACGAGAACGCCGCCATCGCCCACAAGATCCACCGCTGGACGCGCGAGCTGGCCGAGGCCCGCAACCCCTCCAGCCTGCCGAACGTGGTGGAGGAGGGTATCCGCCGCCTGTTCGACGTTCCCCAGGCCGCGCTGCGCCTGTGGGACGTGGCCCCCACCTATGCCGGTGCGGCCTATGCCCAGGGTGCGAGCGAGGATGCGCGGGCCTTCGCCTCGTCGCTGACCATGCCGTTCTGCGGACCCAACCTGGGGTTCGAGCCCACGGCGTGGCTGCCCGATGCATCGCAGGTGCAGTCGCTGGCCCTGCTGCCGCTGCGCGAAGGCGCGATCGACAGCACCGAGCCGGCCTTCGGTTTGCTGGTGCTGGGCTCGGCCGATCCGCACCGCTTCGATGCCGCCATGGGCACGGATTTTCTCGCCCGCATGGCGGAGCTGGCGAGCGGCGCGCTCTCGCGCCTGCGCTGAGCGGCGGCGCCGGCCCCTTGCCCGCCGGCGCCTTCTGCCTTTCTTTTCCCCTGCATCGCCGCCTGCCATGACCGAACCGGTGCCCACCGCCGATGCCGAGCCGGCACCGGCCGCCACCGCGCCCACCGATCCGGCGGTGCTGCGCTACCTGGAGCACGTGCGCGTGGAAAAGCGCCTGGCCGCCCGCACCCTGGCCCTGTACACGCTGGACCTGGACAAGCTCGCCCGCTTCGCCGAAGGCGCGGGCGTGCCGCTGCTGGGCCTGGCCACCGCGCACATCCGCCGCTTCGTGGCGCAGATGCACAGCGGCGGGCGCAGCGGGCGCGGCATCGCGCTCATCCTCTCGGGATGGCGCGGGTTCTTCACCTGGGCCGGGCAGCAGGGCCTGGTGCCGCACAACCCTGTGCAGGGCGTGCGGGCGCCGCGCGCGCCCAAGCCGCTGCCCAAGGCCCTGCCCGTGGACGACGCGGTGCGCCTGGCCGAGTTCGAGCACGCGGGCGGCGACCCCTGGCTGGAGGCGCGCGACGCCGCCATGGTGGAGCTGCTCTACGGCTGCGGCCTGCGGGTGGGCGAGCTGGTGGGGCTGGATGCCGCGCCCGGCCCCGACACCCAGCGCCAGGGCCGCGGCTGGGTCGACCTGGAGGCCGGCGAGGCGCATGTGTTCGGCAAGGGCTCCAAGCGCCGCAGCGTGCCGGTGGGCACGGCCGCGCTGGCTGCGCTGCAGGCCTGGCTGGCGCAGCGCCCGCAGCCTTTCGGCGGCGCTGCGTCGGCGCGGCTGGATGCGGCGCTGTTCGTGGGCCAGCGCGGCCAACGGCTCACGGCGCAGTCGATCTGGCTGCGCCTGCGCCAGCGCAGCCAGCAGGCGGGGCTGACCACGCCCGTGCACCCGCACATGCTGCGCCACTCGTTCGCCAGCCACCTGCTGCAATCGAGCGGCGACCTGCGCGCGGTGCAGGAGCTGCTCGGCCACGCCAACATCACCACCACGCAGGTCTATACGCGGCTCGATTTCCAGCACCTGGCCAAGGTGTACGACGCGGCCCATCCGCGCGCCCGCAAGAAATCCAGCGACTGAGGGGCCGGCCGCTGGTGCCGGGCCTGGAGGCCGGCGGCCGGCCGCCGGGCGGGATCAGCCGCGCACCAGGCGCCGCGGGATGCGCGGGGCTGCCAGGACGGGGTGCTGGGGCAGCTTGAAGGCCGCCACCGAGGCCAGCAGTTCGCGGGCCCGGCTGCTCAGGGCAGCGGCGGCCGCAGCCATTTCCTCGACCATGGCGGCGTTGTGCTGGGTGGTCTGGTCCATCTGCGTCACGGCGCCGTTGATCTGGTCCACGCCCTCGCTCTGCTCGCGGCTGGCGGCGGTGATCTCGCCGACCAGCCCGCTCAGGCCGCCGATGCTGCTCACCACGCTGCCCATGGTGTGGCCCGCGCGGTCCACCAGGGCCGTGCCCGCGTTCACACGCTCCACGCTGGCGGTGATGAGGCCCTTGATCTCGCCGGCCGCCTGCGCCGCGCGCTGGGCCAGGTGCCGTACCTCGCCCGCCACCACGGCGAAGCCCCGGCCCTGGTTGCCGGCGCGGGCCGCTTCCACGGCGGCGTTCAGCGCCAGGATGTTGGTCTGGAAGGCGATGGCATCGATCACACCGATGATGTCCGCGATCTGGCGGCTGCTGTCGTTGATGCCGCGCATGGTCTGGATCACGTCCGACACCACCGCGCCGCCTTCGCGGGCCACGGCGGACGCGGTCTGCGCCAGCTGGTCGGCCTGCCGCGCGCTGTCGGCGTTGTGGCGCACCGTGGCGCTCAGCTGCTCCATGGACGCCGCCGTCTGCTGCAGCGCGCCGGCCTGGCCCTCGGTGCGCGCCGACAGGTCGCCGTTGCCCTGGGCGATCTGCGCGGCAGCGGCCGAGACGCTCTCGGCGCCCTCGTGGATGGCGGTCACCACGGTGGCGAGGTGGTCGCGCATGTGGCGCAGCTGCGCCATCAGGCTGGTGTCGTCGCCGGGGGCGAGGGCGATGGCCACGGTGAGGTCGCCCTGGGCCACGCTGCGCGCCAGGGCGGCGGCGGTGGCGGGCTCGGCGCCCAGTTCGCGCAGGATGCTGCGCGCCACGAGGTAGCCGAAGCCGAGCGCGGCCAGCACGCCCGCCGCCACGGCCACCACGATCCCCAGGCGGGTGTCGGCAAAGGCCACCTCGGCGGCTTCGTAGTCGGCCTGCGCCGTGTCCAGCTGCACCTGCGTGAGGGACGACAGCACCGTCTGCAGCGGGTCGAGCGCCGGGTACATCTCGCGGGCGGCGAAGGCGGTCAGCCCCGGGATGTCGCCGTCGTGCAGCAGGCCTTCGAGCCGCGCCACCGCCGCATCGGCGGCCAGTTGCAGCGGGCGAAATTGCGCGACCAGCCGGCGCTCCTCGCCGATCAGCGGGGCGGACAGGTAGGCCGACCAATGGGCGTCGATGTCCTTGCGTGCGCTGGCGATCGAGTCGAGGCCCTGGCGGGGCGTCATGGCGCCGTCGCGCACCTTGTGCGCCGTGTCCACGACGTTCACGGCATAGGCGTCCGCCACGATCTTGATCTGCTTGAGCGGCACGACGCGGTCGTGATAGACCGACACGAGTGCGGCATTGGAGCCCGCCATGCCCAGCAGGCCGGCGGTGCCGACGCCGGCGGCGAGCAGGCACAGGAGGGCCAGGAGCAGGGCCAGGCGGGTGGCGACTTTCAAAGGACCGAAGTGCAGCATGTGGTGTTTTCTCCCTGAAATTGTTGGAATGCTTGGTGCTTGGATGTGCGTCTCCTGCCAGGGGGCTGGAGATGGGGTGGATGGTAGGAATCTGTGAGCGGATGTTTCTCAACAATGCTCAAATGTTGCTTTGCGTCCTCCCGGCCCGGCCGCGCGCCACCGGGCCCGCGCCATGGCTTTCGCCGGGGCGGCGCACGGGCATCGCACAATCGCGGGCATGAAAACCCTACGCCTTCGACCCGGCAAAGAGCGCTCCCTGCTGCGCCGCCATCCCTGGATCTTCGAATCGGCCATCGCCAAGGGCGGCGGCGACAGCGGCGAGACCGTGCGCGTGGAATCGCACGAAGGCCAGTTCCTCGCCTGGGCCGCGTTCAGCCCGACCTCGCGAATCCGCGCACGCGTGTGGAGCTTCGACGAAGCCCAGCGCATCGATGCTTCTTTTTTCATAGCGGCATGCCGGCGTTCCATATGCGCCAGAGGCCGATTCGGCATCGAAAGCGATGGCGTGCGCCTGGTGCATGGCGAGTCCGATGGGCTGCCTGGCCTGATCGTGGACCGCTATGGCGACACCCTGGTGGCGCAGTTCACCAGCGCCGGCACCGAGCGCTGGAAGGCCGTGATCGCCGACGCGCTGCTGCAGGAGACCGGGCTGGTGCGCCTCTACGAACGCTCCGATGCCAGCGTGCGCGGGCTGGAAGGGCTGGAGCCCGCCACCGGCTGGCTGCGCGGCGAGGGCGAGACGGGCCTGTCGATCCGCGAACACGGCTGGCGCCTGACGCTGGACATCGCCGAAGGCCACAAGACCGGCTTCTATCTGGACCAGCGCGACAGCCGCAAGCGCTTCGCCGACGCCACGCAGCGCCTGGGCTTTCAGCGCGTGCTCAACTGCTATTGCTACACGGGCGGGTTCACCGTCGCGGCGCTCTCGGGCGGGGCGGGGCACGTGACCTCGATCGATTCGTCCGGCCCGGCGCTGGAGCGCGCCCGGGCGCACGTCGCCCTGAACGGCTTCGAGGCCGGCCGCGCGGATTTCCTCGATGCCGATGTGAACGCCTCGCTGCGGCAGTTCCTCAAGGACGGGCGCACCTTCGACGCCATCGTGCTGGACCCGCCGAAGTTCGCGCCCACCGCCGCGCACGCCGACCGGGCCGCGCGCGCCTACAAAGACATCAACCGCCTGGCGCTGCAGCTGCTGGAGCCGGGCGGCATGCTGTACACCTTCTCGTGCTCGGGCGGCATCAGCGCCGACCTGTTCCACAAGATCGTCGCCTCGGCCGGGGCCGATGCGGGGGTGGACGGCTTCATCCTGGAGCGCCTGGGCGGCGCGCCCGACCACCCCATGACGCTGGAGTTTCCCGAGGGCGAATACCTCAAGGGCCTGGCGGTGATGCGCAAATAGCCGGCCGCGCTCAGCCGCCCGCGCCGAACACCTCGACGCGCCCGCGGCCGTTGTGCTTGGCCCGGTAGCAGGCCACGTCGGCATCGTGCAGCACCACGTCGGGGCTGTCGCTGTGGCTGGAGAAGACGCGCACCCCCACGCTGGCGCCCACGCGGAAGCGGGCGCCTTCGGCGGCGAAGTCCTGCTGGTGGATGGCCTGGACGATCTTCGTCCCCACGGCCTGCGCCTGCTGCGTCTCGCAGGCCTGCAGCACCACGACGAACTCGTCGCCGCCGATGCGCACCAGCGTGTCGGCCATGCGCACCGACTGGCGCAGCAGCACCGCCACCTGGCACAGCACCTGGTCGCCCGCGCCGTGGCCCGCCGCGTCGTTCACGGCCTTGAAACCGTCCAGGTCGATGTACAGCAGGGCATGCGGCCCGGGCTGGCCGGACAGCGTCTGCACGATCGAGTGCAGCCCGCGCCGGTTCTGCAGGCCTGTCAGCGCATCGTGCAGGCTTTCCTCGCGCAATTGGTCCGTCAGCGCGCGCAGTTCGTCCTGGCGCCGCTTGTCGGTGCTGATGTCGGTGTGGAAGGCGCAGGTCTGTCCGTCGGCCATGCGGTTCATGGCCACCCGCACCCAGCGGCCGCCGGGCAGCGGCACCTCGAACGGCACCCCGGCGAAGTTCAGGCTGTCGTGCAGGGCGGCGACGATGTCTTCGGCGCGCGCCGCGTATTCGTCCGGGGCGCAGGCCGATGCCCAATGCTGGCGCACCACCTCGGCGTAGCTGCGCCCGAGCGCCGCCACCTTCGAGGGCAGGCCATACATGGCAAGGAAGTGGTCGCTCGCAAACACGATGCGCCCGTCGCCGCTTTGCACCGAGGCGCCGTCGCCCGCGTGTTCGAGCATCTGCAGCGCATCGCCGGCCGGCCGGTCGGCGGGAGGCGGTGCGGGCGCCTGGGTGGGCATGCGAAGGTTGGCCTCGGCCAGTTCCAGCCAGATGCGCACGCGGTGCCCGTCGCCCATGGAGGACGCCGCCACCCGCAGCCAGCGGCCCCGGTGCTGGAAGACGTAGGGGCGCGTCTGCTGCACGTGCCGCGCGATGCCGTCGGCCACATGGCGCTCCAGGTAGCGCAGGTCGTCCGGGGCCAGGCGCTGGCGGTAGAAGCGGCGCAGGTTGTCCGCGTACGGCTCGCCGGCGTGGACGTGGCCGTCGTGCTCTGGAAAGAAGCGCAGGAAGCTCTGGTTCCACAGCACGGTGCGGTGCTGGTCGTCGAAGACGCACATGGCGATGCCCAGGGAATCGAGCAGCGTGGCGGTCAGGCGGTAGTCCATGGCCAAAACGTATCAAAAAGCTTCTTCGATAGTCACTGTATAGCAGGCCGATGACGGTGTTGCGCTCGATGGGGGTGCTTGACAGCGCCGCTACACTGGATGATGGTCCTGCAGCCGCCTTCGCGGCCGCGCTGCAGAGGCCGGCGCGCCGTGCTTTTTCTTTCTTTCCGCGTTGCGGCACCCGCTGTTTCACCCAAGGCTTTTCTCCATGTCCCTCATTCCCGCCACCATCCTGACCGGCTTCCTGGGCTCGGGCAAGACCACGCTGCTCAAGCGCCTGCTGTCCGAGGCCCACGGCCAGAAGATCGCCGTGATCGAAAACGAATTCGGCGAAGAGAACATCGACAACGACATCCTGGTCACCGAGTCCAAGGAGCAGATCGTGCAGATGAGCAACGGCTGCATCTGCTGCACCATCCGCGAGGACCTGCGCGAGACGCTGCAGCTGCTGGCCGCCAAGAAGCGCAAGGGCCTGCTCGAGTTCGACCGCATCGTGATCGAGACCACGGGCCTGGCCGACCCCGGCCCCGTGGCGCAGACCTTCTTCATGGACGAGGAGATCGCCGAGACCTACCTCATCGACTCCATCATCACCCTGGTGGACGCCAAGCACGCGCCCCAGCAGCTCAACGACCGCCAGGAAGCGCGCCGCCAGGTGGGCTTCGCCGACCAGATCTTCCTGTCCAAGACCGACCTCGTGGGCAAGGAAGAGGCCGACGCGCTGATCCACCGCCTCAAGCACATGAACCCGCGCGCGCCGATCAAGGCCGTGCATTTCGGCGAGGTGCCGCTGGCCGAGGTGCTGGACCTGCGTGGCTTCAACCTGAACGCCAAGCTCGACATCGACCCGGATTTCCTCAAGGAAGACGACCACGGGCATGGCCACGGCCACGACCATGGGCATGACCACCACGATCACGACCACGCGCATGGCGAGCATTGCGACCACCCCTCGCACCAGAACGGCCAGGGGCACGGCCACCACCATCACCACGACGATGACGTCAAGAGCTTCGTCTACCGCTCCGAGCGCCCGTTCGATCCCGCCAAGCTGGAAGACTTCCTGGGCGCCATCGTCAACATCTACGGCCCGCGCATGCTGCGCTACAAGGGTGTGCTGAACATGAAGGGCACCGAGCGCAAGGTGATCTTCCAGGGCGTGCACCAGTTGATGGGCAGCGATCTGGGCCCGCAGTGGGCTGAGGGCGAGCAGCGCCTGAGCAAGATGGTCTTCATCGGCATCGACCTGCCCAAGGACATCTTTCTCCACGGCCTGGGACAGTGCCTGGCCGAGTAGGACAGGACCCCGTTTGGGGCTTGCCGCACCGGCTTGTGTGATATCTGCCACTTTCCAGTTCGCGCCGGGCCCGGATCGATACAATCGCGCCCCGGTAAAACGCCGGAAGGCCTGCTACTGCCCCTGGAGCCGCGTCGCGTGCTCAGGGCCCGCCCCTACTGCGAGGAGACAGGAAGTGAAAGCCGAACCCAGCAAACCCGAGGCGGATGCCAAGGCACCCTCCAGCGGCACCGTCCGCGCGGCCGCCAAGGCGCCCGCCAAGTCCAAAGCCGCCGTGCCGGTGCCTGCCTCCGCGGGGCCTTCGAGCGAACCCGCGCGCAGTCCCCGGCCTTCTTCCCGTTTGGCCCAATTGACCGTACCATCCATGGCACCCGCGGTGGCCTCCACCGCCGCCAAAGCCAGCTATACACACACCATGCCTACGACCCTGCAACCGCAAAATTCCGTCGCGGCCGCCAAGAAAGATCCCAAGCTGGCCGGCAACTGGAAAACCAAGTCCGCCGAAGAGCTGAGCGACGCCGAAGTGCTCGCCATGCCCGACAGCGAGTACATGAACGAAAAGCAGCTGGCGTTCTTCCGCCACAAGCTGGTGCAGCTCAAGCAGGACATGCACAACAACGCCGGTGAAACCACCGAGCACCTGCGCGAAGACACCGTGGTCGTGCCCGATCCCGCCGACCGCGCCACCATCGAAGAAGAGCACGCCCTCGAACTGCGCACGCGCGACCGCGAACGCAAGCTGCTCAAGAAGATCGAGCAATCCATCGGCCGCATCGATGCGGGCGACTACGGCTACTGCGACGAGACGGGCGAGCCCATCGGCGTCGGCCGGCTGCTCGCGCGCCCCACGGCCACGCTGTCGCTGGAAGCGCAGCAGCGCCGCGAACTCAAGCAAAAGATGTTCGGGGACTGACCGGCCGATCCTGTCTTCCCTTTTTGCGCGGCGAGCGACCTGAACCACCATCCATGAGCAAGGAAGAGTCTTCCCCCGGCCTGTTGTCCAAGATGGTTCGGTTCGTCCGCAACCCCACGGTCAACTGGACCGATCTCGATTCGATCGATGCCGACCGCGAAAGCCAGTACAGCAAGCAGATGCTCAAGGAGATGATCGAGCGCAAGCGCCGCAACGATTTCGTGCGGCGCCGGGAGTTCGACCAGTTGCGCAAGCTGCGCAAGCGCGAGGCCCTGCAGGGCCAGCGCACCGAAGACCCGACCGCACGGCCTTCGTTCTTCCAGAGCAGCATGGCATCGCCCGACGACCGGGCCGTCACGCTCAAGAAGATCGACGAGATCGAAGCGCAGATGTCTCAGCAGTGGTGGAAGAGCAAGAACACCCCCACGCCCAGCGAACTGGGTGACTCCGCCGCCTCCGCCACCGATTCCACCATCGCCGCGGCCCACGACCGGGCCTTCGCCCCCACGGCACCCGCCAGCCTGCCTGGCGTGCTGTCGGCGCCGACCGCCGTGCAGCCGCTGTTTTCGGGCGAGAGCCTGCTGCCCTCCGGCGCGCCCGAGGGGGCCGGCGCAGCGCCATCGCCTTCGCAGGCGGTGCCGGCAGCCGCTGCCGCATACGCCCCGCCACCGGCCCCCGAGGTGGCCCCCGCAGAACCGGAGGAATTCGTGCACGAACCCGACCTCGAGGAAGCCGCCATCCGCTTTGCCAATGGCGACCATGCCGGCGCGGAGTCCGGCCTGCTCGAAGTGCTGGCGCAGCACGAGCAGGACGATCCCCAGCAGCAGCTGGAGATCTGGATGACGCTGTTCGATCTGTACCGCGCCATCGGGGAGCACGAGCGCTTCGATGCGCTGGCGATCGACTACGCGGCCCGGTTCAGCCGTTCTGCGCCGCTGTGGTTTTCCATGCCCGAACTGCTGGGCCTGCAGGCGCAGCCCGCGCCGGCCGCCACGGGCTTCGCGCAGCGCGAATTCAGCTGGAACTCGCCGACCACGCTGGCCGCGCAATCGGTGGTGGCGCTGCAGGCGTCGCTCGCCCGCGCCGCCCCGCCCTGGACGCTGACCTGGTCGCGCCTGGCCGCCATCGACGAGGCGGCCGTGCCGCTGCTGGCCAACCTGTTCACGCAGTGGGCGGAGCAGGAGGTGCAGCTGACGTTCTTCGGCGTGGAAGCGCTCAACACGGTGCTGGAAGCCCGCACCCAGTCCGGCGACCGGGATACGTCCCCCGAGTGGTGGCGCCTGCGCATGGCGGCGCTGCGCCTCATGAGCCGACCCGACGAGTTCGAACTCGTGGCACTCGACTACTGCGTGACCTATGAGGTCTCGCCGCCATCGTGGATCTCGCCGCGGTGCAGTTACTCCAGCGACGACGGCGGGGCCCCGGTGCCCGAAGATGCCACGTCCTCCGATTTGCATGCCTCGGGCTACGGCGATCCTTCGTCCATGCCGGCGGGCCTGGAGAGCGCCGAGCCTTCAGCCTCGCTGTCCGGCCACATCGAGGGCGATGCAGTGCCGCTGCTGGCGCCATTCGAGGAGCAGGTGAAGCCCGGCGCGCCGCTGATCATCGCTTGCGACCGCCTGGTGCGCGTGGACTTCGCGGCGGCCGGCTCGGTGCTCAACTGGGCGGCCGAGCAGCAGGCCCACGGCCATGCGGTCCACTTCGTCAACCTGCAGCGGCTGGTGGCGGTGTTCTTCAACGTGATCGGCGTGAACGAACACGCCTGGGTCGTTCCGCGCAAGAACTGACCCTCGGGCGCAGGGCGCTCTTCATGCCCCGTGCAACGCCGTGCGCGGGGGGCGTTGCAAACCGTGCAGGCATCCCCACATGCCAACGCTATGGAACAGTTTCACGGCACCACCATCCTCAGCGTCCGCCGCCAGACGGCGGACGGCATCCAGGTCGCCATCGGCGGCGACGGCCAGGTCACCCTGGGCAACATCGTGGTCAAGGGCACCGCGCGCAAGGTGCGCAAGCTCTACCACGGCAAGGTTCTGGCGGGCTTCGCCGGGGCCACGGCCGATGCGTTCACGCTCTTCGAACGGTTCGAGGCCAAGCTGGAAAAGCACCAGGGCCACCTGACGCGCGCGGCCATCGAACTCACCAAGGACTGGCGCACCGACCGCGTGCTGCGCCGCCTGGAGGCCATGCTGGCCGTGGCCGATACCAGCGCCTCGCTCATCATCACCGGCAACGGCGACGTGCTGGAGCCCGAGCAGGGCATCGTGGCCATCGGATCGGGCGGCGCCTATGCGCACTCGGCGGCCAAGGCGCTGCTGAACCACACCGAGCTCAGCGCGCAGGAAGTGGTCAAGAAGTCGCTGGAGATCGCCGGCGAACTGTGCATCTACACCAACATGAACCACACCATCGAGACGCTCTGAGCGCCCCGGCGGTTACTATTATTTTGATAGCTGTCTGCCCTAGAAGAATATGTGCTGACGGCTGATTTGATTGCAGGTCCCCATGTCGTCCATGACCCCCCAGGAAATCGTCTCCGAACTCGACCACCACATCGTCGGCCAGGCCAGCGCCAAGCGCGCCGTCGCCATCGCGCTGCGCAACCGCTGGCGCCGCCAGCAGGTGGAAGGCAGCCTGCGCCACGAGATCACCCCCAAGAACATCCTCATGATCGGCCCCACCGGCGTGGGCAAGACCGAGATCGCGCGCCGCCTGGCCCGGCTGGCCGATGCGCCCTTCATCAAGGTCGAGGCCACCAAGTTCACCGAGGTGGGCTACGTGGGCAAGGACGTGGACTCCATCGTCCGCGACCTGGTCGAGATGGCCGTCAAGCAGGCGCGCGAGAGCGACATGAAGAAGGGCCGCGCCCGCGCCGAAGACGCGGCCGAGGACCGCATCCTCGACGTGCTGGTGCCGCCCGCGCGGGGCCATGCGGCGGCCGAGGCCGCGCCACCGGCCGACAACACCGCCCGGCAGGTGTTTCGCAAGAAGCTGCGCGAGGGCCAGCTGGACGACAAGGAAATCGAGATCGACGTGGCCGACGCCCGCCCGCAACTGGAGATCATGGGCCCGCAGGGCATGGAAGAGATGGCCGAGCAGCTGCGCGGCATGTTCAGCCAGATGGGCCAGGAAAAGCGCCGCACGCGCAAGCTCAAGATCGCCGAGGCGCTCAAGCTGCTCACCGACGAGGAGGCCGCCAAGCTCGTGAACGAGGACGAGGTGAAGACCCGCGCCGTGCAGAACGCCGAGCAGAACGGCATCGTCTTCATCGACGAGATCGACAAGGTGGCCACCCGGCAGGAATCGAGCGGCTCGGACATCTCGCGCCAGGGCGTGCAGCGCGACCTGCTGCCGCTGGTGGAGGGCACCACCGTGTCCACCAAGTACGGCATGGTCAAGACCGACCACATCCTGTTCATCGCCTCGGGCGCATTCCACCTGAGCAAGCCGAGCGACCTGATCCCCGAGCTGCAGGGGCGCTTTCCGATCCGCGTCGAACTCGAATCGCTGTCCGTGCAGGATTTCGAAGCCATCCTCACGCAGACGCATGCCTCGCTGGTCAAGCAGTACCAGGCCCTGCTGGCCACCGAAGGCGTTACGCTCGAATTCGCGCCCGAGGGCATCACGCGCCTGGCGCACATCGCCTTCGAGGTGAACGAGCGCACCGAGAACATCGGCGCGCGCCGGCTGTCCACGGTGATGGAGCGGCTGCTGGACGAAGTGAGCTTCGATGCCGCCCGTTTGTCCGGCCAGACGGTGGTGGTGGATGCCGCGTACGTGAACGCCCGGCTCGAGTCCTTGAGCCAGGATGAGGATTTGTCGCGCTATATCTTGTAAAAGATTCCGGCGTGTTGCGGGCCCCTGGATTCTTGCCCGGATTCCAGGTTGCCCGATAGCCTTCAGGTATCACTTGCATAGCCTGGGCTAAGTGCTTATTCAGTAAAGCATTTTGGGCGTTCTCCACTGGCACTGTCGGTGCTAAGTCGTTGATTTCATTGCAAAACTTTGTTGCACCTGGCGGGGCTCGGTATTTTTTTCCTGCTACAGTGCAAAAAAGTGCAATTAAGTGGTGAAAAGTGCCCTCGTGCGTCCATTCCGGATGCGCAGGCGCGACAACGAGCTGGGGTTCGATTCCGTGTTTCAAGGGGCGTCATCGCTGAGTCTGGATGCGAAGGGAAGGCTTTCCGTGCCTACCCGGCATCGTGACGTCCTCGCGGCGACCGCCAACAGCCAGCTCACCATCACCAAGCATCCGCACGGCTGCCTCATGGTGTTTCCCCGCCCCGAATGGGAAAAATTCCGCGAACGCATCGCCGAGCTGCCCATGTCCGCCCAGTGGTGGAAGCGCATCTTCCTGGGCAACGCGATGGACGTGGACATGGACGGCACCGGCCGCGTGCTGGTCTCGCCCGAACTGCGGCAGGCCGCCGGCATCACCAAGGACACGATGCTGCTCGGCATGGGCAACCACTTCGAGCTGTGGGACAAGGCCACCTACGAGGCGCAGGAGGCTGTTGCCATGCAGGCCGAGATGCCGGCCGCTTTCCAGGACTTTTCTTTCTGAGGCCATGGTGAACGCACCGCTGCAACACACCACGGTCTTGCTGGGCGAGGCGGTCGACGCCTTGCTGGGCGCCGCCGGCCCCGCGCCCGCCGGCGTGTGGATCGATGCCACCTTCGGCCGTGGCGGGCACTCCCGCAAGATACTGGACCGGCTGGGGCCGGGCGGGGGCCTCGTGGCGTTCGACAAGGACCCCGAGGCCATCGCAGAAGCAGCGCGCATCACCGATGCGCGCTTTTCCATTCGGCATGAAGGATTCCGCCATCTCGCCGAACTGCCCGAGCGCAGCGCCGCGGGCATCCTCATGGACCTGGGCGTGAGTTCGCCCCAGATCGACAGCCCCGATCGGGGCTTCAGCTTTCGTTTCGACGGCCCGCTGGACATGCGCATGGACACCACGCGCGGCGAGAGCGTGGCCGATTGGCTGGCCACGGCCGAGGTCGGGCAGATTGCGGAGGTGATACGTGACTACGGCGAAGAACGGTTTGCTGGCCCCATTGCAAAGGCGATTGTTGCTCGTCGCGAGGAGCGGGGCCCTCTTGCCACCACCGCTGAACTGGCCCAACTCGTGGCTGGCTCGGTCAAGACCCGCGAAGCAGGCCAGAACCCTGCAACGCGCACATTTCAGGCTCTTCGGATTTTCATCAACGCCGAGCTTGAAGAGCTGCAACAGGCGCTAGAGGCCAGCCTGCGGGTGCTCGCACCCGGTGGCCGGCTGGTGGTGATCAGCTTCCATTCGCTGGAAGACCGCATCGTCAAGCAGTTCATCGCCCAGCATTCCAAGGAGGTCTTCGACCGCCGCGCGCCGTTCGCGCAGCCGCAGCCCATGCGGCTCAAGGCGCTGGACCGCATCAAGCCCACTGCGGCCGAGATCGAGGCCAATCCCCGCTCCCGCAGCGCGGTGATGCGCGTGGCCGAGCGCACGGAGGTGCAGTCATGACGCGCCTGAGCCTGGTGCTGCTGCTGGGGGTGATGGTGAGCGCGCTGTACCTCGTGCACATGCAGTACGAGTCGCGGCGCCTGTTCACCGAACTGGACCGCGCGGTGGCCGAGTCGCGCCGCCTGGAGACCGAACACCAGCGCCTGCAGGTCGAAAAGCGCGCCCAGGCGACGCCGCTGCGGGTGGAAAAGCTCGCCCGCGACCGCCTGCAGATGCGCACGGCCACACCGGCCATCACGCAGTACGTCGCCGACGACGGCACGCCCGTGGTCACGGCCGCCACGGCGGCTCCGGTGCCGGCCACGCCGGGTGGCGCAGGGAGCGTGCGCCGATGAGCCGCAGCGTCAACTACACCTCCAGCCCGCTGCTGGCCAGCAAGACGCCTGTCTGGCGCAGCAAGTTCATCGTCGCCATGGTGGCGCTGGGCTTCGTGGGCCTGGGTGCCCGCGCGGCCTACGTGCAGGTGTTCGGCAATGCGTTCTTCCAGCGGCAGGGCGAGGTGCGCTTCGCCCGCACGCTGGAGCTGCCCGCCAACCGGGGCCGCATCCTGGACCGCAACGGGCTGATCCTGGCCTCCAGCGTGCCGGCGGCCAGCATCTGGGCCATTCCGGAAGACGTGGAGCAGGACAAGCCCGAGGTGCGTGAAAAGCTCCAGCAACTGGCCAAGCTGCTGGAGATGCCGCTGCCCGCGCTCAAGACCAAGCTCGCGGACGAGGACAAGACCTTCGTCTGGATCAAGCGCCAGCTCGACTGGGAGGTCGGCCAGCAGATCGCCGCCCTCGACATCAAGGGCATCTACCAGCGCAAGGAATACAAGCGCCAGTACCCCGAAGGCGAATCGGCCGCGCACGTGGTGGGTTTCACCAACGTGGAAGACCATGGCCAGGAGGGCATGGAGCTGGCCTTCGACCAGCAGCTGGCCGGCAAGGCCGGCTCGCGCCGCGTCATCAAGGACCGCCTGGGCCGCGTGGTGGAGGGCGTGGGCGCCGAGGTGCCACCGGTGGACGGGCAGGACATGCAGCTGTCCATCGACAGCAAGGTGCAGTTCTTCGCCTACCAGAAGCTGCGCGACCAGGTGGCGCTGCACAAGGCCAAGGCCGGCAGCGTGGTGGTGATCGACGCGCACACGGGCGAGCTGCTGGCGCTGGCCAACTACCCGAGCTACGTGCCCGACAAGCGCCAGAACCTCACTGGCGAGCAGCTGCGCAACCGCGCGCTCACCGACGTGTTCGAGCCCGGCTCCACCATGAAGCCGTTCACCATCGGCCTGGCGCTGGAGACCGGGCGCGTGCGCCCGGAAACCATCGTGGACACCAACCCCGGCCGCGTCACCATCACGGGCTCGACCATCTCCGACACGCACAACTACGGCGTGCTCACGGTGGAAGGCGTGATCCAGAAATCCAGCAACGTGGGCACCACCAAGATCGCCATGCAGATGCCGGCGCGCGAGATGTGGGAGACCTTTTCGGCGGCCGGTTTCGGTCAGAAGCCGCAGATCCACTTCCCCGGCGTGGTGAGCGGCCGCCTGCGGCCCTACAAGACCTGGCGCCCGGTGGAGCAGGCCACCATGTCCTACGGCTACGGCCTGTCGGCCAGCCTGCTGCAGATGGCGCGCTCGTACACGGTGTTCGCCAACGGCGGCCAGATCATTCCCGCCACTATGCTCAAGTCGAGCACGCCGGCGGTCGGCGTGCCCGTGTTCTCCGAGCGCACGGCCGACCAGGTGCGCAAGATGCTGCAGATGGCCGCGGGCCCCGGCGGCACGGGCCAGCAGGCGCAGACCGTAGGCTACTCGGTGGGCGGAAAATCCGGCACCGCGCGCAAGCAGGTCGGCAAGAGCTATGCCTCGGGCAAGTACCGGGCGTGGTTCACAGGCATGGCCCCGATCGACAAGCCGCGCATCATCGTCGCGGTGATGATCGACGAGCCCAGCAACGGCGTGTTCTACGGCGGCGCGGTGGCCGCGCCGGTGTTCAGCGCCGTGGTGCAGCAGACCCTTCGCATGATGGGCGTGCAGCCCGACATGGCCGTCAAGCCTCAGATCGTGGCCAACACCGTGGAGGAATCGCTATGACGACGACCCCGCTGCTCACTTCGGTGCACGACGCCGTGCAATGGCTGGCCGCCCGGGTGACCGGTACGCTGCAGACCGACAGCCGGCTGATCCAGCCCGGCGACGGCTTCATCGCCTGGCCGGGCGCCGCCACCGATGGCCGCGCCCATGTGGGCGACGCGCTCGCGCGTGGCGCCATGGCCTGCCTGGTCGAGCACGAAGGCATCGAGGCCTTCCATTTCGCCGACGCGCCGGTGGTCGCGCTGCGCGGGCTCAAGGCCATCACCGGAACGCTGGCGGCCGAGTGGTTCGGCCACCCCACGCAGTCGATCGACGTGCTGGCCGTGACCGGCACCAACGGCAAGACCAGCGTCAGCTGGTGGTTGGCCGATGCGCTCAACCTGCTGGCGCGCAACGAACTGGCGGCGCCTGGCGGCTGCGCGCTGATCGGCACGCTGGGCGCCGGCGTGCCGCCCGCGCTCGAATCCACCGGCCTCACCACGCCGGACCCGGTGCGCCTGCAGCGCGCCTTTGCCCATTTCGCCAAAGAAGGCCATGTGGCCTGCGCGATCGAGGCGTCGTCCATCGGGCTGGCGGAGCACCGCCTGACCGGCACCCGGGTGCGGGCGGCCCTGTTCACCAATTTCACCCAGGACCACCTGGACTACCACCCGAGCATGGCCGCCTACTGGCAGGCCAAGAGCACCCTGTTCGACTGGCCCGGGCTGCAGATCGCCGTGGTCAACATCGACGACCGGCGCGGCGCCGAACTGCACGAGACGCTGTCCCAGCAGCCGCTGGACCTGTGGAGCGTCTCCCTGCAGGGGCCCGCACGGCTCCAGGCCCGGGACATCGCCTGGGGCGATGGCGGCCTGTCGTTCACCGTGGCCGAAGGCGCGCAAAGCCATGTGCTGCAGACGCGGCTCATCGGCCACTACAACGTGGGCAACCTGCTGCTCGTGATGGCCACGCTGCGGGCGCTGGGCTTGCCGCTGGAGCATGCGCTCTACGCCTGCGCGCAGCTGTCGCCGGTACCGGGCCGCATGGAGCAGATCCATGTGCTGCACCAGCCCCTGGTCGCCGTGGACTATGCCCATACGCCCGATGCGCTCGACCAGGCGCTGCAGGCGCTGCGCCCCATCGCGGCGGAGCGCGGCGGACGGCTGTGGTGCGTGTTCGGCTGCGGCGGCAGTCGCGACCGCACCAAGCGGCCCCTGATGGGCGCGGTCGCGCAGCAGCGGGCCGATGCGGTCATCGTCACCAGCGACAACCCGCGCGGCGAAGTGCCGGCGGACATCGTTCACGAAATCCTGCAGGGCACCGTGGCCGGGCGCACCGTGCGCGCCGAGGTGGACCGCGCCGCAGCGATCGCGCTGGCGTTGTCCGAGGCCGGGCCGCGTGACGTGGTGCTGATCGCCGGCAAGGGCCACGAGGACTACCAGGAGGTGGCGGGCGAGCGCCGGCCGTTCTCCGACATGGCCCACGCCCAGGCCGGCCTGGCCGCCCGGGGAGGTCGCGCATGATGACGCTGCAGCAGGCGCTGGGGTTCATCCAGGCACGCGTGCCCACGGCCCGGCTGGTGGGCGAGGGCGCGCTGCCGCTGTCCCGCGTGCACACCGACACGCGCACGCTGCAGGCGGGCGATTTGTTCGTGGCGCTCAAAGGCGAGCGCTACGACGCCAATGCCTTTCTGGCCGATGCGCGCACGGCCGGCGCCGCTGCGGCCGTGGCCCACGGCGGCCTGGAGGCCGCGGGCCTGCCCGGCATCGAGGTGCCCGATACGCTCGCGGCGCTCGGTGCCCTGGCCGCTGGCTGGCGTGCCCAGTTCCGGCTGCCGCTGATCGGGGTGACCGGCAGCAACGGCAAGACCACCGTCACGCAGATGATCGCGGCGGTGCTGCAGGCCTGGAAGGGCCCTGCGGCCTTTGCGACGCAAGGCAACTTCAACAACGACATCGGCGTGCCGCTGATGCTGCTGCGGCTCAACGCGGCGCACGAGGCGGCGGTGATCGAGCTGGGCATGAACCATCCGGGCGAGATCGCGTACCTGGCCGACCTGGCCCGCCCCACGGTAGCCCTCGTCAACAACGCGCAGCGCGAGCACCTGGAGTTCATGCACACGGTGCAGGCCGTGGCCGAAGAGAACGGCTCCTGCCTCTCGGCCCTGCCCGCCGATGGCGTGGCCGTGTTCCCGGCGGGCGATGCCTACACCGCGCTGTGGCGGCAACTGGCTGCGGGGCGCCGATGCATCACCTTCGGCGCGGACGGTGCCGACGTGCGCTGCACCGCCGCACAGTGGGAGGGCAGCGCCTGGCGCATCCGCATCGACACGCCGCAGGGCGGCTTCGATGCCACGCTGCGCGTTGCCGGCATGCACAACGTGACCAACGCCCTGGCCGCCACGGCCTGCGCGTTGGCGGCTGGTGCGCCGCTCGACGCCGTGGCGCGCGGGCTCTCGGCCTTCGTGCCGGTCAAGGGGCGCTCGCGCGCCTTCAGCGTGCCGCAGGCCGGGCGCGTCGTCACGGCGGTGGACGACACCTACAACGCCAACCCCGATTCCATGCGCGCCGCCATCGACGTGCTGGCCGGCCTGCCCGGCCCGCAACTGCTGGTGCTGGGCGACATGGGCGAGGTGGGCGAGCAAGGGCCGCAGTTCCACGCCGAGGCGGGCGCCCAGGCGCGTGCCAGCGGCATCAGCAGGCTGTTCGCGCTGGGCGCGCTCAGCACTCACGCCGCGCAGGCCTACGGGCCGGACGCGCGGCATTTCGACGACATGGCATCGCTGCTCGCAGCGGTGCAGCAAGCCCTGCCCCAGGTGGGCAGCGTGCTGGTGAAGGGATCTCGGTTCATGAAGATGGAGCAGGTGGTGCAGGTGCTGGAAGCCCGTGCGGACACGACGAAGAACGCACGCGGGGGCGCCACATGCTGCTGATACTGTCGCAATGGCTGCAGGGCCTGTCGCCGGAATTCGGGTTCTTCCGCGTCTTCCAGTACCTCACGTTCCGTGCGGTGATGGCGGCGCTCACGGCGCTGGTGATCGGGCTGGCGGCGGGGCCGAAGGTGATCCGCATGCTCACCTCGCTCAAGATCGGCCAGCCCATCCGCGGCTATGCGATGGAATCGCACCTGTCCAAGAGCGGCACGCCGACCATGGGGGGCGTGCTGATCCTGGGCTCGATCGCCATCTCCACGCTGCTGTGGTTCGACCTGTCCAACCGTTTCGTGTGGATCGTGCTGGCCGTGACCCTGGGCTTCGGCGCCATCGGCTGGGTGGACGACTGGCGCAAGGTGGTGCGCAAGGACCCCGAAGGCATGCGCTCGCGCGAGAAGTATTTCTGGCAGTCCGTCATCGGCCTGCTGGCGGCTCTCTACCTGGTGTTCAGCATTTCCGAGAACTCCAATTCGCGCGTGTTCGAACTGTTCATCACCTGGGTGCAATCCGGCTTCTCGCTGGACCTGCCGCCGCAGGCCGGGCTGCTGGTGCCGTTCTTCAAGGAGGTGAGCTACCCGCTGGGCGTGCTGGGCTTCGTGATCCTGACCTACCTCGTGATCGTGGGATCAAGCAACGCGGTCAACCTGACCGACGGCCTCGATGGCCTGGCGATCATGCCGGTCGTCATGGTGGGCTCGGCGCTGGGGCTGTTCGCCTACGTGGCCGGCAGCACGGTGTACTCCAAGTACCTGCTGTTCCCGCACATCGCGGGCGCGGGCGAGTTGCTGATCTTCTGCTCGGCCATGGCCGGCGCGGGCCTGGCCTTCCTGTGGTTCAACACCCATCCGGCCCAGGTGTTCATGGGCGACGTGGGCGCGCTGGCGCTGGGCGGCGCCCTGGGCACCATCGCCGTCATCGTGCGCCAGGAGATCGTGCTGGCCATCATGGGCGGGATTTTCGTGGTCGAGGCGCTTTCGGTGATGCTGCAGGTGGCCTGGTTCAAGTACACCAAGAAGCGCTACGGCCAGGGGCGGCGGCTGCTCAAGATGGCACCGCTGCACCACCATTTCGAGAAAAGCGGCTGGAAGGAGACGCAGGTGGTCGTGCGCTTCTGGATCATCACCATGCTGCTGTGCCTCATCGGCCTGACCACGCTGAAACTGCGATGAACCCGCACGACCCCCTTCTTCCTGGCGAGGCGCCAGGCCTGCCGCAGGGTGCCGATGGCCCCGGCGAGGGGGAGGGCGCGCCCAGGGTTTCGCCGTCCGGGGTGGCGCCGGTGCAGGGCGTGGAAGCCATGCCGCCGAGCCCCGACGCACCCGGCGCCACCGATGTGGCCGACGTGCCCCGCGTGGCCGAAAGCGTGGCGCTGGCGCCGCAGGACGCATCCTCCGCACCGGCCCCCGCGAACGACGCGACGGCGCAGGCGATCGCCGGCATGACCGCGCCCGCGGTGTCCGCCGCTGCGGCGGCGGCCGCGTTCGTGGCGCAGATCTTCGCAGACGTGGGCTCGCCCGAGTCCGCCACCGCGGCCGGTCCGCGCGATCCGGGCGCGGCGCCATCCCCCGATGACGCGGCCCCGGCCGACGGCGCCGCCGGCCCGGTGGCCGGCCCCACGCCGGTGCCGGCCGGCTGGCCGGGCGAGGGCGCTGCGCTGCTGCAGGGCCAGGACATTCTCATTCTCGGCCTGGGCGCTTCCGGGCTGGCCATGGCCCGCTGGTGCGTGCGCTGCGGCGCACAGGTGACGGTGGCCGACACGCGCGAGGCGCCTCCGCAGCGCGGCACGCTGCATGCCGAACTGCCCCAGGTGCGTTTCGTGGCCGGTGCGTTCGACGCCTCCCTGCTCGAAGGGCGCACGCCGCAGGCCATCTACCGCTCGCCCGGCCTGCGTCCCGACACGCTGGCCGCCCTGTCGTCCGAGGCCCGGGCGCGCGGCATCCGCATGGAGGGCGAGCTCGCCCTGTACGCCATGGCGCTGCGCGAGTTGCGCGCCGCGCACGGCTACGCCCCGGCGGTGGTGGCCGTGAGCGGCACCAACGGCAAGACCACGGTGACTTCGCTCACCGGCCAGCTCGTGGACTGCGCCGGCAAGACCGTGGCCGTGGCCGGCAACATCGGCCCCACGCTGCTGGACACGCTGGGCCAGCACATCGATGCGGGCACCCTGCCCGAGGTGTGGGTGCTGGAGCTGTCCAGCTTCCAGCTCGACGGCGTGGCGGGCTTCGAGCCCACGGCCGCGGCCGTCCTCAACATCAGCCAGGACCACCTGGACTGGCACGGCAGCCTCGCCGCCTATGCGGCCGCCAAGGCGCGCATCTTCGGCGAGAGCGGCCTGATGGTGCTCAACCGCGAAGACCCCGAGGTCATGGGCATGCTGCCCGATGCCGGGCCAGCGCGCAGCACGGCCAGGCCGGCGGCCGGGCGCTCGAAGGCCCCGAAGGTGCAGGTGCGCCCCCATGTCACGTTCGGCGGCGACATGCCCCAGCGCCCGGGCGATTTCGGCCTGGAGGTCGTCAATGGCATGGCCTGGCTCGTGCGGGCCCAGGAGGCCGACGAAACCGCCCGCCGTTCGCGTGCACAGGAAGAAGAGCTGCACATCCAGCGCCTGATGCCCGCCGATGCGCTGCGCATCCGCGGCCGCCACAACGCCGTGAACGCGCTCGCCGCGCTGGCGCTCGCGCAGGCCGCCGGCTGCGCGCTGGGCCCCATGCTGTACGGCCTGCGCGAATACCGCGGCGAGCCGCACCGCGTGGAGGCCGTGGGGCTCATCGGCGATGTGGAGTATTTCGATGACAGCAAGGGCACGAACGTGGGCGCCACGGTGGCGGCTCTCACCGGCCTGGGCGCGGAGCGCCGGCTGGTCGTCATCCTGGGCGGCGACGGCAAGGGGCAGGACTTCTCGCCGCTGGCCGCGCCCGTCTCGCGCTATGCCCGCGCGGTGGTGCTGATCGGCCGCGACGCACCCCAGATCCGCGCCGCGCTCAAAGACGCGGGCGTGGCCCTGCTGGACGCACCGACGCTGCCGCAGGCGGTGGACCTGGCCACGCAGCGCGCCCATGCCGGTGATGCGGTGCTGATGTCGCCCGCCTGTGCCAGTTTCGATATGTTCAACGATTACGAGCACCGCGCCCGCGTGTTTTGCGAAGCCGTGCAAGCGCTTGCGAACGATCGCGGCCAGGACCTGGAGGGCTCCGCATGAGCACCGCACCCGCATCCCCCGGCCTGCTGCAGCGCCTGACCGGAAAGTTCGGCGGCTGGTTCGGTGGCCTGCCCGCCAAGCCCGCCGACGTGCTGCCGGTGCGCGTGGGCGGCACCGAATACCGCCAGACCACGACCACGCCGGCCAGCGTGCTCGGCTTCGACCAGGCCCTCCTGTGGGTCGTGGTGGCGCTGCTCGCCTGGGGACTGGTGATGGTGTATTCCGCGTCCATCGCCATGCCGGACAACCCGCGCTTCGGTAAGATCGCGCCCACCCATTTCCTGGTGCGCCACATCATGGCGCTGGTGATGGCCTTCGTTGCGGCCCTGCTGGCGTTCCAGATTCCCATGTCCACCTGGGAACGCGTGGCACCGTGGCTGTTCGTGCTGTCGATCGCTTTGCTCATCGCGGTGCTGATCCCGCACGTGGGCACGGTGGTCAACGGCGCGCGGCGCTGGCTCTCGCTGGGGGTCATGAACTTCCAGCCGTCGGAGCTGGCGAAGTTCGCCGTGCTCATCTACGCCTCGGACTACATGGTGCGCAAGATGGAGGTCAAGGAGCGCTTCTTCCGCGCCGTGCTGCCCATGGGCGCGGCCGTGGCCGTGGTGGGCGCGCTGCTGCTGGCCGAGCCCGACATGGGCGCCTTCATGGTGATCGCCGTGATCGCCATGGGCATCCTGTTCTTGGGCGGCGTGAACGCCCGCATGTTCTTCCTGATCGCCGCCGTGCTGGTGGGCGCCTTCGCGCTCATGGTGATGATGAGCGACTGGCGGCGCGAGCGCATCTTCGCGTACCTCGATCCCTGGAGCGAAAAGCACGCGCTGGGCAAGGGCTACCAGCTGTCGCACTCGCTGATCGCCATCGGCCGCGGCGAGATCTTCGGCGTCGGGCTGGGCGGCAGCGTGGAAAAGCTGCACTGGCTGCCCGAGGCGCACACCGACTTCCTGCTCGCGGTGATCGGCGAGGAGTTCGGCCTGGTCGGCGTGCTCATCCTTATCATGCTCTTCCTGTGGATGACCCGCCGCATCATGCACATCGGCCGCCAGGCCATCGCGCTGGACCGCGTGTTCGCCGGCCTGGTGGCGCAGGGCGTGGCCATCTGGATGGGCTTTCAGGCCTTCATCAACATGGGCGTGAACCTGGGCGCGCTGCCGACCAAGGGGCTGACCCTGCCGCTGATGAGCTTCGGGGGCTCCGCCATCCTGATGAATCTGGTGGCCATCGCCGTGGTGCTTCGGGTTGACTATGAAAACAAGCACCTCATGCGCGGAGGCCGCGTATGAGGTGCTTGTTTCAACAAAACGGGCACCGCATGGCGTCAGCCATGCCGGGCGCGCAGCGCGCGATGCGCGGAGGCCGCGTATGAGGTGCTTGTTTCAACAAAACGGGCACCGCATGGCGTCAGCCATGCCGGGCGCGCAGCGCGCGATGCGCGGAGGCCGCGTATGAGGTGCTTGTTTCAACAAAACAGGCACTGCATGGCGCCAGCCATGCCGGGCGCGCAGCGCACGGTGCGGGGTGGACGCGTATGAGCGCACCCAAAACCGCGCTCATCATGGCCGGCGGCACCGGCGGCCACATCTTCCCGGGCTTGGCCGTGGCCGAGGAGCTGCGCACGCGCGGCTGGCGCGTGCACTGGCTGGGCACGCCCGGCAGCATGGAGTCGCGCCTGGTGCCGCCGCGCGGGTTCGCGTTCGAGCCCATCGATTTTTCCGGCGTGCGCGGCAAGGGGCTGCTCACGCTGGCCTTGCTGCCGCTGCGGCTGCTGCGCGCCTTCTGGCAGTCGCTGGCCGTGGTGCGCCGCGTGCGCCCCGACGTGGTCGTGGGCCTGGGCGGCTATGTCACGTTTCCGGGCGGGATGATGGCCGTGCTGTTGGGCAAGCCTTTGGTGCTGCACGAACAGAACTCGGTGGCCGGCCTCGTGAACAAGGTGCTGGCCGGCGTGGCCGACCGTATCTTCACGGCCTTCCCCGGGGTGCTCAAGAAGGCCCAGTGGGTGGGCAACCCGCTGCGCACCGCCTTCACGCAGCAGCCCGCGCCGGCCGAGCGCTTCGCCGGCCGCACGGGGCCGCTGCGCCTCCTGGTCGTGGGCGGCAGCCTGGGCGCCCGCGCGCTCAACGAGATCGTGCCGCAGGCCCTGGCGCTGATTCCGGCGGACCGCCGGCCCGTCGTCACCCACCAGAGCGGCGCAGCGCAGATCGATGCGCTGCGCGAGCACTACGCGAAGGCGGGCGTGCAGGCCACGCTCACGCCGTTCATCGACGACACCGCGGCGGCGTTCGCCGACGCGGACCTCATCGTCTGCCGTGCGGGCGCCAGCACCGTCACCGAGATCGCCGCCGTGGGCGCGGCGGCGGTGTTCGTGCCGTTCCCCCATGCGGTGGACGACCACCAGACCGCCAATGCCCGCTTCCTCGTGGACGCCGGTGGCGGGTGGCTCGTGCCGCAGCGCGACCTCACCCCCGAGTGGCTGGCGAAGTTGCTACAAAATTCAGAGCGCGATGCCCTAGTGGATATTGCTCGGAAAGCCAAAAACATGCAAAAGATCAACGCCACCCGCGAAGTGGCGACTGCCTGCGAGGAGCTGGCATGAAGCACGCCATTCGCCACATCCATTTCGTCGGCCTGGGCGGCGCCGGCATGTGCGGCATCGCCGAGGTGCTGTTCAACCTGGGCTACGGCATTTCGGGCTCGGACCTGTCCGACAGCGCCACCCTGCGCCGCCTGCAGGCGCTGGGCATCCGCACCTGCGTGGGCCATGCGGCCGCGCACATCGAAGGGGCGGATGCAGTGGTCACCTCCACGGCGGTGCAGGCCGACAATCCCGAGGTGCTGGCCGCCCGTGAAAAGAAGATTCCCGTGGTGCCGCGCGCGCTGATGCTGGCCGAGCTGATGCGCCTGAAGCGCGGCATCGCCATCGCCGGCACGCACGGCAAGACCACCACCACCAGCCTGGTGACCAGCGTGCTGGCCGAGGCCGGGCTCGACCCGACCTTCGTGATCGGCGGGCGGCTCAACAGCGCGGGCGCCAATGCCAAGCTGGGCAGCGGCGACTACATCGTGGTGGAGGCGGACGAGTCCGACGCCTCGTTCCTCAACCTGCTGCCCGTGATGGCCGTGGTGACGAACATCGACGCCGACCACATGGAAACCTACGGGCACGACTTCGGCCGCCTCAAGGGCGCGTTCGTCGAGTTCCTGCACCGCATGCCGTTCTACGGCACGGCGATCCTGTGCGTGGACAACCCGGCCATCCGCGACATCCTGGCCGACGTGACCTGCCCGGTGACGAGCTACGGCTTCTCCGAAGACGCCCAGGTGCGCGCGGTGGACGTGCGGGCCGATGCGGGACAGATGCGTTTTCGCGTGCAGCGGCGCAACGGCGTCACGCTGCCCGACATCGACGTGGTGCTGAACCTGGCGGGCGAGCACAACGTGCTGAACGCCCTGTCGGCCATCGCGGTGGCGGTGGAGTTGAACATTCCCGACGACGCGCTGCTGCGCGCCCTGGCCCAGTTCAAGGGCGTGGGCCGGCGCTTTCAGCGCTACGGCGACATCGCCGCGCCGGGGGGCGGCAGGTTCGCGCTGATCGAGGACTACGGCCACCACCCGGTCGAGATGACGGCCACGCTGGCCGCGGCGCGCGGTGCCTTCCCGGGCCGGCGCCTGGTGCTGGCGTTCCAGCCGCACCGCTATAGCCGCACGCGCGACTGCTTCGAGGATTTCGTGAAGGTCATGGGCAGTGCGGACGCCGTGCTGCTGACCGAGGTGTATGCCGCCGGCGAGGCGCCGATCGTCGCCGCCGACGGCCGGTCGCTCACGCGCGCCCTGCGCGTGGCGGGCAAGGTCGAGCCGGTGTTCGTGGACGACGTGGCCCTGCTCGCGCAGGCGATCGTGGACAACGCCCGGGATGGCGACGTGGTGCTGTGCATGGGCGCGGGCTCCATCGGCGCCGTGCCGGCGAAGGTGGTGGAAATGCTGCAGAAAGAAGAAGCGCCAGCGTTGGCGGAGGTTGCGCGATGAGCCACGAAGACACCCCTGCCATCGACGTGCGCGCCCTGGGCAAGGTCGCGGTGCTGATGGGCGGCTCGTCCGCCGAGCGCGAGGTCTCGCTGATGTCCGGCGGCGGCGTGCTGCAGGCGCTGCGCGCCCGCGGCGTGGACGCGCATGCGTTCGACCCGTCGCAGACCGACCTGTCCGAGCTGCGGCACGGCGGCTATGCGCGCTGCTTCATCGCCCTGCACGGCCGCCATGGCGAGGACGGCACGGTGCAGGGCGCGCTCGAACTGCTCGGCATTCCGTACACCGGCCCCGGCGTGATGGCGTCCAGCATCGCGATGGACAAGATCATGACCAAGCGCATCTGGCGCTTCGAGGGGCTGCCCACGCCGGACTGGCGCCTGGTGTCGAGCGCCGCCGAGACCGCGCAGGCGCTGCAGGCGCTGGGCGCGCCGATGATCGTCAAGCCCTCCCGCGAAGGCTCCACCATCGGCCTGACCAAAGTGACCTCGCCCGGGCAGTGCGAACAGGCCTACCTGCTGGCCTCCCGCTACGACCCCGAAGTGCTGTGCGAGGAATTCATCGAAGGCGACGAGACCACCTGCCCGGTGCTGGGCCAGGGTGCGGATGCGCATGCGCTGCCGGTGATCCGCATCGTGGCGCCGGCCGGCAACTACGACTACCAGAACAAGTATTTCACCGACGTCACGCAGTACCACTGCCCGAGCGGCCTGCCCGAGGCCGAGGAGCGCGAGATCCAGCGCCTGGTGGTCGAGGCCTTCCGCACGCTGAAGTGCCGGGGCTGGGCGCGCGCCGACATCATGATCCGCGCCAGCGACCGCAAGCCCTTCCTGCTGGAGATCAATACCTCGCCCGGCATGACCGGCCATTCGCTGGTGCCCATGTCGGCCCGCGCCAGCGGCGTGAGCTATGAGGCGCTGTGCCTGCGCATCCTGGCGAGCGCCTCGCTCGACGGGCTGCAGGGCCATGCCGGCGCCGGCGCCACCATCCACGCCACCCCCACGGGAACCCCGGGAGCCGCATGACCGCCTCGCTGCCCGCACCGCTCGACGTCAAGCTCATGAACCTGACCGCCACGGTCCTGTTCGTGGGCTGCGCCGCGTTCGTGCTGGTGGTGGGCGGCTCGTGGATGCTGCGCCATCCGGCGTTCGCGATCGGGCGCATCGTGGTGCAGGGCGAGCTGGTGCACAACAACGCCGTCACGCTGCGGGCCAACGTCGGGCCGCACCTGGTGGGCAATTTCTTCACCGTGGATCTGCGCGCCGTGCGCGAGGCGTTCGAGCAGGTGCCCTGGGTGCGCCACGCGATGGTGCGGCGCGAGTTTCCCAACAGCCTGCGCGTGGAGCTGCAGGAGCACGACGCCGCGGCCTACTGGGGCGCCGAAGAGGGCTCCACCCTGGTCAACAGCCAGGGCGAGGTGTTCGAGGCCAACGGCGACGACCTGGACGCGGACGACCTGCCCCGCCTGCAGGGCCCGCAGGGCCAGTCGCTGGAGGTGCTGCAGATGTACCACCGCCTGCAGCCGGTCTTCGAGCCGCTGGACACCAAGGTCGATGCGCTGGAGCTCACCGGCCGCGGCGGCTGGCGCGCCACGCTGAACAGCGGCGCCGTGGTGGAGCTGGGCGGCGGCACGCCGCAGGACGTGGTGCAGCGCACGCAGCGCTTCGTGCGCACGCTGGCGCGCGTGGCGGGCCAGTACGGGCGGCGCGCGGACGCGCTCGAATCGGCCGACCTGCGCCACGCCGACGGCTATGCGCTGCGGCTGCGCGGCGTGACCACGGTCAATGGCGACGCCCCCAAGGCGGCCGCCCGGGCGCCCGCGCGCACTGCGCCGCAGCGCGCGCGCCCCGCCAGAACAACAGGGCAGAACCACTGAGGGCAGGACACAGAATATGGCAAGAGAATACAAAGACGTGGTCGTGGGGCTGGACATCGGCACCGCCAAGGTGATGGCGGTGGTGGCCGAGGTGCTGCCCAATGGCGAACTCAAGCTGGCCGGGCTGGGCGTGGCGCCCAGCAACGGCCTGAAGCGCGGCGTGGTGGTGAACATCGACGCCACCGTGCAGAGCATCCAGCAGGCGTTGAAAGAGGCCGAGCTGATGGCCGACTGCAAGATCCAGCGCGTGTACACCGGCATCACCGGCAGCCACATCCGCGGGCTCAATTCGAGCGGCATGGTGGCGGTCAAGGACAAGGAAGTCACCCAGGCCGACGTGGCGCGCGTGGTGGAGACGGCCAAGGCCATCAACATCTCCAGCGACCAGCGCCTGCTGCTGGTGGAGCCGCAGGAATTCGTGATCGACGGGCAGGATGTGAAGGAGCCCATCGGCATGAGCGGCATCCGCCTGGAGGCCAAGATCCACATCGTGACCGGCGCGCAGAGCGCGGCCGAGAACATCATCAAGTGCGTGCGCCGCTGCGGGCTCGAGGTGGAGCAGCTCATGCTGAACCCGCTCGCCTCCAGCCAGGCCGTGCTGACCGACGACGAGCGCGAGCTGGGTGTGGCGGTGGTGGACATCGGCGCGGGCACGACCGACGTGGCGATCTTCACCGGCGGCGCGATCCGCCACACGGCCGTGATCCCGATCGCGGGCGACCTCATCACCAGCGACATCGCCATGGCGCTGCGCACGCCCACCAAGGACGCCGAGGACATCAAGGTCGAAAGCGGCTATGCCAAGCAGCTGCTGGCCGACCCCGAGGCGCAGGTGGAGGTGCCCGGCCTGGGCGACCGCAGCCCGCGCATGCTCAGCAAGCAGGCACTGGCCGGCGTGATCGAGCCGCGCGTGGAGGAGATCTTCTCGCTGGTGCAGCAGGTCATCCGCGAGTCGGGCTACGAAGAGGTGCTGTCCTCGGGCATCGTGCTCACGGGCGGCAGCGCCATCATGCCGGGCATGGTCGAGCTGGGCGAGGACATCTTTCTGAAGCCCGTGCGCCGGGGCATTCCCAAGTATTCGAGCGCGCTGGCCGACATGATCGCCCAGCCGCGCGCCGCCACCGTCATGGGCCTGCTGGAAGAGGCGCGCCTGGCGCGCCTGCGCGGCTTCAAGGTGGCGCAAAAGAGCGGCTCGGTGAAGACCGCGTTCGGCCGCTTCAAAGATTTCATCGTGGGGAACTTCTGACATGTTGTCCCCTCAGCACTGGCTCGCTCGCGCCGGCCCCGATGCGCTGTTCTGGCAACGATGGCGGGGCACCGGCCCCCCTTTCGTGCCGCGGGCCGCGTCCCACCCGATTCCAACCATCCAGCCGTTTTGGCCCCATGCAATTCACGTGAAAGACTAGGAGCACCCACCATGACCATCGAAATGATCGAAGCCGAAGAATTCAATCAGGGCACCCAGATCAAGGTGATCGGTGTCGGCGGCGGCGGCGGCAATGCCGTCGCCCACATGATCGCGCGCAATGTGCAGGGCGTGGAGTTCGTCTGCGCCAACACCGACGCGCAGGCCCTCACGCGCAGCCCCGCGCACCGCACCATCCAGCTGGGCGGCAGCGGCCTGGGCGCGGGCAGCAAGCCCGACAAGGGCCGCGACGCCGCCGAAGCGGCCGTGGAAGACATCCGCAGCGCCATCACCGGCGCGCACATGCTGTTCATCACCGCCGGCATGGGCGGCGGCACGGGCACCGGCGCGGCCCCCGTGATCGCGCGCGTGGCCAAGGAGATGGGCATCCTCACCGTGGGCGTGGTCACCAAGCCCTTCGACTGGGAAGGCGGCCGCCGCATGGCCAATGCCGACAACGGCCTGGCCGAGCTGGAAGCCAACGTCGATTCACTGATCGTCGTGCTCAACGAGAAGCTGCTGGAAGTGCTGGGCGACGACATCACCCAGGACGAGGCCTTCGCGCATGCCAACGACGTGCTCAAGAACGCCGTGGGCGGCATCGCCGAAATCATCAACGAATACGGCCACGTCAATGTCGACTTCGAAGACGTGCGCACCGTGATGGGCGAGCCCGGCAAGGCCATGATGGGAACGGCCACGGCGGCCGGCCCCGACCGCGCCCGCATCGCCGCCGAGCAGGCCGTGGCCTGCCCGCTGCTGGAGGGCATCGACCTGTCGGGCGCCAAGGGCGTGCTGGTGCTGGTGACGGCCGCCAAGGGCAGCCTGAAGCTGTCCGAGTCGCGCCTGGCCATGAGCACCATCAACGCCTACGCCTCGCCGGACGCGCACGTGATCTACGGCGCTGCCTACGACGACAGCCTGGGCGAAGAGATCCGCGTGACCGTGGTGGCCACCGGCCTGTCGCGCCAGAACGCACGCCGCCAGCCCATCTCGGTGGTGCAGGGCGGCCTGCGCACCGGCACGGACAACGTGGCTTACCAGATGCCCATGGCCGGCGCGACGCTGGGCGCGGGCCTGGTCGGTGGCGGCACCGCGCAGGCAGACTACGGCAACATGTCGGTGCCCAGCGTGTGGCGCACCAACCGCACGCAGGCGGCCGCCCGCGTGGACGCGCTGTCCTCGGGCGGCATGGACGACCTGGAAATCCCCGCGTTCCTGCGCAAGCAGGCCGACTGACGGGCAAGGCCCTGCGGGCCTTTCTTGTTCACAACACCGCCATGTTCCGCAAGGGGCTGGCGGTTTTTTCTTGTGCGCGTGGGCCTATTGCCCCCATAGCGGCAGCGATGCCCCATGATGGGGCCTCCCCCTCTAAAATCGACCGATGCTCCAGCAACGCACGATCAAGACCCTGACCCGCGCCGTCGGCGTGGGCCTGCACAGCGGCCAGCGCGTCGAATTGACGCTGCGCCCCGCCCAGCCCGACACGGGCATCGTGTTCCGCCGCGTGGACCTGCCCGAGCCGGTGGACATTCCCATCACCGCCATGGCCGTGGTGGACACGCGCATGGCCTCCACCATCGGCGTGGGCGGCGCGAAGGTGCACACGGTCGAGCACCTGATGTCGGCTTGCGCGGGCCTGGGGCTGGACAACCTGTACATCGACATCACGGCTGAAGAGGTGCCCATCCTCGACGGCTCCTCCGCCTCGTTCGTGTTCTTGCTGCAGAGCGCCGGCGTGGAGCTGCAGCAGGCGCCCAAGCGCTTCATCCGCGTGACGCGCCCGGTCGAGGTGCGCGAGGGCACGGGCCCGAGCACGAAGTGGGCGCGGCTCGACCCGTACCACGGCTACAAGCTGCGCTTCGAGATCGACTTCGCCCACCCGGCGGTCGATTCCACCGGACAGAGCGTGGAGTTCGACCTCGGCTCCGGCAACTACACCCGCGATATCGCGCGCGCGCGCACGTTCGGCTTCACCAAGGACGTGGAGATGATGCGCGCCAGCGGCCTGGCGCTGGGTGGCGGGCTGGACAACGCCATCGTCATGGACGACTACAAGGTACTCAACAGCGACGGCCTGCGCTACGACGACGAGTTCGTGAAGCACAAGATCCTCGATGCCATCGGCGACCTGTACCTCGTCGGCAAGCCGCTGCTGGCGGCCTACAGCGCGTTCCGCTCGGGCCACGCGATGAACAACCTGCTGCTGCGCGAACTGCTCGCGCAAGAGGACGCCTGGGAAATCGCCACGTTCGACAACGAGCGCCAGGCGCCCGCCGGCTTCGCCCAGCCGGTGGCCGCGTGGTAGGGCGGCGCAGGGGCTTCGCGGCATGCTGATCTTTCGCTGGATCGCCACCCTGCTGCTGCTCATGGCAGCGGTGTCGTTCGCGTTCTACGTGGGCACGGGGCAGGCGCGCTACAAGCGCTGGGGGCTCATCATCCTGAAGTGGACGGTGATCGCCGGCTTCGTGTTCTTCGCCGTGCTCATCCTGGGGCGCATCGCCTGACCGGCACGGAGGGATGGCGGCGGGCGAGGGGGCTGGCCTATACTGGCGCCTGCTCCGGGGTGTGCTGATGCGCTGAGATGCGGGCGGCCTGACGAATGTCAGGCTGGCTTGCGAACCCGACGAACTTGATCCGGTTCATACCGGCGGAAGAAGAGCCGACCTCCCGTGACCGTGCCCGCACCCGCGTGGCACGCACCGCTTCACCAGGCGCCCTGCGCCCGGGTTCCAGGCACAGGTCCATTTCCGGAGCAGCCCCACCGCCCCCGGAAACAGGAGACCTGCCCCATGAACGCACCCGAACCCCTCGCCCGCGAAAAATTCGCCGAACTGCTCGCGCTCACCCGCGCGCCCTTTCCCGCATCGCGCAAGGCCTACCTGCCCGGCCACACGCACGCGGACCTGCGCGTGCCGGTGCGCGACATCGCGCTCACCAACGGCGAGCAGGTCAGCGTGTACGACACCTCCGGCCCCTACACCGACCCCGAGGCCGTGATCGACGTGCGCCAGGGCCTGGCCAGCGTGCGCGGCGGCTGGATCGCGGCGCGCGGCGACGTGGAGCACTACGAGGGCCGCCCGCCCGTGGCGCTGGACGATGGCCAAAAGAGCGAGGATGCCGCCCGCCTGGCCCAGCTGCGGGCCGAGGCCGCCGCGCTGCAGCGCCAGCCGCTGCGCGCCAAGAGCGGCGCCAACGTGACGCAGATGCACTATGCGCGCCGCGGCATCGTCACGCCCGAGATGGAATACGTGGCCATCCGCGAGAACGGCCGCCGCGAATGGATGGCGCAGTACATGCAGGATGCGGGCCGCGAGCAGCGCCTGATGGGCAACCCCATGGGCGCGAGCATCCCGAAGATCATCACGCCCGAGTTCGTGCGCGATGAAGTGGCCCGCGGTCGCGCGATCATTCCCGCCAACATCAACCACCCCGAGGTGGAGCCGATGGCGATCGGGCGCAACTTCAAGGTCAAGATCAACGCCAACATCGGCAACTCGGCCGTCACCTCCAGCATCGAGGAAGAAGTGGAAAAGCTGGTGTGGGCCATCCGCTGGGGCGCCGACAACGTGATGGACCTGTCCACCGGCAAGGCCATCCACACCACGCGGGACTGGATCGTGCGCAACTCGCCGGTGCCGATCGGCACGGTGCCCATCTACCAGGCGCTGGAGAAGGTCGGCGGCGTGGCCGAAGACCTGACCTGGGCCATCTTCCGCGACACGCTCATCGAGCAGGCCGAGCAGGGCGTGGACTACTTCACCATCCACGCGGGCGTGCGGCTGGCCTACATCCACCTCACGGCCCAGCGCCGCACCGGCATCGTCTCGCGCGGCGGCTCCATCATGGCCAAGTGGTGCATGGCGCACCACAAGGAGAGCTTCCTGTACGAGCACTTCGAGGACATCTGCGACATCATGAAGGCGTACGACGTGTCGTTCAGCCTGGGCGATGGCCTGCGGCCCGGCTGCGCGTCCGATGCCAACGACGAGGCGCAGTTCGCCGAACTGCACACGCTGGGCGAACTCACCCAGACCGCCTGGAAGCACGATGTGCAGACCATGATCGAGGGCCCCGGCCACGTGCCCATGCACATGATCCAGGCCAACATGACCGAGCAGCTCAAGACCTGCCACGAAGCGCCGTTCTACACGCTGGGCCCGCTGACCATCGACATCGCCCCGGGCTACGACCACATCGCCAGCGCCATCGGCGCGGCCATGATCGGCTGGATGGGCACGGCCATGCTGTGCTACGTGACGCCCAAGGAGCACCTGGGCCTGCCCGACCGCGACGACGTCAAGCAGGGCATCATTGCCTACAAGATCGCCGCGCACGCCGCCGACGTGGCCAAGGGCCACCCCGGCGCCCGCGCGCGCGACGACGCGCTCTCCCAGGCGCGTTTCGATTTCCGCTGGCAGGACCAGTTCAACCTGGGCCTCGACCCCGAGACGGCCCAGGAATACCACGACGAAACGCTGCCGAAAGACAGCGCCAAGGTCGCCCACTTCTGCTCGATGTGCGGCCCCAAGTTCTGCTCGATGAAGATCACGCAGGAGGTGCGCGAGTTCGCCGCCAAGGGCCTGCAGGAAAAGGCGGTGGAGTTCCGCGGCACGGGCGGCGAGCTGTACGTGCCGATCCAGCCGGTGGGCTGATCGCCCTTCATGGGCGCAGGGCGCGCCGCCTGGCAAGGCGGAGGCGTGCCCTGGCGGACCTCAGGCGTGGCCCAGGCGCAGGGCCCGCACCGCAGGGACCGTTGCGGGCAAAGGCGCCGGCACGGGCGCGGAGAGGCGTTCCGCCGATTCGCTGGCCGCCGAGGAGTGCGGCAGCGCGAAGCGGCTGATCACCGACGACAGGTCGTGCGCCTGCCCGCGCAGGCTTTCCGCCGCGGCGGCGGATTGTTCCACCAGCGCCGCGTTCTGCTGCGTCATCTCGTCCAGCCGCGACATGGCGGCGTGGATGGCCGCGATGTCCTGGTTCTGCGACCGGGTGTGGCTGCGGATCTCGCCCATGGTTTGCGCCGTGTGCTGGATGGTGGAGACCACGCGCTCCATCGTGCGGCCGGCGTGCCCGGCCAGGCTGGCGCCCGAGGCCACCTGCTGCACGGACTCGGCGATCAGCGCCTTGATCTCCTTGGCGGCCTCGGCCGAGCGGTTGGCCAGGCTGCGCACTTCGGATGCCACCACGGCGAAGCCCCGGCCCTGGTCGCCGGCGCGCGCGGCCTCCACGGCGGCGTTCAGCGCCAGGATGTTGGTCTGGAAGGCGATGGAGTCGATCACGCCGGTGATGTCGGCGATGCGGCGCGAGCCCGTGGCGATGCGGTCCATGGTGTCCACGACCTGCGTGACCACGCCGCTGCCTTCCTGCGCCACGCTGGCGGCCTGCGAGGCCAGGGCTTCCGTGCGCTCGGCGGACGCCGCCGCATCCGCCACGCGGCGGGTGACCTGCTCCAGCGAGGCCGCGGTTTCCTGCAGCCGCGCGGCGGCCTCCTCGGTGCGGTTGGACAGGTCGGCGTTGCCGCCCGCGATGTCGGTCGAGGCGGCGCTGATGCTCTGCCCCAGGGTCTGCACGCGGTGCACCAGGCTGCGCAGCGCGCCCTGCATCACCGACAGCGAGGTGAGCATGCGGCCGGTTTCGTCGCGTTCGTGGCCGGCGATGTCCTGGCGCAGGTCCAGCCCGGCCACGCGGTCCGCCGTGGCGCTGGCGATGGCGATCGGGCGGGTGATGCTGCGCACCAGCCACAGCGCCAGCAGGGTGCCCAGGGCCAGCGACAGCGCGCCGAAGGCCACCAGCGCCCAGCGCGCCATGCCGCTCAGGCGCGCGACCTGCGCCGCCGCTTCGTCGATGTCCTGCCGCTGCGACTGCGAGAGCGCTTCGAGCGCCTGGAGCAGCGCCGTGGCCGAGGGCAGGAAGCGTTCACCGTAGACCTTGCGGATGCGCTCGGTGAGGCCCGAATCGCGCGCGGCCACCAGCTCCGTCCGCGCGGCCAGAAAGGTGGCGCCCATGGTGCGCACCTGCGCCACCTGCTGCATGTCCTCGGTGCCTTCGAGCCGCCGGGCCAGTTGGGCGACCAGCGCGTCGTACTGCTGCTGGGTGCGTGCGATGTCGGCGCCGAGGATCTCGCCCACCTCGGGTTCGGAACTCAGTGCCACGGCCTTGTAGCGCTCGGCGTTGATGGCCTGCAGCCGGTACGCATCGGCCACCAGGCGCTCGGTCGCGACGCTGCGCTGCACCATGGCGTCCGTGGCGCGGCCGATGTGGTGCAGCGACCAGATGCCGATGGCCGAGCCCACCAGGCTCAGCGCCAGGACGGCGAGAAAGACAGTCAGCAGGCGCTGGCTCAGTGAGCCGGTGCCCGGCCGGGCGGCATTGGGGGCAGGGGATTCGTGGGACGCGGGAGATGCAGTGAAGGGGTGTGCCATGTGGAGTCCGAAGGTATGGCGGGCGCCATGGCGGGGCCGGAAGGCGCGGGCCGGCGCGGTCGCGATGGCAGTGACTTTGCCCTCTATTTGTGACAATTTGTTTTCCACTGCACGGTGTGAGGGCATGGCGCCGCGTGTTGGCCCCTCGGTGAATACCCCGTCGGCTATTGGCAGGGCGCCGCATATAGTGATCGCCGATGCGGCCCACGAGGCCGTGTTTTTTTGGTGGCGTGGTTATTGCTAACGCTCAAGTAACATTTTGTAGAGGAGAGCCATGAACGCTCTGGGCCGCCTGTCGATTCGCACCCGCCTGTATTTCGGGACGATCTTTTCCTTGGTGCTCCTCGTCGTCATCGGTGCCATGGGCTATCTCGCCCTGGACCGGACGCGGGACACGTTGCAGGTGCTGTTTTCGCAGCGCGTGCAGACCCTGACCGACATGGCCGAACTGCGCACCACACTGGGGAATCTGCGCCGGGCCGAGAAGGACATCATCATCAACTTCAACAACTCGGTCGAAGTGTCGGCCCTGCGCGACAGCTGGGGCAAGACGCTCGCCGCGCTGCGCAAGAGCCTGGCCGACGTGCGGCAGGCCCAGGCGGGGGATGCCGCCTTCGTCGAGGGCATCGACAAGTCGCTCGCCGAGATCAAGCAGTACGAGGCCGGCATCTCGCCCATCTTCGAGCAGATCGAGCGCGCGCAGATCGACGGGGCTGGGGGCGGCGCCTATGCCGACCGCCTCAAGCAGCACATGGAGGCCACCGACCAGCTGTTCGCCAGCCTGGCCACCACCGCGCGCCAGCAGATGGAGGAGGCGCGCCAGGGCGTGGAAGCGCGCACGGCCTTCATGTCGGCCGCGATCGGCGGCGGGCTCCTGCTGGGGCTGGCGGTGCTCATTCCGCTGACCTTCTTCAGCGTGCGCTCCATCACGCAATCGCTGGCCCAGGCGCGCGATCTGGCCGAGCGCATCGCCAGCGGCGATCTGTCGCACGAGGTGCATGCCACGCAGCAGGACGAGGTGGGCCAGTTGGTGACCGCCATGGGCCGCATGCAGGACTCGCTGCGCGGACTGGTGCGCCAGGTGCAGGAAGCGTCGGGCAGCATCTCCACGGCCAGCACCGAGATCGCCTCGGGCAACCACGACCTGAGCCAGCGCACCGAGCAGACGGCGGCCAACCTGGAAGAAACCGCGTCGTCCATGGAGCTGCTCACCAGCACCGTGCAGCAGAGCGCGCAGTCCGCGCGCCAGGCGAGCGAATTCGCCACCACCGCGGCCGAGGTGGCCGCGCGCGGCGGCGCCGTGGTGTCGCAGGTGGTCAGCACCATGGGGCAGATCACCGACAGCTCGCGCAAGATCGCCGACATCACCGGCGTGATCGATTCCATCGCCTTCCAGACCAACATCCTGGCGCTGAACGCGGCGGTGGAAGCCGCCCGCGCCGGCGAGCAGGGCCGCGGCTTCGCCGTGGTGGCCAGCGAGGTGCGCAGCCTGGCGCAGCGCAGCGCCGAGGCGGCCAAGGAGATCAAGGGCCTCATCGGCTCGTCGGTGGACCGCGTGGAAGACGGCTCGCGCCTGGTGAGCGAGGCTGGTGCGACCATGAACGAGATCGTGGGCAGCGTGCGCCGGGTGTCGGACATCATTTCCGAGATCACCGCCGCGTCGTCCGAGCAAAGCGACAACATCGGGCAGATCAGCCAGTCGGTGAGCCAGCTCGACCAGATGACGCAGCAGAACGCCGCGCTGGTGGAGCAATCCACCGCCGCATCGGAATCCTTGCGCGACCAGGCCAACCAGCTCACCCAGGCCGTGAGCCAGTTCAAGCTGAGCGATGCCGCCGAAGCCCCTGCGGGCCGGGTCGCCGCGCGTTCCCCTGCCGGCGTGCCGTCGCCCGCAGTGGCGCAGCAAGCCAAGGCGTTGCAGCTGCACTGAGCATCGTCGACGGGGGCGGTGCAGGGTGGGGCTCCCTGCGCTGCCCACTCCTATCCCGCGCCTGGCCCCCGCTGATGCATTTCGTTGCCGGTGTGCAGCGCGTGCAAACCTGTGGCAACCGCGGGAAAACCTCCGGTAAAGCAGGGCCGCCCCGGGACCGGGGGGCGGCAAATTGCGGCACCATGCGGGCATGTTCAACCTTTTCGAAAGGCTGGAAATGTCGCGAGACGCTTCGACCCTGCATTCCTTCCCCGGCTGTTCTGCCGCCGCGGGAACCCCCATCACCGCTTCGACCGCTCCCACACCCCGCCGCCTGCAGGGCCTGGCCGCCGCGTGCGTGGCCGTCCTTCTGGGCGCGGCATCGCTGGGCGCCGAAGCCCAGCCGCGCGACGACCGGTACGAGCAGCGACATGGCCAGCGCCACGGCGGCCGGCACGACGACCGGGGCCGCGACGACGCACGCCACGGCGACCGCCGTCACGACGACCGCCGTGGCCCGCCGGCCTACCGCCACCCGGGCCCGCCGCCGCAGGCCTACCACGGCGGCCCGGTGTACCGGCCCGGACCGCCGATGGCGCACCCCGGCCATCCGCAGATGCACGGTCGGCGCGGCGTCGGCCCGCAGCACAACTGGTACCGAGGCAGCCGCGTGCCGCCCATGTACCGCTCGCACCATTACGTGGTGAACAACTGGCGCCACCACCATCTGGCTCCTCCGCCGCGGGGATACCACTGGGTGCAGAACGGGCCGGACTACCTGCTCATCGCCATCGGCACCGGGGTGATCGCGCAGATCGTCTTCCAGTAGGCCGCTGGCCTGCACCTGGGCCGAGGGGCCCGATGCCGGCGCACCCCGCCGGTCAGTAGCTGCGGCCGCCCTTGTACATGGCGTGCTGGCGCCGGTTGAGCGTGGCCGCCTCGCCCAGGCGCGCCATGGCCGCCCCCGCATGCGCGTGGGTGATGGCCATGCCCAGCGCATCGGCCGCATCGGAGCCGGGCAGGCCCGGCAGGTGCAGCAGCCGCCGCACCATCTCCTGCACCTGGGTCTTGGCGGCCCGGCCGTGGCCGACCACGGCCTTCTTCATCTGCAGCGCGGTGTACTCGGCCACCGGCAGGTCGCTGGCCACCAGGGCGGTGATGCAGGCGCCCCGCGCCTGGCCCAGCAGCAGGGTGGACTGGGGGTTCACGTTCACGAAGACGATTTCCACCGTGGCCACGTCGGGCTGGTAGCGCGCCACCACTTCGGTGATGCCGTCGAACAGCACCTTGAGCCGGCCCGGCAGGTTGCCCAGCGCGAGCGCCGTGGTGCGGATCGTCCCGCTCGCGACGTAGCTCAGCGCGTGGCCGTCCACATCCACCACGCCGAAGCCGGTGGTCTGCAGGCCGGGGTCGATTCCCAGGATTCGCATGTGCTCACTTATTCATAGCATCGAGGGCAATAAGTTCTAGGGCATGGGGTCGATTTCGCCTACAAGCCGAAGTACCAGCGCACGGAGTGGAAGAACACCGGCGCCGCAAAGCACAGCGCGTCCACCCGGTCCAGCAGCCCGCCCGCACCCGTGACCGACTGGCCCTGCATGCCCCAGCTGGTGATGCCGCGGTCGCGCTTGAGCGCCTTCATCACCAGGTGGCCCAGGCTGCCCGCCAGGCACGCCAGCAGGGCCATGCCCAGCGCCTGCCCTGGCTTGAACGGCGTGATGAACGACAGCATGACCCCGGCCACGCCGCCCACCGCCACCCCGCTGGCCCAGCTCAGCCACTGGAAGCTCTGGCTCACCTGCGGCGCCACCGGCTTGTGGGGGAACCGGCGGCCCAGCAGGTGCTGGGCGATCACGCCGGCCTGCACCACCACGACCAGGAAGAACACCAGGAAGGCGCCCTTGCCCTCGTAGCCCGGAAAGTCGAGCAGCAGCAGCGCGGGCACATGGCTCATGCCGTACACGCACACCATGATCCCCCACTGCAGCTTGGCGTTGCGCTCCAGGAAGCGCTCGGGGTCGTTGGCGAGCGCGCTGGCCACCGGCAGCGCGAGAAAGACGTACACCGGGATGAACACCGTGAACAGGTCGAACTTGCGCGTGCCTACGATGATGAACTGCAGCGGCAGCACCACGAAGAAGGCCAGCACCAGGCTGCGGTGGTCGCCCCGGCGCGTGGGTGAGAGCGTGATGAATTCGCGCAGCGCGAAGAACGCCACGATGGCGAAGAGCACGGTGGCCACGGTATCGCCCAGGGCCCAGCCCACCCAGAACACGGTGGTCATGAACCACGAGGTCTTGAGCAGGCTCCAGAAGCGCCGCCATTCCTGCTGGTGCGCCTCGTGCTCGGCCTGGTCCTGCACGCCGGTGCCGCGCGCCTCGCGCAGGGTCTGGAAGAAGGCGTAGAGGGTGACCAACGAGAGCAGCCCGAACATCGCGACAAAGAGCGCGCCGATCTGCTGCGTGGTGGTGAGGTTGCGAAGGAAGTCGTTCATCTCAGACCTCCCGCAGCGCGATGACGGCGCGGCGCGCGCGGTCCAGGAACGGGCGGCGCTCCTCGCCGGGCTCGACCTGGATCGGGGCGCCGAAGGTCACCGAGCACAGGATGGGCACGGGCACCACTTCGCCCTTGGGCATGACGCGCTGCACGTTGTGGATCCAGGCCGGCACCAGCACCGCTTGCGGGAACATCAGCGCCAGCTTGTACAGCCCCGACTTGAAGGGCTGGGGCTCGTCGCCGTGGCCGCGCGTGCCCTCGGGAAAGATCACGATCGAATCGCCGCTGGACAGCGCCTGCACCAGCGGGGCCAGCGGGTCGTCGGGCGCGAGCGCGGCGCGCAGGGCTTCGGGCGTCGGCGGCGCGGGTTCGGCGGCCGCTTCGTGGGGTGCCGGGACTGGGGCCTCCACCGGCGATCCGCTCTGCGGAATGTAGGCCGCGTTCAGGGCGGTTTGGCCGTCCACCGGGGCCGGCGGGGCGGGGTTCAGGGCGGCCGTTTCGGCGCCGGGCGCCGCCGCTGGCGCCGCGGCAGGTGTGCCCGACTGGCGGTCCACGTACACGGCGTTGAATACCGCCGAGGTGAGCCAGTGCCGGAAGGGCGTCTTGGTCCAGTAGTCCTTGGCGGCGATGGGGCGGGTGATGCTGCGCAACTCCTGCGGCAGCGCGGCCCAGATCATCACCAGGTCGGCGTGGCTCTGGTGGTTGGCGAAATAGATGCGTTGCTCGGCCTTGGGCGGGCAGCCGTACCAGCGGGCCTGGGAACCGGTGAGAAATCGCACCAGCCCGAGGAGGAAAAGGCTCATCAACTTGGAAAGCATGGCGGCGATGATACGGGGGCGTGGCAAAGGGGCCGCGCCGGCCTGCACCGTGGGCCGGCGGGGCCCCGCCACGGGCCGGCCGCGCACCGGGAAGATTCGTTCTGCGAAGTGGAATTTTCCAAGTTCGCGCTTCCCTTTCGCGAGGCCACTTCTAGACTGTCCGTACCGCTTCACCGCGGCGATTCCGCTAAAAAAGCAGGGAGTTTCTCCATGAACGTTTCGACCACACGCCGCCAGGCCCTGGTTCTGGGTGCCTCGGGCGCCTTGCCCATGCTGGCGAGGGCGCAGGCCGGCGCCGACTTTCCCACCCACCCCGTGCGCCTGATCGTGCCGTTCGCGCCGGGCGGCTCGACCGACATCCTCGGGCGGCTGCTGTCCAAGCACCTGTTCCCCGCCAGCGGCCAGCCGATGGTGGTGGAAAACATGGCCGGCGCGGGCGGCAACCTGGGCGCCGCGCTGGTGGCCCGGTCCCCCGCCGACGGCTACACCCTCGAGATCGGCGCCATGTCCACGCATGCCATGAACGGCAGCCTGTACAAGCAGTTGGCGTTCGATCCGATGAACGATTTCGACACCGTGGCCATGCTGGCCTACGCGATCAACGTCATCGCCGTCTCGCCCAGCGTGCCGGCGCGCACCTTCCCCGAACTGCTGGCCTACATCCGCGCCAACCCGGGCAAGCTCAACTACGCCTCGGGCGGCATTGGCACCCACAACCACCTCACGCTCGCGCTGCTGGCCAAGACGGCGCAACTGGACATCGTGCACGTGCCCTACAAGGGCGGCGGCCCGGCCGTCGCCGCACTGCTGCAGGGCGAATGCCAGATGTTCGCAGGCGGCGCCTCGCTGCTGCTGCCGCATGCGCAGGCCGGCAAGGTGCGCCTGATCGCCGTCACCGAAAAGACCCGCTCCGACCTGCTGCCCGACGTGCCCAGCGCGGCCGAGACGCTCAAGGGCTTCGAGGTCACCAACTGGTACGGCGTGTTCGCGCCCAAGGGGCTGGACGTGGCGCGCCGCGCCCTCATCAACCACGAGATCAACCGGGTGACCGGCCTGCCCGAGGTCGCCGAGCGGCTCAAGGGCCTGGGCATGGTGCGGGCGCCCGTGGACCCGGTTCAATTGCGCGAGATCCTGCAGGCTGACTACCGGCTGTGGTCTTCCACCATCAAGTCGCTGGGAATTTCCTCCGAATGAACGCCCCACACCCCCTGCCCATGGCGCTGAACAGCGTCGATTGGAATGCGATGGAATGGAAGCCCGTGCGCCACGGCATCGAACGCAAGGCATTCGGCAGCGAGCACGTCACGCTCGCGCTGCACCGGCTGCTGCCGGGCCACGAGCCACGCCCGCATTCCCATCCCCATGAGCAGGTGGTGTACATCCTGGCGGGCCAGATCGACTTCTACGTGGAGGGCCAGGTGGTGCGCCTGGGCCCGGGAAGCCTGCTGGTGGTGCCTCCCAACGCCATGCACCACGGCATCGTGGTGGGCGACGAGCCGGTGCTCAATCTCGACGTCTTCACCCCCGCGCGCCCGGAATACCTGGCATGACGGCGGCCCGCCCCGGCGCCGCCGATGAGGCCCCGTCCCTGCGCGAGCGGCTGGTGGCGGGCGATTTTCTGTTCGCCACGTTCGTGAAGACCACCTCGCACCAGACGGTGGAGGTGCTCGCCGCCACGGGCCTGGACACCCTGGTGCTCGATGCCGAGCATGCGCCCTTCGGGCCGGAGAGCCTGGACCGCAGCCTGCTCGCGGCGCGCGCGTGCGCCCTGCCGGTGCTGGTGCGCGTGCCCTATCCGCGCGGCGCGGCCATCCAGCAGGCGCTGGACATGGGCGCGGCCGGGGTGATGGTGCCGCACGTGGACTCCGCCGCCATCGCGCTCGAAGTCGTGCGTGCGGCGCGCTACGGCGGCACCCGGGGCTATTCGGCCTCGCCGCGCGCCGGCGGCTACGGCCAGCGGAGCATGGCCGACCACCTGCGGCTGAGCGACGCGCACACCGCGGTGATCGTGCAGATCGAAAGCGGCGAGGCCGTGGCGCAGGCGCGGGAGATCGCGGCCGTGCCGGGCGTGGACTGCCTGTTCGTCGGGCCGGCCGATCTGGCCGTGTCCCTGGGGGCCGACGGCCCGGGCGATCCGCGCGTGGCCGAGGCCATCGCCCGGGTGTGCGCCGCCGGGCGCGCCGCGCAATGCGCCGTGGGGTGCTTCGTGTCCGATGCCGCGCAGGTGGCCGGCCTGCGGGCGCTGGGCATCGCTTTCTTCGTCGTGGGCTCCGACCAGGCGCTGCTTCGCGCCGCGGCACGGCAGGCCATGGCGGGCGCGCTGGAATCCATCGCCGCCTGACTCCCCTGGTACTACATATTGCGCGGGGTGTATGGCGTGCGCCATACTGCCCAACCCGAGACCGAGAGAGAAACATGAGTACCGAAGTCCGTTCCGTGCAGCGAGCGCTGCTCATCCTTCGCGTGATGAATGAGCGATCCACCTGGAGCCTGCAGGAGTTGCATCAGCGCACCGGCCTGGCCAAATCGACCCTGCACCGCCTGCTGAGCACGCTGGAGTCCGAGAAATACGTGCGCAGCGATCCGCACGCCTATGGGCAATACCAGCTCACGCTCGCCGTGGGCAACCTGAGCAGCGGCATCAACGAAAAGCTGCGCCTGGCCGAAGTGGCGGCGCCGCTGATGATCGCCACCACGCGCCAGATCAAGTGGCCGCTGTCCCTGGGGGTGATCGAAGGGCACCAGATCCGCGTGGTGTTCTGCACCATGCCCTACAGCCCGTACGCGATCCGGCCCTCCAGCCTGGGGCGCCGCTACGAGCTGATCCCGTCCGCGCTGGGCCGCACCTACCTGTCTTTCTGCAGCCGCGCCGAGCGCCGCATCCTGGTGGAGTCGGCCAACCTGAATGGCGACGAAAGCCAGAAGATCACCGACCTGTGGGCGATGCGCAAGATCGTGCAGCAGACGCGGCGCCAGGGCTATGCCATCCGCCACGCGCGCAGCAATGCCGAGAGCACCGCCTTCGCGGTGCCGGTGTTCGGTGGCGGGGTGCTGCGCGGCACGCTGGTGTATTCGACGTTCGCCAGCCAGATGGACGAGCGCATGCTCAAGCGTTTCCTGCCCCTGGTGCAGGCCACGGCGGACCGCATCGGGGAAGAGGCGGCCATCATGCCCGGACAGTTGGGCGAGGCGCTGAACGGCCCGCACGTCTGACCTGGCCGCTTTGGCAGCGGTGCTGCTGCTGCCGCCCCGCTCGTCCCCACGGCCATGTCAGGGCAATTCCGCCGAGCCCATGCGTCCCAGGATCACCCGCGTGCGGCCGGAGAGGTAGGCCGAGCCCGGCGCCTTCTCGAAGCGCTTGGGCTGCGGCAGCATCACCGCCAGCCGGGCGGCCTCGGCCGCGCTGAGCTTCGAGGCGCTCTTGCGAAAGTAGTGCTGCGCGGCGGCCTCGGCTCCGAAGACGCCATCGCCCCATTCCACGCTGTTGAGGTAGATCTCCAGGATGCGCTGCTTGCTCAGCAGCTGCTCCAGCGCCAGCGTGAGCACGAACTCCTGCCCCTTGCGCAGCAGCGTTCGTTCGCCCGACAGCAGCAGGTTCTTGGCCAGCTGCTGGGTGATGGTGGAGCCGCCGCGGATCTTGGGGTTGCGCACCGGCCGGTCGGGCTGCAGCTCCTGGCGCTTGGCGGCCTGGGCCTCGGCGCGGGCGTTGCGCTCCCAGGCCTTTTCGATCGCGTTCCAGTCCACGCCGTCGTGGTTGACGAAGCCGTCGTCCTCCGAGGCGATCACCGCGCGCTTGAGGGTGTCGGCGATCTGGCCGTAAGGCACCCACTGCTGGCGCCATTGCAGCGAGCCGTGGGCGACCTGGCCCCAGGCCTCCGAGCGCTGGAAGGCGGTGGATTCGGGGTCGATCGCCACCATGGCTGCGATGCGGCCGACGAAGAACACCTGCAGCGCCACGAAGGCCAGCAGCACCAGCCCGATCCAACGCAGCAAGCCTTTCATGCCGTGGTCTCTCCCCAGGGGCCGGTCAGTGGCCGGCGGCCATGGCGGCGCGCAGCTCGGCCAGCACCTGGGCCGCGGGCGGGCGCACGCCGCGCCACAGGGCGAACGCCTCGGCCGCCTGCTCCACCAGCATGCCCAGCCCGTCGCGCGGCACCGCGCCGTGGCGGGCGGCCCAGTCCAGGAACCCCTGCGCGGCGGGGCCGTACATCATGTCGTAGGCCAGGCTGCCGGCCCGCAGTACGTGGGCCGGCACCGGAATGCCGCCGCCGCCCAGGCTGCTGGCGGTGGCGTTGATGATCACATCGAAATCGGCCTCCAGCGCATGATTTTCTAGGGCGTTTAGCTCTGTTTTTTGTAGCAAAGCCAGATCGGCATGCGCCTGCACCAGCGCCTGGGCGCGGGCCGCGGTGCGATTGACCACCACGATGCGGCGCGGCCGTTCGTGCAGCAACGGTCCCAGCGCCCCGGCCGCCGCGCCGCCCGCGCCCACCAGCAGCACGTCGCTGCCCGCCAGGGGCACGCCGGCGTTGCGCACGATGTCGGCCACCAGGCCCAGGCCGTCGGTGTTGTCGGCGGCGATGCGGCCGTCGTCGCCGAAGGTAAGGGTGTTGGCCGCACCGGCCAGCCGCACCCGCTCGCTGCCCTGGGCGGCCAGCCGTGCGGCGTCGAGCTTGAAGGGCACGGTCACGTTGCAGCCGCGCCCGCCCGCCGCGGCGAAGTCGGCCAGGGCCTGCGGGAAGCCGTCCAGCGGCACCAGCCGGCGGGCATACGACAGGCGCTCGCCAGTGAGTTCGGCGAAGCGCGCATGGATCCAGGGCGAGCGGCTGTGCTCGACCGGGTTGCCCATCACGCAGTAGGAATCCACGGGCGAAGTCATCGGGGTGTCGTGCGGAAGAAAAGCGGCAAGAAAAGTACGGCGCAGGACGTACGGCGAAGGGGGGCGCGGCGTCAGCGCACGCTGGTTTCCAGCGTCTGGTCGCGCGTGAACTTGAAGCGCGAAACCACAGCGATCTGGTCGGCCTTGGCCCGCATGGCGGGGCCGAACACGCCGAACGGCCCGGCCGAGCGGGCGATGGCCTGGGCGCGGTTGTCGAGCAGGCGGTTGCCCGAGCCCTGCACGATCTCGGTCTCCAGCACCGTGCCGTCGTGGTTGACAGTCACGATCATCGTCAGCTCGCCGTAGAGCTTCTTGCCGCCCTGTTCGGGAAAGTTGTCGGTGCCCTTGTCCTCGATCTTGCGGCGCAGCCCGTCGTAGTAGATCGCGTAGACCTCCTCGCGCGTGGCGGGGCTGATGTAGCGCTTCTTGGGGCGGGCGTTCTCTTCGTTGATGCGCTTTTCGATCTCGGCCAGCAGTTTGATGAGCTGGCGGCGCTTTTCCTCCTGCGCCAGGGCATCGGCGCTCTGGCTGGGCTGGCGCGGGTCGGGCACCGGCAGGGTGGCCAGCTGCTTGCGCAGCTGGGCCAGCAGCTGGCTTTGCTGCTCCTGCATGGCGTCGAGCTTGCGCTGGGCCTCCTCGAAATCGTCGCCCACCGCCGTCAGGGCCGAGTAGGGCAGGGGGCTGGTCGCGCGGCCCTTGGCGGCCTCGCCGCCGCCGGCCAGCGACGACTGCGCGATCGCCTGGGCCTTGTCCGGCCGCTCGTTGGACTTGGCGTTGACCAGGATCACTTCCAGCGGCGTGTCCTGGAAGACGCGGTTGAAGCTCTCGGGGTCGATGAACCGCACCGACAGCAGCACCGCATGCACGGCGATGGACACGCCGAGCGCCAACTGCAGCGTGCTGAATCGTTGGAAGAAGGCGGGCAGTTTCACGGCGCCCGATTATCCGTGCTGGCGCTGGCGCCGGCCTCGGTTTCGTTCACGTCCACCGCGATGGCGATGGGGCCGGCCACGGCCTCTTCGTCGTCCTCGCCCGCCTCGTCGCCCTGCGGCGCGGCCTCGGCGCTGTCGGCGGGGCTGTCCAGGCGCTCCAGCACCGTGCCGTTCACGTCGAGCGTGATCTCGTCGATCTCACCGAGCTTGACGCGCACCCGCGCGCCACGCGGCAGGTTCTGCGCGCCCAGCACGGGCAGCACCAGCGGCAGCGTGTCGGCCCGCACGAGGAAGCTCCCCCCGGGGCCTTCCTTGAACACGGTGGCCTCGATCTCCGCGATGCCGTTCTGCTGCAGGTACTGCAGCGTCCAGAAGCGCTCCATGCCGGCCTGGTAGCCGTTGTAGGCGCTGTAGGCCGCATCGAAGCTGCTGATGACCGAGAACAGGTCCGCGTCCTTGGGCTTGAACGGCGCGGCCAGCGCGGCGGTCTTGCCGTGGCGCACGCACGCGATGATCTGCCACTGGTTCACCAGATCCACGTAGCGGCGCAGCGGCGAGGTGGCCCAGGCGTAGCTCTTGACGCCGATGCCCGCGTGCGGCAGCGCCTTGGTGCCCATGCGCACCTTCACGCCGGGCGCCAGGCTGGCCTGGCTGCGGTAGATGCCGGGCACGCCGTGGTCGGCCAGCAGGCCGCCCCAGGTGCTGTTGGCCACGATGGCGGCCTCGGCCACGATCAGGTCCAGCGGGGCGCCGCGCCGGCGCGTGGTGATCGAGACGGTCTCGCGGCCCTGCGGCTCGGCGCTGTCGTTGCCGGTGAGGCGGAAGTTGTAGTCCGGCCGGTTGAAGGTCTCGGGCTTGCCGCGCACCACCTCGCGCTGGGCCTTGAGGCTTTGGGCCAGGCGGTACAGAAACGATAGCTGCCCGCGCAGCTCCAGCAAGCGCTGGGGGGCTTCCGGGGCCTGCACCGTGGGGTCGGTCAGCCAGGCTTCGGTGACGATGTGGTCCAGTTGGTCGTGGCGCAGGTTGGCCGCCACGGGCACGCGTTCCAGCTTGGTTTCGGTGCCGGTGACTTCGAGCGTGGCCTCGTCGATGGTCACGTAGAGCGACACGGCCGGGTTGGCGCGGCCTTCGTCCAGCGTGTAGATCTTCACCACCTCGTCGGGCAGCATGGTGATCTTGTAGCCGGGCATGTACACCGTGGACAGGCGGTTGCGCCCCAACTGGTCGAGCGGCGTGCCCGGCACGATGGCCAGGCCCGGCGCCGCGATGTGGATGCCCAGCACCACGGTGCCGGTGCCCAGGCCCTGCACCGACAGCGCGTCGTCGATCTCGGTCGTCTGGGAGTCGTCGATGGAATAGGCCTGCACGGGCGCCAGCGGCAGGTCGTCGGGCGGCTGCGGCGCGGTGATGGCCGCAAAGCCGGTGCCCTTGGGAAAGTTGTCGAACAGGAAGCGCTTCCAGTGGAACTGGTAGGCCGAGTCGATGGCGCCGGCCCGCTGCAGCAGATCGAGCGGCGGCAGGTGGGTGGCGCGGCTGGCCTCCACCACGGCCTTGTACTCGGGCGCGTTCTTGTCGGGCCGGAACAGGATCTTGTAGAGCTGCTCGCGGATGGGCTGCGGGCACTCGCCCCGGCCGAGCTGCTCGGCCCAGTCGGCGATCTGCTGCAGCACGAGCTTCTTTTTCTCGATGGCGGCCAGCGCCTGCTGCAGGATCTCGGCCGGCGCCTTCTTGAAGCGGCCCTTGCCCGCGCGGCGGAAGTAGTGCGGCGCCTCGTACAGCGCGAACAGCGCGCCGGCCTGCTGGACGAGGGTGGCGTTCTCGGAGAAATAGTCCCGCGCCAGGTCGGCGAAGCCGAATTCGTCCTCGGGGGCGAACTCCCAGGCCAGGTCGAGTTCGATCGACGCGGCCACGGCCTGCGCCTGGGCGAGCATCTCGGCCGGGGCGGGTTTTTCGAACCGGATCAGCAGGTGGGCGGCCTTGACCTTCACCCGTTTGCCCGAGTCGAGCTCGATCTGGGCGGAGCTTTCGGCCTCGGAAAGGATGCGTCCGGCGAGAAATTTGCCGGCTTCTTCAAACAATGCATGCATGGGCGGGATTGTCCCATGGGCGCCCGAGGGGCCGAACGGGCGACCCTGCCTATGATCGGCCCTTTGCCTCGGCCAACCGCCCCATGCCTTTGTTCAACGCTTTCGCCGCCGCGCTGGCCACCGTGGCCGTGGCGCTGCCGTTCCTGTTCGCGCACACCCAGGCGCCGCTGTCCAATTTCTGGCCGCTGATGGTGTCGGGCGCGTGCGCCCTCGTGCTGGCGGGCCTGGCGATCGGCGTGGCCCGGGTGTCTCCGGCCCGGGGCGGGCTGCGCCGCGGGGCCGCCTGGGTGCTCGCGGGCGGGCTGGTGCTGGCGGCGGTGCTGGCCTCGGGGGTGGGGCTGGTGCAGTTCTTCTGGGGCGACGTGGGCGCGGCGCCGTGGATCTACCCCTCCACGCCGGGGCTGGCGCTGGGCAATCTGCGCCAGCGCAACCAGCAGGCCTCGCTGCTGGGCATGGGCGCCTGGGCCCTGGCCTGGACGGTGGGCCGCCTGCAGGCCGCGCTGCCCGGCACCCGCCAGCCGTGGCGGCCCGTGGCTGCGGGCGTGCTGGCCGCCTGGGCGCTGATGCTCATCAGCACGGCGGATGCGGCCACCGCCTCGCGCACCGGCATCCTCGAATGGGGCGTGATGCTCGGGCTGCTGGTGCTCTGGCGCCGCTCCCTGGGCGGCCTGCCCCTGGCCTTCGCCGCCACGGGGGGGCTGCTGTACGCGCTGGCGGCCTGGGCGCTGCCCTGGATGCTGGAGCGCTGGGCGGGCGTGTCGATGGACGGGCTGTTCCAGCGGCTCGCGGACGAGGGCCAAGGCTGCGTCAGCCGCACCGTGCTGTGGTCCAACATGCTCCACCTGATCGCGCAAAAGCCCTGGACCGGCTGGGGCTGGGGCGAGATGGCCTATGCCCACTACAGCACGCTGTTCCCGGGCGAGCGCTTTTGCGTGCTGCTGGACAACGCCCACAACCTGCCACTGCACCTGGCCGTCGAGCTGGGCCTGCCCGTGGCGGGCGGGCTGTGCCTGCTGGCGCTCTGGGGCGTGTGGCGCCTGGCGCCCTGGCGCGAGACCGATCCGGTGCGCCAGCTGGCCTGGGGCGTGCTGGCCATCGTGGGCGTGCACAGCCTGCTGGAGTTTCCGCTGTGGTACGGGCCGTTCCAGCTGGCCACGGGGTTCGCGTTGCTGCTGCTCGTGCGCCCGGCGCGGCCCTGGCGGCCCGGGCCGGCCTGGATCGCCGCCGCCGTGCTGGCCGGTGGCGCGGCGCTGGCTTTCGGGGGGCTGCTGGTGCGCGACTACGAACGGGTCAGCCAGCTCTACCGCGCCGTGCCCGACCGCGACCCGGCCTACCGCGAAGACACCGCCCGCAAGGTGCTGGGCGATATCGCCTTCTTCCGCGGCACGGCCGATTTCGCCACTGTGACGACGACACCCGTGACCGCGCAGAACGCGGCCGACGTCCACACCCGTGCCACGCGGCTGCTGCACTACTCGCCCGAGCCCCGCGTCATCGAGGCGGTGCTGGCCAGTGCGGCATGGCTCGGGCGTACGGACGAGGTGGATTTCCACACGGTGCGCTATCGCATCGCCTATCCGCAGGAGTACGCGCGCTGGGCGGCCAGCCACCCGGCCGCCGCGGCCTCCGCTCCGCTGCCTTGATGTCCTGACCGCCCCTCAGGCCAGGCCGCAGAACCGCGCCACCGTGCCGATGTGCGCGGGAAAGTCGCTCAAGGCATGGTCGCCGCCCTCCAGCAGGACCACCTGCGCGGCGGCATAGCGGCCCGCCATCTCGCGCCAGTCCAGCAACTCGTCGCCCTTGGCGATGACGGCCAGTTCCGGGCCGGCCGGGGGGCGGCCCCGCATGTCCAGCGCGCGCAGCTCGGCGATGTATTCGGGGCGGAAGAAAAAGCGCTCGGCCGGGTCGTGCCATGCGGTCTGCTCGCCGATGTAGCGTTGCAGGTCGCGCGCCGGGTCCACGGCGGGGTTCAGCAGCACGCTCGGGCAGCGGGCCTGCTGCGCCACCCAGCTCGCGTAGAACCCGCCGAGCGAGGAGCCCACCACCGCCATCGTCCCCTGCGGCCAGTCCGCGATGCCCTGCGCCACGAGGCCCATGGCCGCCCGGGGCGAGGGCGGCAACTGCGGGCACCAGAAATGCACGCCCGGATGGTGGGCGGCCACGTGCGCCGCCATCTGCCGGGCCTTGGCCGACTGGGGCGAGGAGCGAAAGCCGTGCAGGTAGAGCAGGTGGGTGGTGGGCATGGTGGGAGGCGCGGCGGCGTGGAGCGATGCAGGCAATGGTGCGGCAGTGCCGGGGGCCTTCGATTGTGCCGGGACGGCGGCGCCTTCGGCCGGCCGGATAATCGCGCCCCATGTCCGCCGTCTTCGACAAACCCTCCCTGCTGCAGCGCGTCCTGCCTCTGTTCCGTGGCTTCGACTGGCTGCTCATCCTGGTGCTGTTGATGCTGGCATCGACCGGGCTGGTGGCCATGTATTCCTCGGGCTACGACCACGGCACGCGCTTTTACGACCATGGCCGCAACATGCTGCTGGCCGCCGGCATCCTGTTCGTGGTGGCGCAGGTGCCGCCCCAGCGGCTGATGGCGATGGCCGTGCCGCTGTACACGATGGGGGTGGCGCTGCTGGTGGCCGTGGCGCTGTTCGGCATCACCAAGAAGGGCGCGCAGCGCTGGATCAACCTGGGGCTGGTCATCCAGCCCAGCGAACTGCTCAAGATCGCCATGCCGCTCATGCTGGCCTGGTGGTTCCAGCGGCGCGAGGGCCAGTTGCGGCCGCTGGACTTCGTGGTGGCCGGCGCGCTGCTGGCGGTGCCGGTGGGGCTCATCATGAAGCAGCCCGACCTGGGCACCTCGCTGCTGGTGCTGGCGGCCGGGCTGTCGGTGATCTTCTTCGCCGGCCTGCCCTGGAAGCTGGTGCTGCCGCCCGTGCTGATCGGGGGCATCGGCATCGCCCTCATCGTGTGGTTCGAGCCCCAGCTGTGCGCAGACGGGGTGCGCTGGCCCGTGCTGCACGACTACCAGCAGCAGCGCATCTGCACCCTGCTGGACCCCACGCGCGATCCGCTGGGCAAGGGCTTTCACATCATCCAGGGCATGATCGCCATTGGCTCCGGGGGCTTCTGGGGCAAGGGCTTCATGGCCGGCACGCAGACCCACCTGGAGTTCATTCCCGAACGCACCACCGACTTCATCTTCGCCGCGTTCTCCGAGGAGTTCGGGCTGGCCGGCAACCTGTTCCTGATCGTGTGCTTCCTGATGCTGGTGTGGCGGGGCCTGGCCATCGCGGTCGGGGCCACCACGCTGTTCTCGCGCCTGATGGCCGGGGCGGTGTCGATGATCTTCTTCACCTACGCCTTCGTGAACATGGGCATGGTGAGCGGCATCCTGCCCGTGGTGGGCGTGCCGCTGCCCTTCGTGAGCTACGGCGGCACGGCCATGGTCACGCTGGGGCTGGCGCTGGGCGTGCTGATGTCCATCGCGCGGGCGCAGCGCATTCCGCTGAACGAGCGCACGTGAAAAAGCCGGCCAGGCGGCCGGCTTCGAGAGGGGCCGGGCGGCTCAGGCCTGCAGCGGCTCGTGCGCGGTCTCGCGGGCGACCAGCAGGGCCACCAGCGTGAGGCCCAGCGCGGCCGTCACGTAGAGCGACACCGCCACGGTGGAGCCGTACGACTTGAACAGCGAGGCGATGATCAGCGGCGCGAAGCCGCCCCCCAGGATGCCCGCCAGCGTGTAGGCCAGCGAGGCGCCGGCATAGCGCACCCGGTTGGGAAACTGCTCGGTCACGAAGGCGGCCTGCGGGCCGTACATCATGGCGTGGATCAGCAGGCCGCCGACCACCGCCGCGCAGATGGCGAGCGGCTGCGCCCGGTCCATCAGCACGAAGAACACGAAGGCCCAGGCGATGCCCAGCAGCGCGCCGGCGATGTACACCGGGCGCCGGCCGATGCGGTCCGACAGCGCGCCGAACCATGGCACGGCGAGGGCGTTGCACGCCGCGCCGATCATGGTGGCGGTGAGCGCCAGCGGGCGCGACAGGTGCAGCACCGTGGTCACATAGGTCAGGGTGAACACCACGACCAGCGCGTACAGCACATCCGAGCCGATGCGCGAGCCGCCGGCCACCAGCAGGCGCCGCCAGTGCTGCGAGAACACCTCCTTGATGGGCGTCTTGGCCGTGGCCTGGTGGGCCTCCATTTCGCGGAACACCGGCGTCTCGTCCACGCCGCGGCGCAGCCACAGGCCGAACAGCACCAGCGCCACGCTGGAGACGAAGGGAATGCGCCAGCCCCAGGCCTGGAAGTCTTCGGGGCTCAGCCAGGCCGAGACCAGGGCGATGAAGCCGGTGCCGATCAGCGTGCCGCACGACGGGCCGACCTGCGTGAACGAGGCGTTGCGCCCGCGCTCAGTGGGCTTGCCGTGCTCCATCGACAGCAGCACCGCGCCGGCCCATTCGCCGCCGAGCGCCACGCCCTGCACGAAGCGCAGCGCCACCAGGGCGATGGGCGCCCAGATGCCCCAGGTGCCGTACGTGGGCAGCAGCCCCATCAGCCCGGTCGAGACGCCCATGATCACCAGCGTGGCCACCAGCACGAAGCGCCGGCCCAGCCGGTCGCCCAGGTGGCCGAACACCATGCCGCCCAGCGGCCGGGAGATGTAGCCCACGGCATAGGTGGAGAACGCGAGGATGGTGCCGGTGAGCGGGTCGAAGGACGGAAAGAAGATGGCGTTGAAGACCAGCGCCGCCATGATGTTGTAGACCGTGAAGTCGTACCACTCGAGCGTGGTGCCGACCGAGCTGGCCATGGCAAGGCGGCCCATCTTGGGGGAGGCGGGGGGAGCGTGGGCGACGCCCTGGGGAACTGCACGCATGGGAGGATCTCCGGTGAAAGGCGATGAAGGAAAAATCGGGGGCGCAGGGGCCGGGAATGGCAGATGGGATCAGCCCAGGTCGGCCCGCGTGAGCTTCCAGCCCAGTGCGTACTGGGCCGCCGCCGCGGCGGCATCGGTCTGCAGCAGCGCACCAGCGCGCGCCAGGGCCTCGCGGTGCGCCTCGGCGTGGCCGGTTTCCAACACCATGAGCGGCTGCAGCACGCGGCCTTCGGTGTGCTCCGTGGGCAGGGGCGTGCTCAGCACCGGGTCCGGTACCAGCAGGTACGACTGCACGAAGCCGGGCAGCTGCGCGAGCTGGGTGCCGGCCTGCACGGCGCGCGCCACCAGTGCGGCGCGGTCATCGGCCGGCGGCAGGGCCAGCACGCTCAGGTGGCTGCCGGAGCCGAACCCGGTGACGGCCTCCACCGCGCACACGCGGCGCATCGGGTCCCGCATGCGGCCCAGGTTGGTGACCGACCAGGGCGTCTGCCGGCCGAACGCGGCGCGGTACGCATCGGACGTGAAGGCCGCGAGCGACTGCGTGCGGTACAGGCCCAGGTACTTGCGGCCACCCTGCCGTGAAACGTAGCGGGCGCCGGAGAGAAAACCGTCGATGCGCACGCGCTCTTCGACATGCTCGCGGTCATACCATTGGTTGAAGTCGGCCTCGTCGGTGGCATCGACATCGGCGGCGACGAAAAGCATGCCGTGCACGGTGCCGGGGGCGGTGGAGGGAAGGTTCTGGGAGGCCATGGGCACTTGCGATTCCTTGCAAAAAGACCAGGGAATCATGGGCCGCGCATCGGCGTGCCACAAACGGGTTTTTTTGCCCTGCGGCCATCAGAATTACTTGTCGGGTCGGATGCTTTTTCTGCACCAAATCAGGGTTCACCCTCTGTGCCCGGCGTCCGGAATGGTGCGGACAGCGAGGCGGCGAAGCGCTCGGATTCGCTGCACGCCAGCTCGGCCGCGCGGCGGATGGCGGCCGAGCCGCTGGCGTCCAGATGGCTCACCACGATGCGCTGGGGCGGCAGGGGCGTATCGCACGCGATCACGCGCAGGTCGCCGCGCTCGATCTCCTCGCGCACGGGTGGCAGCGGGATCAGCGCGTTGCCGAACCCCGACTGCACCAGCCGCACGATCGCCGCCATCGAACTCACGCAATGCACCTTGCCCACGGGCATGCTGGCCTGCCGGTACAGCTGCTTGAGTGCCTGGTGGGGCTGCGATCCCGGGCTCATGGTCAGCACCGGCTGCAGCAGCAGGTGGGCGATGCGGCCTTCGTCGGGCTGGGGCGCGGAGGCGCCGGCGCCCACCCAGCCCATGGCCATCGGCGGGCAGGCCATGTTGACGATCTCGGCGCTGGCCATGGGGTCGGTCTGCAGCGCGATGTCGATCGCGCCGATCTGCAGGCGCTCGTGCAGGGCGAGGGTGGTTTCCGAGGTCAGCTGCACTTCGATGCCCGGGTGCAGGCGCTGCAGCGTGCCCAGGAAGTCCACCAGCCAGGTGTGCACCACGCTCTCGATCGCGCCGATGCGCACCAGGCCCAGAAGCTCCTGCTGCGGGTGCCCGAGCGCGATCATCTCGCGCTGCAGCTCCAGCATGCGCTCGCCATAGTCCAGCAGCCGCAGGCCCACGGGCGTGAGCCGCAGGTCGCGCGGGTCGCGCTCGAACACACGGGCGCCGATCTCTTCCTCCAGCGAGGCGATGCGGTTGGAGATGGCCGCCTGCGTCACGTGCAGCCGCTCGGCCGCGGCGCGGAAGCTCCCGAGCCGCGCGATCCAGAGAAAGGCTTCGACGAAGCGGGTGTTCATCGCGCGCAGGGCCCTGACCGCAAGCGTTTCAGCCCGCGCGCAGGCAGGCTTCGATGGCGCGGCCCACCTGCAGCACGCGCGCATCGGCGCCGTGCACGCCGCCTACGGACAGGCCCAAGGGCAGTTCGCCGGGCGCCTGGCAGGGAAGGGAGAGCGCGCAGCCATCGAGGAAATTGAGCACCGTCGTGTTGCGCAGCACCAGCCCGTTGGTGGCGAAGAACCGGGCATCGTCGCCGGTGAGGTCCGCCAGGCGCGGCGCGCGCACGGCCACGGTGGGCATCAGCCAGGCATCGAGGTCGCACAGGCGCTCGCGGGCGGTGGCTTGCAGGCGCAGCCGCGCGTCCTGCAGATCGATGTAGTCGGCCGCGGAAATCGCGGCGCCGCGGCGGGTGCGCTGGGCGACGCGGTGGTCGTACTGCGCCTCTTGGGCCGGGTCTTCCAGCCGCGCGCGGTGCACCTGCCAGGCCTCGGCGGCGATCAGCCCGCCCGCGGCATTGAGCGAGGGCAGCTGGTGCAGTTCGGTGAAGCTGAAGCGCACGATGCGTGCGCCGGCGGCGGACAGGCGCTGGAGCGCGCCGTCGAAGGCGGCCGCCACCTCGGGCTCGACGCCGTCCATGACGAAGTCGTCCGTCACGCCCAGGCGCAGCCCGGCCAGCGGTGCGGCGCGGGTGTCCAGCGCCTCGCCGCTCAGGATGGCATCGACGACGGCGCAGCAGTCCACGCTGCGGGCCAGCGGGCCGGCCGAGTCCAGGCTGCGCGACAGCGGATAGGCCCCGGCCAGCGGCACCCGCCGGGCGGTGGGCTTGAAGCCCGTGAGCCCGCAGAACGCGGACGGAATGCGGATCGAGCCGCCCGTGTCGGTGCCCAGCGCCACGGTGGCCAGGTCGAGCGCCACGGTGGCGGCGCCGCCGGAGGTGGAGCCCCCGGTGATGCGGCTCGGATCGTGCGGGTTGGCCGGCGTGCCGTAGTGGGGGTTGAGTCCCAGGCCCGAGAAGGCGAACTCGCTCAGGTTGGTGCGACCGAGCAGCACTGCGCCTGCGGCGCGCAGGCGGGCCACCGCGACGGCGTCGGCCTGGGCGGGCGCCCCGGCCATCACGGCCGATCCGGCACGGGTCACCTGGCCCTGCACGTCGAACAGGTCCTTGATCGAGACGGGCAGGCCCGCCAGCGGCGAGGGCACGTGCCCGCCCGCGCGGGCGGCGTCGCTGGCGCGGGCCGCCTGCAGCGCGGCTTCGGCTTCGACCTCGCCCACATAGGCGTTCCCGCCCGCCGCGCGGTGCGTGGCGATGCGCGCGAGCGCCGCCTCGACCAGCGCCACGCTGGTGGTGTCGCCGCGGGCCAGGGCCTCGGCCTGTTCGCGGACGGTGGGGTGGCGGGTGGTGGCGAGGGCATTCATCGGGCGATCTCCAGGGCTTGGGTGGCGTAGTGGTGGTGCAGGCTGCGGTTCAGAACGGGGTCGTGCAATTCCAGCTCGAAGGCCTCGCCCCAGCCGAGTTCGCCGATCACCGCATGGGTGCCGCAGAACATGGCCGTGTGGGCGGACAGGCCGTCTGCCGCATTCCATTTTTGCATCAGCTCGGCGGGGGGCAGGAGGCGGGCCAGGGCGCCTTCCTGGTACAGCGCGCGCACGCCGTCGCGGGTGCGCCAGCAGCGGGTGACCAGCTGGTCCCAGTGGCCCTGCACCTCCGACAGCTTCCACAAGGCGCGGCCCACGGGCTTGGCGCACATTTGCTTGGACACCGTGACGTCGTAGGCCTCGACGGTGCGGTCCGTGTGGTCCGAGCCGATGCCCACGAGCACGCCGTGCGCCTCGCTGGCCAGCAGCACGCATTCCACCTCGCCGCTGGAGTCATGGCCCGGAACCTGCACCGCGCTGCCCGTGTCGAGCAGCTGGCTGGCCACGCGGTAGAAGGTGGGCACCGTGGAGGGCGGCTTGACGCCGATCGCGGCCAGTTCGGCGATGTGGTGGTCCACCGCCGCGCGGTCGCGGCCGGCCCAGCCGGCGATGACGAGGTGGCGGATGTCCAGGGTGACCGGCCCGTGGCCGGCGAGATCGAAGGTGTGCTGGGGCATGGTGGGAGGCGAAAAGGGCGGAAGGATCAAAGTGCGCGGGTGATCGCGCGGCGGAAATCGTCGATGTGGCGCTGCATCGCGGCGGCGGCGGCATCGGGGTCGTGGCGCTCGAGCGCGGCCAGGATGTCCTGGTGCTCGTCGTGGATGCGCACGCTGTGCCCGGCCTCCGAGAGCGTCAGGAACCAAAAGCGCGCCTGCTGTTCGTGCAGCCGGCGCAGCAGGTCGGCCAGGACGGTGTTGCGGGCGGCGGCCGAGATCGCGCTGTGAAAGCGCAGGTCCAGCGCCATCAGCGCAGGCACGTCGTGTGCGGCCAGGAGCGCCGGGGCCTCGCCCAGCAGGTGGCGCATGGCGGCCAGTTCAGCGGGCCGGACCCGCTCGGCCGCCAGGCGCACGCACAGGGTCTCGTTGCAGGCGCGCACCTCGATCATGTCCAGCACCTCGTCCAGCGACAGCGGCGCCACCACGATGCCCTTGCGCGGCAGGATGGTCACCAGTCCTTCCATCTCCAGCCGGTGCAGCGCCTGGTGGATGGGCGTGCGACCCAGGCCGAGCAGCGTGCCCAGCGCGCCTTCGTTGATCTGCGCGCCGGGTGCCAGCTCGCAGGCAATGATGCGGCGCTTGATGTCGGCGTAGGCCTGCTCGCGCAGCTGGGCGCCGCCGCCGGTTGCGGCAGGAAGGGAGGGCTGGGGCAGGGCGGGCATCGGGGATGGGTAGGTTCGACTAAACTCAAATGATATATCAGTGAAATATCACAGATATCTCTTGGACATGGCCGATTCGTGTCGGCATGGCCGCGCCGCCGGGTGGGATGCTCGCAAAGCGCCATGCCGGCAGGCACCAAGGCTTCTAGAATCCGCCCATGATCTCCCGCGAACCCACCATCGAACGCCTGTCCGTCGCCCGCCGCCTGCTCCTGGAGCCTTTCGGCCTCGACGAAACCCATCTGGCGCGCGCGCTCGCCGACATCCGGGCCCATCAGGTGGACGATGCCGACCTGTATTTCCAGTACACCCGCAGCGAGGGATGGAGCCTGGAAGAAGGCATCGTCAAGACCGGTTCGTTCAGCATCGACCAGGGCGTCGGTGTGCGGGCCGTGAGCGGCGAGAAGACGGCCTTCGCCTATTCCGACGACATCTCCGAGGCCTCCTTGCTTGATGCCGCCCGCACCGTGCGGGCGATTTCGGCGGCCTCGCAGGAAAAGCGGGCGAAGATCTCGCTCAAGAAGATCTCCGCCAGCCGATCGCTCTATCCCGGCACCGATCCCATCGCGTCGCTGGACAGCACGGCCAAGGTGGCGCTGCTGGAAAAAGTGGAGCAGCAGGCCCGCGCCAAGGATCCGCGCGTGGCCCAGGTGATGGCGGGCCTGGCCAGCGAATACGACGTGGTGCTGGTGGCGCGCTCCGACGGCACGCTGGCCGCCGACGTGCGCCCGCTGGTGCGCCTGTCGGTCACCGTGATCGCCGAGCAGGCCGGCCGCCGCGAGGTGGGCTCGGCCGGCGGGGGCGGGCGCTTCGGCCTGGCCTATTTCGACGATGCGCAGATCACCCGGTACGTCGATGAGGCCGTGAACGCCGCCCTCGTCAATCTGGAGTCGCGCCCTGCGCCTGCGGGCGAGATGACCGTGGTGCTCGGCCCCGGGTGGCCTGGCGTGCTGCTGCACGAGGCCGTGGGCCACGGGCTGGAGGGCGATTTCAACCGCAAGGGCTCGAGCGCCTTCAGCGGCCGCATCGGCCAGCGCGTGGCGGCCAAGGGCGTGACGGTGCTGGACGACGGCACCCTGGCCGACCGCCGCGGCTCGCTCAACGTGGATGACGAAGGCCATGCCAGCCAGCGCAACGTGCTCATCGAGGACGGCATCCTCAAGGGCTACATCCAGGATTCGATGAACGCGCGCCTTTCGGGCGTGGCGCCCACCGGCAACGGCCGGCGCGAGAGCTACGCGCACATTCCCATGCCCCGCATGACCAACACTTACATGCTGGGCGGCGACAAGGACCCGGCGGAGATCGTCGCGAGCATGAAGCGCGGCCTCTATGCCACCAACTTCGGCGGCGGCCAGGTGGACATCACCAGCGGCAAGTTCGTGTTCTCGGCCAGCGAAGCGTATTGGGTCGAGAACGGCAAGATCCTGTACCCGGTCAAGGGCGCGACCATCGTCGGCAGCGGTCCGGAATCCCTCAAGAAGGTGACGCTCATCGGCAACGACATGGCGCTCGACAGCGGCGTGGGCACCTGCGGCAAGGAAGGCCAGAGCGTGCCGGTCGGCGTGGGCCAGCCCACGCTGCGCATCGACGGCCTGACGGTCGGCGGCACCGCATAAGGCCCCGGGCGGCGGCGGACCTTCCAGGCGTGCACCCACCATGCCTGACCCCTCGTCCAGCCAACTGCTGAACACCGCACAGTCGTTCGGCGATGTGAGCCGGCTGCTGCGCGAAGGCGTGGCCGACGAAGAATCCCGCCAGTTTCGCGATGCGCTGACGTCGCTGTCCGCGCTCATCGAAGATGCCGCGCACCTTCGCCGCGCCTGCGCCGATCCCTCCGCCATCTTCTGGAGCCTGGAGCACCTGAAGCGCGCCGCGCGCGAGCACCAGTTCTTTCTCACCGGGCTGGGCTCCGCCTGGCATGCGCTCTACGAGCTGGGGGCCTACCAGCAGGCCCTGAAAGACCTGCGCGATGCCATCGAGATCTGGCACCAGGCACTGACCCGTCAAAGCCGCAGCGAGCCGGCCTGCTTCGATGCGTTCGAGCGCCTGGCCTGGCGCACCCTGGGCGAGGCGATGCTGGTCATCGACATGTACGAGCAGGGCGGGGCGATGCTCAGCGAGCCTTCTCCAGAGCCCGCCGCAGCCCGGCGCCGCCCGATGCTGGCGCGCCTGCGCCGCTGGTTGGCGGGGCGCGGGCGATGAAAGCACGGCACCCCGCTTGTGGCAGCGCTGCAACGCGCCGGGGATGTTGCGGCGCAAAAATCGGTGTTACATTGCCACCGATGCAAGTGCGTAGCGCGTTTTATTTTTGGTTTTACTTCTCTGTCCCAGGCGGATGAGAGGTCAGCGCGCAACCACCCGAGCCCCCTCCTCTAGAAACCGCCGAAGCTGAAAAGCCCGGCGGTTTTTTGTTTTTCCGCTCCCCCTTTTTTCCGATCCAACCCACGAGGACGCAACCATGACGGCCACTGCCAACCCCACCAGCGATGCCTGGTACCGCGACGTCGAGAAGACCAGCCAGACCGACGACGAACGTATCAAGGACATCACCGTGTTGCCCCCTCCAGAACATCTGATCCGCTTCTTCCCCATCCGGGGAACGGCGGTGGAATCCCTGATCACGCGCACGCGGCGCGGCATCCAGGACATCATGGCCGGCCGGGACGACCGGCTGCTGGTGGTGATCGGCCCCTGCTCCATCCACGACCCCGCCGCGGCGCTGGAATACGCGCGGCGCCTGAAGGCGGTGCGCGAGCAGTACGCCGACACGCTGGAGATCGTGATGCGCGTGTACTTCGAGAAGCCCCGCACCACGGTGGGCTGGAAGGGGCTGATCAACGATCCGTACCTGGACGAGAGCTACCGCATCGACGAAGGCCTGCGCATCGCGCGCCAGCTGCTCATCGACATCAACCGCATGGGCGTGCCGGCCGGCAGCGAGTTCCTGGACGTGATCTCGCCCCAGTACATCGGCGACCTCATCAGCTGGGGCGCCATCGGCGCGCGCACCACCGAAAGCCAGGTGCACCGCGAGCTGGCCTCGGGCCTGTCGGCGCCGATCGGCTTCAAGAACGGCACGGACGGCAACATCCGCATCGCCACCGACGCGATCCAGTCCGCCAGCCGCGGCCACCACTTCCTGTCGGTGCACAAGAACGGGCAGGTGGCCATCGTCAACACCCAGGGCAACCCCGACTGCCACGTGATCCTGCGCGGCGGCAAGGCGCCGAACTACGACGCGGCCAGCGTCGCCGCGGCCTGCCAGGACCTGGAGGCCGCCAAGCTGCCCGCCACGCTGATGGTGGATTGCAGCCATGCCAACAGCAGCAAGCAGCACGAAAAGCAGCGCGACGTGGCGCGCGAGATCGGCGCGCAGATCGCGGGCGGCTCGCGTTGCGTGTTCGGCGTGATGATCGAGAGCCACCTGACCGCCGGTGCTCAGAAATTCACGCCGGGCAAGGACCAGCCGGGTGCCCTGGAGTACGGCAAGAGCATCACCGATGCCTGCCTGGGCTGGGACGATTCGCTGTCGGCGCTGGCCGACCTGTCGGCGGCCGTGGCCGCCCGCCGCGCCCGCTGAAAACCAGGGACCGGGGCAGCGGCGTGCGATGTAAGCTCGATGGCCCCGCCGCGGGCATCGGCTTGCGTGGCCGGCCTTGGCCCCACCTCAACCAGGAAAACAATCCATGCGCAGAGAAGTCTCGATCACCCTGGCGCCGGGCCAGGAATTCCGTTTCGACCTGGAAGGCTCGCAGCCTTTGAGCAATGAAGACGCCCGCCGCTGGCTGGACGAGGCGTTCATCAGCCTGGAGTGCGAGCCCCTGCGGGCCAGCGGCAAGGTGCTGCTGGCCGACAAGGTGCTCACGGTGGCACAGGCTGCCGGGGCCCCGCTGCTGGCCGATGCGCAATGGGGCCGGCAGTTCGCCGAGGCTGCCAGCGCCGCACTGGCCCGCCCGATCGTGCGGGTGGATGTCCCGGCCATGGCCGTGACGTATTGAAGAGGGGCGGAGGGTCGCCTTCTGCGCTATCGGCCGAATCGGCTTTCAGTGCATATTCTTCTAGGGCATATTGCTATTATTTTGATAGCGAATCAATGAGCTTGCCGTGGATGCCGCCGAAGCTGCCATTGCTCATGCACACGATGTGATCGCCCGGCCGGGCCGCCTGGGTGATCTGTCCGATCAGCGTGCCGATGTCCGCCGCCGTCCGGGCCTTGTCGCCCAGCGGCGCGAGCACCTGGGCCGCGTCCCAGTCCAGGCCGGCGGTGTGGCAGAACGCTAGGTCGGCCGGCTCCAGCGCCCAGGGCAGCTGCGATTTCATGGTGCCCAGCTTCATGGTGTTGCTGCGCGGCTCGAATGCCGCGAGGATGCGCGCCGCCGGGCCCACGCTGCGGCGCAGGCCGTCCAGCGTGGTGCGCAGGGCGGTCGGGTGGTGGGCGAAGTCGTCGTACACCGCAATGCCGCGCACGGTGCCGCGCAGTTCCATGCGCCGCTTCACGTTCTGGAACCGCGCCAGTGCACGGCCGGCCTCTGCCGGCGCCACGCCCACGTGGTGGGCGGCGGCGATGGCGGCCAGCGCATTCAACTGGTTGTGCACCCCGGTCAGCGCCCATTCCACGCGGGCCACGGTCCGGCCCTGGTGGAGCACATCGAAGGCGTGCGGCTCGCCCTGGGCCGTGAAGTCGCTCACCAGCGCGCCGAAGCTCGCCACCTCGCTCCAGCAGCCGGCATGCAGCACGCGGGCCAGGCTTTCCTCCAGCCCATTGACCACCACGCGGCCCGACGGCGGCACGGTGCGCACCAGGTGGTGGAACTGCCGCTCGATGGCCGGCAGGTCGTCGAAGATGTCCGCGTGGTCGAATTCCAGGTTGTTCAGCACCGCGGTGCGGGGGCGGTAGTGCACGAACTTGCTGCGCTTGTCGAAGAACGCGGTGTCGTATTCGTCCGCCTCGATCACGAACACGGGCGCATCGCCCGCCACGCCCGGGCCGGCCACCGGACGGCGCGCGGCGCCCAGCCGGGCCGAGACGCCGAAATCCAGCGGCACGCCGCCCACCAGGAAGCCGGGCTGCAGGCCCGCGCATTCCAGAACCCAGGCCAGCATCGACGTGGTGGTCGTCTTGCCGTGGGTGCCCGCCACGGCCAGCACGTGCCGACCCTGCAGCACGTGCTCGGCAAGCCACTGGGGGCCGCTGATGTAGGCGGCGCCAGCGTCGAGGATGGCCTCCATCAGGGGGAATTTCGGCGTGCCGTCGGGCAGGCGCGCCCGGCTGACCACGTTGCCGATCACGAATACATCGGGCGCCAGCGCCATCTGGTCCGCGCCGTAGCCTTCGATCAGTTCGATCCCCAAGGCGCGCAACTGGTCGCTCATCGGGGGATACACGCCGGCGTCGCAGCCGGTGACCTTGTGGCCTGCTTCGCGCGCCAGTGCCGCCAGGCCCCCCATGAACGTGCCGCAGATGCCCAGAATGTGAATATGCATGGGCGCAGATTCTAAGGTTCCAGGGTTGCAGGGCCGCCCGCGCAGATCCCTCTTGCCTTGATAGCTACATTTTCAATAGCAAGGTCCACAATGGGGTGCACCATGCCCCTGCCGGATGCGGGCGTTTTCCCGGGCCGCCTTCTTGCATTGAGGCCACAATGGACCCTTCCCCCCACCCGATCGCCGCCATGCCAAACGCCCTCGCCACCGAGATCGCCAACGCCGCGGCCCGCATGGTCGTCGAAGAAGGCCTGGAATGGGGCCCGGCCAAACGCCGGGCCGTTCGCCAACTGGGCCTGCCCACCCGCACACCGCTGCCCGACAACGATCTGGTCGAGGACGCGGTGCGTGAGTACATCGGCCTGTTCTGTGCCGACACCCAGCCCCAGGAATTGCTCGCGCTGCGGCAGCTGGCGCTGATCTGGATGGAGCGCATGGAGACGTTTCGCCCGCACCTGGGCGGAGCGGTGTGGCATGGCACGGCGACCCGGCTGTCCGACATTTATCTGCAGTTGTTCTGCGACGACTGCAAATCCGCCGAGATCGCGCTGATCGACCACCATGTGGACTACGAGCCGCGCACCGTCACCGGCTTCCATGGCGAGTCGGTCGAGGCGTTGAGCCTCTCCAGCCATTCGCCGGTGCTGGGAGAGATGATCGGCGTGCACCTTTTGATCTATGACCTGGATGACCTGCGCGGCGCATTGCGCCCCGATGCGCGGGGCCGGGCACCGCGCGGAGACATTCGCGCCGTGCGCAAGCTGTTGGAAAGCCCTCCCGAATGAATGTGTCACCGCCCTCCGATACGGGCACCCCTATGTCCCCACCCGCCCCCCGCCCGGCCCCCGCGGCCGGGTCCGATGCTGCGCCCCAGGCTTCGCGTCGCAGGCTGATGGCGTATGCCGGCGTGGCCGCCGCCGCCGGGCTGGGCGGCGCAGGGCTGGCGTGGTGGCGGTTCCAGCCGCACGCGGTGCTGTCTGGCGCCGAAGCCGCCCTGTGGGCCCAGCAGTTCGAGGCGCCCTCGGGCGGTGCGCCCGTGGCGATGGCGCGTTTTCGCGGCAAGCCGCTGCTGGTGAACTTCTGGGCCACGTGGTGCCCGCCCTGCGTGGACGAGCTGCCGCTTTTGAATGCCTTCTACCGGGAACATGCCGCCAAAGGCTGGCAAGTCGTGGGCCTGGCGATTGACCAGCCCTCGTCCGTGCGGCAGTTCCTGGGGCGCCTGCCGCTGGATTTCCCGGTGGGACTGGCGGGGCTTTCGGGCACCGAACTGGGCCGTTCGCTGGGCAATCTCACCGGAGGCCTGCCTTTCAGCGTGGTGATGGGCGCAGATGGCAGCATCGTGCACCGTAAAATGGGCCAGGTCACCGCGCAAGACCTCACCCAATGGGCTTCTCTGGGATAGGGCGCTGCAATCCACCGCGAAGATCAATGAATTTGCGCCCAAATACCGGCCATAGGTTGAATTTAGGGTAAATTCGCGCCCTATTTTGTTTTTGGCGTTGGAGTTCCCATGGATTTGCGAAAACTCAAGACTTTGATCGACCTCGTGTCCGAGTCGAATGTGTCAGAACTCGAGATCACCGAGGCAGAAGGCAAGGTCCGCATCGTCAAGAGCGGCGGTGCGGTGGTCCAGCAATATGTGGCCGCACCCGCCCAGCAGGCCCCGGCCCCCGCAGCGGCGGCCGCAGCCCCCGTGGCCGAGTTGCCTGCACCCGCCGCCCCGACCGGCCACATCGTGAAATCGCCCATGGTGGGCACGTTCTACCGCGCTTCCAGCCCGGGCGCCAAGTCGTTCGTCGAGGTGGGAAGCCAGGTCAAGGAAGGCGAGACGATCTGCATCATCGAGGCCATGAAGATCCTCAACGAGATCGAGGCCGACAAGTCCGGCATCGTCACCCGCATCCTGGGGGAGAACGGCCAGGCGGTGGAATACGGGCAGCCCCTGTTCGTGATCGAATAAATTGCGCATGTCTTCCTCGGTCCTTGTCGGGCGCGCCGGCCTCGTTGCCGGGTGCCAGGGAACGTCCATGTTTCAGAAAATCCTCGTCGCCGGTGCCGGCCGTCTTGCCCCGGGCAAGGCCACGCCAACCGCACTCGCATGCGCCCGCGCATGGGTGATGAGCCGCGAAGAAACCTATGTTTAAGAAAATCCTCGTTGCCAATCGCGGCGAAATCGCATTGCGCATCCAGCGCGCCTGCCGTGAACTCGGCGTCAAGGCCGTCATGGTGTATTCCGAGGCGGATCGCGATGCCAAGTACGTGAAGCTGGCCGAAGAGGCGGTGTGCATCGGCCCCGCGCCCTCGCCGCTGTCCTACCTCAACATGCCCGCCATCATCTCGGCCGCCGAGGTGACCGATGCGGAGGCCATCCACCCCGGCTACGGCTTCCTGTCCGAGAACGCCGACTTCGCCGAGCGGGTGGAAAAGAGCGGCTTCCAGTTCATCGGCCCCACGCCCGAGTCGATCCGCACCATGGGCGACAAGGTTTCGGCCAAGCAGGCCATGATCCGCGCGGGCGTGCCCTGCGTGCCGGGCTCCGAAGGCGAGCTGCCGGAAGACCCGGTGCAGATCCGCCGCATCGCCAAGGCGGTGGGCTACCCCGTCATCATCAAGGCCGCAGGCGGCGGCGGCGGGCGCGGCATGCGCGTGGTGCACACCGAGGCGGCGCTCGTCAACGCGGTGCAGATGACCAAGGCCGAGGCCGGCGCGGCGTTCGGCAATCCGGCCGTGTACATGGAGAAGTTCCTCCAGAACCCGCGCCACATCGAGATTCAGATCCTCGCGGACAAGCACCGCAATGCGGTCTATCTGGGCGAGCGCGACTGTTCCATGCAGCGCCGCCACCAGAAGGTGATCGAGGAGGCGCCGGCGCCCGGCATCCCGCGCAAGCTGATCGAGAAGATCGGCGAGCGTTGCGTGGCCGCCTGCAAGAAGATCGGCTACCGCGGTGCGGGCACTTTCGAGTTCCTGTATGAAAACGGTGAGTTCTACTTCATCGAGATGAACACCCGCGTGCAGGTGGAGCACCCGGTGACCGAATGGATCACGGGCGTGGACATCGTGAAGACGCAGATCATGGTCGCCGCCGGCGAGAAGCTGCCCTTCACCCAGCGCCAGATCGAGATCCGCGGCCACGCCATCGAATGCCGCGTGAACGCCGAGGACCCGTACAAGTTCATCCCCTCGCCAGGCCGCATCACCATGTGGCATGCGCCGGGCGGCCCGGGCGTGCGCGTGGATTCGCACGCCTACACCAACTACTACGTGCCTCCGAACTACGACTCGATGATCGGCAAGATCATCGTGCACGGCGACACGCGCGAGCAGGCGCTGGCCCGCATGCGCACGGCGCTGTCCGAGACCGTGATCGAGGGCATCAACACCAACGTGCCGCTGCACCGCGAGCTGATGGTGGACGCCAAGTTCGTGGCGGGCGGCACCAACATCCATTACCTGGAAGAGTGGCTGTCGCAGCACAAGCGCTGAGATCGCTGCGCGTGGTGGTTTTGCATGCTGGCACCTGGCAACGGGTGCCAGCATTTTCGTTTTCTCCCGGAGGTCTCCCATGTTTGAGCTGAGCCTGATGTGCCCCGAAGACCGGGTCGAGTCCCTGAGCGATGCGCTCGATGCGCTGCAGGCGCTGAGCGTGTCGGTCGAGGATGCCGACGCGCAGACCGATGCCGAGCAGGCGCTGTTCGGCGAGCCCGGCATGCCGCCGCCCAAGGACGGCTGGCAACGCAGCCGGGTGGTGGCGCTGTTCCAGAACGAAGCCGAAGCGCAGGAGGCGCGGGCCTTGCTGGAGGTGCAGGACTTCTTCGAGGGCTGCCGCGTGCTGGGCGTGGCCACCGTGCCCGAGCAGGACTGGGTGCGCCTCACGCAATCGCAGTTCGCACCGGTGGACATCACGCCGGATTTTTGGATCGTGCCCACCTGGCACGAGTTGCCAGCCCAGGCCACCCGCAGCATCCGGCTCGATCCCGGCCTGGCGTTCGGCACCGGCACGCACCCCACCACGCGCATGTGCCTGCGGTGGATCGCGGCGAACGGCGCGCCGCACGGCGCCAGCGGCAACCCGCTGGGCCGCGTGCTCGACTATGGCTGCGGCTCCGGCATCCTGGCCATCGGCACCGCCAAGTTCGGTGCGACGGATGTCGATGCCGTGGACATCGATCCGGCGGCCGTGGAGTCCACGCGGCTGAACGCCGAGGCCAACGGCGTGGCGCTGAAGGCCGGCCTGCCCGACCAGGCCAGCGGCACCTACCAGACGGTGCTGGCCAACATCCTCGCCACGCCCCTCAAGGTGCTGGCGCCGCTGCTGTGCGCGCATGTGGCGGCGGGCGGCCATCTGGTGCTGGCCGGCATCCTGGAGCGCCAGGCCGACGAGCTGAAAGAGGCCTATGCGCCGTGGCTGCCCCTGGAGGTGGTCGACACGCAGGAGGGCTGGATCCTGATGGTGGCCGCGCGTTGATGGGCAGGGCCGTGCCGCCCTTCGGGCGGGCATGGCGCCCACCTACAATCCCGAGCCGATGAGCCAGATCACACGCTGCCCCGCCTGCGGCACGACCTTCAAGGTCGTCGCGGACCAGTTGCGCATCTCCGATGGGTGGGTGCGGTGCGGGCAGTGCAAGGAAGTCTTCGATGCGGCGGCCCATCTGGTGCGCTCGGCGTCGCAGGACCTGCTGCCGGAGATGGCCATTCCCGAAGCTCCGCGCGCGGCCGTGCGGCCGCCGGCGCCTGCCGAACGGGCCTGGGGGGCTGGCGCGGCGAGCGTGCCGCAACCCTCTCCAACAGCGCCCGCGCCCGGCGTGCCACGCGGGCCCACCGCCTCTGTGGCCCCGGCACCGCCACATTCTTCATTCCCCCCAACGCCAGCGCCAACCGCACCGCTGCCGATGGACGACCCCGCCCCGCCCGCGCCACTGGAGGTGCCGGAGCCGCCGCCGGTGCCGAGCTATCTCACGGCGCGGCCGCTGGCGTCGCCGGGCGTGGAGCCGCCCGCCGACTGGAGCCTGGAGCCTGCGTCTCCGCTGGTTTGGCGAACCCGCTCGAGCGCGACGGATTCCACTGCCGCGCCGGCCAAGCCCGTTCTACCTCCACTGCCATCGGGATGGGCCTTGCCGGGATCGGTGGCTGCCGCTGAACGGCCCATCGGTGCGGTGCCCGCCGCCTCGACACCCCCGCAGGATGAAGCGGCTGTGGCAGGGCGCGCGCACAGCGCACCGCCACCGGAGCCAGCGGGCTATGAACTGCCCTTCGCCGAGTTGCGCGATTCCGAATGGCCCGAGGATCTGGACGATGGGCCGCTGCTCGCCGCCGCCGATGTGCCGGATGGCCACGGGCGGCAGGCTTCGACCGACGATGCCATCGCCAAGGCGGTGGCCATGGACATGGCCCTGGAAGCCATCGATGCCGACACCGATCCGGTGGCCATTGCCACGCAGGCCGGTGGTGGGCTGGAGGGCGTGGTGGCGTTGCCGGCAGAAGCGGCCATCGCCTCCGCGGCCCTGGCCGGTGCGCAGCCTTCCGTTCACCGCCCGCCGCTGCACTCGCCTGCGAAAGACGATGACGAAGACGACGATGCGGTGCATGCCACGGCCGCCGATGAGCCGGGCTTCATGCGCGCCGCGCGCCGCAAGGCCTTTTGGGGCAAGCCGGCGGTGCGGGCCGGCCTGGCCGTGCTGCTGATGGCCCTGGCCGCAGGCCTTGGCCTGCAGATGGCAGTGCAGGAGCGCGACCGGCTGGCATCGCAGTACCCCGGTGCGCGGCCCATCCTCCAGGCGCTGTGCGTGCCGCTGCAATGCACTATCGCCGCCCCGCGCCGCATCACCGAAGTGGTGATCGACAGCTCGTCCTTCAACAAGGGACGGGGCGACTCGTACCAGCTGGCCTTGTCCATCAAGAGCCGTGCCGGCTTTGCCGTGGCCATGCCGTCGGTGGAGCTCACGCTGACCGACACGCAGGACCGGCCGGTGCTGCGCCGCGTGCTGCAGCCCCAGGACATGGGGGCTCCCGCGGAGATCGCGCCCGGCGGCGAATGGAGCGGCACCTTGCCCATGGTGGTGGCCACGGGCGGCGCGCGCGTCTCCGGCTACCGTGTTCTGGCTTTCTATCCCTGATCTTCGGATCTTTTCTTCTTCACCGGATTTGTTATGGCTGCCTTGATTTGCGGTTCCCTGGCGTTCGACACCATCATGACTTTCGAGGGCCGCTTCGCCGAGCAGATACTGCCGGACCAGTTGCACATTCTGAACGTCTCGTTCCTCGTGCCTTCCCTGCGCCGGGACTTCGGCGGCTGCGCCGGCAACATCGCCTACAGCCTGAAGCTGCTGGGCGGCGATCCGGTGCCCATGGCCATGCTGGGCAGCGACGGCGCAGGCTATCAGGAGCGCCTGCGCAGCCTGGCCATCGACACGCGCCACGTGGGACAGGTGGATGACCTCTACACGGCCCAGGCGATGATCATGACCGACCGCGACAACAACCAGATCACGGCCTTCCACCCCGGTGCCATGATGCAGGCCCACCGCTCGCGCATCGTGGCCGAGCCTGACGTGCGCCTGGCCATCATCGCGCCCGATGGCCGCGACGCCATGCTGCAGCACGCCGCGCAACTGGTCGAGGCGGGCATTCCGTTCGTGTTCGATCCGGGCCAGGGCCTGCCCATGTTCAACGGCCAGGAACTGGCGCAGTTCATCGAGCAGGCCACGTGGATTACCGTGAACGACTACGAAGGCCGCATGCTGTGCGAGCGCACGGGCTGGAGCCTGCAGGACATCTCCCGCAAGGTGCGCGGCCTTGTCGTCACGCTGGGCGCCGAGGGCTGCGACGTCTGGGAGAACGGCGAGCGCACCAACGTGCCGGTCGCGGCGCCGGCCGAGGTGGTGGACCCCACCGGCTGCGGTGACGCCTGGCGGGGCGCGCTGCTTTTCGGCCTGGAGCGGGACTGGCCTCTGGTGCGCTGCGCCGCGCTGGGCAACCGCATGGGCGCGCTCAAGATCGCGCAGCGCGGGCCGCAGAACTACGTGCTCGACTTCCATCCCGAGTAAGCCGAGGGCACAGGCCTGCCGCGGCACGATGCGTGTGCAGCAGGCATAAAAAAACCCGGTGCAGGGCACCGGGTTGGCGGGACTTCCCGTGGACGTGGGCCTTACGGCTTGCCACCCGTGGGGAAGGGCCAGGCGGCTTGGGGGTTCAGCGTGGTCTGGGCTGCAGGCGCGGGCGCAGGGGCCTTGGCGGCTTTCTTGGGCGCGGCGGCCTTCTTGGCGGCCGGTGCTGCGGCAGGCTTCTTGGCAGCAGGTGCGGCCGAGGTCTTCTTCGCCGACGTCACGGCCTTCTTGGTCGCGGTCGCTGGCTTGGCGCTGGCCTTCTTGGCCGCTGGTGCAGCCGCCTTCTTGGCCGGTGCAGCCGACTTCTTCACGGCCGTTGCCTTCTTCGCTGGCGCTGCGGCTTTCTTGGCCGGAGCAGCGGCCTTCTTGGCCGGCGCTGCTGCCTTCTTCGCAGCCGTCACCTTCTTGGCGGGGGCCGCGGCCTTCTTGGCGGGCGCTGCCTTCTTCGCTGGAGCGGCGGCCTTCTTGGCCGGTGCTGCTGCCTTCTTCGCAGCCGTTACCTTCTTGGCGGGGGCGGCGGCCTTCTTGGCGGGCGCTGCCTTCTTCGCCGGAGCGGCGGCCTTCTTCGCTACCACAGCCTTCTTGGCGGGGGCGGCGGCTTTCTTCGCGGGTGCTGCCTTCTTGGCGGCGGTCTTTTTCGCAGTTGCCATCATTTTCTCCTTGGGTCAATTTGCAAAGAGCACTCCACGCCTGCATTGGACATGGAGCGATCCATGGCGATGGGACGAGTCCCATCGCCATGAACACGGGAACGCCCCGCACGGCAGGGCTTCGCAGCGCTGCCGGTGAGGGACGTGGAATGAAAATGCATGGCCTGGAATGTGTCGGGAGGCTAATCCCAGGACAGTGCACCGCCGGACTGGTACTCGATGACGCGGGTCTCGAAGAAGTTGCGCTCCTTCTTGAGGTCGATCATCTCGCTCATCCAGGGGAAGGGGTTTTCTTCGTTGGGGAACAGCGCCTCCAGGCCGATCTGCGTGGCGCGGCGGTTGGCGATGTAGCGCAGGTAGCCCTTGAACATGGAGGCGTTCATGCCCAGCACGCCGCGTGGCATGGTGTCTTCGGCGTACTGGTACTCGAGCTCGACGGCCTTCATGAACAGGCCGTTGATCTCTTCCTTGAACTCCGCGGTCCACAGGTGCGGGTTCTCCAGCTTGAGCTGGTTGATCAGGTCGATGCCGAAGTTGCAGTGCATCGATTCGTCGCGCAGGATGTACTGGTACTGCTCGGCGGCACCGGTCATCTTGTTCTGGCGGCCGAGCGCGAGGATCTGCGTGAAGCCGACGTAGAAGAACAGGCCTTCCATCAGGCAGGCGAACACGATCAGCGACTTGAGCAGCGTCTGGTCGGTCTCGGGCGTGCCGGTCTTGAAGTTGGGGTCCATGATCGCCTCGATGAAGGGGATCAGGAACTCGTCCTTGTTGCGGATGGAGGCGACTTCGTTGTACGCGTTGAAGATCTCGCTCTCGTCCAGGCCGAGCGATTCGACGATGTACTGGTAGGCGTGCGTGTGGATCGCTTCCTCGAAGGCCTGGCGCAGCAGGAACTGGCGGCATTCGGGCGCGGTGATGTGGCGGTACGTGCCCAGCACGATGTTGTTGGCGGCCAGCGAATCGGCGGTCACGAAGAAGCCGAGGTTGCGCTTGATGATGCGGCGCTCGTCTTCGGTCAGGCCGTTCGGGTCTTTCCACAACGCGATGTCGCGCGTCATGTTCACCTCTTGCGGCATCCAGTGGTTGGCGCAGGTGGCGAGGTATTTTTCCCAGGCCCACTTGTACTTGAAGGGCACCAGCTGATTGACGTCGGTCTGGCCGTTGATGATGCGCTTGTCTGCGGCATTCACGCGGCGATGCACGGTGTCGGCGGGCGGGGCAGAGGGGGTGGGCGTGCTGCCGGTGGGCAGGCTTTCGGCGGGTGCCGCAGCGGCTTGCGAAAGCGCGGACGGCGACTCCGCCGGGCGGTTGTTTTGCAGACCGCCGTCCAAGAGTTTCTGCGATGAGGGCTTGACTTCTTCGTCCCAGGTCAGCATAGGTTTTCCAATGGTCGGATTATGAAAGCAGCGCTGCAAAATTAAAAGCGCTGGAGCGTGATGCAGCCATGTTTTTGTTGCTTCACTGCACATGCGCGGCACCCTGATCGATCAGGGTGCCGCGCATGGCGTGCGCATCACTGGCAGGCTTCGCAGGTCGGGTCGTCAATCGCGCAGAACTTCACGTCGGTCGCGGGCAATGCCGCGGCCTGTGCCTGTGCTGCGGCCGCAGCGGCTTCGAGCGCGCTGGGCTTGGATCCGGCCTGTGCGCCGCCGCCGTCGGTGCCCGACGACACGGCGTTGAGCTGGCGTGTGTTCACGGTGCTCATCTCGACGTGCGTGGCGCTTTGCGTGCGCAGGTAATACGTGGTCTTGAGGCCGCGCACCCAGGCGAGCTTGTAGGTGTCGTCGAGCTTCTTGCCCGATGCGCCCGCCATGTAGATGTTCAGGCTCTGCGCCTGGTCGATCCATTTCTGGCGGCGCGATGCGGCCTCGACGAGCCACGACGGCTCGACCTCGAAGGCCGTGGAGTACAGCGCCTTGACGTCCTGCGGCACGCGGTCGATGGAGTGCAGCGAACCCTTGAAGTGCTTGAGGTCCATGACCATCACGTCGTCCCAAAGGCCCAGGCGCTTGAGGTCGCGCACCAGGTAGCCGTTGATGACGGTGAACTCGCCCGACAGGTTCGACTTGACCGAGAGGTTGCCGAACGAGGGCTCGATGGACGCATCGACACCGACGATGTTGGAGATGGTGGCGGTGGGCGCGATGGCCACGCAGTTGGAGTTGCGCATGCCGTCCTGCGCGATCTTCTTGCGCAGCGCATCCCAGTCCAGCGAGGACGAGCGGTCCACTTCCACGAAACCGCCGCGGGCATTCTTCAGCAGTTCGAGCGTGTCGAACGGCAGGATCCCGCGGTCCCACAGCGAGCCCTTGTAGCTTTCGTAGTGGCCGCGCTCCTTGGCCAAATCGGTCGAAGCCCAGTAGGCGTAGTAGCAGATGGCTTCCATGGATTGGTCGGCGAACTCGACCGCGGCCTGCGACGCGTAGGGAATGCGCAGTTCATACAGGCTGTCCTGGAAGGCCATGATGCCCAGGCCCACGGGGCGGTGGCGCATGTTGGAGGCGCGGGCCTTCTCGACGGCGTAGTAGTTGATGTCGATCACGTTGTCGAGCATGCGCATGGCCGTGGAGATGGTCTTGCGCAGCTTGACGTGGTCGAGCTCGCGGCCGTTCGGGCCGTCCTTCAGATGGCGCAGCAGGTTGACCGAGCCGAGGTTGCAGACCGCGGTTTCGGTGTCGCTGGTGTTCAGCGTGATCTCGGTGCACAGGTTGGACGAGTGCACCACGCCGGCGTGCTGCTGGGGCGAGCGCACGTTGCAGGCATCCTTGAACGTGATCCAGGGGTGGCCGGTCTCGAACAGCATGGTCAGGATCTTGCGCCACAGGTCGGTCGCCTGCAGCGTGCGCGAGGGCTTGATCTCGCCGCGCGCGGCCTTCTCTTCATAGGCCACGTAGGCCTTTTCGAAGTCGGTGCCGAACAGGTCGTGCAGGTCGGGCACGTTGGAGGGCGAGAACAGGGTCCAGGTGCCCTTTTCCATCACGCGGCGCATGAACAGGTCGGGAATCCAGTTGGCCGTGTTCATGTCGTGCGTGCGGCGGCGGTCGTCGCCGGTGTTCTTGCGCAGCTCCAGGAACTCCTCGATGTCCAGATGCCAGGTTTCGAGGTACGTGCAGACGGCGCCCTTGCGCTTGCCGCCCTGGTTCACGGCCACGGCGGTGTCGTTCACCACCTTGAGGAACGGCACCACGCCCTGCGATTCGCCATTGGTGCCCTTGATGTGCGAACCCAGTGCGCGCACGCGGGTCCAGTCGTTGCCCAGGCCGCCGGCGAACTTGGACAGCAGCGCGTTTTCCTTGATCGACTCGTAGATGCCATCCAGGTCGTCGGGCACGGTGGTCAGATAGCACGACGACAGCTGCGAGCGCAGCGTGCCGCTGTTGAACAGCGTGGGGGTGCTGGACATGAAGTCGAACGACGAGAGCACCTCGTAGAACTCGATGGCGCGCGCTTCGCGGTTGTCTTCCTTGAGCGCCAGGCCCATGGCCACGCGCATGAAGAACGCCTGGGGCAGTTCGATGCGGCTCTTGCGCACGTGCAGGAAGTAGCGGTCGTACAGCGTCTGCAGGCCCAGGTAGTCGAACTGCTGGTCGCGCTCGAACTTCAGTGCGGCGCCGAGCTTTTGCAGGTCGTACTCGAGCAGGCGGGGGTCCAGCAGGTCGTTGTCCACGCCCTTCTGGATGAACACGGGGAAGTAGTTCGCGTAGGCGGCGCCCATTTCGCCGGGCGCCACGTCGCGGCCCAGCACCTCGCGCACTATGGTGTGCAGCAGCAGGCGGGCGGTGGCGTAGGTGTAGTCGGGGTCTTTCTCGATCAGGGTGCGGGCGGCCAGGATGGAGGCCTTGTACACCTCGTCCATGGGCACGCCGTCGTACAGGTTGCGCATGGTTTCGGCCACGATGGGCGCGGCCTGGATGTCGGCGCCCAGGTTGGAGCAGGCGGCCTGGATGAGGCTCAGCATGCGCGCTTCATCGAGGGGCACGCGCTGGCCATGGTCGATCACGTGCAGGGTAGGCACGGCGGGGGTGCGCTGCTCCTGCTGGTGGGCGCGCTCCTGCGAGCGGCGCTCGCGGTACAGCACGTAGGCGCGCGCGACCTCGTGGTGGCCGCCGCGCATCAGGCCCAGTTCGACCTGGTCCTGGACGTCCTCGATGTGGAACGTGCCGCCGCCCGGGCGCGAGCGCATGAGGGCGCGCACCACGTTCTGGGTCAGCGTGTCCACGACTTCGCGCACGCTGGCCGAAGCGGCACCCTGGGTGCCGTGCACGGCGAGAAACGCCTTCATCAGGGCCACTGCGATCTTCTGCGGTTCGAACGGCACCACCGCGCCGTTGCGGCGAATGATCTGGTAGTGCGTCAGCAGGTCGCTGCCGGGCTGCGCCGCCGGCGATTCGTCTGCGGCAGTGGGGGCCTGCCCCGTTGCATTGGTGGTGGATGAAGGGTTTAGCGCAGCTTGCATGAAAGGTCCTTTGGGAGCTGTCGGAAAAGGCGGATCTGGCGGGCCGTAAGGCGGCGCCAAAGCGGAGAACGGGGTGGGGGTTGGGTGCTGGCCCACACGCTATATCTAGGGTGTGCAATGGTAGCAAGACACTACCGGTAGTGTACAGCGCCCTCTGCTCCGGATTCTGGAAACATGCTGTTTCCATGGCCTGGAAGCCGTGACCGAGGCATGGCGCAAAGGCCGTGTGGATGCGGTTGGGGGACGGGAAAACGTGGTCTGGCGCAGGACGCCGGGCGTTTTGACTTCAGGAGCCGCGTGGGCGCTGTCTTCCATGGCGGGAGGGCAGCGGGCCCAGAGTGTCGCGGTTTGGCGTCCCGCGTGCAGAGGGTTGGGGAAAACCCTCAATTATGGCGGTGGTCGGGTTGACTTCCGTGGAAACACGGCGGGTGGCCAAGGCAGGTCCGCTCGAAGCCGCTGCCAGTCGAAGCCCGGCCCCGGGTCCTGTTTTCTGCCGGGGGCCACATCTTCGTGGCCTGCCACGTGGGCGATGGGGTAGCGCAGCGGCAGGTCGGCGCAAAGCCGCGCCAGGGTGGCGTATTGGGCGGGCTCGAAGGTCTGGCCCTCCAGCCCTTCCAACTCGATGCCGATCGAGTCATCGTTGCAGTTGGCGCGGCCCCGATAGCTCGACGGCCCGGCATGCCAGGCCCGCAGATCGCAGTCCACAAATTGCCAGAGCCGGCCGTCGCGCTCGATGAAAAAGTGGGCCGACACCTGCAGCCCGCGGATGCCGGCGTAGTAGGGGTGCGCATCCCAGTCGAGGGTGTTGGTGAAAAGCCGGTGCACCTGCCCGCCGCCGTATTCGCCGGGGGGCAGGCTGATCGAATGCACGACGATGAGATCGATGACCGCCTGGGCGGGGCGGGGGCCGAAGTTGGGCGAGGGCTCGCGCGTGGCGTCCCGGTACCAGCCGCCGTCCCACACCGGCCTGCCCCCCGCCTCCGGGCAGGGCACTGGGCCGGGGTGCGGTGCCTCATTCGCTGTCGTCATTCGCGTCGCTGTCGTTGGGCGCGGCAATGTCCAGGCGGGCGATGCGGTAGCGGATCTGCCGCAGGCTGATGCCCAGCCGCGCCGCGGTGGCGGTGCGGTTGAAGCCGGTATCCCGCAGGGCCCGCACCAGAATCTCGCGCTCTTGCTGGTCCAGCCAGGCCTGCAGGTCGCTCGGCAAGGGCACGGAGGCGGCCGGGTTGGCGCTGCGCGGTGTGCCGTTGCCGGGCGGATCCCCCCCGGGGGCGGGCGATGCGCCCGCATCGGCGCGCGCGGCATCGGCGGCCGAGGCATGCGGGGGCTCCACGTGCAGCTCTTCTCCATCGCTCAGGGCGACGGCGCGGTGCAGCAGATTTTCCAGCTCGCGCACGTTGCCGGTCAGCGGGTGCATGGCGATGCGGTCGAGCGCGTTCTGCGTGAGGGGCGGCACCGGCGCGCCCGATTCCTGCGCGATGCGCGCCAGCAGCGTGGCGCACAGGGCGGGCAGGTCTTCGCGGCGTTCCCGCAGCGGCGGGATGACCACTTCGATCACGTTGAGGCGGTAATACAGATCCTGGCGAAACCGGCCGGACTGCACATCGGCCGACAGGTCGCGGTGGGTGGCGCTGACGATGCGCACGTCCACGGTCTCTTCCCCCGTGGAGCCCAGCGCCCGCACGCTGCGTTCCTGGATGGCGCGCAGCAGTTTGGACTGCATCGCCAGCGGCAGGTCGCCGATCTCGTCCAGGAACAGCGTGCCGCCGCGCGCCGCCTGGAAGTAGCCGTCGCGGTCCTGCGTGGCACCGGTGTACGAGCCCTTGCGCGCACCGAAGAACTCGGCTTCGAGCAGGTTTTCCGGAATGGCGCCGCAGTTGACGGCGACCAGCGGTCCGTCCGCGCGCTGGCTGCTGGCATGCAGCGCGCGCGCCACCAGCTCCTTGCCGGTGCCGGATTCGCCGCGGATGAGCACGGGCGCCATGCTGCGCGCCACCTTGGCGATGCGCTGCTTGACGTTGCGCATGGCCTCGGACTCACCCACCAGCCGGTCCAGCGACAGCGTGGTGCCGCCGGCCACGGCCTCTTGCGGGGCGCGCAGCGCGGTGCCGGGGCGGGCCGAGCGGGGCGGCGGCACGCCGCCCGTGCCCTGGACCGCCGATGCGACGACCGAGCGGAACTGCTTGAGGTCCACCGGCTTGGTGAGGTAGTCGAAGGCGCCCGAGCGCAGGGCCTCCACCGCGTTCTCGGCCGAGCCATAGGCCGTCATGACCACGCAGCGCTCGCGCCGCTGCTGGTCGCGCAGCTCGTGCAGCAGTTCCATGCCGAAGCCGTCCGGCAGGCGCATGTCGGTGATCACGGCGTCGAACTTGCGGGCTTGCAGCTGCTGGCGGGCCTCCTGCAGGTTGCCTGCCGTCTCGACCCGGTAGCCCTCGCGCAGCAGCGTCAGCTCGTACAGGGTGCGCAGGTCGGGTTCGTCATCGACGACGAGGATCGTGGCGGCGTTGGCGTTCATGGACAGGTGCGGGCAGGGTCAGACGACGATTGTGTCAAACAGCGTGGTGTTCGGGTCCTGCGGCCGGGCGTTCTTGCGGAACACGACCGTGAACGCGTTGCCGCCGACCGCACCGCGCGGCAGGTTGCGGGTGAGGCGCTGGTAGCCGATCGACGCGCCGTGCCGCTGGCACAGCTCGCGGCAGATATAGAGGCCCAGCCCGCTGGAGCGGCTTTCCGAGGAAAAGAAGGGCTCGAACAGGTGGCGCTCCACGGTCTTGTCCAGCGGCGCGCCGTCGCTCCACACCTGCAGCGCCACGGCGCCGGCCGCGCCGACATAGGTGGCCACGTAGAGCGAGTCGGGCTCGCCGCCCATGTAGCGCAGCGCGTTGTCGAGCAGGTTGACGAGCACGCGGCGCAGGTGTTCGGCATCGAACTCCACGGGCGCGCGGTTCGCCTCCAGCGCGAGCTGGGCCCGGCGCTTGCCCGGGTCCTGCGCCTGCCAGTCGCTCCAGACCTGCGCGACCGCATCGCACAGCACGACGGTGGAAGCGGGGGCGTGGCTGATCTGGTGCTGCACCCGGGCGATGTCCAGCACCTCCTCCGCGATGCGGGCCAGCCGCTCGGCGTTCTGCTGCACCATGTGGGCGAGGCGCTTCTGGCCGGGCTCGTGCAGTTCTTCTTCCAGCAGGGCATTGGCCTGCATGATGGCCGCGAGCGGGTTGCGGATCTCATGGGCCACGGCGGCCGACATGCGGCCCATCGAGGCCAGCTTTTCGGTGCGCAAGCGCGCCTCCATCTCGCGCAGGTCGTGCAGGAACATCACGCACAGGTGCTCGCCCCCGGTCTCGCGCGCGATCTCCTGCGACGACGTGAGCCACGCCCGCACGTGCAGCGCCAGCGGGCTCTGCCCCGGGTGCAGCACGTCCACGTCGGCGCTTTGCGGCTGGCCTTTCTGGAAGGTCTGGCGCGCCATGGCCAGCAGTGGCTTCCAGGGCGAGGAATGGGCCATGGAGAACGGCAGGGCGTGGCGGGCGTTGGTGCCCAGCAGCCGCAGCGCCGCGGGGTTGGCGATGCGCACGGTGTCGCGCTGGTCCAGCACCAGCACGCCGTCCGACAGGTTGTGGATGACCAGGGCGCTCACCTGCTCCTGCACCTTGGCTGCCATCTGGCTGGCCTGGGCCAGCTGCTGCTCCCGGTTCAGGCGCGAGGCGAGCTGGTGCACCAGGTAGGCGACGATGAAGTAGCCCGTGCCGGTGAGGGCCGTCTGGAAATAGCGCTGCGTGGCGTCGGAGCCGCCGCTGCTGCCCAGCCACCAGGCCCATGCCAGCAGCAGCAGCGTCACCGCCGCGGTCGTGCCCAGGGCCAGGGTCAGCGTGCCCAGCACGCCGGCCATCAGGATGGGCAGGCCGAACAGGGGCGTGAAGTTCATGGAGCCCACGTGCAGGATCTGCAGCGTGCTGATCAAGGCCAGGTCCACGCCGATCGAGCACATCCACTGCAGCCACGAATGGGGCCCGGGCGGCGCATTGCCGGCCAGCACCAGCAGCAGCACGGTGGCCACCAGGTAGCCGGCGCAGATGCCCAGCAGCAGCGGTTCGTAGGACTGGTTCAGCGCCACGCCCAGGCCCTGCAGCAAGAGCAGGGCGGCGGCCACCATGATGCGGCCCGACAGGAAGCTGCCCCACAGCCGGGCGAAGGGGGCGTCGGCCGACAGCAGGGCGCTGGCGCGTTTCAGGGCCGGCACGGGCGGGGGCCTTTCACGCCGGCCCTTGGCGCTGGTGCTCGGGACTGCAGTAGCTCGCGCCGCCGTCGGTCAGCGCCTCGGAGCGGGGGATGTGCATGCCGCACCGGGCGCAGGACACCATGGCCTGCGGCAAGGCGGGGCGCGCCGAGGTCGGCGGCGGCATCTCCCGGCGCCGCTGGTTGCGCCACACGCCGAACGCGATGACCAGCACCGCCAACAGGACGAGGTATTTCATGCGGCGCGTCCCAGGACCACTTCGAGCACGAAGCGCGAGCCCACGTAGGCCAGCAGCAGCAGGCCCGCGCCGGCATACAGCACGCGCACGGCGCTGCGCCCGCGCCAGCCGAAACGCGCGCGCCCGATCAGCAGCACCGCGAACGTGATCCACGACAGGACCGAGAACACCGTCTTGTGCTCCCAGTTCCAGGCCCGGCCGTACAGCGTTTCGCCGAACAGCCAGCCGGCCACCAGCGTGGCGGTGAGGAGCACGAAGCCGGCCATCACGAAGCGGAACGTGAGGCGCTCCAGGGTGAGCAGGGGAATGCCGCTGTGCGGGTCCGCGGCCTGGCGGATCTTGCGCTCCGCGCGGGTCATGAGCCAGGCGTGGACCACGGCGGCGGCGAACAACCCGTAGGACGCGATGCCCAGCGCCAGGTGCAGCGGCAGCCAGGCGGATGCGTTCACGTGCAGGGGCTGCCCCGGAAACAGCAGCGCGAGCACCACCGCCACGGAGCCCAGGGCGCCCAGCAGCCAGCGGGCCTGGAGTTCGGGAAACATCTGGCGTTCGACGGCATACACGGTGAGGACCAGCCATGCCGTCATGGAGAGGGCGGGCGCGAAACCGAAGTGCGGCGTGCCTCCGAGGAGGCTGTAGGCCAGCACGGCCGCGTGCAGGCCCCAGGCGACCCAGAGCGCGGTGCGGCCCGTTTTGCCGCCGAACCGCGCGGCGGCCACGGCGGGGGCGGCGTAAGCCATCGCCGCGGACAAGGCCAGCAGCCAGCTGACGGGAGACGCACTGGGTAAAATCATGGACTCACAGTTTAGCCCTTCGCCCGCCCCCGGCGGACCTGCCTGCGGCACCAGCCGCCCAGGCACAGGGGCACTTCCGGAACACTCCTATGGCCTCCGCCCTTACCGAAAAACTCACGCGACTCGTCAAGGAGATGCGCGGCCAGGCCCGCATCACCGAATCCAACGTCCAGGACATGCTGCGCGAAGTGCGCATGGCGCTGCTGGAGGCCGACGTGGCCCTGCCGGTGGTGCGCGACTTCATCGCCCGCGTGAAGGAAAAGGCCCTGGGCCAGGAGGTGCTGGGCTCCCTCAAGCCGGGGCAGACGCTGGTGTCCATCGTGAACCGCGAACTGGCGGCCACCATGGGCGAGGGCATCGCCGACATCAACTTGGCGGCCCAGCCGCCCGCGGTGATCCTGATGGCCGGCCTGCAGGGCGCTGGCAAGACCACCACCACCGCCAAGCTCGCCAAGCACCTGATCGAAAAGCGCAAGAAGAAGGTGCTCACCGTGTCGGGCGACGTGTACCGGCCCGCCGCCATCGAGCAGCTCAAGACGGTGACGGCGCAGGCCGGCGCCGAGTGGTTCCCGAGCACGGCCGACCAGAAACCCCTGGACATCGCCCGCGCGGCCATCGACTACGCCAAGCGGCACTACTTCGACGTGCTGCTGGTGGACACGGCCGGGCGCCTGGCCATCGACGAAGCCTTGATGAACGAAATCAAGGAACTGCACGCTGCGCTGAACCCGGTCGAGACGCTGTTCGTCGTCGATGCCATGCAGGGGCAGGACGCCATCAACACCGCCCGCGCCTTCAAGGAGGCGCTGCCGCTCACCGGCATCGTGCTGACCAAGCTGGACGGCGACTCGCGCGGCGGCGCGGCGCTGTCGGTGCGCCAGGTGACCGGTGCGCCCATCAAGTTCGCCGGGGTGTCCGAGAAGATCGACGGCCTGGAAGTGTTCGATGCCGAGCGCCATGCCGGCCGCATCCTCGGCATGGGCGACATCGTCGCGCTGGTCGAGCAGGTGAGCGCGGGCGTGGACATGGAGGCGGCGCAGAAGCTCGCGGCCAAGGTCAAGAGCGGCGACGGCTTCGACCTGAACGACTTCCTGTCGCAGCTGCAGCAGATGAAGCAGATGGGCGGCCTGTCCAGCCTCATGGACAAGCTGCCGGCCCAGTTCTCCGCCAAGGCCGGCCAGGTGGACATGGACAAGGCGGAGAAGGACATCCGCCGCAAGGAAGGCATTATCCAGAGCATGACGCCCCTGGAGCGCCGCAAGCCCGAGCTGATCAAGGCCACGCGCAAGAAGCGCATCGCCGCCGGCTCCGGTGTGCATGTGCAGGAGGTGAACCGCCTGCTGAACGAGTTCGATCAGATGCAGGGCATGATGAAGAAGATGAAGGGCGGCGGCCTCATGAAGATGATGAAGCGCATGGGCGGCATGAAGGGCCTGGGCGGCGGCGGGATGCCGAAGCTGCCGTTCTGACCCGAGCCCCTACGCCCGCCGTGCCGGGCGGACCGCAGGCACCGGTGGTGGCAGTTTGCTATCAGAAATATAGCGATATGCCCTAGGGAATCATGCGCTGGAGCCCGAAAAGACTTTGATCTGTCGGCGCCTGCGCTTGGTGGATGGAGCCCGATCTCCGAGCTTGGCCGATCGCCACGCGCTCGCACCGGCCCGGTCACCATTCACCTTCCCATAGAAAAAGCCGACCCGAGGGTCGGCTTTTTCATTGAAGCGCCGCGGTGGGTGGCGCGCGTTGGCAGGTGGATGCCGTTCAGGCCGCCTTCAGCACCGGGGCTGCGGAACGCAGGGGGCGGTTCTTCAACTGGGTGGCATGCATCCATGCGCGGCGCAGGACGGGCGGAGACCATGCCTCTTCGGGGATCAGCAGCAGGCGCTGGGCCCGCACGGCACGGCCCAGGGCGATCTGGCTGGAAACCACCACCAGCGGGATGGACAGGGCCAGCGGCAGGCCGACGGGCATGAGCCAGATCAGCGCGCTCGGGTCGATCAGCGCCACGCCCAGGCCCAGCAGGGCGATCACGCCGGTCATCGGGGCCAACTGGCGAACCGCGTCGCTCCAGGGCACGGCGTTGGCTTCGCGGGGAGGCGATTTCCATTCCAGCTTCAGGCCGGTGAGGGCGATGATCACGAACAGCGAATGGGCCAGCATGCGGATCGGGGCCTGCAGGATGGCCAGCACGCTTTCCAGGCCGGCGCTCTTGATCAGGCTGGCGGTGCCGCCGTACTGCTTTTGCTCGCCCTTCATGAAGATCGCTGCCACGCCCAGGGCGCGGGGCAGGAACAGCATGCACAGCGTCCAGGCCCAGAGCGCCATCAGTTCGCTGGGCAGGATGTTCCAGTCGGACACCAGGCGGGCGCCGGCCAGCCACAGGGCCGTGCCGAAGGTGATGAAGGCCAGCCACAGGGGCGCCGACAGGTAGGCCATCGCGCCGGTGACGAACATGGCGCGGTGCACGGGGTGGATGCCGGGCTCGGCCATCAGGCGGGCGTTCTGCAGGTTGCCCTGGCACCAGCGGCGGTCACGCTGCAGCTCGGACAGCAGGTCCGGCGGTTGTTGCTCGTAGCTGCCGACCAGGTCGGACACCAGCCACACGTGGTAGCCGGCACGGCGCATCAGGGCCGCTTCCACGAAGTCGTGCGACATGATGCCGCCGCTCATGCCGCCGGTGCCCTTGATCGGGGCCAGCGCGCAGTGTTCCATGAAGGGCTGCACGCGGATGATCGCGTTGTGGCCCCAGTAGTGGGACTCGCCCAGTTGCCAGAACTGCATGCCCAGCGTGAACAGGCGGCCCGTCACGCGGGAGGCGAACTGCTGTGCACGGGCGTGCAGGGTGACGTGGCCGATGGCCTGGGTGGCGGTCTGGATGATGCCGGCGCGGGGATGCGCTTCCATCAGCTTGGCCATGGAGACGATGCAATCGCCGCTCATCACGCTGTCGGCGTCGAGCACGACCATGTAGCGGTAGTCCTTGCCCCAGCGGCGGCAGAAGTCGGCCACGTTGCCGGCCTTGCGGTGGCTGCGGCGGGTGCGCAGGCGGTAGTACACCTCGACCTGCGGCTGGTTGCCGTTGGCGGCCAGGGCGGCGCGCAGGTCTTCCCATGCGGCGCGTTCGGCGGCGGCGATTTTGGGGTCGTAGCTGTCGGACAGCACGAACACGTCGAAGGTCTTGGCATGCCCCGTGGCGGCCACGGATTCGCAGGTGGCGCGCAGGCCGGCGAACACGGTGGAGACGTCCTCGTTGCAGATCGGCATGATGATCGCCGTGCGTGCATCGGCGTTCAACGGGTTGTTGCGCACGCTGGCGGCGGACAGCGCGTGCGCGTCGCCCCGCAGCATGACCCAGAAGCCCATCACGCCGGTCAGGAAGCCGGTGACGACCCAGGTGGAGAGCAGGGCGAACAGGGCGAGTTGGCCGTATTCGAGCCAGGCGCTGTCGTAGCTGGGCTGCACGCCTGCGAACAGCGTGGTGGCGAGCGCGCTGCTGGCCACGGTCAGCAGCATGAACACCAGGCGGCGCTGCTGGGCGGCCTGTTGCCACGTTTCGGTGATTTCGGAGCCTTCCGCGGGGCGGTTGCGCTGGCCGTTCAGGCGCATGAGCAAGGCGGTGCCGATGCTGTTCCAGAAGCCGCGCCATGGCAGGGGTGCCATGGAGCCGCGGTGCACCGGCGGTGCGGTGAGCGAGTTGGGGTGGCGTTCTTCGCGCAGCGTGCTGCGGTCAGAGGCCACCGGCCGGGGGTACGTGGCGCCGCGCCGCGCCACCACGGCGGGGGCGTGCGCGACAGCGCCGACACGTCCTGCACGGGAAGATTGATGTGGGTCCATGGTTCCCTCACTGCGAAGTTGGGTTGTCGTTGGGGAAGAAGCGGCCGTCCGGCTTTCGGCGACAAACGCGCCGAAGGCCGAGGACGGGGCCGGACGCGCAGAGGTTTCACCCCGGGCCGCCTGTGCCGGTGGCTGTCCTGCAGCCACTGCTGCTGCAGGTGTCCGGTTCGCATCAGCGCGGTGCGCTGGGCGGGCGGTGGAGGAGGAAATTTCTTGCGTCATGCCGGTCTATAGGGCAAACCCTGTGCCAGCTTCTAAAAGTCTTTTTAAATCAAAGACTTACGACGTTTTTGGTCTGTAAGTGGTTGTGCGGCGCAGCAAAACCACCTGAAAACGGCCGAATCTGTCGGGATTCAGCGACCCATCCCTGGGTCGGAAACCATATTTCCTTTTAAATCAACGACTTAGTCCTGTCGCTCATCGGCGACATCGTCTGCCGCACCCGCATCGGCCTTGAAATTGCCGGGGGTCAGCGCGTGCTTTTGCAGCAGCCGGTAGAACTCGGTGCGGTTGCGCTGCGCCAGGCGGGCGGCGTCGGCCACGTTGCCGTCCGTCATCTTGAGCAGGTCCACCAGATACTCCCGTTCGAACCGCTGGCGGGCCTCGGCGAAGCTGAGCACCTGGGCCGAGGGCGTGCGCAGGGCGCGCTGCACGAGGCCCAGCGACACCAGGGGCGTGGTGGACAGGGCGCAGACCTGTTCCACCACGTTGAAGAGCTGCCGCACGTTGCCGGGCCAGGCGGCAGTGGTCAGCGCCTTCAAGGCCTCCGGCGAGAAGCCGGACAGGCGCTTGTCGTACTTTCGGGCCAGGTTGTCCAGGAAGTGATTGGCCAGCAGCGCGATGTCCTCGCGCCGGTCGCCCAGCGTGGGCAGGGTCAGCGTGACGACATTCAGGCGGTAGTAGAGGTCTTCCCGGAACTGGGCGGCGGCCATGGCCGTTTCCAGGTCCCGGTGGGTGGCCGAGATGATGCGCACGTTCACCGGCGTCGCCTGGCTCGCGCCCACCGGGCGCACGGCACGCTCCTGCAGCACGCGCAGCAGCTTGACCTGCAGGGCAGGCGGCATATCCCCGATTTCGTCGAGCAGCAGCGTGCCGCCATCCGCCGCCTGGAACAGGCCCTTGTGGTTGGTCACCGCATCGGTGAACGCGCCCTTCATGTGGCCGAACAGTTCGGATTCGAGCAGCGCCTCGGGAATGGCGCCGCAGTTGACCGCCACGAAGGGCCGGTTGGCGCGCGGACTGGCGCGGTGGATGGCGCGTGCCAGCAATTCTTTGCCGGTGCCGCTGTCGCCCAGCAGCAGCACGCTGGCATCGGACTGCGCCACCATGTGGGCCTCGGCCAGCAGGTCCGCCATGCGGTTGGAGCGGCTGATGATCTCGGCGCGCCAGGCGTCGTCGGCGCGGGTGGTCTGCGCCGTGGGCGTGCTGAACGCCAGGGCCTGGGCGATCTTGTCCAGCAGGTCCTTGGCGTCGTAGGGCTTGGTGAGGTAGGTGAAGACGCCGCGTGCCGTGGCCTCCACCGCATCGGGGATCGTGCCGTGCGCGGTCAGCAGGATGACCGGCAGCGAGGGGTGGCGCGAGCGCACCTCGTCGAACAGCGCCAGGCCGTCGCGCCCCGGCAGGCGCACATCGCTCAGCACGAGCTGGGGACGGTCGATGTCCAGCTGCGCGAGCGCGGCCTCGGCGGAGGTCACCGCCGTGACCTCGTATCCCGCGCCCTGCAGGCGCAGGGACAGCAGCCGCAGCATGTCGGCGTCGTCGTCCACCACAAGGATGCGTTGGCGGTGTCCGGAGGAAGCTTTCATGGTGGCGATCGGTTGGCGGTCAGCGTTGGGGTTCTGCGGCGGGCGGGGGTTGCGCGCCCTTGGCGGGGTCGTTGACGCCGCCGGGCCGCGCGTTCAGGCTGCGCTCGATGGCGCGCATGGCCTCCAGCCGGTCGTTCAGCTGGTCGATCCGCCGCTGGGCATCGCGCAGTTGCTGGTTCTGCCGGTCCAGCTGGTCTTCCAGCCGGCGCTGCTGCAGCAGCCGGCCTTCCAGCAGGCGGGCCAGGGGATGCAAGGCCGGCGCGGGCGCCGTGGTGTCGGCCATCACGCGCTGCACCAGCCCGAGGGCCCGGGCCGTGTCGGGCGGCTGGCGCGTGTGCATGAGCACGATGGCCAACTGCAGCGGCTTTTCGGGCGACTGCTGCTGCGCGTTGGACAGCTGCGTGATCTCGGCGGCAAGCTCCGCCGTGCCCATGCTGCGCACCTTGTCCGCGTACTGCAGCATCTGCCGCGGAACGGAAGGTCGCTGGCTGCCGTTGTTGTCCTTGCTGGCGGGTTCGGACACCGGGGCGGGGGGCTCGTCGGGCTCTTCCTTCGGCGGCGGGGCGGTGGGCGCGGGCACTTCCACGGGCGGAGGTGGCGGTGGCGCCGCCGGCGGTGGATTGGCGCAGCCCGTGCTCAGCAGGGCCACCGCCAGCAGCAGGCCGGCCGGCCCGGCGCTGCGCGCACCGAAGACCGCTCGCGGGACGGAGTGCGACGGGAAATCAGGAGACATGGGGCAATTCAATGCGGAAGGGGGTGCGTTCGCCGTCTTCCACCAGGGTGACGTGACCGCCGTGGGCGCTCACGTATTCCTGGACGATGGACAGGCCGATGCCCGTGCCGCGTGCGGCGTCCTCGGGTTGGCGCACACCCCGGTAAAACGGTTCGAAGATGCGGGAGCGGTCATTCTCATGCACTCCGGGGCCGTCATCCGCGAAATCGATGCGAATCCGGTCGGGAAAACGTGACAAGGTGATCCGAATCGTTCCGCCGCGCGGCGAAAACCGGATGGCGTTCGACAGCAGGTTGCTGACCGCCGGGGCGATCTTCTCCGCATCGATCTGCAGCGCCACCGGCGCGCCCTCCACCACCACGTCGAGCTTCTTGGCCTGCCAGTGCAGGCGCTGCGCCTCCACCTGGCTTTCGATGAGCGCGAGGAGGTCGGTCTCCGCGCGGCGCAACTGGCGCGCCTCGAACGCCGCCGCGTTGAAGCGCAGCAGCGCCTCGATCTCGCCCTGCAGCACCAGGGTGTTCTGGTGCAGGATGTCCACCACCTCGCGCTGGCCTTCGGTCAGCTCGCCCGTCACGCCGTCCTGCAGCAACGCCACGCCTTCGCGCATTGACGCCAGCGGCGTTTTGAGTTCGTGGGAGACATGCCGCAGAAAGCGGGCCTTGTCGGCATCCAGCTCCAGCAGCCGCATGCGCAGCCATTCCAGCTGCTGGCCCACGCGGCGGATGTCCACCGGGCCGGACAGGTCCACCGCCTGCGACAGGTCGTTCTCGCCCAGCAGGCGGATGGCGTGCTCCATGCGCTTGAACGGCCGGGCCAGCCAGATGCCGAAGGCCAGCGCCAGGGCGAGCGCCAGCACGATCACGCCCACCACCTGGTGCGTCACCTCGCGCCGGCTGGCCTCGATCTTCTCCAGCAGCTCGGTGCTGCGCTGCGCATTCATGTCCTGCACGGTCTGGGCGATGGTGCCGTTGAGCGCGTCCAGTTCGAGGAACAGCGCCGCCACCACCCGCTCGTTTTCCAGCGACAGCGCCGCGGGGCCGTCCAGCAGCGACGTGACATCGCCCAGGTGCTTGCGCCACTGGTTGGCCAGGTCCGGCGGCAGGCCCTTGGCCTCCAGCCGCTGCAGGATGTCGCGGGCCTCGCGCGAGACCTCGTCGAACCGCCGCCGCAGCGACTTGTCGGCCAGCACCAGGGACTGGCGCGCCGCGCGCTCCAGTGTCTGGCTGCGCCCGTTCAGGCTCTGCGCCGAGGCGTTGAGCTGGATCGCCTCGGCCGCGCCGTTGCGGCTCTGGCCCATCAACTGCTCCAGCGTGAAGATCGCCCGCAGCGAACTGGCGCCCAGCAGCCCGGCGATCAGGAGGAAGGCCAGCAGCAGCATCTGCTGGAACGACAGGCCGCCCAAGGCCGCGACCCCTTGCTGCCGGCGCAGGAAGCGCATTGCGAATGCCACGCCCATGCGGCTCAGTGCGCCAGCGCCGGCTCGCGCACCACGACCTCGCCGCGCAGGGTGTAGGCCTTGGCCTCGGTGATGGCCACGTCCACCATCTGCCCGACCAGCCGGGGCTGGCCGACGAAGTTGACGACGCGGTTGCATTCGGTGCGGCCCATCAGCTCGTTGGCGTCGCGCTTGGAGGCGCCTTCGACCAGGATGCGCTGCACCGTGCCCACGCGGCTTTCGCTGATCGACTTGATGTTGCCGTTGATCACGGCCTGCAGTTCCTGCAGGCGGCGCAGCTTCACCTCGTGCGGCGTGTCGTCGTGCAGGCTGGCGGCCGGCGTGCCTGGACGCGGGCTGAAGATGAAGCTGAAGCTGTTGTCGAAGTGCACGTCGTCGATGAGCTTCATCATCTTGCGGAAGTCCTCTTCCGTCTCGCCTGGGAATCCCACGATGAAGTCGCTGCTCATCGCCAGGTCCGGCCGGATCGCGCGCAGCTTGCGCACGGTGCTCTTGTATTCCATGGCGGTGTATCCCCGCTTCATGGCCATGAGGATGCGGTCGGCGCCGTGCTGGACCGGCAGGTGCAGGTGGCTGGCCAGCTTGGGGATGCGCGCATAGGCCTCGATCAGGCGCGGCGTGAATTCGTTGGGGTGGCTGGTGGTGTAGCGGATGCGCTCGATGCCCGGAATGTCGGCCACGTATTCCAGCAGCAGCGCGAAGTCGGCGATTTCCGCCGTGTCGCCCATCTTGCCCAGGTAGGCGTTCACGTTCTGGCCCAGCAGCGTGATCTCTTTCACGCCCTGGTCGGCGAGCCCCGCGACTTCGACCAGCACGTCGTCGAACGGCCGGCTCACCTCTTCGCCGCGGGTGTAGGGCACCACGCAGTAGCTGCAGTACTTGCTGCAGCCTTCCATGATGGAGACGAAGGCGCTGGCGCCTTCCACGCGCGCGGGGGGCAGGTGGTCGAACTTCTCGATCTCGGGAAAGCTGATGTCCACCTGCGGGCGGCGCTGCACCTCGCGCTGGGTCAGCAGCTCGGGCAGGCGGTGCAGCGTCTGCGGGCCGAACACCACGTCCACGTAGGGCGCGCGCTTGATGATCTCGGCGCCTTCCTGGCTGGCCACGCAGCCGCCCACGCCGATCTTCACGCCCCGCTCTTTCAGGTGCTTGATGCGCCCGAGATCGCTGAAGACCTTCTCCTGCGCCTTCTCGCGCACCGAGCAGGTATTGAAGAGGATCAGGTCCGCCTCGTCCACGTTCTGCGTGGGCTCGTAGCCCTGGGCGGCATGCAGCACGTCGGCCATCTTGTCCGAGTCGTACTCGTTCATCTGGCAGCCGAAGGTTTTGATGAAGACTTTTTTGCTCATGGGGAATCTCTGGTATCGGTAGCGCTGCCCGCGGCCAATGGCGGGCGGGGCCGGTCGTGCGGCTGGAAAGGGATGGCGCACCCAGCGGCCGCAGCGCTGGCGGCGCCAGTGCCTATTTATCGCTTGGGAATCTCGGATTCGAAGATGAAATTGCGGTCCGTCGCCGTCGCACCCTTGCGCGGCTGGGCCGCTTCGTCCTTGCTGAGGATCCAGGCGGTCAGCAGCATGCCGGTGCTGGCCTCGACGACATAGTTCACCGTGAACTTCTGCCCGATCACCGAGTGGGCCATGACCAGCGTGTTCTGTGGGCTGAGCAGGCGCATGCCGGGGGCCATGCGGATGGCTTTGCCATCCAGCTGCGCATCGACGGTGCTGTTGATGGCCAGCGTGCCGCGCAGGGCATTTTCAGGAAAGGTGCGCACGCCGCCCAGAGGGGCGACCACCTGGGCGGTGGCGGGCAGGACCGCGCCGCAGAGCAGGGCGCTGGCCAGCAAGGGCGCGAAGAGAAAGGAAAACGGGACAGTGGGGCAGCGGTTCATGGTTTACATCCAGGGGCTGGGGGCGCGATTTTACGTGCAGGCCCGGGACGACCGCCTGCCGTGTTGGAGGGGGCGACAAGAAAAGTCTTGAACGCCAAAAAAGTCGCGCTATAATTGAGGGCTTAGGCGCTTTAGCTCAGTCGGTTAGAGCGATGGAATCATAATCCACAGGTCCGCGGTTCGAATCCGTGAAGCGCCACCAAACAAAAAAGGGGCTGCGTGAAAACGCAGCCCCTTTTGCTTTTTCGGCCCGCTGGCGGGCAAGGGATGGTGGGGATTTACGCCTCCCTTGTGTCCTATGGCCCGGGAGCCCGGCGGCCACGAAAGCCGCCGTCCGGTCACGCCATCGCCGCGGGCGCTACCGCCTCTCCCGGCCGTTCCAACGCCGCGCCATCGAACCGTTCCCGCGCACTGCGGATGCTCCGATGGTTCATTTCCGCCCACTGCAGCAACTGCGACAGCGGCGCCAGCACCGACTGCCCCAAAGCCGACAGCCGGTACTCCACACTGGGCGGCTTGGTCGGAAAGACCTGCCGGGTCAGCAGGCCGTCGCGCTCCAGGGACCGCAGGGTCTGGGCCAGCATGCGCTTGGAGATGTCGGGCACGGCCCGTTGCAGTGCGCCGAAGCGCAAGGGGGCCGGGGCGAGCGTCAGCAGGATCAGCGTGGTCCATTTGTCGCCGATGTGGTCCAGCACGTCGCGCACCGGGCACTGGCCGAGGTCCAGCCCTTCGGGGCGCTCGCGCATCCAGGCCTGGGTGGCAGCGAGGGCTTCGAGGGCCTCGGGGGCGGCCGGGGCAGGGGGGTGAGCGTCAGGTAACCAGGGCATGAAAAGCTGCCTTCTTGTGGAAGTTGGGGCGGTTCCTAATATAGACCTCCTCTCCAATCCATACCCAGAGGATCTTTGCATGTCCACTTCTTCCCCCCGCCTGCTCGTCACCGGTGCCAATGGCCAGCTCGGCCGCCTCGTCATCCAGCAGCTTCTCACGCGGGTGCCGGCCTCGCAGATCGTGGCCTCGGTGCGCAATGTGGAGAAAAGCGCTGCTGTGCTGCCCGCAGGCATCGAGCTGCGCCAGGCGGACTACGGCGATGCGGCCTCGTGGGATGCCGCGCTGCAGGGCATTGACCGCGTGCTGCTGATTTCTTCCAGCGAGGTCGGCAGCCGGGTCGCGCAGCATGGCAACGTGATCCACGCCGCGGCGCGGGCCCGTGTGCAGTTGATCGCCTACACCAGCCTGCTGCATGCGGACGAGTCCCCCTTGGGCTTGGCCCTGGAGCATCTGGCGACCGAGGGGCTGCTCAAGGAATCGGGTGTGCCCTTCGTGCTGCTACGCAACGGCTAGTACACCGAAAACAACCTGATGGGGATCGGCGATGCGCTGGGCCGTGGCGTGCTGGTGGGGGCTTCGGGCGAGGGGCGCTTTGCCTCTGCATCACGGGCGGACTACGCCGCCGCCGCGGTAGCCGTGCTGGCCGCTTCGGACAGCCCGGCCGGCAAGGTGTATGAACTGGCCGGCGACGCGGCCTACACGCGGGCCGAACTGGCCCAGGAAGTGGCGCGGCAGGCCGGCAAGCCGCTGGCCTACCAGGACATGCCCGAGGCGGCGTACCGCGATCTGCTGGTGAGCGTCGGCCTGCCCGCGCCGGTGGCCGAGATGCTGGCGGACAGCGATGCGGGCGCCGCGCGTGGAGGTTTGTTCGACGACGCACGCCAGCTCAGCGCCTTGATCGGCCGGCCGACGACGCCCCTGGCGGCATCCGTCGCCGAGGCCTTGAACACCTGACGACCCCAAAACCCTTTCGACCGCAAGGCCGAAGGCGAGCGTCAAGCCCCCCGCTTGCGCCCCTTCGGCATTTGCATATGTGGTCAAAGTATTTGTAATTCGCATGCAAGGGCCTCATGATTTCACAAAACGCATGAAATCAAGCCCATGGAATTGCGCCAGCTCGAAGCCTTCGCCGCGGTGATGTCCACCGGCAGCGTGACTGCGGCCGCGCGCCTGCTGGACCGCTCGCAGCCCTCCGTCAGCCGCTCGCTGCAGGAACTGGAGGCCGAGATCGGCTATGCGCTCTTCGCCCGCGGCGGCCCGCGCGTCACGCCCACCGAGCAGGGCTTTTTGCTGTACGAGGACGTGGAGCGCGCGCTGGGCGGCCTGCGGCAGATCCGCGATCGCGCCGCCGAGATCGCGCGCGGCGAGGCCCGGCCCCTGCGCCTGGCCGCCACCTCGGCGCTGGCCGTGGGCCTGCTGCCCCAGGCGCTGCGGCTGGCCGAGCCGCACACCGGCAGCGCCGCCATCCAGTTGCGCAGCACCTCGCCCGAAGAGGTGGTGCATGCCGTGCTCACGGGCGCGGTGCAATTGGGGGCCACCAGCCTGCCGCTGGAGCACCGTGGGCTGCAGGTGCACTGGATCGCCCAGACCGCCTGCATGGCCGTGCTGCCGCAGGACGACCCGCTGGCCGCCGAACCGGTCGTGCCGCTGGCGGCCCTGGCCGAGCGCCGGCTCATCACCCTGAGCAACCCGTTTCGCCTGCGCGGGCGCATCGACCGGGCACTGGCCCAGCTCGGCCAGCCGGGGCTGGCGCGCCGCGATGCGATCGAGACCAATTCGTCCGTCAACGCCCAGGCCGCCGTGCGCGCCGGGCTGGGCGTGGCCGTGCTGGAGCCGCTCACCGCGCTGGGCCTGCCCTGCGACGGCGTGGCCGTGCGGCCGCTGGACACCGACATTCCTTTTTTCTTCGGGGTCATCACGCCCCAGGCGCAGCCCGTCACGCCGCAGGTGCAGGCCGTGGCGGATGCACTGCTGCAGGCGGCCCGGCCGCTGCCGGGCTTCGTGCAACACGCCCCGCAAGCGCATGCCGCGCTGCTGCAGGCGCTCTACGGCGGCGATGCCGGCCCCACTGCTTCCGAGGTTTCTGAATGACGATTGCCACCCCTACCGATTCCACCCTTGCGCCCGCGCCCGCCGGGCTCGCCGCCCTGGAGGCGCGCCTGCGCCAGGACTTGCAATGGCTGGGCCTGCCCGCGCGGCGCTGGGTGCCGCCGCGGCTGACCGAGGCGGGCGAGCCGGTGCTGGACGTGGCCATCGTCGGCGGCGGCATGGCCGGGCTGGCGCTGGGCGCCTCGCTGGCGCACATGGGCGTGCAGGCACCGCTGTTCGACCGTGCGCCCGAGGGCTTCGAGGGCCCCTGGGCGACCACCGCGCGCATGGAAACCCTGCGCTCGCCCAAGGAGCTGACCGGGCCCGCGCTGGGCCTGCCGGCGCTCACCTTCCGCGCCTGGTTCGAGGCGCAGTTCGGCCTGCCGGCCTGGGCCGCGCTGGACAAGATCCCGCGCCTGCAGTGGATGGATTACCTGCGCTGGTACCGCCGCGTGCTGGGCCTGGACGTGCGCAACCGCCAGCGCGTGCTGGCGGTGCATCCGCGCGCCGACGGCCTGGTGCGGATCGACCTGGCCGACGATGCCAACGGCGGCGCGCCCCACCACGTGCTGGCCCGCCATGCGGTGCTGGCCACGGGCCGCGACGGCCTGGGCGGCCCCTGGGTGCCCGACTGGGCGCGGGCGCTGCCGGCGGGCCGCTGGGCGCACTCGGCCGATGTATGGGACGGCGCCGCGCTGCGCGGGCTGCGCGTGGCGGTGGTGGGCGGCGGGGCCTCGGCCATGGATTCGGCCGCCACCGCGCTGGAGGCCGGCGCCGCACGCGTGGACCTGCTGGTGCGCCGCGCCGAGCTGCCCCGTGTGAACAAGGGCAAGGGCGCGGGCAACCCCGGCATGGCACACGGCTTTTGGTCGCTGCCGGACGAATGGAAGTGGCGCTTTCGCCATTACCTGAACGTGCAGCAGGTGCCGCCGCCGCACGGCAGCACGCTGCGCGTGTCGCGCCATGCCAATGCGCACTTCCATCTGGGGGCCGGCGTGCACGGCGCGTCCGTGCGGGCCGACGGCGCGCTGCGCCTGGAGACCGCCAAGGGCCCCATCGCCGCGGACTTCGTGGTCTTTTGCACCGGCTTTCGCACCGACTGGGCGCTGCGCCCGGAGTTCGCCGCGTTCGCGCCGGCCGTGCGCCTGTGGCAGGACCGCTTCGTGCCGCCGGCCGGCGAGGACGATGCCGAGCTGGCCGCCTCGCCCGACCTGGGGCCGCTGTTCGAGTTCCAGGAGAAGGCGCCCGGCGCCTGCCCGGGCCTGGACCGCGTGCACTGCTTCAACTACGGCGGCGCGCTGTCGCAGGGCGCGGGCGCGGGCGACATCCCGCAGATCAGCGATGGCGCCCAGCGCCTGGCGCGGGGCCTGGCCGCCCGCCTGCTGGCCCACGACGCCGCGCTGCACTACGCGGCCATGCAGCGCTACGAAGAGCCCGAGCTGGACGGCGACGAATGGACGCCGGCGGCCTTCCCGGCCTATGGGCCCGAAGCCGCCGCGCCGGCCGCCAGCGCCCCGGCCCTCCCCAAAAGCGCCCCGGAGGTCACGCGATGATTGCTATGAAAATAGTAGCTATATGCCCTAGTGGATATTGCACTGGAGGCCTTTTTGCCTTGAAGCGCTCGCGGCCGCCCGCGGCCCCGCGGCCATGACCGGCTGGCTGCTGCGCCGCCTGGGCCAGGCGCTGCTGGTGGTGCTGGCCATGACGGTGATCGTCTTCGTGGGCCTGCACGCCATCGGCAACCCGGTGGACATCCTGATCGGCGACGACATGAACCAGCAGGAGCGCCTGGCCGCCATCGCGCGGCTGGGGCTCGACCAGCCGCTGTGGCGCCAGTACCTGGCCTTCATCGACGGCGCGCTGCACGGCAGCCTGGGCAAGAGCTTCGTCTACCAGGAAGACGCCGTGCGCCTGATCCTGCAGCGCCTGCCCGCCACGCTGGAACTGGCCCTGGCCGCGCTGGTGCTGGCGGTGGTGCTGGGCGTGCCGCTGGGGCTTTATGCCGGCATGCGGCCGGACAGCGCGGTGTCCAAGGCGCTCATGGCGGTCAGCATCGCGGGCTTTTCGCTGCCGGCGTTCTGGGTGGCGCTGATGCTCATCATGGTGTTCAGCGTGCAGTTGGGGTGGATGCCCGCCAGCGGGCGAGGCGCCACGCGCGAGCTGTTCGGCGTGCCGTGGTCGTTCCTCACGCTTGATGGCCTGCAGCATCTGGCGCTGCCGGCGTTCAACCTGGCGCTGTTCAAGATCTCGCTGGTGCTGCGGCTCACGCGGGCCGGCGTGCGCGAGGTGCTGCCGCAGGATTTCGTGAAGTTCGCGCGCGCCAAGGGCCTGTCGCCCGCGCGGGTGATGGGCATGCACGTGCTGCGCAACACGCTGATCCCGCTCGTCACGGTGCTGGGCCTGGAACTGGGCTCGACCATCGCCTATGCGGTGGTGACCGAAAGCATCTTCGCGTGGCCCGGTGCGGGCAAGCTGATCCTGGACAGCATCAACAGCCTGGACCGCCCCGTCGTGGTGGCCTACCTGATGGTGGTGGTCGTGATCTTCGTGACGCTCAATCTGGTGGTGGACGTGCTCTACCGCCTGCTGGACCCGCGCGCCCGAGTGGAGGGCGCGGCATGACGCAGCCTGTGGTTTCGCCCGACGCCCCCGTGGCGCGCGGCTTTGACGACCGGTCGATCTGGTACCGCGTGGCGGCGGATTTCCTGCGCTCGCGCACCGCGGCCGCCGCGCTGGCCGTGCTGGCGCTGGTGGTGATCGCGGCGCTGGCCGCGCCCTGGATCACGCCGCAGAACCCCTACGACCTGATGCAGCTCGATGTGCTGGACGCGCGCCTGAAGCCCGGCGCGGCCAACGCCGAGGGCACCTTCACCTACTGGCTGGGCACGGACGGGCAGGGGCGCGACCTGTACTCGGCCATCGTGTACGGCCTGCGCATCAGCCTGCTGGTGGGCGTGGGCTCGGCCGTGGTAGCGGCGGTGATCGGCACGCTGGTGGGGCTGCTCGCGGCCTACGCGGGCGGCAAGGTCGATGCGCTGCTGATGCGCGTGGTGGACCTGCTGCTGTCGTTCCCGACCATCCTCATGGCGCTGATGATCCTGGCCTACGTGGGCAAGGGCGTGGGCAACGTGGTGCTCACGCTGGTGCTGCTGGAGTGGGCCTACTACGCCCGCACGGCGCGCGGCCAGGCGCTGGTGGAGGCGCGTCGCGAATACGTGGAGGCGGCGCGCGGCCAGGGCATTCCGGGCTGGCGCATCGTCACCGGGCACATCCTGCCCAACTGCCTGCCGCCGCTGCTGGTGATCGGCGCGCTTCAGGTGGCGCGCGCCATCACGCTGGAGGCCACGCTGTCGTTCCTGGGCCTGGGCGTGCCGATCACCGAGCCGTCGCTGGGCCTCCTGATCTCCAACGGCTACCAGTACCTGCTGTCCAACGAATACTGGATCAGCTTCTTTCCCGGCCTGGCGCTGCTGTTCACCATCGTCGCGATCAACCTCGTGGGCGACCAGTTGCGCGACGTGCTCAACCCGAGGCTGCAGAAATGATGGGCACCGCATCGTCTTCTCCGATCCCGGCGTCCGCTGCCGCGGTGCCTGCCGGCGTCCCCACGCTGGAGGTGCGCGATCTGCGCACGCGCTTTCACACCCGTGCCGGCGTGCTGCCAGTGGTGGACGGCGTGTCGTTCTCGCTCGGGCGCGGCAAGGTGCTGGGCCTGGTGGGCGAGTCGGGCTCGGGCAAATCCGTCACCGGCTTTTCGATCATGGGGCTGGTCGATCCGCCCGGCCGCGTGGAGGGCGGGCAGGTGCTGTTCCAGGGCCGCGATCTCACCACGCTGCCGGCCGCCGAGCGGCGCGCGCTGCAGGGCAACCGCATCGCCATGATCTTCCAGGACCCGATGGCCACGCTCAACCCGGTGCTGCGCGTGGACACGCAGATGATCGAGGCCGTGAAGGCCCACCGCCGCACCACCACCGCCGAGGCCCGCGCCCTGTCGCGCGACACGCTGGCGCTGATGGGCATTCCCAGCCCCGACGACCGGCTGCGGGCCTACCCGCACCAGCTGTCGGGCGGCATGCGCCAGCGCGTGGCGATCGCCATCGCGCTGCTGCACGGGCCCGACCTCGTCATCGCCGACGAGCCGACCACGGCGCTGGACGTGACCATCCAGGCGCAGATCCTGTCGGAAGTGCAAAAGCTGGTGCGCGAGCGCGGCACCTCGCTGATCTGGATCAGCCACGACCTGTCGGTGGTGGCCGGCCTGGCCGACGAGATCGCCGTGATGTATGCCGGGCGCATCGTGGAGCACGGCACGGTGGACGACGTGCTCGACCATCCGCAGCACCCCTACACCCAGGGCCTGATCGGCAGCCTGCCCAGCGCCAACCGGCGCGGCGAGCGGCTGCGGCAGATTCCCGGCATGGCGCCGTCGCTGCTGAACATGCCGCCGGGCTGCGCCTTCGCGCCGCGCTGCGCGCGCGCCAGCGCCGCCTGCGGCGTGCCGCCGGCCATCACGCACCCGCGCGCCCAGGCCCCGGCGCACGCGGTGCGGTGCTTCCATCCCGGTGCTTCGGAGGGCGCGGCATGAGCGAGGTTCGCGATGTTCTTTCGCCGCCAGGCCCTGGCGGCGCCAACCCGGCCACGGCCACCGCCCCGCCGCTGGTGGAGCTGCGCGGCGTGGCCAAGCGCTTCGGCCTGCAGCCGCCGCCGGGCCCCGTGGGCCGGGCGCTGCGGCGCCTGGGCCTTTCCAGAGCGCCAGTCGTCACCCACGCGGTCGACGGTGTGGACCTGGCGGTGCACGCGGGCGAGGTCGTGGGCTTGGTGGGCGAGTCGGGCTGCGGCAAGTCCACGCTGGGCCGCATCGCTGCCGGGCTGCTGCCGGCCACCGAGGGCGAGGTGCGGGTGGACGGGCGCCCGCTCGAAGCATTGAACGGCCGCGACCGGCTGGCCGCGCGGCTGCGCACGCAGATGGTGTTCCAGGACCCGTTCGCCAGCCTGAACCCGCGCTTGCGCGTCTCGCGCATCGTGGGCGAAGCGGCGCTGCTGCACGGCCTGACCGATGCCGCCGGGCTCGATGACTACGTGAGCGCCCAGCTGCGCCGCGCGGGGCTGGACCCGGCGCTGCGCCACCGCTACCCGCACCAGTTCAGCGGCGGGCAGCGCCAGCGCATCGGCATCGCCCGCGCGCTGGCGGTGCAGCCGGGCCTGCTGGTGTGCGACGAGGCCGTGGCGGCGCTGGACGTGTCGATCCAGGCGCAGATCCTCAACCTGTTCATGGACCTGCGCGACCAGCTGGGCCTGACCTACCTGTTCATCAGCCATGACCTGGGCGTGGTGGAACATGTGTGCGACCGCGTGGTGGTGATGTACCTGGGCCGCGTGGTCGAGAGCGCGCCGGTCGAGGAACTCTTCGCCCGGCCCAACCACCCCTACACGCAGGCGTTGCTGGCCGAGATCCCGAGTGTGGCCGCGCGGCGCACGCGCTTTTCGTCCATCTGCGGCGAGATCCCCAGCCCCATTTCGCCGCCCTCGGGCTGCCATTTCCACCCCCGGTGCCCGCACGCCATGCCGCGCTGCGCCACCGAGGTGCCGCGGCTGCGCGGCATCGCCGTGCGGCACGAGAGCGCCTGCCACCTCAACGATGGCTGAACGCCCACCGCCCACCGCCCGTTCCCGCCGCCGTATCCCGTTCGTTTTTTCCTGAAAGGCCCGCCATGACTTCCTTCCGCCTCGCCACCCTGGCCGCCGCCGCGCTGCTCGCCGGCACCGGCGCGCTCGCGCAGAACGGCAATACGCTGTCCATCGGCTTCGCCGACCCGGTGTCGTCGGTCGATCCGCAGCTCAACAACCACGCGGGCGACCGCTCGCTGGCGCTGCATTTCTGGGACTCGCTGGTCAACTCGCGCGACGGCGGCAAGCTGGAGCCCGGCCTGGCCGCCAGCTGGAAGACGCTGGACGACAAGACCTGGGAGTTCAAGCTGCGCACCGACGTGAAGTGGCAGGACGGCACGCCCTTCACGGCCGACGACATCGTGTTCTCGTTCCAGCGCGCGCGCAACGTGCCCGGCAGCGTGGCGTCCTATGCGGGCGCGCTGCGCACGGTCGAGTCGACCACGGCCAAGGACGCGCATACCGTCATCGTCAAGACCAACACGCCCAACCCCATGCTGCCGCTGGAGGTCGCCTCGATCTACATCGTGAGCAAGCACGTGGGCGAAAAATCCAAGACCGAGGACTACAACGCCGGCCGTGCCGTCGTGGGCACGGGGCCCTACCAATTCATCTCTTACGTGCCGGGCGACCGCACGGTGTTCGAGCGCAGCGCGAGCTACTACGGCACCAAGCCGCTGTGGGAGAAGGTGAACTACCGCTACATCAACAACGGCGCGGCGCGCACCGCCGCGCTGCTGGCGGGCGATGTGGACGTGATCGACAAGGTTGCCGTGACCGACGTGGAGAAGCTGCGCAAGACGCCCAGCGTGAGCGTGTACACCTACCCCGGCCTGCGCGCGCTGCTGCTGCAGCCCAGCTTCAAGGCCGGCGCCAACGAGTTCGTCACCGACAACGCGGGCAAGCCGCTCGCGCAGAACCCGCTGCGGGACGTGCGCGTGCGCCAGGCGCTGTCGCTGGCCATCAACCGCAAGGCCATTGTGGACCGCGTGCTGCAGGGCACGGTGACCGAGGCCAACCAGTGGATGCCCAAGGGCAGCTTCGGCTACAACCCCGAGGTCAAGGACATTCCCTACAACGTGGAGCAGGCCAGGAAGCTGCTGGCCGAGGCCGGCTTTCCGCAGGGCTTCCAGATCACCATCCACGTGCCCGGCGACCGCTACCCGCAGGCCCCCGAGACCGTGCAGGCCGTGGCCCAGTTCTGGAGCCGCGCGGGCGTGAAGACCAAGGTGGAGGTGCTGCCCTGGGCCTCGTACGCCAGCCGCGCCAACAAGAACGACTTCGCCGTCAGCGTGATCGCCTGGGGCAACGGCACGGGCGAGGCCGGCTACGGCCTGCTGCAGACGCTCGCCACCACCGACGCCCAGCGCGGCCGGGGCGCCAACAACTGGGGCCGCTACAGCAACGAAGCGGTGGACAAGGCGCTCGACGCCGCCACGGTGGAGTTCGATGCGCGCCGCCGCGAGGCCGTGTTCCGCCATGCCGCCAAGCTGGTCACGGACGACGTGGGCCAGATCCCGCTGTTCCACTACCAGAACATCTGGGCGGCCAAGAAGGGGCTGAAGGTCGAGCCGATCCTGAGCGACCGCACCACCGCCCTGCAAGTCACCCGCGTGGGCAAGTAAGGCGTGGCCGCGCTCACCATCACCCCCGCCGACGCGCTGATCGACGTGCCGCGCCACATCGTGGCCAGCGGACTCGTGCCGGGCGAGACCGTCACGCTGCGCAGCCACACCCTGCGCGGCCCGGGCGTCGCCTGGCGCGCCGAGGCCGTCTTCGAGGCCGATGCCCAGGGCACGGTGGACCTGTCGCGCGACGCGCCGCGGTCGGGCAGCTACGCCGGCGTGTCGCCCATGGGCCTGGTGTGGTCGCAGGTGCCCGACGGCGGGCAGGCGCCGCGCGCGCTGTTCGCCAGCACCCCGGCCGCGCCGCTGGCCACCGAGGTCACCCTGCAGCGCGGCGCGCCGGGCGGCGCGCCGCTCCCGGGCCGTTTCGTGCAGCACCTGGTCGGCCCCGGCGTGGTGCGGCGCGACGTGCGCGACGAGGGCCTGTCGGGCACGCTGTTTCTGCCGCCGGGCCCGGGCCCGCACCCGGCGGTGCTGGTGCTCAACGGCTCGGGCGGGGGCATCAACGAGCCGCGTGCGGCGCTGTACGCCTCGCACGGCTACGCGGCGCTGGCGCTGGGCTACTTCCAGTCGCCGGGGCGGCCCGACCACATCTCGGACACGCACCTCGAATACTTCGAGACCGCGCTCGCCTGGCTGCACCGCACGGTGCGCCCGCGCGGCGGCTTCGTCGCGCTGAGCGGGCAGTCGCGCGGCGGCGAGCTGGTGCTGCTGCTGGGCACGCTGTTCCCGGAGCAGGTCTCGGCCGTCATCGGCTACGTGCCGGGCGCGGTGGTGCACAGCGCGCAGAACGCGTGCAACCCCGCCAACGGCCCCGACAGCCGCAACGGCCCGGCGTGGATCTTCCGCGGCCAGCCGCTGCCGCACCTGTGGGAGAACAACCGCACGGCCACCTGGGCGCCGTGGGACGAGGGCCCTGAGCCGCGCCGCCATGCCAACGCGCTGCTCACCGCGCTGCAGGACGAGGAGGCCGTGGAGCGCGCCCGCATCCGCGTGGAGCGCATCCGCGGCCCGGTGCTGCTGCTGACCGCCGAGGACGACGGCTCCTGGCCCTCGTCGCGCTACGGCCGCATGGTCGTGGAGCGGCTCAAGGCCCATGCGCACCCGCACCCGGTGGCGCAGTACGACTACGCGGGCGCAGGGCATTCGATTTTGTTTCCCTACCTGCCCACCACGCAGACCGTGTACGCCCACCCGGTCTCGGGCCGGCTCAGCACCGGCGGCGGCGCGCCCGCGCCCAACGCCTGGGCCGACGAACACTCGTGGCGGCAGGTGCTATCGTTTTTGAAGCAAGCTGCCCTAGAAGAATCTGTGCTGCAGCCCTAAAACACTGAGATCCCTGGCGGCCTAAATGATGCCGCCCAACCGGAGCCGACCATGACCGATGCATCCTTTTCCCCCGACCTGGTGGACACCCTGGTGCCGCTGACCCCCGGCGACCCCGTGCAGGCCGTGCGCCACCAGCGCGACAAGGTGGTCGCCGCCACCCAGGGCAGCTACGACAGCCTGTTCGATCCCGCGCTGGAGGGCCTCTCCCTGGCCGAGCGCCTGCTGGCGGCGCGGGCCATCGCCACCCAGGCCGGCAGCGCGCCGGTGGCGGCGCACTATACGGCGCGGCTGCAGGGCCTGGCCGACCTCACGCCCGCACAGCGCGCGGCCCTGGACCCGGGCGATTCGCCGGGGCAGGATCCGCGCCTGCAGGCCATCCTGCGCTTTGCCGACCTGCTGGCCGCGCGGCCGGTGGAGGGCGACCGCGAGGCGCTGCTGCAGCTGCCCGCCGCCGGCCTGTCCACGCCCGCCGTGGTGGCGCTGGCGCAGCTCATCGCCTTCGTGGCCTACCAAGTGCGCGTGGTGGCAGGGCTGCAGGCCCTGGCGGCGCTCGGCACGCCGGCGGCTTCGCCCGCAGCCGCTGCTGTCGAGCCGGCCCCGGCCGCCGCGCCGTTCGTGCACCCGGCCAATCTCCCGAAGCCCGGCGAGCCCGTGCGCGTGAACGGCTACACCAGCGAGACGCTGGAGTGGAAAGCCTGGCTGCCCGTGCTGGACCTGGCGCAGGCCTCGCCCGCGCAACTGGCGGTGCTCGAGGCCAGCCACCCCAAGGCCAAGACCAGCGACTACTACCGCGTGCTGGTGCACCAGCCGCGCATCCTGGAGGAGCGGTCCATCGTGTTCAACGCGATCATGTACGCGCCCGGCGGCCTGTCGCGCGCCGAGCGCGAACTGGCCAGTGCCGTGGTCTCGCGCGTGAACGGCTGCGTGTACTGCGCCTCGGTGCATGCGCAGCGGTTCGAGCAACTGGCCAAGCGCAACGACGTGATCGTGCAGGTGTTCACCGAGCCGCAGGGCGCGGGCACCACGGCGCGCGAACAGGCCATCGTGCAGGCCAGCATCGACCTCACGCGCGCGCCCGGCGCGTTCGGTGCGGACCAGGTGCGGCCGCTGCGCGCGGCCGGCCTGTCGGACCTGGAAATCCTCGACGCCGTGCACGCCGTGGCCATCTTCGCCTGGGCCAACCGGCTGATGCTCAACCTGGGTGAGCCGGTGTTCCCCGGTTGAAAACCGCAGGGCAGGGGATGCCCGCCCGCCATCAGATCGCGCAGCCGTCCGGGCGACAAGCCAGGGCACTGCCGGCCGGCGCGATGGCGGCCCGCCCGGCCTCCAGGTGCTGGCGCAGCACGGTCTTCCAGGCCTCGGGCTGGCCCAGCCAGGGGCCGATGTCCAGCGTCTGCAGCGGCGCGCCGGGCTGCTCCAGCGCCAGGGTGGGAAAGCCCTGGCCGCCCGCGCGGGCCAGCCACTGGCGGCTTTCCGCGAAGTGCGCCTGGGTGGGCGCGCCTTGCCACTGCGCGAAGGCGGAGCGGAACGCCTCGGCGTCCAGGCCCAGTTCGGCCGCCAACTCCTGCAGCACCGCGGCGTCCGCCACGCGGCGGCCCTGCGCATAGTGCGCGTGCTGGATGCGGTGCGCCATGTCCAGCCCGCGCTGGTCCAGGGCCTGGGCGGCCAGGATGGCGGTGGTCGGCGGCTCCGAATCCATCACCGCCATCGGGTCGCGCAGCAGGCCTTCGAAGTACGCCTCGCCGAAGGGCTGGCCGGTGAGCTGGGCGATGCGCCGGTCGTGCGGCACCACGTGGTCGCGCCACCGGGGCGTGATGGCGATGCGGTTGTGGCCGGCCAGCATGCCGCCGCCGTGCAGCGCGATCGCCAGGCCCGGCACCTGCCGCGCGGCTTGCACCAGCGGCGCGGCGGCGTAGCACCAGCCGCACAGCGGGTCGAAGACGCAGTGCAGCACCGCGGACGGCGCGGCGGCGTTCATTGCGGCCATTTCATTTCGCCCTTGATGACCTTGGCGCCCAGTTCCAGCGACGACGATTCGCCCAGTTGCGGGTAGCGCCGCTTCATGGCGGCGACCAGCGCGGCCGAGTCCTTGGCGCGGGCGGCTTCTTCCTCGAAGGCCTTCACGTAGCCGCGGGTGAATGCCACCGAGGCCGTGCTGCGCGGCTCCCGGCCGCTGGCGTCCGGCGCGAAGTGGCCCGGTACCACGACCTGCGGCTGCAGCGCGTCGATCTGGTCGAGCGTGGCGAGCCAGTCGCGGCGCGATTCGGGCGTCTGCGTGTCGGCCATCCAGACGTGGATGTTGGCGGCCACCGGCACGCCGCCCACCACGGCCTTCAGCGAAGGAATCCACACCACCGTGCGGCCGGGCGTCGGGCCGTTCAGGCCGACCACCTGGATGGCCTGGCCTTCCAGCGTGATGGTGTCGCCCTGCAGCGGCTCGGGCACCACCAGGGCCTGGGGCGCGTTGGCCTTGAGGATGGGGCCCCAGTGGGCGAGCTTGCCGTCCTTGGAGGCCTGGATGCCGGCCACCGTCTGCGGCGTGGCGACGATGCGTGCCGTGGGGAAGGCGGCTTGGATGACGTCCAGGCCGAAGTAGAAATCAGGGTCCTTGTGGCTGATGTACACCGTGGTCAGCTTCTTGCCGCTGGCGCGGATTTTCTCCACCAGGGCCTGGGCGTCGTCGCGCTGGAACTGCGCGTCGATCAGCACGGCTTCGGTGTCGCCCGTGATCAGCTCCGACGACACGGGGAACAGGCTCTTCGTGCCGGGGTTGTACACCTGCAGCTGCAGCGGGCCGGCGGCCAGCGCCACGGCGGCGAAGCCGAGGCTGGCGGCGCCGGCGATCAGGGTGCGAAGGAATCGGGGTGTGCGGGACATGGCGGGGCTCCTGGTCAGCGAGGGTTTGGATAAAGGAAAGAAGGAATGGGCTGGATCGTAGGTTGCCTGGATCGGCCGAAAAACCCCCTACCATGCAAAGCTTTGTTGCATAAATCGATCGAATATGGACCGCCTCACCGCCGCCGATGTCTTCGTGCGCATCGCCGAGCGCGGCAGCATGACCGCCGCCGCCGAATCGCTGGACATGTCGCGCGCCATGGTCACGCGCTACCTCGCGCAGATGGAGGCCTGGGCCGGCGCCCGGCTTCTGCACCGCACCACGCGCCGCCTGGGTCTCACGGCGGCCGGCGAGCAGGCCCTGGCGCGCTGCCGGCGCATGCTGGAGCTGGCCGCCGAGATGGCGGTGCCGGTGGGCGAGGGGGCCGAGGTGCCGCGCGGCCTGCTGCGCATCGCCAGTTCGCAGTCGCTCGCGCAGGAGGTGCTGTCGCCCGCTGTGGCCGAGTTCCTGCGCCGCCATCCGCTGGTGGCCATCGACCTGCACATCGATTCCCGGCCGGTGAACCTGGTGCAGGAGCGCATCGACCTGGCCGTGCGCATCAGCAACGACCTGGACCCCAACCTCATCGCCCGCACGCTGGGCGAGTGCGCATCGGTGGTGTGCGCCGCGCCCGCCTACCTGGCCGCGCACGGCACGCCGCGCCGCGCGCAGGACCTGGCGACGCACAACTGCCTCACGTATTCGTACTTCGGGCGCAGCCTGTGGGAGTTCACGCACCGGGGCGAGCGCATCGCGGTGCCGGTGGGCGGCAACCTGAGCGCCAACGAATCCCAGGTGCTGCTGGCCGCCGCGCTGCACGGCGCGGGCGTGACGCTGCAGCCGGTCTATGCCGCCGCGCCGCTGATCGCGCAGGGGCGGCTCACGGCGCTGCTGCCGGCCCATGCGCCGCGCACGCTGGGTGTGCACGGCGTGTACGCCTCGCGCCGGCAGGTGCCGCCGGCGCTGCGCGCGCTGCTGGATTTCCTGGTGGAGCGCTTCGCCGATCCGTCGCACTGGCAGGCCGGGCTGCAGGTGTCGGCCGCCAAGGCGCCGTCGCGGGCGAAAAAAAGCCGCTGAGGACAGCGGCGGGGGTGGTGGCGCAGCCCCGTGGCGGGGGCCGCGCGGCGGGGTGCCTCACTGGTGGGTGAAGGTCGCCTTGCGCTTGTTCACGAAGGCGTCCATGCCTTCCTTCTGGTCGCTGGTGGCGAACAGCGCGTGGAACAGGCGGCGCTCGAACATCACGCCGTCCGACAGCCCGCTCTCGAACGCGCGGTTGACCGATTCCTTGGCCGCCATCACGGCGATCTGCGAGAAGTCGCTGATCTGCAGCGCGGCGCCCAGGGCCTCGTCCATCAGCTGGGCAAAGGGCACGACGCGGCTGACCAGCCCGGCGCGCTCGGCCTCGGCCGCATCCATCATGCGGCCGGTGAGGGCCATGTCCATGGCCTTGGACTTGCCCACCGCACGCGGCAGGCGCTGCGTGCCGCCGGCCCCGGGGATGACGCCCAGCTTGATCTCGGGCTGGCCGAACTTGGCGTTGTCGGCCGCGATGATGAAGTCGCACATCATGGCCAGCTCGCAGCCGCCGCCCAGGGCGAAGCCGCTCACCGCGGCGATCACCGGCTTGCGGATGGAGCGGATGCGCTCCCAGTTGCGTGTGATGTAGTCGCCCTTGTACGCATCGGCGAAGCTGTACTGCGCCATGGCGCCGATGTCCGCACCCGCGGCGAAGGCCTTTTCGCTGCCGGTGACGATGACGCAGCCGATCTTCTCGTCGGCGTCGAAGGCCTGCAGCGCCTCGCCCAGCTCGTTCATGAGCTGGTCGTTCAGCGCGTTCAGTTGCTTGGGCCGGTTCAGCGTGATGACGCCGACCTTGTCCGCCTCGATGCGGACCTCGATGACTTCGTAGGCCAAGGGGTATCTCCGTTGCTCGTTGTGATCGGCAGACTATACCCAAGGGGCTCCGGAAAGCCTCTGCCAGGGTCCTCTATTGGCTGGCGGTGCCGTCCAGCCACCGGTTGGCCAGTGCCGCGTCGGCCACCGACAGGCCGATGGTGTCGACCTCGGCCTCGGCGCCCGCATGGGCCGTCGAAGGCAGTTCCAGCGGCAACTCGAGCAGCCGCCGGTCTCGCGCCACCAGCGCCGTCACGCGGGGCTCCACGCCGGCGTAGAGCGGCACGTCGTCCAGCCGCTGCACGCGCCAAGCCTCGCCCTGCACCTCGATCCCCAGCCATTCGTCGCCCGCCGCGAAGCCCGCCTGCTCGGCCAGCCCGCCGCGCAGCACCACCTTGATCTGCAGGCCCTGGCCCTCCGCCACCCGCACGCCCAGGCGCTGGGCCAGCTGCGCCGGCTCGCCCTGCAGCGTCACGCCGTTGGCGGCCAGCAGCTCGGCCAGGGGCAGGTCGTCGGTGCCGTGCACCCACTGCGCGATCTCGGTGGCGAACGAGCGGCCCGCCAGCGCCTGGATCGCGTCGAGCAGGTCGGCTTCGGACATGGGGCCGGCGGCGCAGCGCTCCCACAGGGCGCGCATCACGTCGTCCAGCGTGGCCTGGCCTTCGCGGCGCAGCGCGAGGTCCAGGCACAGCGCCACCAGCGAGCCCTTGGTGTAGTAGCTCACCGTGCTGTTGGGCGTGTTCTCGTCCTGGCGGTAGTACTTGACCCAGGCGTCGAAGCTGGCCTGCGCCACCGACTGCACCTTGCGGCCGGGCGTCTGCAGCACCTGGTTGACGGTCTTGGCGAGCAGGCGCAGGTAGGTGGCGTTGTCGATCAGGCCCGCGCGGCGCAGCAGCAGGTCGTCGTAGTAGCTCGTGAAGCCCTCGAAGAACCACAGCAGGCGCGTGTAGTTCTCCTGCGTGTAGTCGTACTGCGCGAACTCCGCCGGGCGCAGGCGCTTGACGTTCCAGGTGTGGAAGTGCTCGTGGCTCACCAGCCCGAGCAGCGTGTTGTAGCCCTCGGGCGCCCGCGCCTGGCCGATGCGCGGCATGTCGCGCCGCCCGCAGATCAGCGCGGTGGAGTTGCGGTGCTCCAGGCCCCCGTAGCCGTCGTCCACCACGTTCAGCAGGAACAGGTAGTTCTGGTAGGGCGGCTTGCCGCTGCCGTGCCAGAAGCGGATGCCAGCCTCGCAGATGCGGCGCACGTCGGCCACGATGCGGTTGCCGTCGAACGAAGGCGCGGCGCCCGCGATCACCAGCCGGTGCGGCACGCCGCAGGCCGTGAAGCGGATGCTCCAGAACGGGCCCATTTCCACCGGGCAGTCCACCAGTTCGTCGTAGTGCTCGGCGCGGTAGGTGCCGAAGCCGGCGCGCGTGGTCTTCTCGGCGGCGAGCCCGGTGGCGACGGACCAGCGCGCCACGGCGGGCGTGCTCACGATTTCCAGGTCGTGGCGCGCGGCCTCCTGGCCGTGCACGCGCAGGCACAGGCTGGTGCCGTTGAAGAAGCCGCGCGTGGCATCCAGAAAGGCGGTGCGCACCGAGGTGTCGTAGGCGCAGACTTCGTACGTCAGCACCAGCGGGTGGTCGTTGCGGCACTGCACCTCCCAGCGGCACTTGTCCAGCTGGGAGAGGGGCACGTCCTTGCCGTCCTGCTGCGCGCGCAGGCTCTGCAGGTTCTTGGCGAATTCCCGCACCAGGTAGCTGCCGGGAATCCAGACCGGCAGCGACAGCGCCTGCTGTGCCGCGGGCCTGGCGACTGTCAGCGTCACGCTGAACAGGTGGGCATGCAGTTGCGCGGGCTCGACGCGGTAGTGGACGGCGGGGTGGGCGTGGCGAAGGGCGGACATGGTGCGTGCGGCGCTGAAGGGTCGGGGAAGGCCCGGGCTGGCGCAGTGAAGTGGTCCGCGCCGCCCGGCGGTCAGGAGCGTGCGCCGCGGCAGCCGCCGCGCACGCCGGGGCTCAATTGCCGGAGCCGCCGGCGTCGGCCATGCGCTTTTCGACTTCCTGCGCGTTGATCGCGCCCGGCACGCGGGAGCCGTCGGCGAAGATGATCGTCGGCGTGCCGGTGATCTTGTGCTTCTTGCCGAAGGCCAGGTTGCGCTGCACGGCCGCGGTGTCGCAGCTGGCGGCGGGTGCCGGCTTGTCGCGCACCATCTGGTCCTGCCAGGCCACCACGCGGTCCTTGGCGCACCAGATGTTGCGGGACTTCTCGGCCGAATCGGGGCTCAGGATGGGGTACAGGAACATGTACACCGTGACGTTGTCCACGTTCTGCAGGTCCTTCTCGAAGCGCTTGCAGTAGCCGCAGTTGGGGTCTTCGAACACCGCGATCTTGCGCTTGCCGTTGCCGCGCACGATGGTGAAGGCATCCTTGAACGGCAGCGCGTCGAAGTCCACCGCGGTGAGCTTGTTGATGCGGTCTTCGGTCAGGTTGCGCCGGGCCTTGGTGTCGATCAGCTCGCCCTGGATCAGGTAGTTGCCCTTGGCATCGGTGTAGAACAGGTCGGTGCCGATGCGTACCTCGTACAGGCCCTGCATGGGCGTGCTGCGCACCTCGTCGATCTTCTCCAGCTGCGGAATGCGGTCGGACAGGGCCTTGCGGATGACCGTTTCCTGGGCGAACGCGCCGAGGGACAGGGTGAGCGCGGCGCCGGCCAGCAGGGAGGAGATCAGTTTCATGCGATTCTTTCGTTCTTCAACTCGTTGTTCATCATTGCGCCGCGGCGGTCGCCAGCGGCCCGCCTTGCGGCCCTTCGGTCCATCCCGTCAGCGCAGGCCCATGGCCTGGCGCGTCACCCAATCCTTGAGCGGGCCGCTGCGCTCGAAGCCCTTCATTCCCCAGTTGCGCAGCGCCATCAAAGGCCCTTCGCTGCGCGAGAAAAGCTGCTGCAGCCCGTCCATCGTCCAGCCCATCGGCAGCAGGGCCGCCTTGCGTTCGCGCTCGTACTGGCGCAGCAGCCGCAGGTCGCCCACGCCGCGCCAGTAATCGCGCCCGTTCAGCACGCGGGCCAGCGCCTGCGCATCGCCCAGCCCCAGGTTCAGGCCCTGGCCGGCCAGCGGATGCACGTTGTGCGCCGCATCGCCCGCCAACACCCAGCTGCGCCCGGCGCCTGGTTGGCCCGGCGCCGCCATGGGGCCACACCAGCGGTCCGCGCGGGCCTGCTGCAGCGGCCAGGCCGTGCGGTCTGCGCTCAACTGCAGGGTACCCAGCGTGTTCTGGCTGGCTTGCTGAATCTGCTGCTCGAATTCGGTGGGGTCCAGGGCCACCAGGCGCTGCGCCCGGTCCTGCGAGACTGACCAGACGACCGCGACGGAGTTCCCCGCGGCGCCGTCCAGCGGCAAAAAGGCCAGGATGCCGTCGGGCAGGAACCACTGCCGCGCCACCTGGCCGTGGGGCCGTTCGCACTGCAGCCGGGTGGCGACCGCGTGCTGCCCATACGGCATGGTGGCGAAGTCCACGCCGAATTCCTCGCGCGTGCGGCTGGCGCGGCCCTCGCACACCACGGTGAGCGCGGCGGGCACCGGGGCGTCCACCCATTCGGCCTGGGGCTGGAACCGCAGGGCATCGGCCAGGCGGGCCTCCAGCGCGGGCACGTCCACGATCCAGGCCAGCGCTTCGGTGCCCTGGCGTTCGGCATCGAACGTCACCTCGCCGCCCTGGTCGCCATGCACCTGCATTTGCCGCACCGCGGTGGCGTGGGCGGCATCGGGCCACCCGCGCACCGATTCGAGCAGCCCGCGCGAGGCGGCGTTCAAGGCATAGGCGCGCACATCGGCCGCCGGGGGGGCGGGCGTGCCGACCAGGGCCACGCGGAGCCGTTCGCGGGCCAGCAGCAGGGCCAGGGTGCGGCCCACGACGCCAGCGCCACGGATACATACATCAAAGGTTTGGGCCATGCCGGGCATTGTAGGAGCCGGCCAAGGCGGCACGGGCGGGCACAATCCCGCTTTCACCGATGGGTTTCGCGCCCGCGCCCCTGGAGCTTTTTCCCTGTGACTTTCCGCCCCGACCACGACCTTGCCGGCACCATCGCGCGCCTGTTCGTCCACCCCGTCAAATCCTGCGCCGGCATCGAAGTGCGCCAGGCGCTGCTCACCGACACCGGGCTCGACCTGGACCGCGCCTGGATGGTCGTGGACGCGGCCGGCCACTTCCTCACCCAGCGCACGCTGCCGCGCATGGCCCTGGTCCGGCCCCAGCTCAAAGTGCATGAGATGGTGCTGCGCGCCCCCGGCATGCTGGCGCTGCACGTGGCGATCGACCAGGTGGAAGGCCCGGCCACGGTGCGGCTGTGGGACGACACGGTGCCCGCCTGGGACATGGGCCCGCTGGCCGCCCAGTGGTTCACCGACTTCCTGGGGCAGCCCTGTCGCATGGTACGGTTCGACCCCGAGCACCGCCGGCTGTCCAGCCCCAAGTGGACCGACGGCCTGGAGGTGCCCAACCTTTTCTCCGACGGCTTCCCGCTGCTGTTGGCCAGCCAGGCGTCGCTGGACGGGCTGAACGAGCGGCTGCGGGCCGCCGGCCACGCGGCCGTGGGCATGGAGCGCTTTCGCCCCAACATCGTGGTCGATGGACTCCACGCGCACGACGAGGACCGCATCGACCGGCTCTACATCGGCACCGGGGAGGGTGAGGAAGTGCACCTGCAGCCCACCAAGCCCTGCGCGCGCTGCCCCATCCCGGACATCGACCCGGCCACCGCCGCCAGCAGCCCCGAGGTGAGCGACATGATGCGCACCTACCGCCACGATCGCCGGCTGGGCGGCGCCATCACCTTCGGCATGAACGCCATCGTGCGCGAAGGCGCGGGCCGCATGCTGCGCGTGGGCCAGCCCGTCGCGGCCGATCTGCGCTTCGACTGAATCGCCCGTTCTAAAAGGGCCGGGATCCGCCCGGCCGCCAGGGCCCCGGGCCCACCCCGTAAAATCGCGGGTTTGTCTCCCGAACACCTGAAAGCCCTGCCATGAGCCTGAAATGCGGCATCGTGGGCCTGCCCAATGTGGGCAAGTCCACCCTCTTCAACGCGCTGACCAAGGCCGGCATCGCCGCCGAGAACTATCCGTTCTGCACCATCGAGCCCAACACGGGCGTGGTGGAAGTGCCCGATCCCCGCCTGCAGCAACTCGCCGGCATCATCACGCCCGAGCGCATCGTTCCGGCCATCGTCGAGTTCGTGGACATCGCGGGCCTCGTGGCCGGCGCCAGCCAGGGCGAAGGCCTGGGCAACCAGTTCCTCGCGCACATCCGCGAGACCGACGCCATCGTGAACGTGGTGCGCTGCTTCGAGGACGACAACGTCATCCACGTGGCCGGCCGCGTGGACCCGATCTCCGACATCGAAGTCATCCAGACCGAGCTGTGCCTGGCCGACCTCGCCACGGTGGAAAAGGCGCTCAACCGCTACAGCAAGGCCGCCAAGTCGGGCAACGACAAGGAAGCCGCCAAGCTGGTGTCCCTCCTCACGCCCATCCAGGCCGCGCTCGACCAGGGCAAGCCCGCGCGCACCGTGCCCTTGAGCAAGGAAGACGCGCCGCTGCTCAAGCCCTTCTGCCTCATCACCGCCAAGCCCGCCATGTTCGTGGGCAACGTGAGCGAAGACGGCTTCGAGAACAACCCGCTGCTGGAGCGCCTCAAGGAATACGCCGCCGCCCAGAACGCGCCCGTCGTGGCCATCTGCGCCAAGATGGAAGCGGAAATGTCCGAGATGAGCGACGAGGACCGCGACATGTTCCTGGCCGAGATGGGCCAGGCCGAACCCGGCCTGAACCGCTTAATCCGCGCCGGCTTCAACCTGCTGGGCCTGCAGACCTACTTCACGGCGGGCGTGAAGGAAGTGCGCGCCTGGACCATCCACGTGGGCGACACCGCCCCGCAGGCCGCGGGCGTGATCCACGGCGACTTCGAGCGCGGCTTCATCCGTGCCCAGACGATCGCCTTCGAGGACTTCATCGCCTTCAAGGGCGAACAGGGCGCCAAGGACGCGGGCAAGATGCGCGCGGAAGGCAAGGAATACGTCGTCAAGGATGGCGACGTGATGAACTTCCTGTTCAACGTTTAACCGGCGCGCGGCGGTTTTCAAGCTTGGCCGACGTTTGCGGGCGTCGGCCAGCGCGCGGAAAAATGCGGGCCTGTCTAGCGGTGCTCTCGATCCTTGATTTCAACAAGACCGAAATAGCGCTTCTTGGACAGAGCTTTGCCGCAGATGCATATTGCAGTGGTGGAGTTCGGCCAGTCCGTTGCCCTGAACGCTCGCGATAAGCCTGTCGCAGCAGACATCTATCGGCCGGCATGCTCTCTTTCGGCTGGACGGCAGTTCAGGCTAATTTCGGACTCTTACTCAGTCCCCTATTGGCGTGGTGTGAAAACATGATCTGCGACTTTGGGTGGGATGGCCAATGATGTGCTGTGCAACTGCAGCTTGAAGAGCGAGAAAAATATGCTGTTAACCGATATAGCCGTCGAGCACACCCTGTCCAAAAATGGGGTTCGTCAGACTTTCTTGCTCCATCCGTTTACCGATACACAGCGAGATTCGCTGGGTAAATTCGAGATCGTTCGTGACGTCAGTCGGCCAGGATTCAAAGACGTCAAACGTTCGACCTTCGTCACGTTTCAACAATTGGCGCAGTTGTATGCGAAAGGTGCACTCGAAGAATTCGGGTTTTCCGTTCGCATGTGTCCGGGGCAGGGCACGTACCCCGCCAAGAATCCAGCAAAAAAGATACTTCCAACCAGCATCAAGCCAGGCTCACCCTTTGACCTGGCTGTTCAAAAGGTGGATGTTTCAAAACCTGCTAGTCGCGAATTGAGAACCGCCTTGCTTCGCACCGACGTCCAAATTCAAGGGTGACGCCGCTGATTGATATATGGAGTACCTGTGAATCCATCCGTTGCCCATGCTGCACTCATCGCTACTTTCAAGCGGGCCGAGGCAGATGCCGCTCACAAGTTCGGCTTGATCAAAGCGGCTGCGGTTAAAGGCCCGAAGGCGGTTCAAGCCGCCTCCGAAACCGCTGCAAAGGCCGCAAAACGCAGGGACTCGTATGCAAAAAAGCTGGGTAATCTGGGGGTGAGCGTCAAGGATTGAGCACGGCCAAGCCTACAGCGTGATGTGTGGAGAGATGCATGAGCCGCTTCAGGCTAATCTCGGACATTGGGATTTGAGCGGCCAATGTCAGGTCACACCGAGAGCAGTCCTACACGGCGAGAAGCTTGCATAAATTAGCGCCCCATCTCCTCAAGAATGTTGCTGCATGGCTTCGCGCTGTGTCCGTCATTCAAACGATTCCTCGCGTGGAACGTCCCGATCCCTGTCGCGTTCAATCCGCCGACGCATAGACGTCAGCGCTTCCGCGGCCCAGCTAACCACGACAGGATCGGAGTGGGTCGCAAGGGCTTCTGCGAGGGCGACGAACGGTGCTAGCGTCTGGCTGAGACTGCCTGACCAGTGAGAAGGGTGAAAGCTCCTGCCGAACACCTCCAAGATGGCGGCCTTGTCAGGAGCCATCTCCAACAAATGAGCCGCTAGCGAGCCCAGGACCGTCGCGCCATCATCTGTGGTTGAGACGATGGTGATTTCGGAGGCGACCAGCGAGGCTCGGGTCCCGGGGTCACTGCGCACCCAGTCCAGGATGACATCATCGGGTGCACACTGAACGACCGAGCCGTGCCTGGCGACGAACCGCGCCCGGAACCCGAAGGGCTTTCGTTGCACAGGCTTGGCGAGGAAGGCCTCAAGCGCAGCTCTAGGCTGCAGCCGGAACAGCGTGCAAGCGAGCTCGCCGTACTCTTCCCCGCGTGTCCGGTAGTCGTTCAGCGCCACTGCGAAGCGTCCGGCCAACTCGGCTGCCGCATCAGCTGCGTCGGCACCGACAAATGCCATCTTGGCCAACTCGTTCATACGATAGGCCGCGTTGGGATTTAGAGCGTCGAAGCTGAACTTGCTGAGGAGCGTCTGCGCCAGCTGCTTGAGCTCAACAGGCACTGCGGCCGCGCTTGGCTTCCACTGATACAGCTCGCTGTAGAGCTCGTTGATGGCCGAGCCCAAACCTCCCTCCATCGACGAGAGCGCATCGACGGCGGCACAGAACTTCTCGAGCGAGAGCCCTGGGGCGCCACGAAGGTTTGTGCGCAACGTGAATCGGAATGGCTGAGCCACGCCCCGGTGCATCGCGGCAATCAGCCGGTCTGCGTCGGCATCGTCCGCGGGGGCCCCGAGGAAGGCCGGGTAATAGGGTTCGAGCTTTGGATCGCCAGAGAGCGCGTCCATGATGACCGCGTGCGTTGCTGGGTTCGACGCCTTCACCCCCTGAGCAAAGCCCGCCAGCACGCCCACGTGGGAGTCACCTTCAGCCCGCACAAATGCTCCGCGCAGGAGGGCCCAGTGGCGAAGCGGATCGTCAGAGCTTCGACCCAGTCCCTGCCCAAGGAGCATCTGCCTGCCACTTTGTTGCGCAAAGAGCTCCGGCAGCACAAGGCCAAGCGCTTCTTCGTCTCGAGCCAGCGTCTCGCCCATCGCTGTCACCTTAGCATCGGCTCGCTGCCATGCATCAATTGGGTTTTTTTCCTCTTCTGCATCCGAGGTATCGAGCGCATCTGCCACGTCAAGGTGTTCGCCCGCATGACCAAGCGCATAGGTGCGAACCTCTTGCAGCAGCCCGGACGGCGCCAGAGCTGCCTCGAGTTCTCGAAGTGCGGACAACGTCTCAGAGTCCATTGCCGCCGAATCAAAGCGCAGCGTGTTTCTGATCGCCACCCATCCCGCCGGCCAACCCGCTTGGCTGGCGAACTCCCTGGCCAATGCTGCCAGCTGCCTGTGCACGTCGCGGTGCCACAGTTCGCGAAAGCGGCTCGCCAGGGCCTTGGACGCTCGCTCGCGCCCCTCAGTGCCCGACTGCCACATCAGGCGAACAAGGCGAAACGCTTCCTCATACCAGGCCACGACCTCCTCTTGGTTGGAAGGCTCCCATCCGTACCCATGCGGTCGAGCGCCGAACGAGAAGTCATGCGATGAGTTGATGAAGTGGGCTTCGAGCGTCGCCTCGATGGCTTCCCAGACAAGCTCGCGGCGACGGCCTGTAGCCGAGGCCATGAGCCGACCAAGCATTCCCATACGCTGCGTCGGTAGTGCCAGGGTGCCCGACAGACCGATTCGGAAAGGCTCGCGCCAAGCATCGCGACAGTTCGTATAGGTGCTCGTATCCAGCTCAGCAATCGTCAGCAGCAGCGAGGCCGCCGCATCGAAGCTAGCTGGCTCGTAGGCCAGATGTCGTAGCAGCGCGCTCCACTCTGCCAGGTGCCCGTGTTGCCGCGTTACGAACTCTTGCCCGCCATCTGTATAGAAGGCCCGATACAGGGAGCCAAGGGCCTGTTTGGGATTCAGTGGAGCAAGATTGATGAAGAGCTTGCGCCCCAGGTCATTCAGCTGCTCGGGTTTGGCGAGCAGCTGCTCGTCCTCCATCCAGCGAGCGGCGATGGCCCGGGCTACCTCGATGTCGTGCAGGTACGCCAGCCGCCGGCTGAATGAAACGAGGAGCCGCTCGCTGGACATGAAAGCGTCCACGATGTCTGCTCGCGGGATGCTTTGAAGCGCTGATCGTGCGAGCCGGTTGGCAAGCGCTGGGGGCAAAACCGCACGCCATTTGCTGCGCGACTGAACCAGGTCGCGCCGCATCAGGGTACTGACGTGACGGAATAGCTCCCGCCCACTGGTGCCGATCAGAGAGCCCATGATGCGAAGTTCAGATGCATCGCTCTGGGTGTCCTCCCCGTCAAAGGAGTACACCAGCGAGCAAGCCTCGGCGGCCCTAAGCAACCCCTCGTCGTCTGCCTGCCCCTGTCTGAACAGCCTGCGGAACAGTTCTCCATCGTTCAAAGTGCCGAGCGTCTCGCCGGCTGCTACCGTTCCTGCGAGTGCGAGAGCGATCCGCGCGTTGCCACCGGCAAACTCCACGATGCGAATCCTGTCACTGCTGTCGAGATGAGGCGCCAAGCGCGCCAAAATCGACTCCAGCACCGGGCCCGACGATGGAGCAAGTTCGAACACGTCGGTGGCCTCCGGCGAATCCTCGTCGGCCACGTCGTACTCGACGGTCAGTAGGCTCAAATGCTCTGGGAATTGGCGAGCCACCTCCGTCAACGTCCGGTGGGTATTCGGGTTGCAGTTGTCCACAATCACCATGGCGCGCTGACCCGCTTCTCCAAGGCGCAGGAGCATCTCGCGCGCGCTGGGGTCGGGCGAGTGCCCCAAGTCCGTGTACAGCAGTCGGCCCCTCTCCAGCGGGCTGCTCGTACCCTCGACGGGCTCGAAGAGCGCTTGCACCAGACGCGTCTTTCCGGTGCCGGACAGGCCCACGAGGCGAGAAACCTGACCTGGTTTTTCCAGTGCGGCGCGCATTCGCTCGATGCCGGAGGTCACGGTAAGCGCGGTGGGCGTACCGCCAGCCCTGCGCTCGAACATCCTGGCGGTTTCGTCGTGCAGGTAGACCGTGTCAGGCGCGCCACCGGCCCAGGGAGCGTATCCCTGCCAGCCACGAAGTTGCGCGCCGACGCGGCTGCGCACCCACAATTCCACGCCGGGGTACTGGCGCACCCAGCGTGCCAAGCGATCTCGGTCGTAGAAGTCCACCTTGAGTTCGCCGGCTCCCGGCTGGTCGGCAACCGAGGTGCGCATAGCCTTGATGCGCTTTCCTAGAAAGAGCTGCGAGACCGTCCCCTTGGAGCAGATGATCACGTACGCGCCCTTGGCCGCAAGGAGCGCTTTGATGGAATCTCGCAGCGCGCCATCTGGGCGCATTTCTGCGAGCACCTTCGCTTCTGGCATGTCCTCGCATTTCACCTGGAAGCCCGTCTGCGGTCGCGGTATGAAGTCTAGGTCCACGGAGGCAAGGTCAAGCTGCACGGCGACGTCGATGCCGCCGTCCTTCGCCGTCTGGTTGCCTCCGGCGAGGACGGCAGATGCCGGCAGGCCGTGGCGCTGCAACTCTGCCTCGCACAGCTTGGTGACCAGCAGGCGAAGGTCTTCGTCGCCCAGGTCGGCAATGTGTTTTCCAGTGAGTTCGAGCATGCTTGTCCTCGTTATGGTGGCTGTTGGCCAAGCCCAATGACCGCTTCATGCAGAGCAGCGTGAGTAGAGCTGATTGTGGCGACCGGCCGCAACCGCTGCATAGTCGACCTTCAAGTTGACTTGACCAGTGCACGCGTTGGGTCGATTACAGCGCCCGTCTGTTCGTCGGTGCTCACCTTGATCCGATGGATTTCCATGGCCCGTCTAGGGACATCAAGCGTCAGAGCAGAGAGACGACTACCCATCGAATCCTGCTCATGCCTGAGCGCCCAGACCAGCGCCCGAAGGCTGCCTGACGCAGCCCCCGGGCGCCCCGGTCAGCGGGGCCGGAAGGCGTAAACGTCAGGGTTCCACACCTGCCCGCCTTCATCGTTCTGGCACGAGAACCCAAAGCCCGAGAACACATACATCACACCGCCCACCGCGGCCGCGTTGGTCCGTTTGATCGCCGGGAAGGCATCGCCACCCGGGGCCAGCAGGCGCCACGTGCGGTCGTGCAGGTTGAAGCGCCACAGTTCGGACGTGGCGTTCTGCGGGAACGCGGCGCCGCAGCCGGAACTGCCCCCTGGCAGGTCGCCCCCGGCCATCAGCAGCGCGTGGCCGATCTGCACGGTCGATCCCTGGTGGCGAGGCGCATTGACGTTGTCGGCTTCGGCGGGTGTGATGTTCTGCCACTGGTGGGTGGCGAGGTCGAAGCGCCAGGTGTCGTTCAACGAGACGAAGCCGTCGCTGTCGCTGAATTGCCCGCCGTAGAGCGTCAATTGCCCGTCCCATGCGCGCCCGGCCACCGCGGCCTCATGGCGCGAGGTCGGCGAGTTTGCGTCGCCATTGGCGATGATCTGGGTCCACAGGTTGGTGCGCAGGTCGAAGGCCCACAGGTCGTTCAAGGTGTGGAAGTCGGTCTGGATGCCGCCGAACACATAGACCTTCTCGCCATCCACCCACATGGCGGGGCGCGATCGGGCCGAAGGCCCCGGATTGCCGGGCTGCAACTGCGTCCAGCGGTTGAGCAGGGCGCTGTAGGCCCACAGGTCGTCGAAGAACGTGAGCGAGGAAAGGTCGGCGCTGTAGTTGGCGCCGCCGAACACCAGCATCCAGTGCCGCGCCGGCACGGCGGCACTCGCGGCGAAGGCCCTGGCCGGCGGCTTGGCGCCGGAGGGCGACAGCGGCGTCCACCGTGCAAGGCGGGGGTCGAAGCGGTACAGGTCGTCGTAGAACGTGTTCTCGCCACTGGCGAAATCGTCCTTGACCCCGCCGAACAGGTAGATGGACCCGAGGACCGGCGCCACGGCGGGCGTCGAGCGCACGGACGGCCCCTCGCCCGTGGTGACCAGCCGGGTCCAGCGGCCGTCTGCTGCTGATGCTTCTGCTGCTGCGCTCCCATGCGCATGCGCCCCAGGGGCGATCAGCGCCAGGGCCATTCCGAGGCCCCACAGAAATCGTTTCATGAAATTCCTCCGTTGTATTGATTGAAATGAACCCGGTCGTCCGGACTTCTCCGGAAACGACCGCGCGCAGTCTATCTTTCCGCTGTTCGGAATATTGAATCGGTCACCACTGGATGCATCTGTAACCTGTGCAGGCTGTCCAAGGGCTTGTGCGCTGCAGCCAGCGGCGTTGGCATCGTGGTGCGGCGGTCCCCCTTGGGCGGCTTCGGGTGTTCTTCGAGTCCTACAGAGGGCCTGCGTGGCTTGGGCGACAGTCAGCGGGTGTGGCCCCGCGCCGCAGGTCCTCCTGGCGCTTCGCGTGTCGATGGGTTGGTTTCACATGAGCGCCGGTCGATCGGCGGAACGAAGAAGGATGCAGAGTTGGACAAACGCATGGCACCGATGACCGTCCTGCACCGCGTGCGGCAAATCGCCTGGTCCATTCCGGGGTTGCCCGTCATCGCCCTGGCGGTCCGCAACTACATCCTCCACCAGAGTGCCAACCAGGCCGGGAGCATGGCGTTCTCGTCGGTGCTGGCGATGTTCCCGCTGCTGATCCTGTTGTCGGCCACGGCGGCCTATGTGGGCGAGCCCGGCGATGCCGCGGCCCTGGCCCAGCGCGTGCTGGAATATGCGCCGCCGGTGGTGCGCGACGCGATGCAGCCGGTGATCCAGCAGGTGCTGGCGCAGCGCAACCAGGCGCTGCTGGCGATCGGCTTTCTGGTCACGCTGTGGACGGCGTCGTCGGGCATGCAGGCGGTGCGCACGGCGCTCAACCGCTCGTACGGCATCGAGCGCGGCCTGCCGTTCTGGAAGGCGCGCATCAAGGTGACGGTGTTCACGGTGGTGGTGGGCGGCGGCATCTTCGCGGCGTTCAGTTCGGTGATCGTCATGCCCTATGTGTGGCAGCTGCTGGAGCGCAACGTGGGCGTGGGCCAGGAGACGCCCTGGCTGCGCAACAGCGTGCGCTACGGCTCGGCGTTTTTGGTGCTGACGGTGCTGTACGCGCTGCTCTACGGCTGGCTGCCCGATCTGCGGCAGCGGCTGCGCACCGTGGTGCCGGGCGCCATCGTGGGCGCGGCGATGTGGGTGGGGGCGGCCGCCACCCTGTCGTATACGCTGCGCAGCGCCGGCAAGCTCGCGCTGGTGTACGGCAGTTTCGCGGGCGTGGTGGCCACGCTGGTGTTCCTGTACATCAGCGCCACCACGTTGATCTTCGGCGCCGAGGTGAACGGGGTGCTGCGCGACAGGGCGGCGCTGCCGGAAGACTGGGGCGGCCCTGATGCCTCGCAAGGCGAGTCTCCTGCGCCCGGGGCGTGATGCGTTCGGGACCGTCCTGGATGCAAACCTTGGGCAGGACCGCCGGGTGTGGCGGGGTGTGAAGTGCCGGCGCATGCCCGAACCCGGGACAGGTGCATTCAGCCGGTTCAGAGTGAAAACCGGCCCCAGCGCATGAATCACTAGGGCATATTGCTATTGAATTAATAGCGTTTTGAAGGTCAGCGCCCGGCCTCGGGCCAGAGGTACAGCAGCCCGGCCGTCATGGCCAGGTAGCGCCCGAACTTGCCCACCGCCATGTAGGCCACGCAGGGCCAGAAAGGCAGCTTGAGCCAGCCGGCCACCGCGCACAGCGGGTCGCCCACGACGGGCAGCCAGCTCAGCAGGCAGGCCTTGGGGCCGAAGCGCTGCAGCCAGGCGAGGGCGCGGGGATTGGAATGCTCGCCCCGGGCGCGGTCCACGGCCTTGTGCGCGCCCAGGCCCATCCACCAGCTCAGGGCGCCGCCCATCGTGTTGCCCGCGGTGGCCACCAGCACGGCGGGCCAGAAGAGTTCCGGGTTGAGCTTGATGAGGCCGAACACCGCGGGCTCGGAGCCCAGGGGCAGCAGCGTGGCGGAGATGAACGACACCATGAACACCGTGCTGAGGCCGTACTGGGGCAGCGCCAGCAGGTCCATGAGGTGGTTCATCCAGATTTCCATAACTGGGGCGCAGTTTAGGGGACGCCGGCAAGCCTTCGCTGTCGGACAGGCGCTTGGGCTCCGCTACGATCGCGCCGCGGTGCGGCCCGCCGGTGGGCCGTCGCCGCACACCCATACAAGAGGAGGTTCCCCACCATGCAATGGTTCGATGTTTCCGTCCCGGCCGTGCGCCGGGCCCTGGCCGTGGGCGCGCTCGGCCTGGCCTGCTGGCTGGCCGGTGCGGCGCAGGCCGCTGTCCTGCACCTGGAGGGGCCGGGCGGTGCCCGGCAGGTCGATTCCGAAACGCTGCTGCGCCACCCCGAGGCGCGCGACATCGACGTGCCCGCGGACGTGGCCTACCACCGGCCCATGCGCTATCGCGCCGTGCCCCTGGCCGCCGTGCTGAACGGCCTGGGCCTGGGCGCGGGCGACGTGCTGGAGGCGGTGGCGCTCGATGGCTTCGTCGCCCAGCTGCCCGGCGCGCTGGTGCTGCGCCCGGGTCGGGGCCAGGCCTGGCTGGCGGTCGAGCCGGCCGGTGCGCCCTGGCCCGCGCTGCCGGGCAAGGCGTCGGGCCCCGGGCCGTTCTACATCGTCTGGCCGGTGGCCGACGGCGTGCTCAGCGAGCAGTGGCCCTATGCCGTGGCCCGGCTGCACGTGCGCGAGTCGCCGGAAAAGCGCTGGCCCCGGATCGGCGTCGCACCCGAGGTGCCTGCGGGCGATGCGCGCCGGCGCGGCCAGGCGATCTTCGTGGCGCAGTGCTTCGTCTGCCACACCATGAACGGCGGCGGCGAGGCGCGGCTGGGGCCCGACCTGAACCTGCCGATGAGCCCCGTGGAGTACTTCCAGCCGCAGGCGCTGCGCCAGCTGGTGCGCAACCCGGCCAGCGTGCGCCAGTGGCCCGGGCAGTCGATGCCCGGCTTCGCGCCGGACCGGCTCAGCGACAGCGATCTGGACGATCTGGTGAGCTACCTGCAGCACATGGCCCGCGAGCGCCGCGGGGCGCGCTGAAGAACGGCGCGGCGGGCCGCCGATGGGGGGCGGTGGCGGCGCCGGACGCACTTTTCATTTGCTGAAATTTTGAGCAGCTACAATCCTGCCTCCTTTTTCAGCACGCGCTGCCTCCCCCCCTCCCATGCACATCGGCCACATTGCTTTGGCGAACCGCCTGTTCGTCGCCCCGATGGCGGGCGTCACGGACCGGCCGTTCCGCCAGCTGTGCAAGGCGCTGGGGGCGGGCTACGCGGTGAGCGAGATGGTCACGTCGCGCAAGGACCTGTGGGACAGCCTCAAGACTTCGCGCCGGGCCAACCACGAGGGCGAACCCGGCCCCATCGCCGTGCAGATCGCCGGCACCGACGCGCAGATGATGGCCGAGGCCGCTCTCTACAACGTGGACCGGGGCGCGCAGATCATCGACATCAACATGGGCTGCCCGGCCAAGAAGGTCTGCAACAAATGGGCGGGCTCCGCCCTGATGCAGAACGAGGCCCTGGCCCTGGAAATCGCCGAGGCGGTGGTCCAGGCCTGTGCCCCGCGCAACGTGCCCGTCACGCTCAAGATGCGCACCGGCTGGAGCCAGGAGCACAAGAACGCCGTGGCCCTGGCCCGGGCGTTCGAGGGCGTGGGCATCCAGATGCTGACGGTGCACGGCCGCACGCGAGAGCAGGGCTATCGTGGCCAGGCTGAGTACGACACCATCGCCGCCGTGAAGGCTGCGGTGCGCGTGCCGGTGGTGGCCAACGGCGACATCACCTCGCCCGAGAAGGCGCGCGAGGTGCTGGCCGCCACGGGCGCCGACGCGATCATGATCGGGCGCGCGGCGCAGGGCCGGCCGTGGATCTTTCGCGAGATCGGCCACTACCTCGCCACGGGCGAGCACCTGGCGCCGCCGCTGGTGGCCGAGGTGCGGCGCCTGCTGCTGGACCACCTGCAGGACCACTATCGCCTCTACGGCGAGTTCACCGGCATGCGCAGCGCGCGCAAGCACATCGCCTGGTACGTGCGGGCCCTGCCCGGCGGCGAGGCGTTCAGGCAACACATCAACACCATCGAGGACTGCTCCGAACAGTGGCACGCGGTGGCCCACTATCTGGATGCGATCGGGCAACGGATGGACCGGCTGCCCCCCGCGCGCACCGAGGACGCAGACCCCAGCGAAAAACAGGAAGACCTGGCGGCATGAGCAAGAAACACATCGAAGAGTGCGTGCGGGAGAGCCTGCAGGGCTACTTTCGCGACTTAGGGGGTGAGACACCGGACGGCATGTACGACATGCTGGTGCGGGTGGTCGAGAAGCCCCTGCTGGAAGTGGTCATGAGCCACGCCGACAACAACCAGTCCCGCGCGGCCGAATGGCTGGGACTGAACCGCAACACCTTGCGCAAGAAGCTGGTGGAGCACAAGCTGCTGTAATTCAGTTGCTATAAATTTAATAGCGTAATGCCCTAGTGGATATTGTGCTGAAGCCCGATTTCAATCAAACCCCACCCCCTGCCATGAACGCACTTCTCTCCGTCTCCGACAAGACCGGCATCGTTGAATTCGCCCAGGCCCTGCACGCGCTGGGCATCCGGCTGCTGTCCACCGGCGGCACCGCCCAGCTGCTGGCCAAGGCCGGCCTGCCCGTGACCGAAGTGGCCGAGGTCACGCAGTTCCCCGAAATGCTGGACGGCCGCGTCAAGACGCTGCACCCCAAGGTGCACGGCGGCCTGCTGGCGCGCCGCGAGCTGCCCGAGCACATGGCCGCGCTGGCCGCGCACGGCATCGACACCATCGACCTGCTGGTGGTCAATCTCTACCCCTTCGAGGCCACGGTGGCCAAGGCCGGCTGCACGCTGGCGGACGCGATCGAGAACATCGACATCGGCGGGCCCGCCATGGTGCGCAGCGCCGCCAAGAACTGGAAGGACGTGGGCGTGGTGACCGACGCCGCGCAGTACGAGAGCGTGCTGGGCGAGCTGAAGGCGTCGGGCAAGCTGTCGGATGCCCTGCGCTTCGGCCTGTCGGTCGCCGCGTTCAACCGCATCGCGCAGTACGACGCGGCCATCAGCGACTACCTCTCGTCCGTCACGTTCGAGGCCGAGAAGCTGGCCGAGGACTACGTGCCCGCCCGTACCGCCTTCCCCGGCCAGAGCAACGGCATCTTCACCAAGGTGCAGGACCTGCGCTACGGCGAGAACGGCCACCAGCAGGCCGCGCTGTACCGCGACCTGTACCCCGCACCCGGCTCCATCGTCACCGGCGTGCAGCTGCAGGGCAAGGAGCTCTCGTACAACAACATCGCTGACGCCGACGCCGCCTGGGAATGCGTCAAGAGCTTCGACGTGCCGGCCTGCGTGATCGTCAAGCACGCCAACCCGTGCGGCGTGGCCGTCGGGCTCGACGCCCTGGGCGCCTACGGCAAGGCGTTCCAGACCGATCCCACCAGTGCGTTCGGCGGCATCATCGCCTTCAACCGCCCGGTGGACGGCGCCGCGGCGCAGCAGATCGCCAAGCAGTTCGTGGAGGTGCTGATGGCCCCCGACTTCACCGCCGAGGCGCTGGAGTTCTTCAAGGCCAAGGCCAACGTGCGCCTGCTCAAGATCGCGCTGCCCCCGGCGCTGGACGCGGCGGAATACGCGCTGGGCAGCAATACGCCCTGGCACCGCGGCCGCAACGCCATGGATGCCAAGCGCATCGGCTCGGGCATGCTGCTGCAGTCGGCCGACAACCATGAGCTGTCGATGATCGACATCAAGGTCGTCACGAAAAAGCAGCCCACGCTGGAAGAGATGGAAGACCTGCTGTTCGCCTGGAAGGTCGCCAAGTACGTCAAGAGCAACGCCATCGTGTTCTGCAAGGGCGGCATGACGATGGGCGTGGGCGCCGGCCAGATGAGCCGCCTGGACTCGGCGCGCATCGCCAGCATCAAGGCGCAGCACGCCAACCTGTCGCTGGCCGGCACGGTGGTGGCGAGCGACGCGTTCTTCCCCTTCCGCGACGGCCTGGACGTGGTGGTGGATGCGGGCGCGACCTGCGTCATCCAGCCCGGCGGCAGCATGCGCGACCAGGAAGTGATCGACGCCGCCGACGAGCGCGGCGTGGCCATGGTGTTCAGCGGCGTGCGCCACTTCCGCCACTGAGCCGGGCGGCAGGAACCTCCCCCAAGCGCGAAGGCCCTGCCAGCGCGGGAAAGGCAGACCCTGCCTTCCTGCGCTGGCAGGGCCTTCGCCGTTCCGGCGCGTCAGGTTACCCGACCGTCTGCACGGACTGGCGCACGCTGCCGGCGCCATGGACCTTGCTGGGGTCGCCCGCCATCACATTCACCGGCGTCTTGCCGCCGTCCACGTCGGTGTTCGAGATGTTGACGGTGGAGTGCTTGGAGTCGAAGCGGAAGGTGAAGGCCTTGAGGTTCTGCAAGGTCGAATCGGAGATGTCCACGTTCGCCGTGATCGGGTAGCCGCCGCGCGTGACCGCCAGCTGGCCGATGTTGTCGGCGTAGATGCCCTGGAGCTTCAGGTTCACGTCGCCGTTGATCTGGATCGCCTTGTCGTGGCTGTTCTGGAACGACGAGTTCGTGATCTCCACCTGGGCCGGGCCGCTCGGAAGGTCCTTCGCCGAGATGCCGGCGCGCTGGGCGTCGACCGCCTTGTTCTCCGCGCCATCCACGGTGACGAAGTCGTCCCCGGTCTGCAGGCCGTGCACGTTGTCCAGCTTGGCATCGCCCAGCAGGTGGATGCCGTCCCCGCCCTTGAACTGCAGGTTCTTGATCGATGCGCCCGGCTCGAGGATGAACATCGGCAGTTGCGTCTCGGCGGTGCCGCCGCCGTTCAGCCCGGCGCCGGCGTTGAACAGCTTGCCTTGCCCGTCGTAGGTCGTGCCCGCCTTCACGATGATGGGCTTGTTCACCTCTTCCACGCCCGTGGGCTCGGCGACCTTCATGTTCGCCGGCGGCTTGGTGACGGCTGAATTCGTTGACGGGGCTGGGGCTGGTGTGGGGGCTGCCGACGGCGCGGTCGCCGGTGCCTTGCCGCCCGAACCCACCTCCGTGGGGGGCGGCGGTGCAGGCGTCGGCGATGGCTTGGGCGTGTTCGTGATCGTGGACGGGTCGGGCGTGGGCGTCGCTGCCGTCGGCGCCGGGGCTTGCGTGGGCGCTGGCGCCGGTGTGGCCGCACCAGGGGACGGTGCCGGCGACGGTCCCGAAGAAGGCGCGGCGGCGGGCGAGGGCGAGGCAGACGGGGCCGGAGATGGCGCCGGCGACCCGCCGCCGGAGCTGCCGGATGAACCGGACCCCTGCTGGCCGGTCAATTCCTTGATCAGCTTTTCCAGGAACCCCTTGAGCAGGGACTCGATGGCTTTCTGCAGCGTCTGGCTGTCGGTGCCCGAGGCGGAGGACGGGGAATTTCCGGACTGGACCTGGGCCTTGCGGTGGGTGTTCCAGGCACTGAAGGAAGAAAGAAGGTCGATGGGGCTCATGGGTGCTCGCGATCCCGGCGGAACGGGCCGTCGGTCAAAATGCCACGCAACATGCTTGGCTTCGCGAACACTGTGCGCCGCGCGCCTGCTTTGCAGGGCGGCCGCACGAAGCGGCGCCGCACCACCCGAAGCGCCGTGGGGGGGCGGCGTCGGCCCCGCGGGCGGCTCGGTCCCTAGCGGGCGGCGAGCGTGCGGAACACGTCGCGCGCGATCGCCACGGTCTCGTCGATGTCCTGCGCGGTGTGCGCGCTGCTCACGAAGCCGGCTTCATACAGCGCCGGGGCGATGTACACGCCGCGGTCCAGCAAGCCATGGAACAGCGTGTTGAAGCGCGCGCCGTCCGTCGCCATCACCGTGGGGTAGTTCTGCGGCAGCTCGGGCAGCAGGAAGAAGCCGAACATGCCGCCTTCGCTGTCGGCGCTGAACGGCACGCCTTCCGCCTGGGCCGCCCGGGCCAGGCCTTCGACCAGCGATCGGGTGCGTGCGCCCAGCGCGTCGTAGAAGCCCGGCCGGGCGATCTCGCGCAGCGTGGCCAGGCCGCAGGCCGTCGCCACGGGGTTGCCCGACAGCGTGCCGGCCTGGTACACGGGCCCGAGAGGGGCCAGGTGCTCCATGATCGCGCGCGGCCCGCCGAACGCCGCCAGCGGCATGCCTCCGCCGATCACCTTGCCCAGCACCGTGAGGTCGGGCTGGAAGCCGGGAATGCTCCGGGCGTACAGGCTTTGGGCGCTGCCCAGCGCCACGCGGAAACCGGTCATGACCTCATCGAACACCAGCAGCGCACCGTACTGCGTGCACAGCTCGCGGCAGCGCTGCATGAACGGCACGCTGGCGCGCACGAAGTTCATGTTGCCGGCGATCGGCTCGATCATCAGGCAGGCCAGGTCCCGGCCATGCAGGGCGAAGGCCTCCTCCAGCTGCGCGATGTCGTTGTATTCGAGCACCAGGGTGTGCTGCACCACCTCGGGCGGCACGCCCGCGCTCGTGGCGTGGCCGAAGGTGGCCAGGCCCGAGCCGGCCTTCACCAGCAGGGCATCGGCATGGCCGTGGTAGCAGCCGTTGAACTTGATGATCTTGCTGCGGCCCGTGGCGCCGCGCGCCAGGCGGATGGCGCTCATGCCGGCCTCGGTGCCCGAGCTGACGAGGCGGATCATCTCCATCGACGGCACGTGCGCGATGATGGCCTCGGCCAGTTCGACCTCGCGCTCGGTCGGGGCGCCGAAGCTGAAGCCCTCGACCGCCGCCTTCTGCACCGCCTCGAGCACGGCCGGGTGGCCGTGGCCCAGGATCATCGGCCCCCAGGAGCCGATGTAGTCGATGAAGCGCTGGCCATTGGCGTCCCAGAAGTAGGCGCCTCGCGCACGCTGCACGAAGCGCGGCGTGCCGCCCACGGCCTTGAAGGCCCGCACGGGCGAATTGACGCCGCCGGGGATGAGCGCCTTGGCGCGTTCGAACAGGGAGAGGTTGAGGTCAGTGCTGGGTGTCATGGGGTGGCATCACGAAGCCGTCGATGGCGGTGGGGTCGGGGGTGGGCTCGCCGTCTTCGTCATCCTCGTCGTCGTCGGGCTGCGCCCAGAACATGCGGTCGGGGATGATGTGGCCCATGCCCGGGCGAAAGCCGGCGTCCAGGCAGCGGTCCAGGTAGGCGAGCGCCTCGCTCGTGGCCTCGCCCAGGTCGTTGCCGCTAGCGACCAGCGCCGTCAGGGCGGCCGAGAGCGTGTCGCCGGCACCGGCGAAGGTGGCCTCGAACAGCTCGAACTTGCCGCTGCCCAGCACCGTCTGCGGCGAGGCGAGTACGTTCTCCACGAACTGCTCGGGCGCGGGAATGCCGGTCACCAATACATAAGGCACGCCCAGTTCGGAGGCGGCCATGGCCAGGTCGCGCGCGGAAGGCTTTTTCTCGCTGGTCCAGTCCGGCAGCAGCCAGCGCCAGAGGGTGCTGTGGTTTCCTACCAACAGCGAGACCTGGGGCAGCAGCAGTTCCTGAAAGGCGTCCAGGTACTGGTCGATGAGGTCGTCCCGCCACCAGGACAGATTGGGCATGTAAGCGATCACGGGCACGTCGTCGTAGTCGGACGCGATGGACGCGATGGCGCTCAGGTTCTCGGGGCTGCCCGCGAAGCCCACCTTGATGGCCTGCACGGTGAGGTCCTCCAGCACGGTGCGGGCCTGCTCGGCCACCGCCTCGTCGTCGAAGGCGTAGTGGTCGAAGATCTCGGCCGTGTCGCGGATGTAGGCGCCCGTGGCCACCGCGATCGGGTGGCCGCCCACGGAGGCGATGGTGGCGATGTCCGCCGTCAGCCCGCCGGCCCCGCTCGGGTCGTTGGCGTTGAACACCATCACGCAGGCGGGGGTGGCGCCGTCGTCGTCGGCTTCATCGGGGGATGGGGACAGGTCTGGGGGGAGGGGGGAATCTGTGGTCATGGCGCCGCACCAGCGTAACGGTTGGCACGGAAACTGCCTTCCCGTTGAGATGCTTGGATACAATCGTTGCATTCTATGTGAAGGCCATTTAAGCTGTGACGGACCCTAAAACCTGGATGTGCTTGATTTGCGGTTGGATATATGACGAGGCAACAGGTTCTCCTGAGCACGGAATAGCGCCCAATACGCCGTGGGATCAAGTGCCCATGAATTGGACCTGTCCGGAGTGTGGCGCTCGCAAGGAAGACTTCGAAATGGTCCAGATCTGAGGCGCGGCTCCTGCCAGCGTTGTTATTTCCCCTTCAGGAGCGGTGACGAAATTGACTACAACAGGCGCATCCTTCAAGGTGCTCGTCGTGGATGACAGCAATACCATCCGCCGCAGCGCAGAAATCTTTCTCAAGCAGGGTGGCCACGAAGTGCTGCTCGCCGACGATGGCTTCGATGCCTTGGCCAAGGTCAACGACTACCAGCCCCAGTTGATCTTCTGCGACATCCTGATGCCCAAGCTGGACGGCTATCAGACCTGCGCCATCATCAAGCGCAACGCGCGCTTCGCCGACACGCCCGTCGTGATGCTCTCCTCCAAGGACGGCGTTTTCGACAAGGCGCGTGGACGCATGGTGGGGTGCCAGGAATATCTCACCAAACCATTTACCAAAGACCAGCTGCTGAAAGCAGTTCAGCAGTTCGGTAATGCCCAACAAGGAGCGATGTAATGCCTATCCAGAAAGTACTGGTCGTTGACGACTCGAAGACCGAGTTGATGTTTCTGACCGACTTGCTGCAAAAAAAGGGCATGCAGGTCCGCACCGCGGAAAATGCCGAAGAAGCCTTCCGCCGCCTCGCGGAAGAAAAGCCCGACCTGATCCTCATGGACGTCGTGATGCCGGGCCAGAACGGCTTTCAGCTCACGCGCGCCATCACCCGCGATCCCCAGTTCGCCGACGTGCCGATCATCATGTGCACCAGCAAGAACCAGGAAACCGACCGGGTGTGGGGCATGCGCCAGGGCGCTCGCGGCTACATCACCAAGCCGGTGGATCCTGCCGAGCTGCAAGCCAAGATCGACGCACTGAACTAAAAGCGCCCGGACCGTCCATGGCCAACCGTGAAGCGCTGAGAGAGCTCCAGACCCGCCTTGCAGCCCGCCTGCAGGCGGCGCGGGGCGAGGGTGTGTCTGTTTCGTCCTGGCTGGCCGTCGAGTCGGCGGGGCGCCGTTTCCTGCTGCCGCTGGGCCAGTCGGGAGAGATCTTTCCCTGGGCGGGCGTGCAAGCCGTGCCCTATACCCATGCCTGGTTCCTCGGGGTGGCCAACCTGCGCGGCTCGCTGATCGGCGTGGTCGATCTGGCAGGTCTGCTCGGTTTGCCGTCCAACCGCACCGAGCAGGCGCTGGCCGATGCCAGCCTGCTGGCTTTCAATGCGGTGCTCGATGTGAACGCCGCGCTGCTGGTTGATCGCCTGGCCGGCCTGCGCGGCACGGAAGCCTTTGTTTCCTCCGAGCCCCCCGCCGAAGACGCGCCCCCGTTCTACGGCACCACGTATCTGGATTCCCAGGGAGTCCAATGGCAGGAGCTCAACCTGCAAGCCCTGTCCCAACACCCCGCTTTCCTCAGCATCAGTGCTTGAGTTTTTCTGTAAGGCCGCACCATGTCCGTCGTCAACCCATTTGCAAAAATGTTCAACCGCAAGCCCGCCGAGCCGGATGCCAACCCAGGGCTTTCGGGAGCGGATGCCGGGCTGGATCCGTTGACGTCCGACGCGTCCTCGCTGCGCGACTCCTACCAGGCGGACGCCATGAACAGCGTGCAGGGTGACCCTTCTGCGATCTCGCAGTTCGCAGAGGGCGAAGTCGCCGACGAAGACCTGATCTCGCTGCCCCTGCTGGGCCGGGCCACGGCCGCCAGCCACCAGCGCCGCCTGCTGATGCTGCTGGCCATCGGCGTGATCGTGCTGGCGGCGATCGCCGGCTGGGTGCTGCAGCAGGCCGACCGTTCCGCACAGCAGCTGGCCGCGACCGGCCAGTCGCTGATGCAGTCGCAACGCCTGGCCAAATCCGTTTCGCAGGCGCTGGTGGGCAGCCCACAGGCCTTCCCGGACGTGATGGAAAGCTCGGGCTCGCTGGCGCGCGACGTGCGCGCATTGAACAGCGGCGACAACGAACGCAACGTGCAGGCGCTGGGCGAGACGTTCAAGCCCGACCTGGAAGCCGTGACGCCGCTGATGGAGCGCGCCGAGCGCAACGCCAGCGTGGTGATGGGCCAGCAGAAGATCCTGACGCAGGTGGGCGACGCGCTTCGCACCATCAACCGCCAGTCGTCCGACCTGCTGGAAATCGCCGAAACGATCTCCTCGCTCAAGCTGCAGCAGAACGCCCCGGCCGCTGAAATCTCCGCCGCCGGCCAGCTGGTGATGCTGACCCAGCGCATCGGCAAGTCCGCCAACGAATTCCAGACCACCGAAGGCGTGAGTCCTGAGGCCGTGTTCCTGCTGGGCAAGGACTTGAACTCGTTCAAGGAAATCGCCCAGGGCATGCTGGACGGCAGCGCCGACCTGCGCCTGGCCGCCACCCGGGACGCGCAGACCCGCGAGCAACTGGAAAGCCTGATCAAGCTCTACGAACAGACGCGTTCGCAAGCCAGCGCCATTCTGGGCAACCTGCAAGGCCTGGTGTCCGCCCGTGAAGCGCAGTCCGCCATCATTGCCGACAGCGAACCGCTGCGCCGCCAGCTGGAAGGCCTGCAGACCAAGCTGTCGTCCCAGACGGGCCTGGGCGCCGGCCAGTTCGCTGCGCTGGCCATCGCCGGCCTGTTCGTGCTGTTGTGCGGTATCGGCATCTCGCGCGTCCAGCTGATGGACAGCCGTTCGCGCCAGGCCTCTGCCGAATCGCAGCAAAAGGACGCCCGCCGCCAGGAGCAGGAAGCCAAGCGCGTGAACGACGCCAACCAGGCCGCCATTTTGCGTTTGATGAACGAACTGCAGTCGGTCGCCGAAGGCGATCTGACCCAGGAAGCCACCGTGACGGAAGACATCACCGGCGCCATCGCCGACTCGGTGAACTACACGGTGGAAGAGTTGCGCCAGCTGGTGGGCAGCGTGCAGAACACGGCCACCCGCGTGGCACAGACGACGTCCCAGGTGGACAGCACCTCGACCGAGCTGCTGGCCGCTTCGACCGAGCAGCTGCGCGAAATTCGCGAAACCGGCCGCTCGGTGCTCGACATGGCGAGCCGAATCAACGAAGTGTCCACGCAAGCGCAGGAATCCGCCTCGGTGGCGCGCCAGTCGCTGCAAGCGGCCGATTCCGGCCTGCAGGCCGTGCAGAACGCCATCGGCGGTATGAATTCCATCCGCGACCAGATCCAGGACACCTCCAAGCGGATCAAGCGCCTGGGCGAATCGTCGCAGGAGATCGGCGAAATCACCGAGCTGATTTCCGACATTACCGAGCAGACGAACGTGCTGGCACTGAACGCCGCCATCCAGGCCGCATCGGCCGGTGAGGCCGGTCGTGGCTTCTCGGTGGTGGCGGAAGAAGTGCAGCGGCTGGCCGAGCGCTCCGCCGATGCCACGCGCCAGATCTCGGCGCTGGTGAAGGCCATTCAGACCGACACGCAGGATGCCGTGGCCGCCATGGAGCGTTCCACGCAGGGTGTGGTGGAAGGGGCCCGACTGTCCGACAGCGCCGGTACGGCCCTGACCGAGATCGATCGCGTGTCGCGCCGCCTGGCCGACCTGATCGAGCAGATTTCGTCCTCCACGTCCCGCGAAGCCGAACTGGCCAACGAAGTGGCCGACAACATCCAGCACATTTTTGCGGTGACGGAACAGACCGGCGAGGGCACCCGCACGACGGCCCAGCAGGTGCGCGAACTGTCGCACATGGCTGAAGAGCTGCGCCAGTCGGTTGCACGTTTCAAGATCGCCTGACGCGCGGACCCATCAACGAACTGGCTCGCGGAGCCGGGGACGAATCCATGTCATCTACTGACGCCGCAAACGCACCCGCTGCAGACTGGACCCAGGGTGAGCAGGACCTGGGTCCTCTTGCTTGGGTGCTCGATGAGTTGCGCAAGTCCCTCGACGGCGCCGTCAAGGCCATGCGCCGCTTCGTGCGCGACGCCGAGCTGGCACGCGAATCCGATCTGGCGTCGCTCGACGCCGGCACGTTGCGCATCGCGCGGCAGCAACTGCACCAGGCCAGCGGGGCGCTGGAGATGGTGGGCATGGGCCCGCCCGCGCTCGTGCTGCGTGCCATGGAGGCAGCGGTGCAGAAGTTCGTGCACCGGCCCGAGCTGTGCAGCGACGAAGCCGCCGGCGTGATCGAGCGCGCGAGCTTCGCGCTGGTCGAATACCTGGAAAGCGTGCTGGCGGGCAAATCCGTCTCACCGGTGGCGCTGTTTCCCCAATACCGCGATGCCCAGGCGCTGGCGGGAGCGGAACGTGTGCACCCGGCCGACCTGTGGCCGGTGGAGCGGCGCTTTCGCGAGCCCGACTTCGCCGTGTCCGTGCCGCCGCTCGAATACGGCCCCGAGGCGCGTGCGCGGCTCGACTCGGCCGTGCTGCGCATCGTCAAGACGGGCGACCTGACCGCGGCAAGCGATCTGCGCGACATCTGCCTGGCCTTCGTGGCATCGCAGTCGGACCGCCAGTCGCGCGCGTTCTGGAAGATCTGCGCGGGCTTCTTCGAGGCGCTCTCCAAGGGCCGCCTCAACCCCGATCTGTACGTGAAGCGCGTGGCCTCCCGCGTGCTCATGCAATATGCCACCCTGGCCAAGGGCGATCCGACCATTGCCGACCGGCTGGTGCAGGACCTGCTCTTTTTCTGCTCCCAGGCGCGGCCGCTGGCGGCCAACGAACCCGCGGGCGATGGATCGGCCCTGCAGGCCGTGCGCCAGGCGTTCGGCCTGGACCGGTTCAAGGCCGTCGATTACGAAACCCCCCGGTTCGGGCTGTTCGATCCGGCGCTGCTGGCCCAGGCGCGCAAGCGCATGTCGGCCGCCACCGAAACCTGGTCGGCCCTCGCAGGCGGTGACCGCAACAAGCTCAAGCCGGCCACCGACCAGTTCAGCCTGGTGTGCGATTCGCTGTCCAAACTGCACCCGGGCAGCGATAGCCTCGCCAAGGCGCTGACCCGCGCCGTGGAAGTGACCACCCGCTCCGGAGAGCCTCCGTCGCCGGCCCTCGCCATGGAAGTGGCGACGGCCGTGCTGTACCTGCAGGCCACGTTCGAAGAGCTGGACTCGGCACACGAATACATGGCGGACCGCGCCGCGCGGCTGGCGGAGCGGCTGGACAACGTGACCGCGGGCGGCGAATCGGCCCCCCTCGAGCCCTGGATGGAAGAGCTGTACCGCCGCGTCAGCGACCACCAGACAATGGGCAGCGTGGTGGACGAGCTCCGGTCCACGCTCGGCGAAGCCGAAAAGGCCCTGGACCAGTATTTCCGCAGCCCGGACGACCTGTCCACGCTGGCGCCCGTGCCGGGCCGCTTGGCGCAGATGCGCGGTGTGCTGTCGGTGCTGGGCCTGGACCAGGCATCGCTGGCGGTACTGCGCATGCGCGACACCGTCGAGCGTCTGCTGATCGGCCAGGTTCCCGAATCCGAGCGCCAGCAGGTGTTCGAGAAGCTGGGCAGCAGCCTGGGGGCCCTGGGCTTCCTGATCGACATGCTGAGCTACCAGCGCACCATGGCCCGCAAGCTGTTCGTCTATGACGAAGAGCTGGGCGAGTTGCGCATTCTCATGGGCCGCACCCGTGGCCGTGCCACCGATGCGCCCGAGGAACTGATCGCCAAGGTCGAAGAGCGCGGCCCCGTGGTTGCGCCCGAAATCGTTCCCCGCGTGGAGCCCGCTCCCAAGGTGGTGCAGGAGTCGCTGGGCGAACTGGCCCCGACGCTGGAAGAAGTGCTGGAATTGCCTTCCTCCGCAGCGGCGCTGGCCGAGGCTCCGCCGGCCGCCATCGAACCCGTGGAGAGCCTTCCTCCCGCGCCTGCGGCGCCCGCACCGGCCCCCGTGGCGGCTGCCGATGCCACGCAGGACGATGAGGAAGACGAGCTGCTCGACATCTTCCTGGAAGAAGCGCGCGAAGTGGTGGCCAACGGACTGGCCGCGGTCGACGCCCTGAAGGCCAAGCCGGCCGACCTGAGCGAACAGACCACGCTGCGGCGCGCGTTCCACACGCTCAAAGGCAGCTCGCGCATGGTGGGCCTGGATGCCTTCGGTGAAGCGGCCTGGTCGATGGAGCAGGTGCTCAACGCCTGGCTGGCAGAGCAAAAGCCCATGCCCCCGGCCCTGCTGCAGTTGTCGGGCGAGGCCTTGCGGGCCTTCGGTGCCTGGGCGGACGACATTGCTGCCGGCGATGCCTCGGCCTGGCAACCCCGGGCGTTCAACGCATCGGCCGAAGCCATGCGCGACACCGGCACCTTCCTGCCGCTGGCCGTGCCCTCGGCCGGTGGCGTCGTGGCCGAAGCGGTGGCCGAGCCGGTGCCGACCGTGGCCGAGGACCTGTCGGAGCCCTTGCCCGAGATCGATCTGCCTGTCGAAACGCCGGAGGTGCAGGCCACCCCCGCTGCTGCCGAGACCATCGAACCCGCGACGGCATCCGTGCCGGCCCATGAGTTCGACCTGATCCTCGAAGACGAGCCGCCGATGCTCGACTTCGCAGACACCGAAATGCCGGAGCTGGCCGGAGCCGAACCAGCGCCGCAAGAGCCTGCGCAAGCCGCAGCGCCCGAAATGGCCGAAGACATCGACTTTTCGGTGTTCGCCGAGGCCCTGGCAGAAGAGTTGCCCCCGGTCGCCGAGGCCCCTGCGCAGGAGCCGGTGCAGGACGTGCCGCTGCCTTCGCTCGACGACGTGCTGGTGGACGCGGCAGAACCTGCGGCGCTGTCCGAGCTGTCGCAGGCCGAGCTGGCCGATCTGGCGCTGGACCTGCCCGACGACCTGGCGGCCGAGGCCTTGCCCGAGCTGGCCGCGGATGACTCTCTGCTGGACGTGCCCGAACTGGAGTCCGACGCGGCAGGTGCGTTGCCGGACACCGCCGCCCACCAGGACGATCTCGCAACCGGGCCAGAACCGCAGCCCGAACTCGAGCCCGAAATGGCCTCCGTGCGGGACATGGTCGAGGTCGTGGAAGCCATGGAGGATGGGGTCGAGGATGTCCCGGCCGAACCGGTCCCCGATGCCGACGCCGACGCCGACGCCGAAGCGGCCGCGCAGGACGAGGCGGTGAAGGTCATCGAGACCTTGCGCATCGGCATCCCGCTGTACAACGTGTACCTCAACGAGGCCGACGAATGGTCGCGCCGCCTGGCCACCTGCCTGCAGGAATGGGCGTTGGAGCTGCACGAACCGCTGCCCGACACGGCCGTGGCCCTGGCGCACTCGCTGGCCGGCAGCTCGGCCACCGTCGGCTTCCATGCCCTGTCGGAAATGGCGCGCGCCCTGGAGCATGCGCTGCAGCACGTGCAGCTGCGCGGGGAAGGCACGGCCGACCAGGCCCGCGTGTTCCTGGCGGCGGCCGACGACATCCGCCGCCTGCTGCACCAGTTTGCCGCAGGCTTCCTGAAAGAGCCGAACCAGCAGGTGCTGGCCGAGTTGCGCGAGATCTTGCAGACCGAGGTCGGCAGCGGCCTGGCTGCGCTGGAAAGCGAGAGCGAGGCCCTGGCCGACGAGCCTGCGCAGGCCTTGCAGGAACTGCCCCCGGCCGAAGCACTGGATGCCGAACCCGTGCAGGTGCCGGCGGTCGAGGAGACCGCCGAAGCCGACGTGCCGGGCGAAGAGGCTTCGCCGGAACCGGTGCAAGAGGCCCAGACGGATTCCGCAGAGGCCCCGTCCGAGTCCGAAGACGTGCCTGCGCCGGTGGCCCGCGGCTACGTGGCGCCTGCGTTGTCGGTCGTGGTGTCCAACCCGTACGACGACGAGGTGGACGCGGCCATCGCCCATGCGGTGGCGCAGTCGTCCGATATCGACGACGACATCGACGCGCTGGACGTCATCGACCCGGACCTGTTCCCCATCTTCGAGGAAGAGGCGATCGAGTTGCTGCCGGTGCTGGGCGCCGCGCTGCGGCAGTGGGCCGCCCGGCCCGAGAACCTGGGCGCCCGCAGCGAACTGCTGCGCGCCCTGCACACCCTCAAGGGCAGCTCGCGGCTGGCCGGTGCCATGCGTTTGGGCGAGATGGCCCACCGCCTGGAGTCGGCCGTCGAACAGATCGATGTCGAAGATCCCAAGGCGGAGCTGATCGAGCCCCTGCTGGCCAGCTTCGACGGCCTGCAGGCCAGCTTCGATGCGCTGCGCAAGATCGGCTCGCAAGGCCTGGTCGAGCCCGTGGCCGTGGCACCCGTGCCCGCCTCCGAGCGGCAGGACTTGTCGCCGTCGGCGTCGGCCGAGGCCCCCGAGGCACCGGTGCTGCAGAAGCTGCCCGCGGTGCGCCTGCCGGCGGCCTCGCAGCTCACGGCCGTGCGGCCCGTGTCGAGCCAGTCGGTGCGCGTGCGCGCCCAGTTGCTCGACCGGCTGGTCAACCAGGCGGGTGAGGTGATGATCGCCCGTTCGCGCCTGGATGTGCGGCTGGGGCAGATGAAGGGTTCGCTGGCCGATCTGTCGGGCAACCTGGATCGCCTGCGCCAGCAGCTTCGCGACATCGAGGTGCAGGCGGAGTCGCAGATGCAGTCGCGCCTGGCGCTGTCCAAGGATTCGGCCGCAGGCTTCGATCCGCTGGAGTTCGACCGCTTCACGCGGGTGCAGGAACTGACGCGCATGATGGCCGAGTCGGTGAACGACGTGGCCACGGTGCAGCGCAACCTGCAGCGCTCCATGGAAGGCGCGGAAGATGATCTGATCGCGCAGGGCCGCCAGGCCCGCGAACTGCAGCGCGACCTGCTGCGCACCCGCATGGTGGAGTTCGAAGGCATTTCTGAGCGCCTGTACGCCGTGGTGCGCCAGGCGTCCAAGGAGACCGGCAAGCAGATCAAGCTGGACATCTCCGGCGGCTCCATCGAGATGGACCGGGGCGTGCTGGACCGCATGACGCCCGCCTTCGAACACCTGCTGCGCAATTGCGTGGCCCACGGCATCGAGGCCCCCGAGGTCCGGACGGCCGCGGGCAAGCCGGCGTCGGGCACCATCACGGTGGACCTGCACCAGGAAGGCAACGACGTCTCGGTCGAGTTCCGCGACGACGGCGCGGGCCTGAACATCGACCGCATCCGCGCCAAGGCCGTGGACCAGGGCCTGATCCCCGCGGACGCCGAGCTAAGCACGGCCGATGCCGCCAACCTGATTTTCACGCCGGGCTTCTCGACGGCGAACGAGATCACCGGTCTGTCCGGGCGGGGCATCGGCATGGACGTCGTCCGGGCCGAAGTCAACGCCCTGGGCGGCCGCATCGAGACCCACACCACGGCGGGGCAGGGCACCTCCTTCCGCATGGTGCTGCCGCTCACCACGGCCGTGACGCAGGTGGTGATGCTGCGCGCGGGCGACCTGACCATCGGCGTGCCGGCCAACCTGGTGGAGATCGTGCGCCGCACGACCGCCAGCGAGCTGGACGCCGCCTACCAGCATGGCGCGTTCGAAGACGGCGTGGAGGCCTTGCCCTTCTTCTGGGCGGGTGCCTTGCTGCAGTCTTCGCAGCGCAGCAGCGAGACCTCGGGCAAGACCCGTCCGGTGGTGGTGCTGCGCAGCGCGTCGCAGCGCATCGCGGTGCACGTGGACGAAGTGCTGGGCAACCAGGAAGTGGTGGTGAAGAACCTCGGGCCGCAGCTGTCGCGGCTTCCGGGTCTGGCGGGCATGTCGGTGCTGGCCTCCGGTGCCGTCGTGCTGATCTACAACCCCGTGGCGTTGTCCACGGTGTACGGCGACCAGGTGCGGGCCCAACTGGCAGCGCTGTCGGCGCCGGCCGGCGGTGCCGAAGCGCAAGGCGGCGGCGATGGCGAGCGCAAGGCGGCGGTGCCGGCCCTGTCGGCGGCCAGCCAGGTGCCCCTGGTGCTGGTGGTGGACGATTCGATCACGGTGCGCCGCGTCACGCAGCGCCTGCTGCAGCGCGAAGGCTACCGCGTCGTGCTGGCGGCCGATGGCCTGCAGGCCCTGGAGCGCCTGCAGGAAGAGCGCCCGACCGTCGTGCTGTCCGACATCGAAATGCCGCGCATGGATGGCTTCGATTTGGCGCGAAACATCCGTGCCGATGCGGTGCTGCGCGATCTGCCGATCATCATGATCACCTCGCGCATCGCGCAAAAGCACCGCGAGCATGCGGCCGAACTGGGGGTGAACCACTACCTGGGCAAGCCGTATTCGGACGAGGAGTTGCTGAGCCTGGTGCAGCACTACGCGCGGGCAGCCGCCGAAGCGGCCGTGGCCTGAGCCGCCCCGCTGCCACCGCCATGAGGGCCGCTTTCGAGCGGCCCTTTTTCTTTTCATCCAGCGGGCCGACCGCACCATGTCCCGACGGCTGTCGGCATGGTTGCGCGCTGTCTCGCCAAGGCCATCGCGCCGGCATTCGCCGCCGCCGGGTCAGTCCTTTGCGGCCTTGACCACCCCGTACCGCGCGAGCGTGCGTTGCCGCGCCTCGTCATGGTCCACCACCGGGCGGGGGTAGTCCTTGCCCAGCACCACGCCCGCCGCCTGCAGCTCCAGGGGGGGCGCTGTCCAGGGCGCATGCAGCGCCTTGCCCTGCAGGCCCGACAGTTGCGGCAGATAGCGGCGGATGAACTTGCCGTCCCGATCGAACTTCTCGCTCTGGCTCACGGGATTGAAGATGCGAAAGTAGGGCTGCGCATCGCAGCCGCTGGAGCTGGCCCATTGCCAGCCGCCGTTGTTGGCCGACAGGTCGAAGTCGTTCAGCTTCTCGGCAAAGTAGCACTCGCCCCAGCGCCAGTCGAGCCCCAGGTCCTTGGTGAGGAAGCTGGCCACCACCATGCGCAGGCGGTTGTGCATGTAGCCCGTCTGGTTGATCTGCGCCATGGCGGCATCGACCAGCGGGTAGCCCGTGCGGCCCTCGCACCACGCGGCGAACAGGGCTTTGGCGTGGGCGCCGCTTTCCCATTCGATCGCATCGTAGGCCGGCTTGAAGCTCGCGCCCGCCACGTGGGGGTGGTGGGCGAGGATCTGGAAGTAGAAGTCGCGCCAGATCAGCTCGCTCAGCCAGGTGGCGGCCTCGGCGCTGCCTTTGCGGCTGCGTTCGTGCGCCGCGCGTGCGGCCACCCGGGGCGACAGCGTGCCGAAGCGCAGGTGCACGCTCAGGTAGCTCGGGCCCTTCACCGCCGGGAAGTCGCGGGCCTCGCCGTAGTGGTCGATGCGGCCGAGGAAGTCCTCGAACAGGGCCTGCGCGCCCTGCATGCCCGTGGGCAGGTGCAGCGACTCCAGGCCCGTGGGCTCGAACCCCAGCGACTGCAGCGACGGCACCCCGCGGCGCAGGCCCGCAGGCCGCGGGGCCAGCCGGGCGGCGTGGCGCTCGACGGGGTAGGAGCTCAGGTAGAAATCGTCGGCCTTGCGCAGCCAGGCATTCTTGTAGGGCGTGAACACGGTGTACGGCGTGCCCGACTGGGTCAGCACCTCGGCGCGTTCGAAGATGCTGTGGTCCTTGAAGGTGAGCAGGCGCTTGCCCATGCCATCCAGGGCGCCGCGCACGCGTGCATCGCGTTCGAGTGCCAGCGGCTCGTCGTCGTGGTTGGCGAACACCGCCTGCACGTCCAGTGCCTGGGCGAGCGCGGGAATGTCCTGGTGGGCAATGGCATGGCGCACGATCAGGCCGCCGTGCGGGTCCTCGGAGAGCGCCCGCAGGGCCTCATCCAGTTCCACCAGGGATTCGCGGATGAACTCCACGCGCCGGTCCGCGCGGGGCAGGGCGTCGAGGATCTCGCGGTCGAAAACGAAGGCGCAATGCACCTGCGCGCACTGGCGCAGGGCGTGGTATAGGGCGGCGTGATCGTTGCTGCGCAGGTCGCGGCGGAACCAGACAAGGCCCGATGAAAAGGTGTGCTCCATGATCGTCGTTAAAATTGCCAAATGCCTGCCGATTCTGCGCCCATGAACCTGACGCACCATTTCTTGATCGCCATGCCGGGACTGGAAGACGCGTCGTTTGCCCGCAGCGTCGTGTACCTGTGCGAACACAGCGAGCGTGGTGCGCTCGGCCTCATCATCAACAAACCCTCCGACATCAGCCTCAAGGGGCTGTTCGACAAGGTCGATCTGTCGCTGCGCCGCGCCGACCTGTCCCAGGAGCCCGTCTTCCAGGGCGGCCCGGTCCAGACCGAGCGCGGCTTCGTGCTGCACGAACCCATGCTGACCGACAGCGTGGACACCGACGAATCGGCCTATGCCTCCACCATGACCATTCCGGGCGGGCTGGAGATGACGACCTCCAAGGATGTGCTCGAGGCCCTGTCCACCGGCGCTGGCCCGCGCCGGGTGCTGGTCACCCTGGGCTACTCGTCCTGGGGTGAGGGGCAGCTCGAATCCGAACTGGCCGAGAACAGCTGGCTGACCGTGGGCGCCGACCTGTCGGTGATCTTCGATACGCCGGTGGGCGAGCGCTACGACCGCGCCCTGGGCCTGCTGGGGCTGCAGTCCTGGATGCTCTCGCCCGACGCGGGGCATGCATGAGCGGCACGCCCGCCGCCGCTCCCTCCGCCCCGCTGGCCGTCCCCGCGCATTTCCAGAGCTTTCTAGCGCTTGACTTCGGTCTCAAGCGCACCGGGGTCGCCGTGGGTTCGCGCCTGCTGCGCACCGCCACCCCCCAGGCCACGATCCGCGCCGAAGGCGATGCCCGCTTCGCGCAGGTGGCCGAGCGCATCCGCGAATGGCAGCCCGATGCGCTGGTCATCGGCGTGCCCTACCACCCCGACGGCGCGAGCCACGAGAACACCGCGCGCGCCCTCAAGTTCGCTCGCCAGCTGCGCGGGCGCTTTGGCCTGCAGGTGTTCGAGGTGGACGAGCGCTACAGCACCACCGAGGCGCATTCGACCGGCGCCCGCGATGCCGACGCCGCCTCCGCCTGCATCATCCTGGAGCAGTTTTTGAGGAATCTTCCATGAGTGCCACGCCCCCCACGTCCCCACCGCCCACCCCGGGCACCCTCGCGCTCGACGCCGAAGCGCTGTACCGCGAGCTGCTGCGCGGCGTGCGCAGCCTGCGCACCGCCAACACCCAACTGGCGGGCATCGCCTCGGGCGGTGCCTGGCTGGCCGAGCGGCTGCAAAAGGACCTGGGCCTGCCGGGCGAGGCGGGCGTGCTGTCGTCGGCCATGCACCGCGACGATTTCTCGCAGCGCGGCATGGCGGTGAGCGCGCAGACGGCGCTGCCCTTCGACGTGAACGGCGCCGACATCCTGCTGCTGGACGACGTGCTCTACACCGGCCGCACCATCCGCGCGGTGCTCAACGAACTGTTCGACTACGGCCGCCCCGCCAGCGTGCGGCTGGCCGTGCTGGTGGACCGGGGCGGGCGCGAACTGCCGGTGCAGGCCGAGTTCGCCGCCGCCCGCGTGGCGCTGCCGGACACGCAATCGCTGGCGCTGGCCCGAACCGAGGCCGGCACCTTCCACTTCCAAGTCCAAGAGGCCTGACGGTGCTGTACAAGCGCAATCCCCAACTGAACGCCAACGGCGAGCTGATCCACCTGCTGTCCATCGAGGGCCTGCCCAAGAGCATCGTCACGCACATCCTCGACACCGCGGCCAACTTCGTGTCGGTGAACGACCGCGAGGTCAAGAAGGTGCCGCTGCTGCGTGGCAAGAGCGTGTTCAACCTGTTCTTCGAAAACAGCACGCGCACCCGCACCACCTTCGAGATCGCCGCCAAGCGCCTGTCGGCCGATGTGATCAACCTGGACATCGCGCGCAGTTCGGCCAGCAAGGGCGAGTCGCTGCTGGACACCATCGCCAACCTCTCGGCGATGGCCGCCGACCTGTTCGTGGTGCGGCACAGCGAATCGGGCGCGCCCTACCTCATCGCGCAGCACGTGGCGCCGCACGTGCACGTCATCAATGCGGGCGATGGCCGGCATGCCCACCCCACCCAGGGGCTGCTGGACATGTACACCATCCGCCACTACAAGAAGGATTTCAGCAACCTCACGGTGGCCATCGTGGGCGACGTGCTGCATTCGCGCGTGGCCCGCTCCGACATCCACGGCCTCACCACGCTCGGCTGCGCCGAGGTGCGCGTGGTGGGCCCGCGCACGCTGGTGCCGACCGACATGGCCCAGATGGGCGTGCGCGTGTGCCACACGCTGGAGGAGGGCATCAAGGACGCCGACGTCGTCATCATGCTGCGCCTGCAGAACGAGCGCATGAGCGGCGCGCTGCTGCCGTCCAGCCAGGAATACTTCAAGAGCTTCGGCCTCACGCCCGAGAAGCTGCAGCTGGCCAAGCCCGATGCCATCGTCATGCACCCAGGCCCCATCAACCGCGGCGTGGAGATCGACTCCGCCGTGGTGGACGGCAAGCAGAGCGTGATCCTGCCGCAGGTCACCTTCGGCATCGCGGTGCGCATGGCGGTGATGTCGATCGTCGCTGGCAACGAGGCGTGATCGTTGCTATGAAATTTATAGCTATATGCCCTAGTGATATCTGCGCTAGCGGCCTTTTTTGCTTAAAACCATGAAGATACTGATCCAGAACGGCCGCGTGATCGACCCTGCCAGCGGCCTCGACCAGACCGGCGACATCGCGCTGGCCGCGGGGCGGGTCATCGCCGTGCAGCGGGTGCCCCGCGACTTCACGCCCAACCGCGTGATCGACGCCACCGGCTGCATCGTGCTGCCCGGGCTGGTGGACCTGGCGGCGCGGCTGCGCGAGCCGGGCCACGAGCACGAGGGCATGCTCGAATCCGAAATGGCGGCGGCCGTGGCCGGCGGCGTGACCAGCCTGGTGTGCCCACCCGACACCGACCCCGTGCTGGACGAGCCCGGCCTGGTGGAGATGCTCAAGTTCCGCGCCGAGAAGCTGCACCAGGCGCGCCTGTTCCCCCTGGGCGCGCTCACCCGCGGCCTGGCCGGCGAGGTGCTGACCGAAATGGCCGAGCTGACCGAATCCGGCTGCGTGGGCTTCGGCCAGGCCGACGTGCCGCTGGCCAGCACCCAGGTCACGCAGCGCGCGCTGCAGTACGCCGCCACGTTCGGCTACACGGTGTGGTTGCGCCCGCAGGAACTGCACCTGGGGCGCGGCGTGGCGGCCAGCGGGCCGCTGGCCACGCGCCTGGGCCTGTCGGGCGTGCCCGTGGCGGCCGAGACCATCGCGCTGCACACCATCTTCGAACTGCTCAAGACCACGGGCGCACGCGTGCACCTGTGCCGCATCAGCAGCGCCGCGGGCGTGGAACTGGTGCGCCGCGCCAAGGCCGAGGGCCTGAAGGTGACCTGCGACGTGAGCATCAACTCCCTGCTGCTCACCGACACCGACATCGGCTTCTTCGACAGCCGCGCTCGCCTGTCGCCGCCGCTGCGCCAGCAGCGCGACCGCGACGCCCTCCTGGCCGCGCTGGCCGACGGCACCATCGATGCACTGGTGTCCGATCACACCCCGGTGGATGAAGACGCCAAGACCCTGCCGTTCGCCGAGGCCGAGCCCGGTGCGACGGGGCTCGAACTGCTGCTGGGCATCGCCCTCAAGTGGTCCGCCGACCACGGCGTGCCGCTGGCGCGTGCGCTGGCCACCGTCACGTCGGAACCCGCCCGCGTGCTGGGCAGCGCCCTGGGCACGCTGCAGGCCAGCGTGGGCCAGATCGTAGAAGGCGGCGTGGCCGACCTGTGCGTGGTCGATCCCGCCGCGGCCTGGACCGTGGAGGCCGGTGCGCTGCGCAGCCAGGGCAAGCACACGCCGTTCTCCGGCTACGAACTGCCCGGCCGCGTGCGCTGCACCCTGGTGGGTGGGCAGATCGCCTTCGAGCGCGGCAGCGAGTGAGCGTGCGCACCGCCGCCACCGGGCCCGCGGCATGAAGCGCCAGGTCCGCGCCGCATGGCGCCTGGTGCGCGTGCTGGCGCATCTGGTGACCGGGCTGGGCACCGTGGCGCTGCGGTTTCCCCGCATGCCGGAAAGCGAGCAGCATGCGCGCGTGCAGGCCTGGTCGCGGCAGATGCTGGTGCACGCCGGCATCACCCTCGACGTGCGCGGCACGCCCGCGCCCCATGGGCCGGTGCTGCTGGTGGCCAACCACCTGTCCTGGCTCGACATCACCGTCATGCATGCCGCGCGGCATTGCCGGTTCATCTCCAAGTCGGACGTCAAGGGCTGGCCGCTGGTGGGCACGCTCGCCACGGCGGCCGGCACGCTCTACCTGGAGCGCAGTTCGCGCCGCGATGCCGTGCGCATGGTCCGGCTGATGCAGGAAGCGCTGGCGCGCCGCGAGGTGCTGGCCGTGTTTCCCGAAGGCACCACGGCCGATGGCACCGCGCTGCTGCCGTTCCACGCCAACCTGCTGCAGGCTGCCGTGGCCGCCGACGCCCCCGTGCAGCCGGTGGGCCTGTGTTTCGTGGAGCGCGCCACCGGCGCGCCGACCACCGCGCCCAACTACGTGGGCGACGACACCCTGGTCGGCTCCCTGTGGCGCACCTTGACCGCAGACGCCTTGGTGGCGGTGGTGCACTACGGCCCGCTGGAGCAGGCGCAGGGCCGCGACCGCCGCGCCTGGGCCGACGATCTGCGCCACGCCGTGGACGCCCTGCGCCGCCCCTGAGCCACGCCCCAAGGCACGCCTGCCGGCATCGCAGCCATCGGCGGCTGCGCCAGTGTCGGTGTCAATGGGTGCGGGCGGGGTCTTCCAGCGGCAGGAGCCGGTTGGCGATCTGCGTGGACTTCACGATGGACGTGCTCGTCGTGGCATACGGCGCGAGCTTGCCCAGGCAAGGGTCCAGCGCTTCGATGTCGCGCAAATAAAGCCGGCAGAAGAATGCGTCGTCGCCGGTGACCTTGTCGCATTGCACGACTTCGTCGATTTCACGAATCACCTGCTCGACCCGGGATAGCTCTCCGGGCAGCGGGCGGACCCGCACGATCGCTGCAATCGGAAACCCAATGGCCTTGGGCGATACCTGGATGGAAAATTTCTCAATCACTCCCTGGTCGATCAGTCGCTTGATCCGTTCGGCGCAACTGGGGTGAGACAGGCCGACCCGCTCGCTGAGCGCTTTCACGGTGGTCTTGGCGTCTTCGTGCAAGGCGCTCAACAGATTCCGATCAATGTTGTCCATATTATTCAAATGAGGTGGCAGCTAAAAATATCTAATTTAATTAGGATGATTGGTATTTGAATCTCATTTTTTGCATTCCTCTCATTCATTCCCCCTTATTAGAATGGGTGCCGTTTCAGCAGAGGGGCAATATAAGCGACTTGGGGGAAATTGAAGGCACGATTTTCTCCGGGCTTATGCGGATCGGGCATGGCTTATTGCGTGCCAGGAATGCTGCTGGACTTTCAATGTGGCGCGCTCCCTGCGGTCCGGCTCGTGGCAAAGCGACATTTGCCGCCGAGAATCGACCGCGGTGCCGCCTTTTTAATGCAGAGATCAAATGATTAAAAACCAGCTCAAGACACACGGTTACTGCCAATTCATCCCCGAGATCGAATGCGATCCCGGCGAACTGAAAATCCTGCACCAGGAGTTCGATGGCCTGGAGCACGACCCCTATGCGCCTGCGCAGGTCCAGCGGTTCCGGCGGTATGGCAACGGGATCATCCTTCCGTGGGCCGACCAAGCCGACATCCATTGGATTCCGACGGTGCGGGACGACCAGGGCGCCCGCCTGTCTGGCTACGATCAGGGCGGCAACAACCCGGAGCACCCCGACATCCGGTACTTTCACGCCCTGAGCGAGGCCGCCAAGGCCACCGATTTCCTCTGCGATCTGGTGAAGAAGGATTTCTCGCACACCTTCTGGTCGGAGGCCGACCGCCGTGCACCCATCTACTTCGGCGTGCATTTCGTGAAGCTCCGGTCCGGGTCATCGTCCGACCTGGGCATCAGCTCACCCGACTGCTTCCACCAGGACGGCGAGCCTTTCACGTTCGCCCATCTGATGCGCCGCACGAAAAGCACCGTGGGCGGCTCCAATTACATCGGCACGGTGCAAGCGCGTGGCCTCGGGCTGCACGAAGTGCCCAAGGAGCAGGTCATCGCGGAATTCGAACTCTCGCAGTTTCTCGAGAGCTTCGTGGTGCATGATCCGCGCGTATCCCATTATGTGACGCCCATTCGTCGAAAAGAAAATGAAATGGGTGACGGAGAGCGCTGCGTTATACTCATCGACTTTTCCAGAATGAGGCAGAGCATTTAAACCATGGGTGTTTTTTATTCCTTGCTCCCGATCGTGCTGGCGCTGGCGGGCGGTTTCCTTTCCGGGAAAATCATTCCGCCCCGATTTTGCAAGCGGCTGATCGGTTGGATATTACCCCTGGTCTGGCTGCTGCTTTTCCTGATCGGCGTGGAGTTTGGCGAGGTCATTCTTTCTGCGCAATCGGTCGGGCAGGTGGTCAAGACGGCCGTGATCTTCGCCCTGCTGACCACCCTGGTGCCCTGCGGCCTGATTTTTGCGGCCGGCATTCGCAGCAGCGGCACGGCGGGCGCCAAGGCCGGCAAACTGGGCTTTCACACCATCTGGCCGCCGCTGAAGGAGTGCTGCATCGCCCTGTCCATGGTGGCGCTGGGCAGTGCCCTGTTTTTCGTCAACCAGGCGTATCTGGCCGGTGCCCTCTGGCTGCCATCGAGCTCCGCCATCCTGCTGGCCTTGATCGTGTTGGTGGGCATCGACCTGGCCCACGTCAAGCTCAGTTCCCACTGGTTTTCATGGGCCGTGCTGTCGGTGCCGGTGCTGGTGGTGATCGGCTCGTTCGTGGGCGCGGCCGCGGCGTCCTGGGCCACGGGCGAGGCCATGAGAACCTCGCTGGCGCTGTCGAGCGGCTTCGGCTGGTTCACCCTGTCGAGCGTCATGGTGGGGCACCACCTCGGGCAGACCTATGGGACCATGGCGCTGATGACCGACTTGTTCAGGGAGCTGATAGCGATCGTCGCGCTCTACGCCATCGGTCGCTACCAGCCCGCGATCGGCATCGGCAGCGCAGGGGCCACGGCACTGGATTCCACGCTGCCGATCGTCAAGCAGGCCTGCCATCCGGATGCGGTCCCGCTGGCCCTGGTGAGCGGCTTCATCCTCACCATCCTGGCCCCCGTCTTCATCGCCTTCTTCCTGTCGTAGACGGCCGCTGTTCGCCTTGGAGGGGGGCGAGGCAGGCCGCCGCCACCATCGACGCGCCCATCGCGGGATCAGGCCCGCGGAAACGCCACCACGTGGTCCACCTGCGGTCGAATGCCGATCCACTCGCCCACGGCGTGGTCATGGTGGCTCGGCACATGGGCCATCACCGTGAGGCCGTCCCGCAGCTGCAGCGTGTACAGGAACTCCGAGCCCCGGAACGACTTGCGGACGATGCGCGCCTGCACGGGCGAGGCGTCGTCGTGCACCACATCGTCGGCCCGCAGCAGCACGTCGCATTCCCCGCCGGGGTAGCTTGTGGGCAGGGGGCACTCGGCCGCATCGGTCAGGTCGCCCAGCGGCGTGCGGGCCACCACATTGTCCCCGCGCTGCTCGAGCGTGGCCGGCGCGAACACCCCGTGGCCGATGAAGTCGGCCACGAAGCGCGTGGCCGGGCGGTGGTAGAGCGCATAGGCATCGTCCCACTGGTGCAACTGGCCGCTTTCCATCACGCCGATGCGGTCGCCGATGGCGAAGGCCTCCAACTGGTCGTGGGTGACGAACAGCGCTGTGGCGCCGGCTGCTTTCAGAATGCCGCGCACCTCGTGCGCCAGGCGCTCGCGCAGGTCCACGTCCAGGTTGGAAAACGGTTCGTCCAGCAGCATCAGCTGCGGCCGGGGCGCCAGCGCGCGGGCCAGCGCCACGCGCTGCTGCTGCCCGCCGGAGAGCTCGTGCGGAAAGCGGGCGGCGCTGCCCTCCAGGCCCACGAGCCGCAGCACCTCTTCCACGCGCGCCGCCTGTTCGGCGCGCGGCAGGCGGTGGATGCCGAAGGCCACGTTGCGCCCCACGGACAGGTGGGGGAAGAGGGCGTAGTCCTGGAACACCATGCCGATGCGCCGCTGCTCCGGTGGCACGCTGCGGCCCGCGCCGCCGCTCACCACGGCGCCGCTGAGCCGGATCTCGCCGGCCGTCACGGGCTCCAGCCCGGCCACGGCGCGCAGCAGCGTGGTCTTACCGCAGCCGGAAGGGCCGATGAGCACGCCGATCTCGCCCGCTGCGAGGCCCAGGGTGACGCCGCGCACGGCGGCTTGCGCGCGGCCGGCGTAGCGCACTTCCAGTTGGGAGACTTCAAGGAACATGGCCGCGATTCTAGAAGGCGCCAATGCGTAGAATTCGCATTTGCATCCAGACGGCCCTGCCGGTCTGCCCCTCAGCGCTCGACCGAGGCCATCTTCGACCGGAATGCCCCGTCCGATTCTCCCGACCCTTCCCTTCAGGGCCCGTCCTTGCCACGCCTTCTTTCTGCCCTGCGATCCATTCCCCTGCTGCTGCTGGCCGCCGCGCTGACCTTGCCGGTGTTGGCCGTGCTCGCTTCGTGGCTGCCGGGCAGCGCCGGTGGCGCCGAGGCCGGGGCCATCCTTCGCGAAATGGCCGCCACCGTGCTGCCCAGCTACTTCGCCACCACCGTGTGGCTGGGCCTGGCCGTGGCCATCGGCGCGGCGGTGGTGGGCACGGCGACGGCCGCTGCCGTCACCCTGTTCGACTTTCGCGGCCGCCGCACGCTGGAATGGCTGCTGCTGCTGCCGCTGGCCATGCCGGCCTATGTGACCGCCTACGCGTACACCGACTTCCTGCAGTTCAGCGGCCCGCTGCAGGTGTGGCTGCGCGAAACCTATGGCCTGCAAGGCCGGCTGTTGCCCGAGGTGCGCAGCCTGGGCGGGGCGGTGTGGGTGTTCATCTTCTCGCTCTATCCCTATGTGTACCTGCTGGCCCGCACGGCACTGGGCGAGCGCGCCGCCCACCTCATGGAAGCCGCCCGCCTGCTGGGGGCGCCGCTGGAGCGGCGCGTGCGCACCGTCGCGCTGCCGCTGGCGCGCCCCGCGGTCGCGGCCGGCGTGGCGCTGGTCCTCATGGAAACGCTGGCCGACTTCGGCGTGGTGAGCTACTTCGGCATCCAGACCTTCACCACCGGCATCTACAAGGCTTGGCTGTCGATGGACAACCGCCTGGCCGCGGCGCAACTGGCCACCATCCTGCTGGTGCTCGTCATGCTGCTGCTGCAACTGGAGCAGCGTGCGCAGCGGCGCATGCGCTTTGCCGCGGGCGGGGCGGGCCGTGCGGGCTCCGCCGAGGCCCAGCCGCAGCGGCTGCAGGGGCTGCGCTGCGCCGCCGCCTGGGCGGTCTGCGTGCTGCCGGTGGTCTTCGGCTTCGTGGCCCCGGTGGCCTTCATGCTGCGGCCCCTGGCGGCCGACTGGTCCGTGCTGCCCTGGTCGCGCTTTCTGGAGTGGGCCGGCAACAGCGTGCGCCTGGGCAGCATCACCGCCGTGCTGGCCGTGGCCATCGCCCTGGTGCTGGCCTTCGCCGTGCGGCGGCGGGCCGGCGCGCTCACCCGCGGCGTGGCGCAGCTGGCCAGCCTGGGGTATGCCGTGCCCGGCGCCGTGATCGTCGTGGGCCTGCTGCTGCCCGTGGGCTGGCTGCAGGCGGCAGCCCCCCAGTGGGGCCTGCCATCAATCATCACCGCCACGGCGGTCGGCATCGTGTGGGCCTACCTCGTGCGGTTCTGCGCCGTGGCCCTGCAGTCCATGCAAAGCGGCTACGCGCGCATTCCCGCCAGTCTGGACGACTCCGCCCGCATGCTGGGCGCCGGCGGCGCCGGCCTGCTGGCCCGGGTGCACTGGCCCCTGCTCCAGCGCTCCACGGCCGCCGCGGCGCTGCTGGTGTTCGTCGACGTGATGAAGGAACTGCCCGCCACCATGGTGCTGCGGCCCTTCAACAGCGACACCCTGGCCGTGGTCGCCTACCAGTTGGCGCGCGACGAGCGGCTGGGCGAGGCTGCCTTGCCGTCGCTGGCGCTGGTGGCGGTGGGGCTGGTGCCTGTTGTGCTGTTGAGTCGGACGTTGCGGAGCCGGGGGTGAGGGGGAGATAGAGGGGGCGGCTTTTCAGAGCCTGTTTAAAACCACGCACCCGCACGGGGCGCGACTGCCTCGACCGAGGTCAGCTTGACGCGGATGTCCGTGTTTCAATCCAAGCGCCCGCACGGGGCGCGACGCTTATGCCCGCGCCACCATCACCGTGCGCATCAAGTTTCAACCCACGCGCCCGCACGGGGCGCGACGGATGTACGGATCGTTCTTCATGTCGTTCAGACGGTTTCAACCCACGCGCCCGCACGGGGCGCGACCAGGCGCCCGCAATGCACCACGTCACAGTTGGCGATGTTTCAACCCACGCGCCCGCACGGGGCGCGACACTTCTGGCGGTTTAGTAACCGGGCGCGTGCGGTGTTTCAACCCACGCGCCCGCACGGGGCGCGACGCGATCAGCTCGGCGGTGCCCTCGAAGTACGGCGCGTTTCAATCCACGCGCCCGCACGGGGCGCGACAGCCCGTGGCAATCTTGGCCGTGTTGGCAACGTTGTTTCAACCCATGCGCCCGCACGGGGCGCGACCCATGGCCGCGGCTGACGACAAGATCACACCCAATGTTTCAACCCACGCGCCCGCACGGGGCGCGACGACATTGCCATGCTTGTCGGCCAGTTCCTGATCCGAGTTTCAACCCACGCGCCCGCACGGGGCGCGACCGCATGCGAGCGTTCGACCTGCCCTCTCGCGTCGGGTTTCAACCCACGCGCCCGCACGGGGCGCGACGCATTCGTGCCGCAGAACGCTGGCGTGGGCGTGGTGTTTCAACCCACGCGCCCGCACGGGGCGCGACGTGGCGCCCCGAGCGTAAGTGACACGCCCCGACAGCGTTTCAACCCACGCGCCCGCACGGGGCGCGACTTTTGCAGATCGAGATCTCAGGATTCAATTTGCAGTTTCAACCCACGCGCCCGCACGGGGCGCGACGGGGCTCTTGGCCTCCAGCTTGATCGAGTCGTTGTGTTTCAACCCACGCGCCCGCACGGGGCGCGACCCGCCACGCGCTATGACCGCCGCAACAGCGTTCAGTTTCAACCCACGCGCCCGCACGGGGCGCGACGAGCACTACCTGGAGGCCGCTGTCCAGCATCGCGAGGTTTCAACCCACGCGCCCGCACGGGGCGCGACGATTGGCCCGGATACGGTGCTGGAATTCAGCCGTTCGTTTCAACCCACGCGCCCGCACGGGGCGCGACCGTTACCCCCATGGACTCCGCAACGGAGTCTTGAGTTTCAACCCACGCGCCCGCACGGGGCGCGACTTGGCCCCGTCTTCTTTGGCGGGGTGTGAGCGTTGGGTTTCAACCCACGCGCCCGCACGGGGCGCGACGCTCAACAGCGGCGGCAGCAGCTGGAAGTCGTTCACGTTTCAACCCACGCGCCCGCACGGGGCGCGACCATCTCGCATCCCGCGATCCGGAGCACCCCGCCCGTTTCAACCCACGCGCCCGCACGGGGCGCGACTTGTTAGGTGTGGCGGTGGTCCTGGGCGTCGGGTTGTTTCAACCCACGCGCCCGCACGGGGCGCGACGATGCGCGCTTCCGCAAACTCACGGGTGCTGCCAAAGTTTCAACCCACGCGCCCGCACGGGGCGCGACGGTCGGCAGTGGGGTGCAGGCCGGGGTTGTTCAGGTTTCAACCCATGCGCCCGCACGGGGCGCGACGCTGGCACCTATACCGACGCTGATAATGCACCGTTGTTTCAACCCACGCGCCCGCACGGGGCGCGACCCGAGCTGTCCCTGCTGGACATGATGCCGCTGCCGTTTCAACCCACGCGCCCGCACGGGGCGCGACACGGGCACCATGGCAGGCGCCAGGCCAGACACGATGTTTCAACCCACGCGCCCGCACGGGGCGCGACGGAGATCCTGGCCAGGGCCTCTTCCAGCTGCTGCTGTTTCAACCCACGCGCCCGCACGGGGCGCGACCCAGCGACCGGCAAGTCCTGGGCACACTGGCAGGAGTTTCAACCCACGCGCCCGCACGGGGCGCGACGCATCTGGCGGGCGAGGCGGTGGTGGCTCGTTCATGTTTCAACCCACGCGCCCGCACGGGGCGCGACGGCGCGCTCGCCGGCGGGCAGCCTGGCCTCGGCGTAGTTTCAACCCACGCGCCCGCACGGGGCGCGACCACTGCAGTGGCGCCAGGCTGTTTGTGGTCCGCATGTTTCAACCCACGCGCCCGCACGGGGCGCGACAAGCTCCTTGACCATTTGATCGGCAAATTTCGGCAAGTTTCAACCCACGCGCCCGCACGGGGCGCGACTTGCAAGGTCTTCGTGCCCTCGTTGAAAGAGCCCTTGTTTCAACCCACGCGCCCGCACGGGGCGCGACCAACGAGAGGGATTTTCATAGGATGTTGTCCAAAGTTTCAACCCACGCGCCCGCACGGGGCGCGACGTGCGAACCTGCAAGAGCAAATCGACAAGGCGCTGTTTCAACCCACGCGCCCGCACGGGGCGCGACCGGCAAACGGTGAATTGGTCGGTGCTACGAACTGGTTTCAACCCACGCGCCCGCACGGGGCGCGACGTATCAGCGTTGCCGTAGGCATGGCCCGACAAACCGTTTCAACCCACGCGCCCGCACGGGGCGCGACTCAGCGATGCACCGGCCGGCAGATGGGCGGGCGCTGTTTCAACCCACGCGCCCGCACGGGGCGCGACGTGACCCACAACCCGATCGACACGCGCGGCACGCAGTTTCAACCCACGCGCCCGCACGGGGCGCGACGCCGGCCCAGCCCGATACGTTCACGCTTGCAGAAAGTTTCAACCCACGCGCCCGCACGGGGCGCGACCGGCGGTGTGATTGGCCTCAGCGGGCAGGACGTTGTTTCAACCCACGCGCCCGCACGGGGCGCGACGTAAGCGTGGCGGCATCCAAGACCAATCAGGCCCCGTTTCAACCCACGCGCCCGCACGGGGCGCGACAACGCCTTCCTGGCCGAGGTGCGCGCCACGCCATGCGTTTCAACCCACGCGCCCGCACGGGGCGCGACTTGGCGATGTCGATCTGCCGGCGCCAGTACTCCAGTTTCAACCCACGCGCCCGCACGGGGCGCGACAAAAGACCCGCGCCGCTTACGTTCGGCGGGGCATGTTTCAACCCACGCGCCCGCACGGGGCGCGACGTGCGGACTCCTGAATTTCATTTTTCGCGGGCGTGTTTCAACCCACGCGCCCGCACGGGGCGCGACGCGGCGCCGCGGCTCAGGTACTGGCGCAGGAAGATGTTTCAACCCACGCGCCCGCACGGGGCGCGACGAACGTCTTTCCGCCCGACGTGGTGCCGCCAGAGTTTCAACCCACGCGCCCGCACGGGGCGCGACCAACAGCACCGCGGCGCGGATCGCGTCGTTGATCAGTTTCAACCCACGCGCCCGCACGGGGCGCGACCGAGAAAGGCGAGCCCCACCAGCTTCGGGCCGATGTTTCAACCCACGCGCCCGCACGGGGCGCGACTAGACCGCCTTGCCGTCCACCGACTTCTCAGGGCTGTTTCAACCCACGCGCCCGCACGGGGCGCGACGGCTGGGTCGTCACCCTGGCGGGCGACGACGGCAAGTTTCAACCCACGCGCCCGCACGGGGCGCGACCGTTGATGGCGTCATCACTCATCGGGCCAGCAAGACGTTTCAACCCACGCGCCCGCACGGGGCGCGACACGGTGGTGTCGTCGCGCTGGTCCAGGTAGGCCCAGTTTCAACCCACGCGCCCGCACGGGGCGCGACACACGATCCACACTCCCGGCCCCATCTCCTACGTCGTTTCAACCCACGCGCCCGCACGGGGCGCGACGGACAGCGAAGCCGATGGCCACGATGTGCCCAAGGTTTCAACCCACGCGCCCGCACGGGGCGCGACGCCTGAACCTGTTCGCGGATCCGGCGCCGGGCGTGTTTCAACCCACGCGCCCGCACGGGGCGCGACACGAGGGTCGTCTGCAGACTCCCCTGCCATATCGTTTCAACCCACGCGCCCGCACGGGGCGCGACTCGCGGCGACACAGAGCTTGTCGCCCGCGCAAATCGTTTCAACCCACGCGCCCGCACGGGGCGCGACAGACGGACCCGCTCACGGGTCTGCCGTACCTGTCGTTTCAACCCACGCGCCCGCACGGGGCGCGACTGGGGCAATCCTCCTTGGGCTGCAGGAGCGGGTTGTTTCAACCCACGCGCCCGCACGGGGCGCGACCCGGCCGCGTGGACATGACGGGCAGCACGCTGGCGTTTCAACCCACGCGCCCGCACGGGGCGCGACAGCTTCCACAGTCTGTGGCCGAGCAGATCTTCCAGTTTCAACCCACGCGCCCGCACGGGGCGCGACACGCCCGTGTGAACGGGTTGGACATCAGCATCGAGTTTCAACCCACGCGCCCGCACGGGGCGCGACGGCATCGAAGCCACGTTCATCAACGGCCGGTGGAAGTTTCAACCCACGCGCCCGCACGGGGCGCGACGGCGCGCCGCGGCGCTGAGCACCAGGCCGGCGCCGTTTCAACCCACGCGCCCGCACGGGGCGCGACGTTGCCATAACTCGTTCTCATTCGCGCCCGTAAGTTTCAACCCACGCGCCCGCACGGGGCGCGACGGCGGAGCATGCAGCGGCCGACGTGCGCCAGCAGCAGTTTCAACCCACGCGCCCGCACGGGGCGCGACTTGATCCGGCCGCACAAGGTCATCGAAGGCGCCGTGTTTCAACCCACGCGCCCGCACGGGGCGCGACAACGACTTCGCGGGCGCCGAGGACCAGATGTGGCGGGTTTCAACCCACGCGCCCGCACGGGGCGCGACTTTGCCTCACCCACAGTGATATAGCCTGCTGATTGGTTTCAACCCACGCGCCCGCACGGGGCGCGACGCGAGAGCACCATGCGCGGGGCTCGCACCATCGAGTTTCAACCCACGCGCCCGCACGGGGCGCGACGGGGCAATCCTCCTTGGGCTGCAGGAGCGGGTTGTTTCAACCCACGCGCCCGCACGGGGCGCGACAGCTGGCGAAGCACCTGGGCCTGTACGAGAAAGAGTTTCAACCCACGCGCCCGCACGGGGCGCGACAGGACGTGGCCGACGCCATCAACTTCAAGCTCAACGTTTCAACCCACGCGCCCGCACGGGGCGCGACGAGACGGACCCGCTCACGGGTCTGCCGTACCTGTCGTTTCAACCCACGCGCCCGCACGGGGCGCGACTTGGTGGCCTCGGCGCCCTTGTAGATCGACTCCAGGTTTCAACCCACGCGCCCGCACGGGGCGCGACTGCAGATCGGGGACACCACCATCACGCTGGCCAAGTTTCAACCCACGCGCCCGCACGGGGCGCGACGGCCCATTTATAACCGCCTGTCCCCACTAGCAAAAATCCCCTCTCTCCGCGAACCCCTTCCCTTTGGCAGGCGTACCAGCGCCTCTCCCACGTGCCAGGAGAAAAATCATCGATCAATCAAAGAGTTAGAACTCCGCGAAGCGCGATGGCCGTGCCCAGTCGCTTGGGGTTCGCAAAATGGCGCCGCTGGTGCCCAAGGCGTATCAGAGAATGAGCGGCGCGTTCAGGTCGAGAACGGGCTTGGCCCCCACGTGTTCCACCCGGTCTTTCCATTGTTGGCCCAGGTAGTAAAACCGCAGGCTGTCCGTGGCCGGGTCGATGATCTGGACCAAGCGGTTTTTCAGGGCCACCCATTGTGCCGAGTCCACTTCGATCTCGAACACCGAGTACTGCACGCGCTGGCCAAAATCCAGACACGCTTTGGCGATGTGCCGCAGGCGCCGGGCCCCCACCTTGTCCTGCGAACGGACGTCATAGCTCACAAGCACCATCATGATCGGCGATGCCTCATTTCCAAAGGAACGGTGGGTAGGCGTCGAGGTCGCCGCGCAAGTGGCGGGCCAGCAATTGGGCCTGAATGAATGGAAACAGCCCGATGGGTGCCTTCTCTTGCAGAAAAACGTGCCGCAGCGTTTCGCGCTTGCGCTCCTGGTAGGCCGTCAGCACCGTCTTGCGCGATTCTTCGCGCAGCAGCACGGCGCCGTTGTCCATCGTCTGAAAATCGCGCTCGCCGATCTGGCGCAAGTTGATCAGCGACAGCGCCAGCCGGTCGGCCAGCAGCGGCCGAAACTCCTCGAGAAGATCCAGCGCCAAGCTGGGCCGGCCCGGCCGGTCGCGGTGCAGAAAGCCCACCGCCGGGTCCAGCCCCACGCTTTCCAGGGCCGAGCGGCAATCGTGGGTCACCAGCGTGTATAAAAAAGAGAGCAGGGCGTTGACTGCATCCAGTGGCGGCCTGCGGCTGCGCCCGGTGAACCGCATGGCGGTGCCGGGCACGCGGATCAGGTGGTCGAACACCCCGAAGTAAGCCTGCGCCGCTTCGCCCTCGTACCCGCGCAGCAGGTCCACCGACAGTGTCTGGGCCAGCTTGCCGGCGATGCGTTCCAGACGCTGGCGGGCATGCGCCAGGGCGGCTTCGTCTCCGGCCGCCAGCTTGCTGCTGTGATCGCGCAGGGCCCGGCCCAGCACGGCGCGCTGGTTGTGCAGCTTGCCCTGCAGAAGATTGCGTACGACGCCGGCACACCCCTCGGGGTTGTCCGCGTTGCGGTATTGCGCGCGCCGCAGCAGGACGTTGCCGGACACCGGTCCTTCCACCCTTGCCAGAAACTTGCCGTTGGTCGTGAGAAAGCAGGTGCTGATGCCTTGTTCCGCGCAATAGCCGAGCAAAGGGGGCGACACCAGCACGCGGCCAAAGCACACCAGGCTTTCCAGCATGTGCACGGGCAGCCGGGCACGCACCGTTTGCTCGACTTCCATCACGATGTTCGCACCGTCCTTGTGAAGCCAAGCCCCTTCGGTGGTCACATACAGGGTGTTCAGCTGTCTGCGCATGGTGGCTCCGCCTCGCTGTCTTCTTTCAGTTGTCGGGCGAGCCAGTCGTTCACGCTGCTCTGGCGTCCCAGCAGCTTGGGCTGGCACAGGTCGAGCAGCGAGCAGGCATCGCAGCGCTTGGGGCTGTACTGCGCGGTGGGTGTGATGTTCGCGTCCAGCATGGCTCGTGTGGCACCGATGGTTTCCCGCGTGAGTTGGCGCAGGGCCTGATCGAACGGCACATCGGTGCGTCGGCGTGTCTCGCCATAGAACAGGGCGCCCTGCGCAATCGGCTGCTCCAGCATCGCTTCCAGGCACAGGGCCTGTGCGCACAGTTGCACTTCGTCCGCGCGATGGGCCTTGGGCCGCCCGCGTTTGTATTCCACGGGAAACGCCTGTTCGCCGTCTTCGTTCTCGTGGAACTCCACCACATCCGCAATGCCGGTGATACCCAGCCCCGGGTGCGCCAGCGGCATGGCCGTGACCGTGCGCACACCGCGTCGGCGCTCGCCCCGGGGCTTGTCGGCGCGCTCGTGAAGCACTCGCCCCTCTGCGGTGTGACGGCTTTCCGCCCACAGTTGCTCCACATGGATGAGGGCGCACTGGCGAGGGCAATACAGGTAGTGTTGCAGCGCCGAAAGGGGAATGAAGTCCGATGCGTCCACGGCCTGCCTCCAGGCGTGCGAAGCCGCGCTAGATCAGCTCACGAACGGCCACGCCCGAAGGAATGGCCGCTTGGTCGATCTCCACGCGGTAATCCGCGAACCGGCGTGGAGCGCTGTCTGCATCGGCCTGTGCCGGTGTGATCCGGACGGCATCGAACAGCACATGCGCTGGTGCATTGCCCATGGCGCTTTCATGCTCGAAAACGATCAGCTTGCGGGCCGCCATTTCGCCGCGTGCGGCCGAGCGGTCGTGTTCGAACATGTTGATGAGCGCGCGCCAGAACAGCGCCAGGTCTGCGTCGGAAAAGCCCGTGCGCTCGGCCAGCTTGGCCGAAACAAAACCGTGCGCGCGGTACAGCCCGTAGGGAATGATGTGCTTTCGACCCATGGTGCGGTTGTCGCCGCTCTGCGCCTCGGCCTCCTTCTCGGTGGTCACGGCCATGCGGGTGATCGAAATCTCCAGCGGCACCACGGGGTCGATGGAGGTGGCGAACGCCATCTGCACCGGCCCGCGCACCTGGCCCGCGTTGACACCTGTGGTCATCACCGCGCCAAAGGTGCGCACGTCGAAGAAGTTGTTGCACATCCATTGCGTGATGGCGCGTGCTTTCTCTTCTTCCTTGGGCAGTTTCTTGTCTTCGGGTTTCAGCGACTGGGCATCGTAGGCTTTGCGGTGCTGGTTGTTGAGCACGGCCTTTTCCTGCATGTAGATGGCATAGCCCGCGTCGGCCGGTTTGTCCAGGCTGACGAAGTTGCGGATCTTGCGCTTCAGGCACACGTCGGTCACCAGGCCCCGGTTGGTCTCGGGGTCCAGGCGCGGCAGGTTGCCGGCGTCTGGATCGCCATTGGGGTTGCCGTTGGTGATGTCGAAAAGGTAGACGAACTCGTAGCGGTGGGCAATGGCGGTCATGCGGGGGCTCCCTCGGTGTTGTCGGTGTTGGAATCTGCGGTGTCTTGTTCGGCCTCCGTGCCGCCTTTGGTGAAACGGCTTTGGGACTGGTGGTAGTACCCGATGGCGAAGCGGCCCTGGTCCTCGATGCGCAGGCTGCGCGGGAACTGCTCCCCCAGGCCATCGACGATTTCGCGGATGTCTTTTTCCAGGTTCACGGCCAGGCCCGGCTTGTCCTTGCGGAGCTTGCCCAGGTGGTTCTGCGTATTGCGCAGCAGCACCGGAAAGACGGATGCCGGCGTGGCCGATGCCGCGCCGTAATACCGGTCGCGGATGGTGGCATTGACTTGGCCGCCGAGCGCGCTGCGCTGCACCGCTTCCAGCACCGCGAACAGGCGGCCCAGCCGGTAGCCTGGGTTTTCGGATTGCTTGTCGAGACTCACGGGAACCTCCTCCTTGTGGATGTGTGTGTGGATGCCCAGCCGCTTCTCCCGGGCCAGGATGCCTTTGCAGATCGCCGCGCGCAGGCCCGAAAGATTGCCGTCCGAGCGGATGCGCATGAGGGTGTTGGCCAGCAGGCTGCGCGGATAGGGCCGGCCGCTCAGCACCGAGCGCATGAATTCGCCGGCCAGGTTGTTGAAGGCATCGTCCATCTTGGGCATGGCGCCTTCGCGGTTCGGTACCGTCGCAAGGAGGACGCGGCGCGCGGCCGGCGCGGTCTTCCAGGGAACAGGTTCGATCCGAAAGTCCTGCGCATGCTCTGCCAGGCGCTGGGCGAAGAGGCCCAGCGTGCCGGTCTCCCAGAAGCGGATGGAGATGCGCGAGGCGTTCGGAGCCAGCCCCAGCACGAACATGCGCGTACCGTCCTGCAGCTTCGGATTCAATTCGCTCAAGGGGCGTCCCTTGGCGATCTGCTCCAGCACCTCACGCACCCGGGCCGCTTCCTGGGAGTCGTCCGGCGGCGCGTTGAGCAGCGACTCGAACGTCAGTTCGGCTTCCTGCGCCTGATCGGCATCGTCCGCCTCCGCCCAGAACACTACGCTCGCATCGCCGATCTGGATGCGCTGGCGGTTGTGCTCGCCGCGCCGCAGCAGGTGGTTGAGCACGGTGGTGTAGGCAAAGGCGGCCTGCTCGGAAACGGGCGCGTTTTCGCCCTGGCTCTTGCCATACGACGTGAACGACTCCAAGTTGAACGACACGATGGACGCGCCCGCGCTTTGCGCGCCGTTCACGCCTTTGATGGCGGGGTGCAGGCGCGCCACTGGCAGTTGCTCGCCGGTCACCAGGCAGTGGGCCCGCGCGTGGGGCGCCGCATCTTCACTGCCCAGCAGCCGTGCGCGCACCGTTTGCGCGGCGGGGCGCTCGTGCAGGTGGGTGCGCTCGCCGTCCAGGCGAAAGACGACGTTGGCGTCCAGCATCTCCGGCGTGAAGGGGGCCTCGGCAAAGCGCGCCGGTGTCCAGCCGGACAGGAAGCCCAGCAGCGCCTTGAGTCCCGCATCCTCCGTGCCTGCCAGGCTTTCCTGGTGCAGCGCCTTGAAGGCTTCGTGCTCCTTGTCCGCACGCTTGCTCGTGGCACTGGCGCCCAGCACATAGCTGGTCTTGTCCCAAAGAAAGTTCGACTTGATGCCCACCGTGCGCTTTTCGGGCTGCGGTACGTTCATCGGGCGCGGCAGCGGCTTTTTTCCGGAGGTGTCGCGGATGTCGTTCACATCCACCACGCGCCCATCGGGTGCCAGCAGAATCTCGTAGCTGATCTTCTCGGGGCTGTAGCCGAAGGGCGAGAGCCCCTCTTCGCCGCGCGCCAGCAGGCGCTGGTAGTAGGTGTTGAGGGCCTGCAGGATCATGCCTTGACCTCTTCGCTGTGCCAGGGCGGCACCTCGATCACGCCGTCCGCCATCTGTGCGCGGAAGAAGCGGGGCGACATGCCCCGGTCGAAATCGATGTCGTGCAGCGTCCAACCCAGGTCGCGCGCCTCCTGCAGGCTTTCGTGCTTCTCGGGGATGGGGTCGCCGTCTTCGATCAGCTGGAAGTTCGCCGGAAACTCCCGCACGCCCATGCAGGGCTGCTGAAAGCACTGCCCCTTGCGTGCGCGGCGGTTGAAGATGTCCAGGTGCTTGCCGACCGAGTCCTCGGCCCCGGCCTTGGGGGTGAGATCGAAGTGCGCCTCGATCACATAGGCCACGTCGCGCAGGATGGTGGCAGCGCGCTGTTGCCGGTCCTCATCGACGTAATTCACCAGCCCCGCGGTGTCGCCGGCCTTCATGGCCTTGGTCACACTGGTCGGGGAGAGCTTGCCGCCCACTTCGTTGCGCCGGATCGATTCGAAGCGGATGGGTTTCAGCACGTGGATGCGGTCGACCTGCCATCGGATCGCCGGCTTCCAGTGGATCGCGTCGAGGATGCCGCGCGCGGCGGAAGGGGTGATGACGTCGTAGGAGACGCGTTCCACCTTCATTTCGGGGCGCGTAAAGCAAGCGCGTTCGCCCCAGACCTTGAGCTTCACTCCATATCCCATTGGCCCTCCCGGTTGTTTCATTGAATCATCGCTGGGCACCCCTACAGCGGGCTTACCAGTTCAGGTGCTCGGTGCGGATGAATGCCGGGTGATCCCAGCTCAATCCAAATTGCGGGTCGTAGAGGCCCTCATGGGCGAGCACCATGAACTGGTCGCCCCATTTTTGGGGCGCGACAGGAATGACCGCACCCGCCTCGTAGAGCGCATCGAAGCCCTGGCGGGGCAGTTGCACCAGATAGGGTTGCAGCTTGCGCGCGAGGCCGACGCTGCCTTCGGCGTGCTCCAGGTCGCGCAGCAGGCCTTTGGCGTCGTCGTCATACGGCACGATCACCGGCATCTGCACGCTGTCGATCATGCGGAATTTCGTGGCCAGCGTTTCCATGGGAAGGCTGTCGATGCGGCTTTCGCGCAGCAGGCCCATGAGGTTGGGTTTGTCGAGCGCATCGCCCCCTTTTTGCCAGTACAGCAAAGCGAAGTAGCGCCCGATGGCTTCGGGCGACAAAGGCAGGGACGGAGAGGCGCCTGCGGTTTGACGCAGCACTTCGCGGGCGGCCTGGGCGTATTGCTTCAGTTCAGGCGGTGGGGCCCAGTCTTCGTTGGCGTTGGCAAACACCAGCACGTCGCTGGCGTCCAGGGGCCTGCCGCCTTCGCGGTTGCAGCGGCCTGCCGCCTGGGCGATGGAGTCCAGGCCCGCTTCGGCGCGCAGCACGGTAGGGAAATCCACATCCACGCCGGCTTCGATCAAGCTCGTGCTCACCACCCGGCAAGGCTCACCATCCTTGAGCATCTGCCGCACCTCGGCCAGCACGGCGCTGCGGTGTTTGGCGCACATCAGCGTGGTCAGGTGGCGTGCGCCGGGCAGATCGGCCATGGCCTGGTACACGGCCCGCGCATGGCGGCGGTTGTTGACGATGCACAGCACCTGTTCGCGCGAGCGCATCTCGGTGGCCAGCGCCTCGTCGCTCAGCGTGCCCACATGCCGCACCCGCACGCGTTCGAGCTGGCGGAACAGCCGGTCCGGTTCCGGCGCCAGTTCGCGCACGCCCGTGAGCCCGCCCTCGAACGCCGGCGCCTCCAGGGCGGGCTGCGTGGCCGTGCACAGCACCACGCTCGTGCGGTAGTTGCGGGCCAGCTCATCGATGGCGGCCACGCAAGGCCGCAGCAACTGCAGCGGCATGGTCTGCGCCTCGTCCAGGATCACCACGCTGCCCGCGATGTGGTGCAGCTTGCGGCACTGCGAGGGTTTGGCCGCGAACAGGCTTTCGAAGAACTGCACGGCGGTGGTGACGACGATGGGAGCATCCCAGTTCTCCATGGCCAGCCGCAGCTTCTGGACCGACTGGTACTTCTCGGGGTCATTGCGCGGGGGCGGCTGCTCCACGAAGGCGCTGTGGTGCTCCAGCACGGCGGCATCGCCCAGCGGGCCCAGTGCCTTGCGGAACACGGCAGCGTTCTGCTCGACGATGCTGGTGAACGGGATCACGAAGATCACGCGCTGCAGCCCGTGGCGAATGGCGTGGTCGAGCGCGAACGCCAGCGATGCCAGCGTCTTGCCGCCCCCCGTGGGCACCGTGAGCGAAAACAATCCTGGCTCCTGCTCCGCCTGTCCTCGCACCTGGCGCAGGATGTCGGCACGCAGGCGGTTCACGCCGCTATCGGGCTGGAACTGGCCCAGGAAATGGTTGAGCTGCTCGCGCAGCGCCACGAGCGTGGGCGGCGCGCCGCCGCCACGGCGCAGGTCGGGGCGGTTTTCAGCGAGGTGGTAGAACGCCTCGGTATCGAGGAAGTCGGCATCCACCAGGCACGAGAACAGCATGCGTGCGAGAAACGCCAGCTGGAACGGATACCGGTCCTTGGCGTGCTGGCGGCCCTGGCTGCTGTAGGGCTTGAAGCCCGCAGGCGCCCCGAGGCGAGCGGGCAAGGCGATGTCCTGTTCCCAGGCGGGGTGCAGCGCCGGCAGGTCGGACGACAGCCGGTCGGCCAGGGCCGTGCGTTCGCCCTCGCCCTGCCCATTGGCCAGCCCCGCATGGTGGCCGGCAATGCCGTAGGCCAGCAGTTGCCCCATGTCCCCCAGGCGCTCCCGCGCGATGCGTGCCCCCCAGGAAGAGTGGTCCACACGCAGCGGACTGCCGCGCAGCCGTTCCTGAAAGGGCTCGGTGTACTTGCCCAGGTCGTGCAGATGGCCGATCACCCGGGCCAGCGACTCGCCGCCGAAAACCGCCGCGAATTCTCCGGCCCCTCGGCCCACGGCGTGCAGATGGTCCGGCAGGGGCTGCCAGCCTTGCGGGTCCGCGCTGGCGGTGGAATGCGCATAAAAGAGCGGCGTGCCAGTGCCTGGTTCTGGGTCGTTCAATGGTTTTCCTCCCTTTGGATCGGTGGCCGCAGTTCTTTATGGATGAGCTGTCGGCGGGGGCATTGTGGCGGGTGTGGGTGGCGCGCCGCCTGCGGGGTTTCCCTTTGGGGCGCTTTATTTTACTTGAAGTTACTTAACTGAGAGGCGGGCTGACCTGCATCGCCAGCCCTCCTGCGCCCCTAAGCCACCCCTAAGTCTCGTTGCCCAAACTGCCCCCATGCAACGACCCAACGAAAGGACTGCCATGAACTCCGTTCTCTCGACACCCCGCCGCCTGACCCTGGCCCTGTTGACGGCCGGCGCCATCGGTGCCACCGGCGCCGGGCTGGTGACCAACATGCACCCCAGCCGCGCCGCGATGCCGCCCGCTGTGACGCAGCCGGCGGCCATGCCGTACACGGGCGGCGTGGCGGCGCCGGACTTCGCGCAGATCACCGCGCGCAACGGTCCGGCGGTGGTCAACATCAGCGTGAGTGGTACCACCAAGACGTCCATGACCGATTCGGACGACGACGATGACGAGACCGCGGCCCACCCGCGCAGCGGTGCGCAGGGCATCGATCCGAACGATCCGATGTTCGAATTCTTCCGCCGTTTCGGCATGGTGCCGCCCGGCCTGCAGGCCCCCGGCCGCCAGCGCGAGGTGCCCACGCGGGGCGAAGGATCGGGCTTCATCGTGAGCGCCGATGGCGTGATCCTCACCAACGCCCACGTGGTCAAGGGCGCCAACATGGTCACCGTGAAGCTGACCGACCGGCGCGAGTTCCGGGCCAAGGTGCTGGGCTCCGACGCCAAGACCGACATCGCGGTGCTCAAGATCGACGCCAAGGACCTGCCCGTGGTGCAGCTGGGCAGCACGCGCAACCTGGCGGTGGGCGAGTGGGTGCTGGCCATCGGTTCGCCCTTCGGCTTCGAAAACAGCGTGACGGCCGGCGTGGTGAGCGCCAAGGGGCGCTCGCTGCCCGACGACAGCTACGTGCCCTTCATCCAGACCGACGTGGCGGTGAACCCCGGCAACTCGGGCGGCCCGCTGTTCAATGCGCGCGGCGAGGTGGTGGGCATCAATTCGCAGATCTACAGCCGCTCGGGCGGCTACCAGGGCGTGTCGTTCTCCATCCCGATCGAGGTGGCCGCCAAGGTCAAGGACCAGATCGTGGCCACGGGCAAGGCCAGCCATGCCCGCCTGGGCGTGTCGGTGCAGGAGGTGAACCAGGCCTTTGCCGATTCGTTCCAGCTCGACAAGCCCGAAGGGGCACTGGTGGCCGGCGTGGAAGAGGGCGGCCCGGCCGACAAGGCGGGCCTGAAGTCGGGCGACGTGATCCGCAGCGTGAACGGGCAGCCCATCGTGGCCTCGGGCGACCTGCCGGCCATCGTGGGCCAGGCGGCGCCCGGCACGCAGGCGCGGCTGGAGGTGTGGCGCCATGGCAAGCGCGAGGAGTTCACCGCCACGCTGGGCGATGCGAGCGACAAGGCCACCAAGATCGCCAGTTCGGAAAAGTCGAGCGGCAAGGGCCGGCTGGGCTTGGCGCTGCGGCCCTTGCAGCCGCAGGAGCGCCGCGATGCCGGCGTGGACGGCGGCCTGCTGGTGGAGGATGCCCGCGGCCCCGCCGCCCTGGCCGGCGTGCAGCCCGGCGACGTGCTGCTGGCCATCAACGGCACGCCGGCGCGGGGCGTGGAGCAGGTGCGCGAGGCGATGGCCAAGGCGGGCAAGTCGGTGGCCCTGCTGATCCAGCGCGACGGCGACAAGATCTTCGTGCCGGTGCCGCTGGGCTGAAGCCCCGTCCTGCGCGGCGGCATTGGGCCAGCCGCTATGCTTGGCGGCCATGGACGCCGCCGCCTGTTCGCAACCCCCACGCACCCGCGCCGCTGGCGCTGCGATTGCCGCAGCCGCCGCCGGCGCGGTGGCGTTTGAGACCTGAAAAGAAGAGGAGGGCCGCCCCATGCGCCTGCTGCTCGTGGAAGACGACACCATGATCGGAGAGGCCGTGCACGATCTGCTGCGCGCCGAGCATTACGCGGTGGACTGGGTGCGCGACGGCGAGATGGCCGACACCGCCCTGCGCACGCAGACCTACGACCTCGTGCTGCTGGACCTGGGCCTGCCCCGGCGCGACGGCCTGGCGGTGCTGCGCGACCTGCGCGCGCGCAAGGACCGCACGCCGGTGCTGGTGGCCACCGCGCGCGATGCGCTGGCCCAGCGCGTGGAGGGGCTGGACGCCGGCGCCGACGACTACGTGCTCAAGCCCTACGAACTCGATGAACTGCTGGCCCGCATCCGCGCCCTCACGCGGCGCGCGGCCGGGCGGGCCGAGCCGGCCTACGAGCACAAGGGCGTGCGGATTTTGCCGGCCACGCGCGAGGTGACGGTGAACGGCGCGCCCGTGGTGCTGTCGGCGCGCGAATGGGCGGTGCTGGAGCCGCTGCTGGCGCGCCCGGGCATGGTGCTGTCGCGCACCCAGCTCGAAGAAAAGCTCTACGGCTGGAAGGACGAGATCAGCAGCAACGCCGTGGAGGTGTATGTGCACGGCCTGCGCAAGAAGCTGGGCGCCGAACTGGTGCTGAACGTGCGCGGCGTGGGCTACATGGTGCCCAAGGCATGATGCCGCCCGCCGCCCAGGACCCGCCCCACAGCCAGCCCCCGGGCCCCGGCGGGCCGGCGCCGCGCGCGGGCGCACCGGCGCATTCGCTGCGCGCGCGGCTGCTGTGGTTCCTGCTGGCGGCGATCGTGTGCACGGCGCTGCTGCAGATCCTTTTGTCGTACCGCTCGGCGCTGTCCGAGGCCGACGAGATATTCGACTACCACATGGAGCAGATGGCGATGGCCCTGCGGCCCGGCCTGCCGGAGGTGCCGGCCAACGCGCCCGGGCCGCTGGTGCACGACGATGAGAACTACGAGTTCGTCGTGCAGGTCTGGTCGGCCGAAGGCTTGCGCGTGTTCGAGTCCGCCGTGGGCGCTGCCCTGCCGCAGCGCGCGGTGCTGGGCTTTTCCAAGGTGAAGGCGCACGGCACCACCTACCGCGTGTTTTCGGTGCAGACGCGCTCCCAGGTCATTCAGGTGGCGCAGGACATGGCCGTGCGCAAGGCGATGGCGCGCGACCTGGCCCTGCGCACGGCCGGGCCCATCGCGCTCATGGCGCCGCTGCTGGCGCTGGCCGTGTGGTGGGTGGTGAGCGGCTCGCTCGCGCCGGTGGAGCGCGTGCGCCGCGAGGTGGCGCAGCGCCAGGCGGACGACCTGTCGCCCGTCGACGGCGATGCGCTGCCCGCCGAGGTGCAGCCGCTGGTGGACGAGCTGAACCTGCTGTTCGCGCGGGTGCAGCGGGCTTTCGAGGCGCAGCAGCACTTCGTGGCCGATGCGGCGCACGAGCTGCGCTCGCCCCTGGCCGCGCTCAAGCTGCAGGCACAAGGGCTGCTGCGCGCACCCGATGCCGAGGCGCGGGGCGTGGCCGTGGCCCGCCTGTCGGCCGGCATCGACCGGGCCACGCGGCTGGTCGAGCAGCTGCTGGCCCTGGCGCGGCAGGAATCCAGCGTGGCCGCCGGGGCCCCCGCGCAGCCCGTGGTGCTGGCCGACCTGGCGCTGCAGGCCGTGGCCGATGCGGCGCCCGCCGCGCAGCAGCGCGGCATCGACCTGGGCCTGGCCCGGGCGGATGCCACCTCTATTGCGGGCCATGCCGAGGCCCTGCGCATCCTGCTGCGCAACCTGGTGGACAACGCGGTCAAGTACACGCCCGACGGCGGCGTGGTGGACGTGCATGTGATCGCCGATGCGCCCGCGAACGGCGCGGAGCCGGGCGGCGCCGTCACCCTGGTCGTGGACGACAGTGGTCCGGGCATCGGCGAAGGCGACCGCGAACGCGTGCTGGGCCGGTTCTACCGCGCGCCGCAGGCGGCCGAGGGCGGCGCGCAGGTGCCGGGCAGCGGTCTGGGGCTGGCGATCGTGCAGTCGATCGCGCGCATGCACCAGGCGCAGGTCGCCTTGGAGGGCTCGCCGCGCCTGGGGGGCTTGCGGGTGTCGGTGCGGTTCGATGCGCTGGCGGGGGCGGCACCCTCCGCGCCGGCCTCGCAGGCGCCATCGGCCGGGGATGGCGCTTGACCGGCTTCGCCGTCCTCTCGGGTCTGGGCCACGCGGTCTTCGTGGCGGTGGGCCTGCTGATCTACGTGATGGGCACGCGCATCGGGCGCCAGCGGCGCCACCCCTCCGCGGCGGTGGCCTGGGTGCTGGCCATCGTGGCCTTTCCGTACGTGGCGGTGCCGCTGTTCGTGCTGTTCGGCGCCCGCAAGTTCGCGCGGCCCCTGCGCCGCCCGCGCAAGGCGCAGCAGGAGACCGCCGCGGCCGCCGCGCAGCCCGCCGGCCCGCCCTGGGCCGCGCGGCTGCTGGCCAGCATGGAGCTGGAGCCGGCCGTGCGCAACGCGCGCGTCTTGCTGCACGCCGACGGCACGCAGGCCCTGCGCACGCTGCTGGCGACCATCGCCTCGGCGGGGCACCGGCTGGACGTGTGCACCTTCGTCTTCGGCGACGACCCGGTGGGCCGGCAGGTCGCACGGGCCCTGGGCGAATGCGCGCAGCGCGGTGTCGCCGTGCGGCTGCTGCTGGACGCGGTGGGCAGCCTGGCCACGCCCGGCGCGCTGGTGAAAACGCTGCAGGCGCAGGGCGTGCAGGTGCGCCGCTTCATGCCCATGCTGCACAACCCGATGCGTGGGCGCACCAACTTGCGCAACCACCGCAAGCTGGTGGTGGCCGACGGCGAGCGGCTGTGGAGCGGCGGGCGCAACCTGGCCTGCGAATACTTCCTCGACCAGCCCGGCCACCCGGCCTGGATCGACCTGAGCTACGAGGTGCACGGCCCCCTCGCCCTGCAGGCCGCCGCGCAGTTCGAGGCCGACTGGAGCACCGCCAGCGGCCGCCTGGTGCGCGCCGCGCTGCCCCAGCCGCTGCCGCCGGGCCCGCCCGATGGCCCGTTGGCCCAGTGGGTGCCCAGCGGGCCGGACCACGCCGACGACACCGTGCATGCCCTGCTGCTGGCCGGCGCCTACCACGCGCAGGAGCGCATCGTGGCCGTGACACCGTATTTCGTGCCCGACGATGCGCTGCTGGACGCCTGGTGCATGGCCTGCCGCCGCGGCGTGCGCGTGAGCCTGCTGGTGCCCTGGCGGTCCAACCACCGCCTGGCCGACTGGGCCCGCGAACGCGCTCTGCGCGAGCTGGGCCTGGCCGGCGCCGAGGTGTGGCTGGCACCGGGCATGGTGCATGCCAAGGCCGTGCTGATCGACGACGACCTGGCCCTGTCCGGCTCGCTCAACCTCGACGCGCGCAGCCTGTTCCTCAACTACGAGGCGATGACGGCCTTCTACGGCCCGGCCGAGGTGCAGTGGCTCTCGGACTGGTGCGCGCGCCAGATCGCCCTGGCGCGGCCCTATGTGCCCCGGCGCCCGTCCTGGCCACGCGACATCGGCGAGGGCGTGGTGCGGGCGGTGGGCTTTCAGCTGTAGGACGGCCGTTCGCCCGGCGCGGGGCTCCCGCGCAGCGGTGTTTTGCTATTGTTTTTATAGCTTTATCGGCAATAAGTACTAGGGCATGAGGCGGTTTTTATATCGAAACCGCCCGGTGAGCGCGTGCGGGCGCAAGGCGGGCCGGGCCCGAGCTCACGCCCGGCCCGCCTTGCGCCGCAGCCGCCGCCAGCCGATCACCATGCCCGTGGTGCTCAACGCCGCGCCCCCCAGGCCCAGCACCAGCATCACCGCGTCCCACAGCGGGCGCCGCTCCAGCAGCGGCACCCAGTCCCAGCTGTGCAGCATGGCGAAAAGCCAGCGGCTGGCGCGGCGGTGGCCGTCCAGGCGGCCCAGCACGGCGCCGGTGAGCGGGTCCACGTGCACCCAGGTGGCGTGTTCGTCGGCGAACACCGCGCGCAGCACCGGCAGGGGTTTGGCGGGCGCACCCGTCATGGTGTGGGGCGCGCGGGCGTAGTAGTACAGGTCGTAGTGCGCCAGCGTGTCCACGCGCACCAGGGGCGCAGCCACCAGGCGGGCGATGGCCTCGCGCAGCGAGGCGGCGTCGATGGCGGTGGGCGCGGCCGTGGCGGCATCGAGCACCTCGGGCGCGCCTTGGGCGGGCTGTGCCAGCACCAGCGTGCGGCCCGTGGCGCGCACCCAGCGCAGTTCGCGCGTGGCGCCGCCAGACTGGGCTAGCAGCGCGGCCAGCGAGGCCGTGGGCGGGTGCGGGCCCTGCGGCGGGCCCATGGCCAGCGGCCCGCCCTGCAGGGCCGCCGGATTCAGCGGCGGCGCGCCGCTGTCGAACAGCTTCCACGGGTTCATCGACATGAAGCCGCTGAAGATCCACGCGATGGTCGCCGCCGAAAACACCAGTCCCAGCGCATGGTGCCAGCGCATCGCGGGCGTGGGGTAGGGCGTGCGCGCGCCGCTGCGGTAGCGCCCGCGAAAGCGCCAGCGCTGCAGGCCCACGACGGTGCCGGCCAGCGCCGCCAGCGTGCCGGCCACGGCGAGCGTGTTCACCGTGGCGCTCCAGTAGGGCTGCAGCGCGTTGCCGCGCAGCGGGTAGAGCCAGTGGATCCACGTGCCCACGTAGCCCCACAGGCGCTCGGTGCGCGGCGCATCGCGCACCACCTCGCCCGTGGTGCCGGACACGTAGAGCACGGTGCCGTCCGCATCGTGCAGCCGCACGCGGTGCAGCGGCCGGTGCATGTCCAGCCCGCGCGAATGGGTGAACGCATCTTCCTGCAGCGTGCCCTCGTAGTCCGCGGCCACGCCGGGGCCGGCCCAGGCCGCGGCGCTGGCCAGCGCGCGTGGCGCATCCACCGCGCGCAGCACCTCGCCCGTCGCCGCGTCGATCACCGTGGCGGGCGAGCGGGGCGGCGCCCCTTCGGGCCGGACCAGGTACACCGCGCGCCCGCCGCTGGCCACCGCCAGGCGCAGTTCGGCCAGTGGCACCAGCGCCAGGCCGGCGGGCGCCAGCGCGGCGTCGGGCTCCCGCAGGCCCGCGCCGTCGCCCAGCGGCGGCAGGTGGGCGGTCCGCTCGGCCTCGGTGAGCTGGGGGTAGCCCACGTACATCATCACGATGCCGGAGATGAACCACATCGCGAAGAAGCCGCACAGCAGCACCCCCAGCCAGCGGTGGGTGAGAAACAGCCAGCGCTTGGCGCGCACAGGGCGGGTCCAGTCCATGGTGCGTTTCCCGTCGGCGGTCAGAACGCCACCTGCAGCGACACGTCCACCGTGCGCGGTGCGCCCAGGTACACCTGCGCGCTGCGCGCTTCGGCCGCATCGATGCGGTCGGTGGCGTTGCGCAGGTGGCCCGAGAGCGTGGCGGTGGGCGAGAGCTTCCACGACAACCCCAGGTCCAGCAGCGTGTACGAGGGCCAATACTGCGTGTTGGCCGCGTCCGCATAGATACGCCCTACGCGCCGCGCCCCCGCCGTGGCCTGCAGCGCGGGCGTGACCGCGTAGCCCAGCCACAGGTTGGCCACGCTCTCGGGCGTGTTGATGGGCGTGCGGCCGGCCAGCGACACGCCGCCCTGCACGAACTGCTCGTAGCGGGCGCGGGTGCGCATCGCGTTGGCCTGCAACTGCCATCGGTCGGTCAGGCGCAGGCCCACGGCGACCTCTGCGCCGCGCGACGACTGCTCGCCCACCAGCACGGTGAACGCGGGGTTGTTGGGGTCCTGCGAGGCGATGTTGCGCCGCGTGATCTGGAACGCCGCCACCGTGGCCGTGCCCCGCCCGCCCCAGAAGTCGAACTTGGCGCCCGCTTCCAGCTGCCGGCCCGTGGTGAGCGCGCTGTTGTTGGCCACGTCGGCGAACGAGGCCGTGGACAGCGAGCCCGACGGCGGGTCGCTCGCTGTGGCGTACTGGGCGTACACGTTGGCGCCGGGGGCCACGTCCCACACCACGCCCAGGCGGCCGGTGGTGGGCGTGTAGCTGCGCTCGAACGTGGCGGGGCTGGTGGCGGTGACGGCGCGGCGGTTGGTCAGGTCCAGCGCGATGCGCTCCTGCCGCAGCGCCGTCACCAGGTTCACGCCGGGCACCAGGGCCGTGCGGTTCTCCACGAACACCGCGGTGGTCTGCACGCGGTTGTCGCGGTCGGCGCGAAAGCCGGGGGCCATGCCGGGAATGTCGAAGAACCGCTCGGTCGTGAAGCGGTACGGGTCCACCGTGCTCACCATGCCGGCCAGGCTGTTGGGAAAGCGCGTCTGCCGGTTCACGCTCACGTCCAGGCCGAAGGCCCAGTCGCTCGCCCGGCCCGCCAGCGTGCCGTGCCAGGTGGCCTCGGTGCGGTTGCCCACCAGCTGCTGGTCGTGCCGCTGCAAATAAGCGCTGCCGCGCGAGACCAGGGTGTTGGCCGCGTTGAACTGGTAGGTCTCCACGTTGCGGTAGTCGCGCAGCGCGTCGTAGGCATAGAGCGTGTTGCGCCACTGCAGAACGTCGGACACGCGCCACTGCGCCACCGAGCGCAGCCACTGCACGCGGTGGGCGTACATGCCGTCGCTGCTGTTGTAGTTGGCAAAGCGCGTCCCGGGATCGATGCGCAGCGCGCCCACGGCGGGGTTGAGCACCGGCGTGCCCCAGTAGGGGCGGTCCACCGCGTCCTTCTGGTACTCGTACGCCAGGAGGTGCGTGAAGCCGCCGCCCAGGTCGGACAGCAGCGATGCGGCCAGCTGCGTGGACCGGGTCTGCGTGCCCGTGGTCCAGCTGCCGGCGTCGCGGTGGTTCACGTCGATGCGCGCGAAGTGGCTCGGACCTGCGCCGCCGTCCTGCGGCCCCGCGATGCGGCGGTTGAGGCCCGCCGAGGCTTCCTTGAGCCCATACGAGCCCGCGCGCAGCCGGCCTTCCGCGAAGTCGCCGCTGCGGTCGGGCGTCTTGGTGATGTAGTTGAGCGAGCCGCCCACGGCCCCCGCGCCGTACAGGAAGCTCGACGCGCCACCGACGGCCTCCACCCGGTCGTAGATCCAGCTGTCCACCGCGCGCGTGGCGCTGCCGTACTGCACCGTGATGCCGTTGTACAGCTGCGTGACCGAGTTGTTGCTGAAGCCCCGGTAGCTGGCCGCCATCGAGCCCGGCGCGTTGTGCGCGGTCACGCCGGGGATCGCCCGCAGGATCTCCTGCGTGTCCTGCGCGCCACGGGCTTCGATGGTGGCGCGGTCCACCACGGTGACCGAGGCGGGCGTCTCGCGCGGCGTGAGGCCCAGGCGGCTGCCGGTCTCGGCGGGGGTATCCAGGTTCAGCCGGCCCAGGGGCTCGGCCGGCGTGCCCGAGACGGTCACCGGCGCCAGCGTGGGCACGGACGACAGGGGCGCGTCCTGCGCCGGGGCGGCGGCGGGCCCGAAGCCGGCCAGCGCTGCCAGCACCGCGTGGGCCAGCGGCGAGCGTGCCTTGCGCGGTGTTCGGGCCGAAATCGGCTGCGGCTGCAGCGGTGGCACGGGCAGGGCGGAGGAAAAAAGGGAAGTCGTGGTCATGGCATCGATCAGCACGCGGATCGCCCGCGCCCGGCGCGCGCCGCCCGCCGCGCAGTGGCGGCGGTACGGCAGTGCGCCCGGCGGGCCGGATCAGCAAAGGGGAGGGGAAATGCGTTCGCGCGGGGCGGCAGTCACCCACCCACGGGCGGATGGCCGCGCTGCGGCGAACGCAGGGAGCCGGCGAGGCTCAGGCGTGCTGAAAGACCGGGGGGCCGCGCGCAGGCAATGGCGCGGCCGTGGCGGCTGCGATGCGCGCCGCCGCAATGGCCTGCATGGCATGCCCGAGCGGCAGCGGCTGCGGCAGGGTTTGCACCGCCACCACCGGGGGCGGCGCGCCGTGGGGAATGCACAGGGGGCAGTCCATGGCCGTCTGCCCCATCTCCACCGGCCCGTCGTCGGTCTGCACATAGACCTTGACCATACCGGACGTGGAGCAGACCCACTCCATCGCCCGCGCATGCAACAGCGGCGAGGCCGTGGCCACCGCCATCGCCGCCATGAAGCCCATCAACACCCAACGGCGCAGCGCGCGCAGCAGGGCGATGGAAGTCGGTTGCTTCATTTTTGATAGCACTATGCCGGGAGGTTGATTGCGCTGGAGGCCTTTTTGGCTCAGATCCGCATCCGTGGAGCGGCGCCATCGGATCGTCGGGTCGGGCCGCTGGATTGTAGGCCGGGGCCCCGGCTGCGCGGTGGGGTCGGCGGCGCGCGTGCCGGCAGGGCCGACAATCGGCCTGGCGCCCGTCCACCCTTCGTCATCCGTTCACCTTCATCCATCCTATCCATCCACGCCGTTCGCGTGGGAGGCGTTTTCCATGAACCAGGCCGTCCGTCTCGTCGCGTTCCTCGAAGCTTTCAAGGGCCTGCTCGTCCTGGCCGCAGCCACGGGGCTGCTGTCACTGGCACACCGGGACATCTACGCCATCGCGGTGAAGCTCATCGAGCATGCGCACCTCAACCCCGCGGCGAGGTACCCGCAGATTTTTCTGGATGCGGCCCGCAACGTGCAGGACTCCCGGCTCATGCTGCTCGCCCTGGGCGCTGCCGCGTATGCCGCGCTGCGGCTGGTGGAGGCGTACGGCCTGTTCAAGGAACGCCCCTGGGCCGAGGTGCTGGCCGCGGGCAGCGGGGCGATCTACCTGCCGTTCGAGTTCATCGGCTTCCTGCACCACAGCAATGCGCTGCACGCGGGCATTTTCCTGGTCAACGCGCTGGTGGTGGGGGTGATGGTGCGGGCGCTGCTGCAGCGGCGCGCTGCGCGGCCGGGCGGTGCGCCGCAGGGCCTGCACGGCCGCTGACGCCGAAGGCGGGCGGCGGCGCCGGGGCGGCTACCATGGCCTTTTCCCCGCGGAGTTCCCATGCGCAAAGCAATGACCGTCCTCGCCGTCGTCGGCACCCTCGCCGCCCTGTACTTTGCGTACCGCTACGGCGTGTATTGAGCACGTACCCGGCGCGTCCATCATCGCCACGGCCGCCTGCGCCGGTGGAACGAACCCATTACAGAGACAACAGGCCATGCCCATGAAACCCACCCGACTCGCCATCGCCGCCGCCCTTTCCCTGGCGGCCCTCGTGCCACACGCGGGCGCCCAGACCCCCGCCAAAAAGCACGACGATTTCTTCTGGCTCGGCGAGATCAACAAGGCTACTGCCGTCATCAACACCGACGAAGGCCTGCTCGACAAATCGCTGTCGCCGCTCGTCTACAAAGGCATCACCCAGGTGCTGGCCAACGGCGACAAGCCGGGTGGCAAGCGGCCCTCATTGGTCATCACCTTCGAGCCGTTGCTGATCGAAGCCGCCGGCCCCCAGATCACGCTGCTGCACGCCGGCCGATCGAGCCAGGACATGCTGGCCACCGCGCGGTCCGCCATCCTGCGCGATGAAATGCTCCACCTGGCCGAGGCGCTCAGCCAAACCACCGCCACCCTGATCGAACTCGCCGGCAAGCACCGGGCCACCGTGGTGCCCAACTACACCAACGGCGTGGCCGCCCAGCCCAACAGCTACGGCCACTATCTGCTGGGCATCGCCGCCGGGCTGGAGCGCGACGCCCAGCGCATCCGCGAAGCCTATGCCCGCATGGACCGCTCACCCATGGGCACCACGGTGCTCAACGGCACCAGCTGGCCATTGAACCGCCAGCGCATGGCGGACTACCTGGGCTTTTCCGCCACGGTGGACAACGCGTACGACGCCGCGCAGATCTCCGCGGTGGACCAGCCCGTGGAGGCCGGCGCCATCGTCATGGCCATCGCCCTGCATGCCGGCAGCTTCATCGAAGACGTGATGACCCAATACGCCCAGCCCCGCCCCTGGATCCTGCTGCAGGAAGGCGGCGGCAACACGTATGTCTCCAGCGCCATGCCGCAAAAGCGCAATCCCGGCCTGCTCAACAGCACCCGCCGCGACGCTTCCACCGCGCTCAACCTGGGCATGGGCCCCGCACTCCAGGCGCACAACATCCCCCCCGGCATGAGCGACCCCAAGGAGGTCCGCACCAACGCCGCGATGGTGCAGGCGGCGGTCGGCGTACTGAACAATTGGACGCGTATCCTCAACAACCTGGTGATCGATCCCCAGCGTGCGCTGGAGGAGCTCAACAGCGACTGGACCGCCTCGCAGGAACTGGCCGACGTGCTGATGCGCCAATACAAGCTGCCCTTCCGCGTCGGCCACCATTTCGCCTCGGAGGTCGTGGAATATGCCAAGGCCAAGGACATCAAGCCTCTCGCGTTTCCGTATGCGCAGGCGCAACGCATCTACGCCGATACGGTGAAGGGAACGGAGTTCGCACAGGTGCTGCCCCTGTCCGAGGCCGAGTTCCGTTCCACGCTCGACCCCGTGGCGATCGTCAGGAACCGCCAGACCGCCGGCGGCCCGCAGCCCGCCGAAATGGACCGCATGCTGCGCCAGGCCACCCAGCGCGTGGCCGAGCAGGACGGCTGGATCAAGGCCCGGCGCGCGCAGATCGCGGCGTCGCTGGCGCGGCTGGATGCGGATTTCGAGAAGTTGGGCGGTGCCCGCTAAGGTGCTCGCGCTCATCGCTGGCGCCGCGCTCGCTCTGATAGCGAGTGGCGCGATGGCCTCGCCACAGCAGCCCCCTCAGCGGGAGGCAGAGCCAGCTCGCGAAAACTTCTACCTCGGCACGCTGGGTACCGCTGAATGGGGCCTGGTCTCGATCTTCGGCCCTGATGGCACAGAGCGACACGATTGGCCAAAGACCGGCATGGGCAATTCCGGCCCATCGGTGCGGTTGAGCTTTCCAGGTGCCGGGCTTTTCGGCCTGCGCGTGTGCAACGGGTCGACATTCCGATACCGGTGGTGGGCCGAAGATGGCGGCATTCGTGCCGAGCCAGTTTTCCAGACGATGGCTGCGTGCGGCGATCAGCCACTGATGCAGATGGAGGCCTGGGCCCATCGGCAGTTGTCGCAAATTCGCCGATACAGCCTGTACACCGCAGCCGGTGGCACCTTGAGACTCAGGCTGTCTTTTGCCGATGGCAGCCGTTGGGAGCTGCAAGGCTGGCCGTAACGCGGTCAGTGCCGCGCGGCTTCGACGCATTTCGAAACAGTCGCGCACAAGGGCCGGGCTATGGTGCGACGGTCACAGGTAGGTTGTGGCCATCGTTCCATCCATGCACCAGGAGAAGAAAACCCATGGCACTCGTTCCATGCCCCGAATGCAACCGGCAGATTTCCGATCAGGCGACCGCTTGCCCCGGCTGCGGCCATCCGCAGGCACCCGCCATCAGCAGGCGCTCTGCCTTTGAATCCGGCACCCACGAGGGCCGCCACGCCGGTACCGTAAAAGCCGGCATTGCCGGGATGACCGCCGCCAGCCTGGGCGGCTGGGCCGCGCGGGCGGTGGCGGTGGTGGTGCTCGGCATCGTCGCGGTCGTGGCGATGCTCAGCCGCTGAGACGCGGTTTGCGGGCGCTGGCCCCGCATGCCTTGAACCGACCGTCCCTGGAAACTCCGGCTCGCCGCCATGCGCTGCGTCCGCTCACCGTCGGCGGTCTGCCCCAGGTGATCGAGGGATGGCTGGCGCAAGCCCCCTAAAAACGCGACTTTCCGCAGATCCAGGGCCGGAACGCTTGTAAGAAACCCGTCAGAAACGCATGATCCCGGGTCTTTTTCGACCTGCTGCCAGTTGATCCATGGTTTTTGCGTTCTCCCCGCCTGTTCCCCCCTTTCTGGATATTCGGAGATGTGCTGCCCGATGGGCCCTCTTCATTGCGCTCGCCGCCCTCTCGCAGGGCGCGTGGGCCATGCAGATCTTCGTGAAAACCGTCTCCGGAAGGACCATCGCTCTGGACGTTGAGCCCAGCGACTCGATTGAGAACGTGAAGGCCAAGATCCAGGACCAGGAAGGCATTGCGCCCGAGCAGCAGCGGCTGATCTTCGCGGGCAAGCAACTGGAAGACGGCCGAACCCTCTCGGACTACAACATCCAGAAGGAATCGACCCTGCATCTGGTGGTGCGCGTTTCAGGCGTCGAGGATGCGTTCACCGGTGCGTCGCCCTCGGGCACCGGTCAGATCACCGCTTCGCTGGCAGGCGTCAGCGGCTGCACGTTCGACACCGCGCAGACCGCGTTCGAGGTGCCATCCAGCCGCCCCGCGAGCGCGCAGTTTCCCCAAGGCGTCTTCCGCTTCGTGGCCACCACCTGCGCGGGCAAGGTCACGGTGACGTTGAAGTACCCGCAGGCGCTGGCAGCGGGCAGCCGCTTCATGAAGTACGGCCCGCGCACGGCGGGCGCGGCGCAGTCGGAGTGGTTCGAATGGCCGGGCGCCCAGATCAATGGGGACACGGTGACCTTCGATATCGAGGACAACGGCCCCGGCGACGCCGATCCGGCCGTGGGCACGATCTCCGATCCGGGCGGGCCGGCGGTGATCGCCGCGGCGCCGGCGAGTGCCGCCGCCATTCCCACGCTGTCGCACTTCGGCTTGGCGATGCTGACGGCCTTGCTGGGGTTGCTGGCATGGCATCGGCGGCGGTCTGCCTGAGCTGATTGCGTGTCTGGTGCCGAGGGAGCCATTGCACTGGCGCCTTGGTGGCAACGCAGCGTCATGGCGCCATTGAAATGCCAGCGCACGCATGACATGAACAGCTTGTTCGAACTGGGCGCGCGCTCAACGACAGGCTTGTGCAAAGGCTTCCCACGATAGTCCGGTGCCTCGTGTGAGGTCGCTCGTCACGCGGTCAATTCGGCGATGGCGCACCCCGTCTCAGCAACGGAGCCTGTGCTGCTGATCCCTGGCATCCTTGCGCTCCCGCCTCACCCAGTCCAGGTCGTAGTACCGGCTGCCGGCCCGCCCCATGCTGTCCAGCATCTTGACCCGCTCTTCCAGCGCAGAGCATGTGCTGTTGTTGGGCTGGGAGGGCTGTGGTGCTGGCAGGGCGTGGCTTTGAATGGGCGCCGCCGCATCTGCCTCGGCTTGCGCCTTCTGATGAATACCTCAACGGCAAGGCTCGCAACATCGACAACAAGAAAGACAAGCGTCAGGAGGCTGGCGCCATGCCCTGCCTGTTCGGCTGGCATCTGATCGACCCCAGGCAGCGAACCATCGCCATTGCCGAAGGCGAGCTCGACGCCATGAGCCTGCACCAGGTCGGCATCCCGGCTTTGTCGGTGAATGCCGGAGCAGGTAACCACCAGTGGATCGAGAGTGACTGGGAGCGATTGGAACGATTCAGCGACATCCTGGTCTTCTTCGACTGCGACGAGGCCGGCGAGAAGGGCGCGCGAGAAGTCATCCAGCGTTTGGGCCCCGACCGCTGCAGACGCGTGCGCTTCGTTGACGGCAGCAAGGATGCCAACGAGTTCTTGCTGAAGGGCGCCGAGCATGCTGATTTCGAGGAGTTGATCCAGCAGGCTCAACCTTTGCATCCGGCTGGTTGGAAAGGCGAACTGGTGCGTTTCTTCAAGGACGCGGCAACCGTGGCATTTTCGAACGCTATGTGCGACGTGCCGATGCTGGCCGCCTCGCTGAAATGCCGATGCCTAAGCCCCAGGGGTTCGCGGCCGAAGGCAAGTTCTTCGCCTGATACGGCCCCCGCATAGGGTTTTCCAGTTTCCGCCCAGCGCCGGAATCATCCGGTGTGTGGAAACAAAGCAGCGTAAACCTTTCGGCAGGCCTCCCACTACCTCATCCCCTGTGGACTGGGGCGCAGTGGCCATCGCGTTCTGCACCACCCGGCAGTCAGCACGAGATATCGGCACCGCACACGGCATCTCGCACACGGCAGTGCAGAAGCACGCGAAAGCCAAGGGATGGACCAGGCCTGAGAAGAAGCCCGGTTTGGTCCCTGTGAAAAAGAAAACACGGCCCGAAGTCGCGCCCGTTGTCGAGACTCCGCCGGATGAAGATGCCGGAGAGGGGCAGAGCAGCGCGGCGCTCACCACGCGCCAGCAGCGCTTCGTCGACGAATACCTGGTGGATCTGAATGGCACGCAGGCCGCCATCCGAGCTGGGTACAGCCCGAAGACGGTAGCGGAGCAGTCTTACCATCTCCTCAGGAGACCTCATATCGCATCGGCTGTGGCTGCTGGCCAGGCCGCCCTGCAGAATCGCACCCAGGTGACGGCTGCAAGGGTGGTGCAGGAGATCGCGCTGATCGCCTTTGCCGACCCCCGCGAGCTGGTCGGGACCAAAGTCGGCTGCTGCTGGCACTGCTGGGGCACCAACTTCCTGCGCCAGCGCACCCAGGTCCAGCGCGACACTGACTTCGAGCTGTGGCGCAAGAAGGCCAAGCCGGACGAGGTGTTCGACGAGGAGGGCGGTACCGGTTTCAACCCGCACCTGCCGCCCAACCCTGAATGCATCGAGTGCTGCGGGGACGGTCTGTCGCGCGACGTGATCAAGGACACACGCTAGCTGTTGTCAAGCCAGGGTGTTAAAGTTGAATTCAATGGATTTAAACCCATATGTTGTAGCGTGTTGCTGTAATTGTGTACAGTAAGCGGCTCGACGAAATTTGCTATGAAAGGAGGACGAGATGGCTTATGACGCAAAGGCAGTAGCCAACTACTTCCTTGATTTGGCGAAGGCGAAGAACACAAGTCTGACGCCGATGAAGTTGCAGAAGCTCATCTTCATGGCCCATGGTTGGCACTTGGCGTTCTACAGCGAGCCGTTGATCGTCGATCAGGTCGAGGCTTGGCAATTCGGACCTGTGGTGCCATCGGTGTATCACGAGTTCAAGCACGAACGCAGTGGCGCAATCTCCAGCATCGCCACCGAGTTCGACATGGAAGAGTTTGATTTTGTCGTCCCTTTCGTGCCTAAAGATGATGAGCGGGCGAGGAAAATCATGGATCGTGTCTGGACTGTTTACGGTCACATGAGCGCGATGAAGCTGTCCAATTTGACGCACTTGCCTGATACGCCATGGGCGAAGGCTCGTGCGGGGTATGCGGACGATGCGCGCGGAATTCCGATTGAGAACTCTCTGATCAGGGAGTACTACAAAGATCAACTGGACAAAAACATTGCCAGTCGCCAAGCCGCAGCCTGAGCCGGATCTGTCGCTTCTGGATGCCGGAGATACTGCGGCAGATACGGTAGAGACCGCTCGACTCTACCAAAAGGAACTTGCCACATTTGATTCTCCTGATCTGGAGTCCGACGAGGAGCATGAGCGAAAAATTCGCCGCCGGTTTCAGGTAAAGCAACTCGAGCAGTTCGAAGGGATTATCGAGTCTCGAAAGAAGTATGCCAGCAAGATTTTTCTGTTGGTTGTCTGGTGGCTTATTGGGCTGGGAGTTGTGGTGCTGCTCTCAGGGTGGAAGATATGCGGATTCGCGCTCGAGAAGGCAGTGCTTCTGGCATTGATAGGTGGTACGACATTGAACGTGCTCGGCATTTTCACGATCGTTACCAACTTCCTTTTTCCAAAGGGCGGGAACACGCTTTTGCCGTTGAACGATGTGCTGGGCCCCTTAAAACCGCAAACAAAGACAGTGATAGGGCGGAGGAAGAGTAGTTCGACTCCAGAAGCATCCGAAGCGCCACCCACCGGCAAATAGAGCCTCCTTTGATCAGCGGCCTTTTTTCGACCCGGCGACGTCGGGCTGATTTCACCGATCCTTGACGCACCGTAAGAAGGCGCCTCACCCAGTAAGAATTCTTTTGCCGTCCGCCGCTCTCAGTGCACTCGCGCGGCCCACTTGCCTGCCATTGCCAACCCAGCTCCAAGAAGAGCGCCGAAGATAGCGAGTGCCATTCCCTCAGCGCTTGTGGGGATCGGTAGCGGCACTGCGGCAAGTGCTTTGTCCAGCTCTACGAGCACCCCGGTCTTGCGTTCGATGCGATCAACACGGGACGCCAAACGCAAGCCCACCAAAGTAAGAAGGCCGCACACCGTGAACATCGCGCGCCCGAGGACCCGCCAGCAGCGCGGGCACCAAAACAGAATTTGTAGCAGGCGGTCCACAGTGTCTCGGCTCTAAGGATGAAGAGGGTCAGCTGCCTGAAGCCGGACTCGACAAAAGCAACTGTCCAAACATCGCATACCCACTGGCTCCAAGTTCGTAGAGTTCTTTCCCAAACTTCACTACCTTTAAACCGCTGTCCGCCACCTTCGCCGCTTTCGAAATCAACTCCATCCCACGAGTGACAGCTCCTTGCGCTTCCGGCCCAGCCGCTGTCGTCTCTGCAACAAGTTCCTTGGACGCATTTCTCATTTCTCCAGATTGCTTGTTCACAGCGTCAACGATCGGTTGCACACCGTTGACTCGGTAAAGCATGAGCGCAATTCGAAGTTCTTCAATCTGGCTTTCAAGAAGCTCCCTCAATCCATCGGGTAACTCATTTTCTTTAAGGAAAGCATCCTGTTCAGCGATGGCTTGGAGTAACGCGGTCATTGCGCTCTCGTCAATATCGTTCTCGTCGAGTTTATTTAATACCCATCCCATCCACGCTAAATTTGCCCGTACGTCAGCAGCCGTTACTTTTGAGTGGATATCTCCCCAATGCCTGTGTAAGTACGCAGATTGAAAAGCTTGATTGAGTCCATGCAATGTGTCCTTAAAAAGCTCTTCAGGGACGCCCAAATTCTTCAATCTCGATTCGAGAATCTTGATTTCCTTACGAATGCCCCGGAGGGCAAGCATTACTGTGTCTTCTGAGACAGATGCACCATTGGAAGAGAGCCATTTATTCCAACCTACCACTTGCTGCTCACCATGTGCCAGTGGCAAAAACGCTTCGGTGACTGCATTTATCCGGGATGCTGGGTTCATTGAATACCTCCGCGCTGCACTCTAGCAGGCGGAGCACGCGGTGCCCCAGTAGGGTTTGCGCGCTTCCCCGAGCGCCGGAAGACTGGGGGGATGCAAAACGATTCCTTCGGTGGTATTCCCGTCACCACAGATAGCTTTGGCGGGCAACTCGCAGATGTAGACCAGCCGAAGCGCAGGCGCACGCTCGCATCCGTCGCAAACGACACCGTAATCGAGGCGGCGAACGCGGCTGCGGGCGGCGTGTCCGCGGCGGCCAACTTTGTGCGGCCCGGCAATGCGGTCTCCGGTTGGATCGACAAGAACATCGTCGAAGCCGGCGAGGCCAACCAGAGCGATGCCGTGAAGGCGGAGAAGCAGCGCTTCCGCCAGGACGTGGCCAACGCCAGTGGCGTGGTGGACGAGGTGGGCGCAGTGGGCCGCTACGTGGTCAACAACCCCCTGCAGGCGGCTGCGCAGGCGGTGGGCTCCTTCGCTGGCCCTGGAGCAGCCGTGAAGGGTGGGCGCACCTTGGCATCCATCGCCGGCCTGAATGCGGCGCGCGGTGGCTTGGCCGGCGGTGCGGCTGCTGGTGCTGCCATGGCGGGTGGCGATGCCGCGGGCACGGCCTATGAGCAGTCGACCAAGGCTGGCGCCACGGACGAGCAGGGCGTGGCGGCCGCCCGTGAGGACATCGCCAAGTTCAACGAGAAGAACCCCAACCGCCGAATCCAGGCGATGCAGTTGGCGCAGAGCGTGAACAAGCGGCAGAAGCGGATCCGGGAAGCGGAGGAGGGGGTCTACCTGCCGAGCAAGCGGCGTGATGCGCTGGAGGCCGGACGGTTCGCTGCGCCGGATTGACTACGTACGGATTTCGTTCGCAGTCGTGGACTGTCGCACAAAGTGGTCCCGTCTCGCCAGGCCGCCGCCGGCCGCGCCGCCGTGCACAACGCCAAGGCCTACGTAATCCTGGCTGCGCCCGCCGCCGTGCCGGGCGACGCTTGCGCCAGCGCGCGGGCCTGGGTCGATGACTGGCTTAAGGGGAGGGCGATGCAATGAAATTTCGAAAGATCGAAACTTCTGACTGTTTGCGTGGTTGCCGCACTCGGGGGCTGCACCAGCGCGTCTACAGTTAAGGTCCAAGAAATCAACATCCCGATCCCGGTGGCTTGCGAAGAGCCAGAGCCCGACCGGCCGGCCATGCCCTCTGAGGCCCTGCGCCTGGGCGCGTCGGTGGATGACTTTGCGCGCGCAGCGATGGCGGCAAACGAGAGGCGGGAGGGTTATGAGGGGCAGTTGCCGACAGCGCTGACCAACTGCCGCGCGCCCGTAAAGACCGATCTGCGGAGTGAGTAGCCTCCGCCTCGTCGGGGGCTGGCGGCGGCCTCCTGGCTCCCCCAGAATGGAGGTATTCGACAACGGAGGTCCATCATGATTGGAGACGCTCAGCGTATGCAGTCCGATTATTTCGAAAAACGCTTTGATCATCTCAGATTGATGTCAAGCGAAGCTGAGAAAGCGGCTTGGAATTACCTCCTGGCTATTAACGGCGGAGGGGCTGCAGGGATGCTTGCGTTTATCGGCGCCGTTCCAGGCTATCGACAAATTTGGATGTCTTATTTAATTCTCGCCGTATTTGTGTTGGGGCTGGTTTTTGTTGGCGGGTCACATGTAAATCAGAATATACGCATCAATCGTGCATTAATCGGCTGGAGGTCCGATTGGCTGAGCGTAGCGGAAGGAAAAATCCTTTGGCTGGACATGTTGAAGCGGGACGGTCTTCGTACTGAAAATAGCTTTTTGTCTTGGTTTATTGGATTTTCCGCCTTGGCATGCTTTTTAGTGGGTGTGATACTGGCGGCGATACTTTTTTATTTCCGATCATCCACTATGCCTATTTGACGGAGGGGGGATTCCCCAAATGAATGGTTTTGGTGCAGACAACGGGATACTATCCAAGATCCCGGGCGAGGAAATTTCCGCCGGGCAGCAAGTTGCTCCCACCCGCCGGCAGCGGCCGGCCCCCCACCCTGACCGCCGTCATAGATACTCCTGCCTTCGGCAAGGTGCGGATCACCTACCGCCTGAACCCATCCGCGAATGCGGCACCGGCAAGCTTCCCGAGGTGTCCGCCTTCCATATCTGGTACGGGCACGTTAGCATCGGGAACACGCTGACCGCGGCGATGCGGCACGACAGCGAGGCCCCTCATGACCCTGCACCGACAGATCAGGAGATAACGGCTCAGGGGACAGGAGGACCCGTCCAAGCTAATACCTCGTGGCGATTAAAAAAGTTGAACTGCCACACACTGCCACCGTCCTCAAAAATTTGATGCGCATAAGTGAAAGTGCCTCCGTTGAGCGACTTCCGAGGCATGGACCTTAAGGCGTTATCCACAGCGATATAACTATTTGAGGGCTCAAAGACTGACACCCAAGCAGCCAGTCCGAGTGCTTTGCCGGATTCCGAAAAGTAAAGCCCCTTCGTAATGCGAGTAACTGAGCGGCAGTACGAAGCCTGGTCAAATTCAATCGCAATCTGGCGGCCGGTTGGAGTATTAGTTAACCGGCCTTCAAAAATCGTCGTTTGCAATATCTTATTTTTTTCAAGCGTTGATGCAAGATGGTCAATGATCTGGTTCGCATTCCGTCCACCATCACCGGTAACGAGCCCAAGCAAGATTTTTAGATTTTCGTCATCACTTGAACCGCCGTTGTTACAACGAAGGCAGGCTTTGATGATGTTCATCTGAAGCGCCGCGCGCTCATTAGCCGAGTACAACTTTGCAGGAGGAAGATGTTCTCGTGTGACATCGCCGTGCATGCCGCAAATGGCGCACTGGCCTAATCGAGGCTTTCTCGGCAAGGTGACTCCCCTGTTAGGGCGCCGACGTCAGGAGATATGCTGACTGACCATTCGGCGACGCGGATGCACTGTCCTATGTCCCCGCCATGTCCCCGAAGGGAGGGCGCTGAACGTAAGCCGTTGATTTGTAAGTAAATCAGTGGTCCCCTCGACAGGAATCGAACCTGTATCTAGCGCTTAGGAGGCACTCGTTCTATCCATTGAACTACGAGGAGGACGGGCGATTGTAAAGGCGTGGCCGTGGCAGCTTTTCCCCGCTGTGCTGAGACCTCCGCAAAAGAAGATCGCGCCCGGCACGGGGCCACAGGCCATGTGAGCGCCGCATTTCCGCAGCGGCAACGCGCCCCCGGGCGGTGCGCCGCTCTAAAATGCCTCCGCAATGATTTCACCGATGACGCCTCCACAGTTCCACGCCATGCTCCAGGCGGAGGGACTCTCTCCCGCCATGGAGGCCCTCAACCGCGGTGTGCCGCATCGGTACACCGGCGTCTTTCAGGTGATCGAGTCGCAGCTCATCAACGTCTTTCTCTACGACAAGCAGCACCAGATCCGGCCCGAGGCGCTGGCCGTGGTGGCGCTGGACAACAGCTTTTGCCAGTTCGTGCTGCGCGATGGCTCGCTGCTGGTGGACAACTCGATGCATGACGAGCGGCTGCTGGCCAGCTCGTTCCGCGGGGTGGTGGTGGCCTACCACGGCGTGCCGGTGACCGATCACCGCGGCGGCCTGTACGGAACGCTGTGCCATTTCGATCTGGTGGAGCAAGGGCTGGCGTCCGCCCAGTTCGAATTGCTGCAGGCCGCGGGGGGCCTGCTCTATCCCTATCTGCCGCACGGGGATGGCCGGGTGCAGAACGCGCCCCAGTTCGCCCGCGCGGCGGCGGGCTGATGGGCCCCGTCAGTCGTACCGCACCGTGTAGATCAGGTCCACCGCGCTTTGTGCGCCGGTCTGGCCACGCAGCGTGAGGCTCTTGGTCAGGTCGTAGAAGATGTACAGCGTGCCCAGGGCGCCCGAGAGGCTGCGCTCGTAGGTCACGTACAGGTCCTTGGACAGGCGCTTGCCGAAGGTGAGCGCGGCGGCGGAGGCATCCTCGCCCGAGCCGGGGCCCTTGAACCCGATCTCGTCGAGCCCCACGCGCTTGGCGAAGTTGCCGGCACCGGCATTGCCGTTGCCCCCGAGCAGCGCCAGCGCCGCCTGTTGCAGCAACGCGGCCTCGGCGCCGCCGGCGGCGCCGCTGCGGCCCAGCACCACCCAGGAGAGCTTTTCGGCGTCGGGCAGATCGGGGTCGGAATAGAGCCGCACGCGCGGCGCCTTGGCCGAGCCGGTGACCTGCACGCCGGCGCGCACGCTGATGTTCGGCCGGATGGCGAGGATGTCCAGCGCGGGGTTGTCGTATGGGCCGTTGAAGCGTGCCAGGCCCGTCTCCACATCGAGCGACTGGCCCCAGGCGCGGTAGCGGCCTTCCACGGTGCGCACCTCGCCGGTGACGCGCGGCGGCGCCCCGGCGACGGTGGCGCCGCGGATTTCCAGCTCGCCCGCCAGGCGGGTGGTGATGCCGTGGCCCTGCAGCGCAAAGTCGTCGCCCAGGTTGAGGGTGACGGCGATGTCCGGCGGCTTGGCGGCTTCCACGCGGCCGGCGGCCTGGCCCGCGCGTTCGGCCTGCTTGACGGTTTCGCGGTCCTTGGCGGCGGAGCGCACGACCACGTCGGTGCCCAGGCTGGGTGCGCCGGCCTCGGGCAGGATGATGGTGGCGCGGTCGGTGGTGAGCTTGCCGCGCAGCGTGAACTGGCCCTGGCGCAACCGCGCCTGCAGATTGCCGGACACGCTGACCTGGCGGTCGGCGCGCACCAGCACCTGCAGGGCGCGCGCCTCGGCGTCGAAGTCCATGGCGATGCCGGAGCCGGTGGCGCCGCTGCCGCCCGTGGTCCACGACACGCTGCCTTTGCCGGTGAGCGTGCCGCCGTCGCGTGGGGCCGCGGTGCGGTTGCCGCTGAAACCGGCGATGCGTGCGTTGCTGCCCTGGCCGCCGTTCACGCGGAATTCGGTGATGTCGAGCCGGTCGCCGTTCAGCGTGGCACGCAGGCGCCCGTCCTGCAGGTCCACGCCGTCGATGAGCGAGCGCACCGACAGTTGGTCGGCGCCGAGCGTGCCGCTCCAGCGGGGTGCGGCGCGGTTGCCGGCGAGGGCGACATTGGCGTCCAGCGTGCCCTTCACGCGCCAGCCCGGCGGTGCCAGGGCGGACCACACGCCCACGTCCGGCAACTGGGCGCGCACGGTGGCGGCCAGCGGTGCGTCGGCAGGCCATTGCCAGCCGCCATCGGCACGGGCCAGGCGGGTGCTGCCCTCGGCCTGCACGCGGCCTGCACGTTCGCTGTCCCACTGCACGCGGGCACGCACGGTGTCGCCCTCGGCCTGCAGCTGCACTTCGGCCTGCCGCACGCCCGCTGGCGTGCCGGGCCCTTCGCTTGCCTGCGCGCGGCCGGTGCCCTGGCCCTGGCCGCTGCTGTGCACCACCGTCGTGGTGGGCGCGGCACTGCCGGCCAGCACGCGGATGTCGCCGCTGGCGCGCCGCACGCTGGCACTGGCGCGCAGGGTGTCGCCCGCATCCACGTCCCAGTCGCCGTCGAACACGAGGTTGCCGGCCAGGCCCAGGCGCTGCAATGCTTCCTGGCCTTGGGGGCCGAACGCTTCCGTCCAGGCCATGGGCAACCCCTGCAGGCGGCCCTGCGTGCGCAAGGCGATGGCGCCATTGGCGGCCTGGGCAAAGCGGACGGGCTCCCAGTGCAGCGTGACCTGCCCCGGTGCCGGGCCGGAGACGGTGGCCTGGCCGCCCGAGGTCTCCACCTGCAGGCTGGGCGACTGGCGCAGAGCAACGGACAGCGGCTGGTTGAACTGCACCGTCCAGGGGCCGGGCAATTGGTCGTCGCGGGCCTGCGCACGCAACTCGGTGATCTGCGCGTTCCATTGCCCGGGGGCGGCCGTGCCCGCGGTGCCGCGCAGGCGCAGGTCCAGTCGGCGCCGGTCCACGCGTGCCTCGCCGTCCAGCGACAGCGTGGACTGGGGCAACCCGCCGGCCAGTTCGGCGCGCACCGCCGTGAGCCGCACGGCCATGGGTGCGGCGGAGCCGCTGGCGGGCAGGGAGACGTCGAAGCGCGGCGCGGCCAGCCGGGCCTGCCATTCGAACCGCTCGCCGGCACCGGCGCGGGCCGTGCCTGCGGCGGCCGGGGCCAGCAGGCCCGCCGCCTGCAATTGGCGCTGCAGGGTCTGCCAGCCGCCGTTCCAGCGGGTGGTGAGCTGGGCGTCGCCCTGCATGGATGCGCCGCGCAGGGCGGTGGCCAGGCCGGGCAAGGACTCGATCCAGCGCTGCACGCGCTGCGCATCGGCCACCCGCAGATCCAGCTGGCCGTTGCCCGCCCGGGGAGCGATCTGGCCGTCCATCTGGGCCGTGGCACCCGGCACGGTGGCCTGCAACTGTCCTTTGACCGACAGGTCGGCCGTGCCGATCTGCAACTGGCGTGCATTCACCTGCGCCTGCAGGGCATCGAGCTGCAGGCGGGCGAGCGCCAGCCGGCTGCCTTGCCAGGTGCCTTCGGTGGCCAGCCGCTCGACGCGCAAGGCTGCCGGCGCGCCGGCACGCCGGGGTGCCGCGGTGCCGGTGGCACGCAGGTCGGCGGAAAAGCGCACCAGCGGTTCGCCGTCGCCGCCTTCGCTGCGGGCCTGCGCCTGCCCGGCGACGGGGGTGGAGTCCAGGGTGCTGTAGAGGGCGCTGGGGCGAAGGCCCCGCACTTCGGCACGGCCTTCCATGGCGCGCGTGGCGGGGGTGAAGCGGCCCTGCAGTGCCACGCTGCCGTTGCCGATGCGCGCGGTGGCGTCGGGCAGGGTCCACTGCGTGCCGTCGAAGGCGGCCTGGGCATCGATGCTTTCCAGGGGCAGCCGGCGCTGGTCCCACGGGCCCGGCACGGCGTTGCGCAACTGGGCACCGATGGCCCAGCCTGCGGCGGTGGCACCGGGTGCGGCAGCAGCGGCCGGGTCCACGCGCAACTGCCCGCTCAGCGAGGTCACGGGAGCCTGCGGCCACAGGGCGGCCAAGTCGAGCGATTCGACATCGGCGCGCGCCTGCAGCACGGGCTGCGCAGCCCAGGGTGCGATCTCGGCCTGCACGTCGGCACGCATCGGTTCGGCGGGCGCCGCGGGGCGGGCTGCGGGCTTGCCGGGTTTTGTGGATGGGCCGGGGCGGGAGGCTCCCGCTGCCGGCGGAGCCGCTGTCAATGGCTCGGCGGCCTGTGCCTGCAATTGGGCGGTGATCTGCAGCCGTGCGGCTGCGGTGGCCAAGGTGCCTTTGGCCTCGGCATGGGCCTTGGCTTCGATGTCGTCGCCGCCGCCCGGCGATGCCGTGCGCACGGTGCCGTCGGCCTTCAGCTCCAGCGCCATCGGCGCCTGGGCCTGCACGGTGGCCTGTCCGGAATAGTGGCCCTGGGCGAAGGCCACGCTGTCCAGCGCCAGTCGGTGGTGGGTGCCGTCGTAGCGGTAGTGGCCTGCCAGCCCCTGCGCGGTGACCGGGCTGGGCGCTGCCCAGGTGATGGTGTCCACGCGGAACGGCAGGTCGATGCGCAGCGGCAGTTCCAGCGATTGCAGCGGCTGCGGCGGCGTGTCGGGTTCGGTGCGGGGCGGGCCCTGCGGGATGATCTTGACCTCGGCCGCATGCACTTCGCCCAGCGTGAGCTGGCGCTGCAGCAAGGGCGCCAGCTGCCAGGCAATGCGCGCATCGTTGACTTCCACCGCCAGCGTGGGGCTGCTCCAGCGCAGCCAGCCGATGTGGCCGCCGGCGCGCAGCGAGCCGGTCACGTCGCGGGTTTCGAGTTGCTGGTCGGCGGGAAGGTAGCGTGCCGCGCGGTCCAGCGTGGTGGCCAGCGAGGCCTGGCCGCCGGCCCACCACCAGGCCGCACCGAGGACGAGGGCGACCAGGGCCAGCAGCGCGGCGAGGGTCCAGGCGGCGATGCGCCAGCCGCGGCGGCGCCGGGGCGCGGGAACGGGGGCCGCGGCGGCGGCGTAGGGGTTTCGGGGAGGGCGCGTCGCCATGGGTCTTTCAGAGTGCGGTCAGAAGCTGAAGCCCAGCCTCAGGTGCAGCCGCAGTTGCTTGGCCTGCACGCCATAGGCCACGTCGGCCTGCAGCGGCCCCACGGGGCTGCGCCAGCGCAGGCCGGCGCCCACGCCCACGCGCGGGTCCAGGTCGCCCGCGCGGTCGGCCACGGCACCGGCATCGATGAACATGGCGGTTTCGAAATCGGTGCGGTTGCCGCGGAACTCGATGGGCCGCTGCCATTCGGCGCTGGCCACGGCCAGGTAGCGACCGCCATACAGCTGGCCGTTGGAGGTGCGCGCCCCGATCTCACGGTAGCCGTAACCGCGCACCGTGGTGTCGCCCCCGGTCAGGAACAGCGTGGTCACCGGGATCTCGGCCGCGCGGCGCGCGAGCACTGCACCGCCTTCGGCGCGCAGGGCCAGCCGGCTGGTGCGAGTGACGCCTTCGCCCATGTCCACGCGGCCCATGGGGTAGAACGACTGCCACCGCAGGTAGGCCCGCACGAACGGGTCGCGCTCGGGCCGCAGCGTGGTGCCCACGCCCAACTCCGCGGCCAGGCCGAAGCCCCGCGTGGGATTGGTGGTGTTGTTGAAGTAGCGGCCCGTCCAGCCGTAGTTGGCGCTGATGGCCGCGCTGGAGGGCGGCGCGTCCGTGCCCTGGCTCTTGGCGGTGTCGTGCTGCAGGAAATAGCTGCGGTCGATGTGGTCGGTGCTCTTGCTGCGGCCGCCCCGCAGTCGGCTGCTGTTGACCTCGTAGTCGCCCGTGGTCTCGCGCTGCACCTGCGCGCCGGTGAACCAGCGCCAGCCGTCCTCGCCGGGCAGGTCGGTCCAGTCGGTGGACAGCAGCTTGTTCTTGCGGTCCACCGAGACCTTGCTGACGGCGCGCCAGCCGATGCCGGGCAACTGGTTGTGGATGTGGTCCACGCTCAGCCGCGGGCCGCTGTCGGTCGACAGGCCCACGCCGAACACCACCTTCTGCAGGGGTGCCTCGCGCACCTGGGCCACCACGGGCGCGGCCTGCGGGTCGTTGCCGTCGGTTTCCAGCGAGAGGAACACGGCGTCGTAGTAGCCGCTGCTGGCCAGCCGCATCTGCGCATCGAGCAACTGGGCTTCGCTGTAGTCGGCGCCCGTGGGCAGGCGGGCAATGCGGCGCGCACCGTCGGCGCTGTAGCGCTCGCCGCCCTGCACGCGCAGCGCGCCGAAGCGGTAGGGCGGTCCGGGGTCGTAGGTCACGCCCAGCTGGGCTTCGTTGCGGTCGGCGTCGATTTCCGCGCGGCTCTTGGCGATGCTGGCGGTGGGATAGCGGGTGGCCTGCAATTGGCGCAGGCCCTGGGATTTGGCGCCGTCCCAGGCGTCCTGCGTGAAGGGCTGGCCGGGCGCGAGCGACCAGCTGCGCTGCACACGCGCGCGCCGGTTGGCGAACTGGGGCGAATCGGCCTCGGTGCCGGTGAAATCGATGTCGGCGCGGGCCACGCGGGTCTGCGGGCCGGGCTCCACCTTCACGGTGATGGTGCGCGGCGCGCCGGCGCTGCCGGGCGTCTCCTGCATCGTGATGGTGAGCGTGGGGCTGAAATAGCCCAGGGTGCCGAGCAACTCTCGCGCGTTGGACTCGGCCGCGCCCAGCAGGCGGGTGATCTCGCTCGACTGCAGGTCGGGCAGCTGGCGAAAGCGCTGCAGCTCCATGTGCCGCGTGAGGTATTCGCGCACGGCATCGGGTGCGCGCACTTCGAGTGAGAACGCATCGGGCCCGGTGCCCGCACCGGCATCGGACTGGATGGTGTTGTTGTCCACCGTGCCTTCCTTGGCGCCCGGCAGCAGGCTGCAGCCTTGCAGGGCCACCAGGCTCGAAAGCAGCAACGCCGGCCACAAGGCCGGCGTCGGAAATCGTCTCGAAGAATGCGTTGCGGGGAGGGACACGTAAAAGAGGGCTTGGTGGGGCTGGAAGGGGGTGCTGCCAGGCCGTCGCATCCGGGGTGCGCAACGGCAATTGGGGGCACTATGGCCTGAAAAACGCACCGCCGCTGTCAGACAGCGGCGCGCGCTGGGTGGTCCCGGCGGTCAGGCGGTCACTTGGACAGCAGCCGCATGGTTTCTTCCAGGCCCTTGAGCGACAGCGGATACATGCGCTGGCCCACGATCTGCTGGATGATGCCGATGCTCTGCCGGTACTGCCACACGCCCTGGGGCTCGGGGTTGATCCAGGCGAACCGGGGAAAGGCATGGATCAAACGCTGCAGCCACTCGGCGCCGGCCTCTTCGTTGTCGTATTCCACGCTGCCGCCGGGCTGCAGGATCTCGTAGGGACTCATGGTGGCATCGCCCACGAAGATGAGCTTGTAGTCCTTGTTGTACTTGCGGATGATGTCCCAGGTCGGAAACTTCTCGGCGAAGCGGCGGCGGTTGTTCTTCCACATGAAGTCGTACACGCAGTTGTGGAAGTAATAGAACTCCAGGTGCTTGAATTCCGTCTTCACGGCCGAGAAAAGTTCTTCCACGCGCTGCACGTGTTCATCCATCGTGCCGCCCACGTCCATGAGCAGCAGCACCTTCACGTTGTTGTGGCGCTCGGGGACCATCTTGATGTCCAGGTACCCCGCGTTGGCCGCCGTGCTGCGGATGGTGTCCGGCAGATCCAGCTCCATCTCGTGCCCTTCGCGAGCGAACTTGCGCAGCCGCCGCAGCGCCACCTTGATGTTGCGCGTGCCCAGTTCCTGCGTGTCGTCGTAGTCCTTGTAGGCACGCTGGTCCCACACCTTCACGGCGCTCTTGTTCTTGCCCGCGCCGCCGATGCGCACGCCCTGCGGGTTGTAGCCGCCGTGCCCGAAGGGGCTGGTCCCGCCCGTGCCGATCCATTTGTTGCCGCCCTCGTGGCGTTCCTTCTGCTCTTCCAGGCGCTTCTTGAGCGTCTCCATCAACTCGTCCCAGCCCATCTTCTCGATGGCGGCCTTCTGCTCGGGCGTGAGCTCGCGCTCCAGGATCTTGCGCAGCCAGTCGGCGGGGATGTCCTTGCGAAAGTCGGCCACCATCTCCACGCCCTTGAAGTAGGCGCCGAAGGCCCGGTCGAACTTGTCGAAGTGCTTCTCGTCCTTCACGAGTACGGTGCGCGCGAGGTGGTAGAAGTCGTCCAGGCTCCAGGCGTCGTCGGAATTCGGGCCCACCACGCCGGCCTGCAGGGCCTCCAGCAGGGTGAGGTATTCCTTCACCGACACCGGCAACTGGCCGGCGCGCAGGGTGTAGAAGAAGTCGATCAGCATGGGTTGAAGCCTTTTAGCCCTGTGGCGCTTATTCCACTAGGGCATGCTGCTGCAAAAGGTATAGCAACTGGGCTTTGGCTTCCGGCCATTCGCCCGAGCGCATGCTGTACATCACCGTGTCGCGGATGGTGCCGTCGCGGCGCAGCGCGTGGCCGCGCAGCACGCCGTCTTTTTTTGCACCCAGGCGCTCGATGGCGCGCTGCGAGGCGAAGTTGTAGTTGTCGGTGCGCCAGCCCACCACGTGGCAGCCCAGCGTGTCGAAGGCGTGGCCCAGCAGCAGCAGCTTGCACGTGGTGTTGACATGCGTGCGCTGCACACTCTTGGCATACCAGGTGAAGCCGATCTCCACGCGCTTCACGGCCGGCACGATGTCGTGGTAGCTGCTGGTGCCCAGCACTTTGCCGGTGTCTTCCTGCACCACGGCGAAGGCGAAGCGGTGGCCTTGCTCGCGGCCGGCCAGGGCGGTCTCGATGTAGGCGCGCACGTCCTGCGGCTCGGGGACGGAGGTGATGCGCAGCGTCCAAAGCGCGCCGTCGGTGGCCGCGGCGCGCAGGCCCTCTTCATGCGACAGCGCGAGGGGCTCCAGGCGGATGCCGCGATCGCGCAGGGTGACGGGTTCGACGAAAGCCATGGAAAGAATCACTCCTTGTCGCTGGGTGCGCGGCTGGCGCGCCAGCGCCGCGCCGCCTGCAGGCCGAAGCCGCCGCCCAGGCCCACGAGGGCGATGCCCGCCAGGCTGGACGGGCCGTAGCCCGAGGTGAAGATGTCGAAGCCCAGCAGGTGGCCGATCCAGTAGCCCGCGAGCGCGCCGCCCACGAAACCCACGGCGTCGGACAGGCCTTCCATCAGCAGGCGGCGTGCGCTGCTCATCGCGGGCCCTTCATCGGTTGCGCTGGTTCATGAAGACCAGCTTCTCGAACAGGCCCACGTCCTGTTCGTTCTTGAGCAGGGCACCCACGAGCGGCGGCACGGCGACCTTTTGGTCGGCGCTTTGCAGGGCTTCGAGCGGAATGTCTTCGGCCACGAGCAGCTTGAGCCAGTCGATGAGTTCGCTGGTGGACGGCTTCTTCTTCAGGCCCGGCAGGCCGCGCACGTCGTAGAACGTCTTCATCGCCACGGCGAGCAGTTCGGCCTTGAGCGTGGGAAAGTGCACGTCGACGATCTTGCGCATCGTCTCGGCTTCGGGGAACTTGATGTAGTGGAAGAAGCAGCGGCGCAGGAACGCGTCGGGCAGCTCTTTTTCGTTGTTGGACGTGATGAAGACCAGCGGCCGGTGCTTGGCGCGGATGAGTTCGCGCGTCTCGTAGCAGTAGAACTCCATGCGGTCGATCTCGCGCAGCAGATCGTTCGGGAATTCGATGTCGGCCTTGTCGATCTCGTCGATCAGTAGCGCCACGGGCTGGTCGGCGGTGAAGGCCTGCCACAGCACGCCCTGCACGATGTAGTTGCGGATGTCCTTCACGCGCTCGCTGCTGTCGGCATCGCCCAGCTGGCTGTCGCGCAGGCGGCTCACGGCGTCGTACTCATACAGCCCCTGCTGCGCCTTGGTGGTGGACTTGATGTGCCACTGCAGGAGCGGCATGCCCAGCTCGCGCGAGACCTCTTCGGCCAGCATGGTCTTGCCGGTGCCGGGCTCGCCCTTGACGAGCAGCGGGCGCTGCAAGGTGATGGCCGCATTCACTGCGAGCATCAGGTCCTGGGTGGCAACGTAACTCTGTGAGCCTTGGAATTTCATGGGCCGTAAATAGGGTAATCGTTGATAAAAGGCCTGGAAAGGCGCTGGCTATAATCGTTTTCTGCCCGAGCACCGACAAACTTCCACGAGATTGTGCGCGCAAAATGAACAAGAAGTTGACCACGATATTTGCCCTGGCTGTCGCTTGCGTGACCGCGGTTTCGCAGGCCCAGGAGACCAAGGGCGATGCCAAGGCGGGCCAGGGCAAGGTCGCCATGTGCATCGGTTGCCACGGCATCCCGGGCTACCAGGCCAGCTTTCCCGAAGTGCACAAGGTGCCCATGATTTCGGGGCAGGGCGAGCGCTACATCGCCTCGGCCCTGAACGCCTACAAGAAGGGCGACCGCAAGCACCCGACCATGCGCGGCATTGCCGACTCGCTCACCGACCAGGACATCGCCGATGTGTCCGCGTACTACGCGGCCCAGGTGCGCGAGGGTGCCAACCTGCCGGCCAAGCCCACGCGCGAGCCGAGCGTGCAGGTGGCGCAGCTGCTGCAAAAGGGCGCGTGCGTGTCCTGCCACGGCGATAACTTCGCCAAGCCCATCGATCCGTCGTATCCCAAGATTTCAGGCCAGCATGCGGACTATCTGTTCGTGGCGCTCAAGGCCTACAAGGCCGACCCGAACAACGCGCACCTGGGCCGCTCCAACGCCATCATGGCGGGCATTGCCAAGCAGTTCACGAATGCCGAACTGAAGGCGCTGGCGGGCTACATCGGTTCGCTCGACGGCGAGCTGCAGGTGATGCCGCAGTCGCGTTTTCGCTGACCGTCGCGCGCCGGGGCCTCGCCCCGCAGCTGTCCGTCCCAACCCGCCTTCTGGCGGGTTTTTCTTTGGCTGAAAGATGGCTCAGGCCATGCCCCGGGGCGGGTGCGCAGCAGGGCCGATGGAGGTCCGGATCGGCGTGGAGGGGCGTTATATTTTGGTGTGCCCTGTCTTTCGTTCCATCCCATCAACGCATCTCCATGAGGCCAACGCATGAGCATTTCCGTCGCCGGTCGCCAACTACAGAATTCCTCTGCCTTGTCGGAGTCGGGGCGGCACGCCCTGGCCTTCGTGGACGGCGGGCCGCAGTGGCTGGACTGGGCCATCGCTTCGCCCGGGGCCCATTACCACTTCCCCGATGAGACCGCCCTGCTGGATGGCACGCAGAAAGGACTGCACGGGTCTCCCATGGCGCTGCTGCCCGGCTTGGGGCTGGCGGTCAGCCCGGTCAAGCTGATGACGCTGGGGTCGAGCGACCTTCGCACCCTGGCGCTTGCCGAAGCCGGCGATGCCAGCCCTGCGGTGGTCGCGCAGGTCCAGCGCGTCCTGCAAGAGCATCGGCTGCTCACCGCCGCAGACCTGCGCAGCGCGCAGGCGTTCCTGGCCTCGCTGGGCGTGGCGGGGGCCCCGGTGTTCCAGTGCATCGATTTCATGGACTGGGTGGCGCTGTGCGAATTGCCGGGCGGATCCTTTGGCGGGCCCGCGCCTTCGCAGCCGCTGCAGTCGGAGGCCGCGACATTCGGCGTGGATCAGGCGCGCACGCCCCGCGAGTTCGCCGACTACTACCGCGTCTATCTGCACCTGGCGGCCCATCTGCCCGGCCTTGCGCAGGCGTCCGCAGCGCAACGCAGCGAGGCGGCGAAAGCGGCGCTGTACGCCTTGCTGCCGGCACTTCTCGGCGCGCTCGATGGTCCGGTGCTGAGTGCGGTGCCGACGGCGCCGGCAGAGGTGCGGATGGCGGTGCACAGCTGGCTGGCAATGGGCAGGCGCATCGGCTTTTCCCGGCCGTCCGAGGGCGTTCGGTGCATCGTCGAGGGCGCCAGGTACCGGGGTGAGACCGGCGCGGCGGCCGCGCGGATCGTCGACACGGCCCTTCAGCAGGCGATGGCGGTGCTGGCCGCGAATGACCTGCGGTCGGCGCGGCTGGGCCAGGACGGGGCGACGATGGCCGCGCCAGTCGGCCCTGCGAACGCGCAGGTCGAGTTGCAGGTGTCCAGCGCTGGCCTCGTTTCCCTGACGCGCCTCGGCGGCACGGACGCATAGCCACCGCTGCAGGCCCGTCCGGGGCCCTGCGGGGTTCTCACTCGCGCGGGGACAGGTCCATGAGTTCCAGGGGTGCCGGCCGGCCGAATTGGTAGCCCTGGGCCTGGGCGCAGCCCATGGCGCGCAATTGGCGGGCCTCGCCCTCGGTTTCCACGCCCTCGGCCACCACGGCCACGCCGAACCCCTTGGCGATGTGGAGCACGGCGGTCACGATGGCCGCGTCCTGGGGCGAATGCAGCAGGTTGCGCACGAAGCGCTGGTCGATCTTCAGGCAATCGAACGGCAGCCGGCTCAGGTAGGCCAGCGAGGAATACCCCGTGCCGAAATCGTCGATGGCGATCTTCACGCCCAGCGCGCGGATGGCGGCCAGGCGTGCCTGCGTCACGCCGTCGTCCTCGATCAGTACCGATTCGGTCAGCTCCAGCGTGAGGTGTTCCGGCGGAAGTCTGCTGTCGCGCAGCACCTGCTGCAGCGTGGCGGGGAAGTCCGACTGGATGAGCTGGCGCGCCGACACGTTCACATGGATGTCGAAGCCCTCCGGCAGGCGGTTCAGTTGGTCCGCAATGGCCTGCGTGGCCGCGCGCAGCACCCAGTCGCCCAGGGCCAGGATGAGGTCGGATTCCTCGGCGATGGGAATGAACGTGCCGGGCGGCACCAGCCCGCGCGTGGGGCTGTTCCAGCGCACCAGGGCTTCCGCCCCTGTGACGCGCCCACTGGCCAGGTCGATCACGGGCTGGTAGTGCACGAGGAACTGGCCTTTTTCCAGCGCCTGGCGCAGTTCGATGGCCAGCCGCGTGCGCTCCATCGACTGCTCGACCATGCAGGGCTCGAACACCACGCACTGGTTGCGGCCGCGCCGCTTGGCCTCGCCCAGCGCGATGCTGCCGTTGCGCAGCCATTCCGCCAGATGCTCGCCCGCCAGGGAGCCCGCGACCACGCCCACCGAGGCATTGAGCATGACCTCGTCCGCCCCCACGGAAAACGGGGTGGAGAACAGGCCCAGCACGGCCTTGCCGATGGTGTCTTCCGCCACCGCGTGCCCGTCCAGGTGCAGCAGCGCGAACTCGTCGCCGCCGAGTCGCGCCATCAGCACGGTGGCCGGCAGGTGCTGGCGCATGCGCTCGGCGATGGCCTGCATCAGCCGGTCGCCGGTGCCGAAGCCCACGCTGTCGTTGATGGCGCGAAAGGCATCCAGCCCCACCAGGCTCAGCACGGCCCAGCGCGGGGATTTCCAGTCGGCTTTCTCCAGCAGGCCGCGCCGGGTGAGCAGGCGGGTGAGGGGATCGCTCAGCAGTTGCTCGCGCATCTGCTGGAAGGACTGGCGCAGCCGGTCGGCCATCTGGTTGAAGGCCTGGATGAGGGTCGTGGTCTCGCGCAGTGCGCTGGTGTGCGGCAGCAGGCCCGGTTCCCAGTCGCCGCGCGACAGGCGGTTGGCGGCGTCGGCCGTGAGCAGGATGGGGCGCGCCACGCGCTGCACTGCCCACAGCCCCAGCAGCAGCCCGAGCAGGGCGATGCCGCTCGCCGCCAGAATGGAACGGCGACTGATGACGCGCGTGTCGCCCAGCAGGTCCGACTCGGGCAGCAGCACGACGATGCGCCAGTCGATGCCGGGCTGCTGCGTGAACGGGGTCACGCGGGCGAAGTAGCGCTCGCCGTTGTATGCGAACTGAAAATCGATGCCCGCATCGGAGCGGGCGTGGGGCAGGGCGGCGGCGGCGGCGCGGATGGGCGCGCTGGCGCTCCGGCCGGCGGTGAGCCGCTCGCGCTCTCCGCCGCGCGGGGCGGGCTGCTCCGATAGCACCGAGCCGCCTTCGGACTGCGCCACCAGCCGCTGCTCCGTGTCCAGGATGAAGATGTGGCCGTTCCCGCGCAAGGGGTCGTCCCGCAGGAACTGGTTGAGCGTGTCCAGGCGCACATCGGCCTCCATCACGCCCACCATCTGGCCGCTGGCGATCACGGCGGAGGCGGCCGAGATGGTCACATCGGCGCGCTCTCCGGCCGTGGTGTAGATCGGCGACCAGCCCGCCTGCCCGGACCGGGCCACGGGCACGTACCAGGGCCGTGTGCGCGGATCGTAGCCGCGGAACGAGGCCGACACCGCGTCGGGCGTGCCGCTCTGGTACACGTGCATCAGGCCCTCGGTGGAGCGGTCCTTGAGGATGAGCCGAAAGCCGTCCGCTTCGCGGCGCATGCCGGTGTATTCGCCGTCGCGGCTGCCGAAGCTGAGCAGGCTGATCTGCCGCTCGTCGCGGTACAGGGCGTCGAACACGGCGCGCAGGTGTTCGTGGATGGGCCGCATGTCGCCCGGCTGGTACAGGCCGTGGCGGCCGATCGCATCGGCGATGTCGCGCTGGATCTCGAAGGGCCGGGAGAGAAAGCGCGACAGCCGGTCCCGGGCGGTGAGCGTCACGGCGTCCAGCAGCCGCACGCTTTCCTGGTCGATCAGGTGGCCGATCTGCCGCTGCTGCGTGAAGGCATGCAATGCCACGGTGGCCGCGAACAGCACGGCGAACGGGACGGCAATTGCGGTGCGCAGCGAAATCTGCCACCGGCGCATGTCAGGCCCCCTGGTCGGGTGCGAGGGCACCGCGGGTGCGTGGGCACCGTGCACGGTGCGGCCTGGCCCGAGGAGCTGCCGCGGCGGCGGGCGACGCTGCCAGCCGGTCAGCGATCTGGAGGGCGGTTCTGGACATGGCGGCGTGCGGCAGGCGGTGAGCCCTCAGTCCCGGGTGGCGCGCCGCTGCACGCAGGCGACATATGCATCGCCATCGGGCGGGCGGCCGGAACGCTGGCTTTCCCACAGCATCTGTCCCAGGCATTCCATGGCGGCATGGTGCGCATCGAGCAGCGAGTCCTTGCGGGCGGCCAGCAGTTCGACCGCCTGGCGGATGCCGCGGGGCTGGTCGATGCTGCACTGCTCGCTGATCGACAGGTGCATGGACAGATGCAGGAAGGGGTTGGTGCGGTCCGGCGTCTCGTCGTAGTTGCGGGCCAGGGCTGCATCGACATCGGCCAGATCGGCGTGGTATTCGGGGTGCTCTGCGATCCACAGGCTGGCCAGGGTCTCGATGGCTTCCATGGGCTGGCCGGCCTGGGATTTGGCGTACACGGCGCAGAAAAAGCGCCGCACATCGGCTTGGGACGGATTGAACATGGCAGCCAGCGTAGCACGGGCAAAGCGGGTTTCAGGCAGGGGTTGCACGGGAGGAAACCGTGCATTCCGGCATGCGGTGCGCCGCTGCGCCCCGCATCGCCGGCGCGGCCGGCCGCAAGCTGTCAGAAGGTCTCCCAGTCGTCGGCGTTGTGCTTGCCGCCTGCTGCGGGCGTTGCTGCTGCGGCGGCGGGGGGCGCGGCGATGGCGCGGGGCTTCGGGGCGGGGGCCGTGGGGGCCGCGGGGGCCTTGCCCGCCGGCGCTTTGGCGGCGGGAGCCGACAGCCGGGAGGGCGCGGTCTTGGGCGTGGGCCGGGCTGCTGTGGCCGCCTGTGCGGGCAAGGCGGCCGTCGGGCGAACCGGCGCCGAGGCAGGCGGGGCCATTACCGCAGGGCGCGGCGCTGCCATGCCGCTGCCGGGGGCCAGCTTGAACACGGCCACGGCCTGCACCAGTTGGTCCGCCTGCACGCGCAAGCCCGAGGCTGCGGCCGCGCTTTGCTCGACCAGGGCGGCGTTCTGCTGGGTGGCCTGGTCCATCTGCACCACGGCTTCGCCGACCTGGGCGACGCCATCGCTCTGCTCGCGGCTGGCCGCGCTGATCTCGCCCACGATGGCGGTCACTCGGCGGATGGAGGTCACCACCTCCTGCATGGTGGCACCGGCCTGGTCCACCAGGGCCGTGCCCTGTTCCACGCGCTCCACGCTGGCGCTGATGAGGTTCTTGATTTCCTTGGCGGCATCGGCCGAGCGTCCGGCCAGGCTGCGCACCTCGCTGGCCACCACGGCAAAGCCGCGCCCCTGCTCGCCCGCGCGGGCGGCTTCCACGGCGGCGTTGAGCGCCAGGATGTTGGTCTGGAAGGCAATGCCGTCGATCACGGAGATGATGTCCGAGATCTTGCGCGAGCTGTCGTTGATGCCCTTCATGGTGTCCACCACCTGGTTGACCACCTCGCCGCCCTTCACCGCGACGTCGCTCGCATCCTGCGCGAGCTGGTTGGCCTGGCGGGCGTTGTCGGCGTTCTGGCGCACGGTGCTGCCCAGTTCCTCCATCGATGCGGCGGTCTCTTCCAGGGCCGAGGCCTGCTGCTCGGTGCGCTGGCTCAGGTCGTTGTTGCCCTGGGCGATCTCCGCGCTGGCGTTGGCCACGCTCTCGGCATTGCCGCGCACGGTGCCCACGGTCTGCACCAGGTTGCTCTGCATGCGCTGCAGGGCGGTCAGCAGGGCGCCGGTTTCGTCCCTGGATTGCGCCACGATCGGCACGCTCAGGTTGCCGTCGGCCACGCGGTCGGCGGCGTCCACGGCGTCCTGCAAGGGCACCGTGACGGAACGGGTGATGAAGAAGGCACAGGCCGCGCCGAGCAGCGCGGCGATGAGCGCCACGGCCCAGACGATCATGCGGGCACTGAGGTACGCGGCGTGGGTTTTTGCGCCACCTTCCTGCATGTTCTTTTCTTGAAGGTCCACCATCTTCTTCAGCGTGGCCAGATAGGTGCCCTGCAAGGCAAATCGGGGGCCGAACAGCAGCTGTCGCGCCTCGTCTTTCTGGTTTTGCAGGCCGAGCGCCGCCACCTCCTGGCTGAAGGCGACGTAGGCTGCGCGCTGGGTCTTGATGTCCTGGATGAGGGCGCGTTCTTCCGGGGTGTCGGCCAGCTTTTCCAGCGTTTCGATGATCGCCGTACCTGCGGGGCCGTTCCGGTCCAGCGCCGCCTTGTGGGGCGCCATGGCCTGTTCATCGGGCAGGATGATGAGGTTGCGCACGGCGCGGGCCGTGTCCATGGTGAGATAGGACAGTTGCTGGCTGGCCACGGCTTTGGGATACAGATCGTTGATGACGTTTTGAGACCCGTCGTCCTGCTCTGCCAGGCGAACCAGACTCACGCCGGTGATGATCGCCATGAGCAGAAGCACCACGCCGAAGCCGAGGCCCAGACGGGCACCCAGTTTGAGATTTTTCATGAAAGGGCTACTTGGAAATGACCGATGGGAGGCTGGCAACGGCAGGTCGCCAATTTGTCATTAATCGTAACCACTAATTGCCAAGGCCCTTGGAAGCTGCCCTTTTTTTGGCGGCTTCATCGGTGGGCTGTGGGGAAAATTCCACAGCGGCCCGCCGTTCAGCGGCGCGTGCCCAGCGTGCGCGAGATGGCTTCGGCCGCCTTGAGCAGGGCCGGCAGTAACTCGGTCTGCATCATCTCGGCGCTGGTCCGGTTGGCCTGCCCGCTGATGTTGAGCGCCGCCACCGTCTCCCCGGCCCGGTTGCGCAGCGGCGCGGCGACCGAGATCAGGCCCTCTTCCAGTTCCTGGTTGATCAGGCACCAGCCCTGCGCGCGGGCCTGGCGCACGGCAGCGAGCAGGGCGTCGTCGTCCAGCAGGGTGTGGGGTGTGAGCCGCTGGCGCGGCACCTTCGGCAGCAGCGCCACCACGTCGGCATCGGGCTGGCCGGCCAGCAGCACGCGGCCCATCGACGTCCAGAAGGCGGGCAGGCGAGAGCCCACGCCCAGGTTGGTGCTCATGATCTTGTGGGTGTGCACGCGCAGCACGTAGACGATGTCGCTGCCGTCCAGCACGGCGGCCGAGCAGGATTCGTGCACCTGGTCCACTAGCGCTTCCATCGTCGGCTCGGCCAGATCCCAGATCGGCATGGACGACAGGTAGGCAAAGCCCAGGTCCAGGATGCGTGGGGTCAGCCGGAACAGCCGCCCATCGCTTTCCACGTACCCGAGCGTCTGCAAGGTGAGCAGGATGCGCCGCGCCCCGGCGCGCGTGAGGCCCGTGCGGGCGGCCACTTCGCTCAGCGTCTGCTGCGGCGCGGTGGCGCTGAACGAGCGGATCACCTCCAGCCCACGGGCGAACGACTGCACATAGCTGTCGCCCGGCCTAGGGTTATCACCAGTCTCCGCGGGGGTATCGCTCATAAGCATTTGGTCCTAAAATTCATTATACGAACATTTGTTCTATATGCGAACAAATGCCTAGCCGCTCCGGCGGGACCCGAATTCTCACCTTTAGGCTCTCCTTTCCCCATGATCAACAAGATTGCGGATTCCGTGGCCCAGGCCCTGTCGGGCATTCAGGATGGCGCCACCGTGCTGATCGGCGGCTTCGGCACCGCCGGCATTCCCGGCGAACTGATCGACGGGCTGATCGAGCAGGGCGCGCGCGACCTCACCGTGGTGAACAACAACGCCGGCAACGCCGAAGCGGGCCTGGCCGCGCTGCTCAAGGCCGGCCGGGTGCGCAAGATCATCTGCAGCTTTCCGCGCCAGGTGGACAGCCACGTGTTCGACGGCCTGTACCGCTCCGGCCAGCTGGAGCTGGAACTGGTGCCCCAGGGCAACCTGGCCGAGCGCCTTCGCGCGGCCGGGGCGGGCATCGGCGCCTTCTTCTGTCCCACGGGCTACGGCACGGAGCTGGCCAAGGGCAAGGAAACGCGCGAGATCGGCGGCAAGCAGTACGTGCTGGAGTACCCCATCCAGGGCGACGTGGCGCTGATCAAGGCCGAGCGGGGCGACCGCTGGGGCAACCTCACCTACCGCATGTCCGCCCGCAACTTCGGCCCGGTGATGGCGACCGCCGCGCGGCGCACGGTGGCCACGGTGCACGAGGTGGTGGAGCTGGGCGCGCTCGACCCCGAGGCCATCGTCACGCCCGGCATCTACGTGAGCCACGTGGTGCGGATCGACCGCGTGGCCACGCAGGCCGGCGGCTTCAAGAAGTCAGCATAAAAATGGCCCCCAGCGCAACAGGAGCTAGCGTGAGCAGCTATCAAAAAAGAAGCAAAGACGAACTGGCCGCCCGCGTGGCGCAGGACATCCACGACGGTGCCTACGTCAACCTGGGCATCGGCCAGCCCACGCTGGTGGCCAATCACATTCCGCCGGGCCGCGAAGTCATCCTGCAAAGCGAGAACGGCATCCTGGGCATGGGCCCGGCGCCGGCCGCGGGCGACGAGGACTACGACCTCATCAACGCCGGAAAGCAACCCGTCACGCTGCTGGCGGGCGGTGCGTACTTCCACCATGCCGACAGCTTCGCCATGATGCGCGGCGGCCACCTGGACATCTGCGTGCTGGGCGCTTTCCAGGTCAGCGCCACGGGCGATCTGGCCAACTGGAGCACGGGCGAGCCCGGCGCCATCCCCGCCGTGGGCGGCGCCATGGACCTGGCCATCGGTGCCAAGCAGACCTGGGTGATGATGGACCTGCTCACCAAGCAGGGCCAGTCCAAGGTCGTGCCGCAATGCACCTACCCGCTGACCGGCATCGGCTGCGTCAAGCGCATCTACAGCGACCTGGCCACGCTGGCCTGCACGCCCGAGGGCCTGGTGCTCATCGATGCCGTGCCGGGCCTCGACCATGCCGAACTCGAACGCCTCGTGGGCCTGCCCATCCGGCCATCGCACGCCTGACACCGGCCGCCGCGGCGCCTTTCCCGACCAACACCCTGGAGACAAAGACCATGACGCAAGCCTTCATCTGCGACGCCATCCGCACGCCCTTCGGCCGCTACGGCGGTGCCCTGTCCAGCGTGCGCACCGACGACCTGGGCGCCATCCCGCTCAAGGCGCTGATGGCCCGCAACCCGAATGTGGACTGGGCCGCCGTGGTGGACGTGCTCTACGGCTGCGCCAACCAGGCCGGCGAAGACAACCGCAACGTCGCCCGCATGTCCGCGCTGCTGGCCGGCCTGCCGATCGACGTGCCCGGCGCCACCATCAACCGCCTGTGCGGCTCGGGCCTGGACGCCGTGGGCACGGCCGCGCGCGCCATCAAGTCCGGCGAAGCGGGCCTGATGATCGCCGGCGGCGTGGAGAGCATGAGCCGCGCCCCCTTCGTGATGCCGAAGGCCGAAACCGCCTTCAGCCGCGCCAATGCGGTGTACGACACCACCATCGGCTGGCGCTTCGTCAACAAGCTCATGAAGGTGCAGTACGGCGTGGATTCGATGCCCGAGACGGCCGAGAACGTGGCCGACGACTACGGCATCGAGCGCGAAGCGCAGGACCGCATGGCGCTCGCCAGCCAGCGCAAGGCCGTGGCCGCCCAGCAGGCCGGCCACCTGGCGCGCGAGATCACGCCCGTGCAGGTGCCGCAGAAGAAGGGCGAGCCCGTCACCGTGGACCAGGACGAGCACCCGCGCGAGACCAGCCTGGAAGCGCTGGCCAAGCTCAAGCCCGTGGTGCGCGAGGGCGGCACGGTGACGGCCGGCAACGCCAGCGGCGTGAACGACGGCGCCTGCGCGCTGCTGCTGGCCGACGAGGCGAGCGCCGCCCGGCACGGCCTCACGCCGAAGGCCCGCGTGGTCGGCATGGCCACGGCCGGCGTGGCCCCGCGCGTGATGGGCATCGGCCCGGCGCCGGCCACGCAGAAGGTGTTGCAGCTGACGGGCCTCACGCTCGATCAGCTCGATGTGATCGAACTCAACGAGGCCTTCGCCGCGCAAGGCATCGCCGTGCTGCGCCAGCTGGGCCTGCAGGACGACGACGCGCGCGTGAACGCCTGGGGCGGCGCCATCGCGCTGGGCCATCCGCTGGGCGCCAGCGGCGCGCGCCTTGCCACCACGGCCGTGAACCGCCTGCATGCCACGGGGGGGCGCTACGCGCTGGCCACCATGTGCATCGGCGTGGGGCAGGGCATCGCCGTGGTGCTTGAACGCGTCTGATCGGCCCGCTGCGAAACCCCAGGAAATCAAGCCCGTGTCCACTGCCACCCTCCACACCCCCGCCGGCGCCTTCCGCGTGCGCCTCGACGGCCCCGAAGGCGCACCCGTGCTGGTGCTCTCCAACTCCCTGGGCACCACCCTGGAGATGTGGGACGCGCAAGCCGCGCGCTTCGCCACCACGCACCGCGTGCTGCGCTACGACACGCGCGGCCACGGCGCGAGCGTGGCCTCGCCCGGCCCGTACACGGTCGACCAGCTGGGCAGCGACGTGCTGGCGCTGCTCGACGCGCTGGCCATCGAGCGCGCCAGCTTCTGCGGCATCTCGATGGGCGGCCTCACCGGCCTGTGGCTGGGCGTGAATGCCCCCGCGCGGCTGGACCACCTGGTGGTGGCCAACAGCGCCGCGAAGATCGGCACGGCCGAGGGCTGGACATCGCGCGCCGCGCTGGTCCGCGAGAAGGGCACGGCGGCCATGGCCGAACTGGCCGCATCGTCGCCCAGCCGCTGGTTCACCGATGCCTTCGTGGCTGCGCAGCCCGCCGTGGTGCAGCGTGCCCAGGGCTGGATCGCCGGCATTGCCCCCGAGGGCTATGCCGCCTGCTGCGAGGCCCTGGCCCAGGCCGACCTGCGCAGTGCCATCCGTGCCATCAGCGTGCCCACGCTGCTGATCGCCGGCACCGTCGACCCCGTGACCACGGTGGCCGATGCGCAGGCCATGCAGGCCATCATCGCGGGCGCGCAGCTGGCGCAAGTGCAGGCCTCGCACCTGTCCAACCTGGAAGCGCCGGCCGCGTTCGACGCCGCACTGGCCGCGTTCCTGGCGCGCTGAGCCGCGGCACGAAGAGAGACCGAGACCGCATGGACCCGCAGCCCACCAACCCCCGCTGGCAGCACCGGCCCGCCGGCTCCACCTGGGGCGACTTCGGCCCCCATGACCAACTGGGCCGCCTGAACCTGCTCACGCCCGAAAAGGTGCGCCAGGGCGTGGCCGAAGTGCAAGAGGGCCTGGCCTTCGCGCTGAGCCTGCCGCTGGACTATCCCGGCGGCAACGCCCTCAACCCCAATCGCCAGCCGCCCGTGCTGCGGCCGCTGCTGCGCAAGGGGCTGGTCAACTTCAACTGCCTGCTGGGTGCGCTGGAGCCGGGCCGCACCGACGTGCTGTCGGACGACCTGGCCATCCTGCACCTGCAGTACTCCACGCAGTGGGATGGCCTGGCGCACGCGGGCTCGATGTTCGACGCCAATGGCGACGGCCTGCCCGAAGCGCTGTACTACAACGGCTATGCCGCAGGCCGCGACATCGTGGGCCCGGACGACGTACGCGATGCCGGCGTGCCCGCCGCGCCGGGAGCGGCCACCAGCACATCGGCCGCGCATGCGCTGGGCATCGAGGGCATGGCCCGCACGGGCGTGCAGGGGCGCGGCGTGATGATCGATCTGCGCGCGCACCTGGGCGATGCCCGCACCGTGGTCGGCTACGATACGCTGATGCGCGTGCTGGAGGCCGACGGCGTGGCCGTGGAGCCGGGCGACATCGTCTGCCTGCACACGGGCTTTGCCGACGTGGTGCTGGGCATGCGCCGGCACCCCGATCCGGCCGTGCTGGCGGACAGCTGCGCCGTGCTGGACGGGCGCGACGACAGGCTGCTGCAATGGATCACCGACAGCCAGCTCGCCGCCATCGCCGCCGACAACTACGCCGTCGAGGCCTTCCCCGCCAAGGCGGGCCCGGCCTGCTGCGCCGCGCTGCCGCTGCACGAGCACTGCCTGTTCAAGCTGGGCGTGCACCTGGGCGAGCTGTGGCACCTGACGCCGCTGGCCGCGTGGCTGCGCGCGCGCCACCGCTCGCGATTCCTGCTGACGGCGCCGCCGTTGAATTTGCCCGGGGCCATCGCCTCGCCCGTGACGCCGGTCGCCACCGTCTGAAGCCCTGACCGTCACCCCGTTCCGCGCAGTGCGCACTGCGCGGAAATCCATCCCCTGAAGCCGGCTGACCGGCGTTTGCAATGTGCCGGACCGCCGTGCACACGGAGACTGTTGTGCCTTTCATCATCGAGACCTTCGACAAGCCCGATCACCAGCACGTGCGCCAGGCCACGCGGGCCGCGCACCTGGCGTTCCTCGACCAGCACAAGGCCCTGCTGCTGGCCTGCGGCGCCAAGCTGGCCGACGACGGTAAGGATCTGGGAGGCGGCCTCTACGTGGTGGCGATCGACTCGCGCGAAGAGGCCCAGCGCTTCATCGAATCCGACCCGTTCCACGCCGCCGGCCTGTTCGAGCGCGTCACGCTCACGCGCTGGCGCAAGGCCTACGTCGATGGCCAGAGCTACCTGTAATCCCCACGCGCCCCTGCATTCCCTGAAGAAGAAAGACCTTCCATGACCACTGCACCTGCACGCGAGCGCGTTCTCATCACCGGCGGCGGCGCCGGCATCGGCGCGGCGACGGCCGAGCGCTGCCGCGCCGACGGCTACGAGCCCGTCATCATCGACCGTGCGGTCGCCCATGTGCCCGGCGGCATCCAGGCCGACCTGTCCGACACCGCCGACACCGCACGGGCACTGCAGCAAGCGCTGGCGGGCGGGCCCATCACGCGCCTGGTCAACAACGTGGGCATCGTGGTGCCTGCCGAAGCCGCGGATCAGACGCTGGAGCAATTCGACCTCGCCGTGGCGCTGAACCTGCGCTGCGCGCTGCAGTGCATGCAGGCGCTGCTGCCGGGCATGCAGGCGGCGGGCTTCGGGCGCATCGTGAACATGTCCTCGCGCGCCGCATTGGGCAAGGAGCTGCGCACCGCGTATTCGGCCACCAAGGCCGGCCTCATCGGCATGACGCGTGTGTGGGCGCTGGAGCTGGGCCGCCACGGCGTGACGGCCAACGCCATCGGCCCCGGCCCCATCCGCACCGAGCTGTTCGACCGCGCCAACCCGCCCGATGCGCCGCGCACCAAAGCCATCATCGACTCGGTGCCCGTCAAGCGCGTTGGCACGCCGGACGACGTGGCGCATGCCGTGTCCTATCTGCTCGATGCGCGCAGCGGCTTCGTCACCGGCCAGGTCTTGTACGTCTGCGGTGGCATGACCGTGGGCGTGGCCGGGGTCTAGCGCTTGCCTCCTCGCGTTTTCTCAAAACCTCACAACACCAAAGAGACAATTTCCATGTCGAAAATCACCGCCTTCTTCACCGAACTGATGCGGCGCTATCTGCCCGATCCGTTCGTCTTCGCGATCATGCTCACGCTGCTGACCATGGCGCTCGCCTTCGGGGTGGAAAACCGCCCCATCAACGCCGTGGTGCAGGACTGGGGCAAGGGTTTCTGGAGCCTGCTGGCCTTCACCACGCAGATGGCGGTGATCCTGGTGATGGGCTACGTGCTGGCGGCCGCGCCCATCGTGGACCGCTTTCTCGACCGCATCGCCTCGCACGTGCACACGCCGCGTCAGGCCATCATCGTCGCCACCATCGTGGGCTGCGTGGGCAGCTACCTCAACTGGGGCTTCGGCCTGGTGATCGGCGGCATCATGGCGCGCAAGCTGGCGCTCAAGGTCAAGGGTGTGCACTACCCGCTCATCATCGCGGCGGCGTACACGGGCTTCACCATGTACAGCCTGGGTTTCTCGGCGACCATCCCCGTGCTGATCTCCACCAAGGGCCACGCGTTCGAGGGCACCATGGGGCTGATTCCGCTCACGCAGACGATCTTCTCCGCGCCCATCCTGCTGACCAGCCTGGCCGTGCTCATCGCGCTGCCGCTGCTCAACGCCACCATGCACCCCAAGAAGGGCGAGCCGGTCGTGGAACTGGACCCGGCCACCGTGGCCGACACCAAGCCCGCCAGTGCCGAACACCTGCTGGGCGACGAGAAGACGCTGGCCTGGCGCCTGAACAACAGCCGCGTGCTGAGCCTGCTCATCGGCCTGTGCGGCATGGGGTACGTGGCCATGCACTTCATCCAGGGCGGCAACCTCGACCTGAACATGATCAACTTCTTCATCCTGTTCCTCGGGGTGCTGCTGCTGGGCACGCCGATGAAGTACGTGGAGAAGGTCAACGAAGGCGTGAAGACCATCGGCGGGATCATCCTGCAGTTCCCGTTCTACGCCGGCATCATGGCCATCATGCACGGCTCGGGCCTGGTGGAGTCCATCGCGCACGTGTTCGTGAGCGTCTCCACCGCCGACACGCTGCCGCTGTGGGGCCTGGTGAGTTCGTTCGTCATCAACTTCTTTGCGCCCTCGGGTGGCGGGCACTGGGTGCTGCAGGGCCCGTTCATGATCAACGCGGCCACCACGCTGGGCGCCTCGCAGGCGCAGACCGCCATGTCGGTGATGCTGGGCAACGGCTGGAACGATCTGGTGCAGCCGTTCTGGATCCTGCCGGCGCTGGCGCTGTCCAAGCTCAAGCTGAAAGACATCATGGGCTACACGGTGGTCTCCATGCTGCTGGTGGGCGCGATCTACGCCGTGACCATGCTGGTCTGGCCGCACCTGTGACCGCAGGCGCCTCCCTTTCTTTCCTTTCCATCCCTTTTTCGTTTTCAAGGAGCAATCGATGCTGTTCATGGCTGAAATGACGGTGAACATCCCGTCCACGCTGGCCCCCGAAGTGGCCGACGAAATCAAGCGCAAGGAGAAGGAATATTCGCAGCAGCTGCAGCAGGGCGGGAAGTGGCGCCACCTGTGGCGCGTCGTCGGCGAGTACGCCAACGTGAGCATCTTCGACGTCGCCAGCAACGACGAGCTGCACACGATCCTGAGCGGCCTGCCGCTGTTCCCCTACATGCAGATCAAGGTGACGCCGCTGGCCAATCACCCGTCGTCCATCGTGCAGGAATAACGGCATTGGCCGCTGCGCCCCGCTGGCGGGCGCCGCACCCGCCACGCGCCCCGCTTTTCATCCCCATAAAGAGATCCGAGGAAACAACATGACTTCCGTCCGCCCAAGCCTTCGCTTCGCCACCCATCGCCGCACCCTGCTGGCCGCCGCCCTGGTCGTGGCCGCCACCGCTGCGGTGCCCACCGCGTTCGCGCAGGCGTTCCCCAACAAGCCCATCACCATCATCGTGCCCTTCGCAGCCGGCGGCACCACCGACATCCTGGCGCGCGTGATCGGCCAGGGCCTGTCCGCCGAGCTGGGCCAGTCGGTGGTGGTGGACAACCGCGCCGGCGCGGGCGGCAACATCGGCGGCCAGATGGCCGCGCGCGCCCCGGCCGACGGCTACACGCTGTTCATGGGCACGGTGGGCACCCACGCCATCAACGCCGCGCTGTACAAGAAGATGCCGTTCGATCCGGTGAAGGACTTCGCGCCGCTCACGCGCGTGGCCAACGTGCCCAACCTGCTGGTGGCCAACCCCAACCAGCCCTACAAAACGGTGCAGGAGTTGATCGCCTATGCCAAGGCCAACCCCGGCAAGGTGAACTTCGGCTCGTCCGGCAGCGGCAGCTCCATCCACCTGTCGGGCGAGCTGTTCAAGAGCATGGCCAAGGTGGACATGCAGCACGTGCCCTACAAGGGCAGCGCCCCGGCCGTGACCGACCTGCTGGGCAACCAGATCGGCATCATGTTCGACAACATGCCCTCGGCCATCCAGCACGTGCGCTCGGGCAAGCTGCGCCCCATCGCCGTGACCACGGCCAAGCGCTCGCCCGAGCTGCCCGACGTGCCCACCATCGCCGAAGCCGGCGTGCCCGGCTACGAGGCCACGTCGTGGTTCGGCATGTTCGCGCCCGCCGGCACGCCTGCGCCCATCGTGGCGCAATTGAACAAGGCCCTGGTCAAGGTGCTGTCGCAGCCCGAGACGAAGAAGAAACTGGCCGACCAGGGCGCCGAGCCGGTGAGCGAGACGCCCGAGCAGTTCGCCGCCTTCATCCAGGCCGAAAGCGCCAAGTGGGGCAAGGTCGTGAAGGAGTCCGGCGCCAGCGTGGATTGATTTGCTATATTTTTGATAGCGATATGCCATAGTGGAATTTGTGCTGGCGGCATTTTTCATGCCGATGCCGGCCGCTTGAATCGCAGGCGCCGGCGCCGACTCAGCAGAACGCCTGGCGCTGCGCCTTGAGCGCATCGCGGTCGATGCTGGCGTGCAGCAGTGCCATGTCGTTCGCGTCCACGCCGTGGCCGGCAAAGTGCTGCGGCCACTGGTCCACCGTGCGTGCCACGGCCTGGATGAGCTCGATGGCCCGGGCGCGCGGGATGCCGAACTCGCTCAGGTCCGTCAGCGCGTTCTCCAACGTGGATTCGGCGCCGTGCCGGCCGACCACCATGGCCTGGTAGCCCATGTTCTGCAGCGTGGGCACCACGTCGAACGCGGGCGACAGCTCGTAGTACCCGTCCCAGCCCAGCCGCAGGCAGTGGTTGCGCTCGTGGTCGTCCGTGTTGTCCATGAGGATGTTGAACACCATGCGCTGGAACAGCTCTTCGCGCTGGGCTTTCTGCCGGTCCGGATGGGCCTGGCGCCGCAGCACGGTGGCCAGCGCCCCGTAGCTCTCCGCAAGGCCCGCCGCCGCCAGCGCCGTCCGGGCCGAGAGGCAATGCAGCCGCAGGGTCTGCCCGCCGATGTCGAGCCGGTCGAAGCGCTCGATGGTCAGCGCATGGCGCCGCTTGCCGTGCGCATGCCGCGAGGGCAGGGGCAGCACGCCGGTGGTGGCCACGTGGATGCCGGCCTGGGCTGCCAGCGTCATGGTGGCGTGCTCGATCAGCGGCGTGTCCACCGCGTCATCCCATTCGCTGAACTTGACCACGCAGGGTCCTTTGTCGGTCTGCAGCAGTGCCTTGGGTCGTGCGCCGCCCAGCGTGACGCCGGGCTGCACCAGGCGCTGGATGTCCGGCGTGATGGGCGCTTGCGTCTGCACGTCTTCCACGGCTTGCGCCAGCGAGGCCAGATCGCGCAGTTGCGGATAGGGCCCGATGCGCCGGGGCACGTAGTGCTCGGCGGAGGTGGAGATGCTCAGGGCGCCGAAGCGGTCGTCCCCGGCGAACAGCAGCATCTCCAAAATCGACAGGCGCGCGGGCCGGTCGATGTGGCGGATGATGCGCTCGCCCCACCGGTCAGGCCGCGCGTCGTCGATGGCGCCGGGGGCGGTGTCCTTGTGCCCTGCGCTGAAGGTCTGGCCCGCGATGAGCGGCAGGTCTTCGCTGAGCGCGAACTCCCACCAGTCCGCTGTGTAGCTGAAGGTGGCGCAGTTGGGCACCAGTTGCGACAGGGCCACGGAGCCCGTCAGCACGGGGGCGGCCGGGTTGACCAGGGTCCAAACGTAGAGCGTGTCTTGCGGCTCGTAGGCGCGGGGCGTGACCCCTGGCAGCGTCATGGCCGCTCTTTCTTGATGCCGGCGATCAGGGCGGCCAGGCCTGAAGCGGCATTGGGTAGCCGCCGTTCAATCCGCTGTTTTGCTTGAGTGAAGTCCCGCAGGCCTTCATTTGTGGTCTCCACGTTTCTGTTTGGCACAGGAACGCCGCGCAGGGCTTCTCTGGACGCGCCTGGGCCGGATGGGGAAGGCCGGCTCGCCACCGGCTGGGGCGAATTGGATGCCTTGCTGTCAGGCGCTGCGCCTGCCTTCAAGGGGGAGGCCGCGCGCCTTGCTCGGCCTTGGGCCGCTGTTTCCATGCCCCTGTTTTCTTTCCTGGCCGGAGACCGGGGTTTGGGGCGGGTTCTTGCCACTTCGCGCTCCAGCGAGGCGAGATCGTTCTGCGGGGCAATCAGATCGGCCAGTCCCTGCGCCTGGTTGATGATCCACAGGCACATGACATACGACGCCATCGCCACGGAGGGATCGCCCCGTTCGATGCGGGCCATGGTCGGCTGCGACACACCCAGCCGCTGCGCCCACTGCGCCTGCGTTTCCCTGCGGCGCTTGCGGGCGATGACGATGTTCTGCGCCAACTGCTCAATCTGCTGCAGTACGGCCTGGGGATAGTCTGCGGGAGGGGTGTTCTGTCTCGGCATTCATAGATGTTAGTAAAAATGCCTAAAAATAGAAACCTATAAATCAATGGCTTGGCCGCGGATCAGGGCAAGACGGTCAAAAAATTCGCATAGATAGATTATTTATGGGAAAAGATGAATATCTATGAATAAATTGGAGCAAGCGGCGACTGGCCCTAGCGATGCCGGCCCACGAATGGAGCGCGAGCCGGCGGTTCGAGGGGAAGGAGATGGGCACGGCGCGTGGGCGGCAGCCAGTCCCCATGGCGGGCGGCGGGCAACAACGCCCTTCCGCCGGTCTCCATATCTTCAGAAGAAGTACGTCAGGCCCACGCTGAAGCTGCGCGGCAGGGCGGGCGACACCACGTTGGCGTTGATCGCGCCGTCGTAGTAGGCCTTGTCGAACACGTTCTTGACGCCCGCGGTGATGCGGTAGTTGGAGCCGGCATAGCCGATCGACAGGTCCGCCACGGTGTAGGCGGGCAGGGTGAAGGGGTACGAGCCGACCTGCTCGCTCACGTAACGGGCACCGGCGCCCAGGGTGATCTGCGGCATCTGGGGCAGCTTATAGGTGGCCCACAGGGCCAGCGTGTGGCGCGGCGTGAGGTTCAGCGGCAGGCCCACGATGGCGGCGTTGTTGTCGCGCGTGACCTTCGTGTCGGTATAGGTGTAGGCGCCCGTCAGCTTCAGGCTGCGCAGCAGTTCGGCGCCCACTTCCAGCTCCAGCCCGCGTGCGCGCTGCTCGCCGGTCTGCACGCTGAAGCCGGTGTTGGCCGGGTCGGCCGTGGTGACGTTGCGGCGCTTGAGGTCGAAGAGCGCCAGCGCTCCGGTAAGCCCGCCGCCGGGCGCCTCGTACTTCAGGCCCGCTTCCCATTGCTTGCCGGTCTCCGGCGCGAAGGGCGAGCCGCCGAAGCTGGTTCCCGACACGGGCAGGAACGATTCGCCGTAGCTGGTGTAGGCGGCCCATCCGGGCGTGAACTCGTACACCAGCCCGGCCGACAGGGTGGTGGCGGAATCCTTCTGGCGCGTTTGCCGGTTGGCCAGGCGGTCGTCGATCTGGTTGTCCGACCAGTCGCGGCGCAGCCCGACCAGGGCCGTCCATTGCGGGTTGAACTTGATCTGGTCCTGCGCATACAGGCCCATCACGCTGAGCTTTTCAGGCGCGTTGCTGGTATAGGCGGCCGGGCAGGTGGTGGCCGCGCCGTACACCGGATTGAACAGGTCGAGCGCGCCGATGGTGCAGCGCCGCTGGCCTTGCCAGCTGTGGCTGGTGCGCGCGTCCAGCCCGGTCACCAGGCGGTGCTGCACGCCCAGGGCGGCAAACTGCGACAGCAGCGAGGTGTCGGTGGCCAGCATGTCGTCGTCCAGGTACTGGCGCGTGGCCTGGCGGTTCTGCAGGCGCTGATTGGACTGCAGCGCCAGGTTGGAGACGAAGTTGCCGTTGCCCTTCTCCGATTCGTAGCGCACGTTCTGGCGCAGCGTCATCTGCGGCGAGAAGCGGTGCTCCAGCGCGTAGCCGACCGAGGTGCTTTCGATGTCATAGCCGCCGAAGCTCGGATCGCCCGTGTACAGCGTGGTCCGCACAGGGCCGTTGCGGTTGGGCAGCACCGTGCCGTAGGGCGTGATGCCCTGCTGGCGCATCCAGTTGCTCTGGCTGTAGGTGGCGAACAGCACCAGATCGGTCTGCGCGCCCAGGTCCAGCGACAGCGAAGGCGCGATCCAGCGGTCGCGCCGGTAGATGAAGTCGGTCGGATCGTCGCTGTTCGAGACCTGGGCGTTGATGCGGAACGCCGCCTTGCCCGACTCGTTCAGCGGGCGGTTGATGTCGGCCTGCAAGGTGCGCTGGCCGAAGCTGCCCACCTCCACACCCACTTCGCTCAAGGCATCGCGCTTGGGCCGCTTGCTGATGGCGTTGACGATGCCGCCGGGCTGCACCTGCCCGTACAGCACGGAGGCCGCGCCCTTGAGCACCTCGAAGCGCTCGTAGCCGTAGGGCGTGAGGCGCGTCCACATGCCGGGGCTTTGCACCAGGCCGTCGATGAGGATGGATTCGGTGGAGCGAAAGCCCCGGATGTTGATGTCGTCGAAGCCGCGCCGCCCGAAGTTGACCGGGCTCACGCCGGCCACGGTCTGCAGCGCCTGCTGCAGGTTGGCGATCTGGCGCGACTCCATCTGCTCGCGCGTGACCACGCTCACCGACTGCGGGGTTTCCAGCCGGCGCATGGGTGCCTTGCCCGCTGTCTGCGCTTCGGTCGGCGCGAAACCCACGTCTTTCTCGGTGCTGGCGTTGATGCGCACTTCCTGCAGTTGCGGCGTTGCGTCCGCGCCGGCCTGGGCCATGACGGCTTGCGAAAGGCACAGGGCCAGAGGCGTCAGTGCGCAGCGGCGCAGGGTGCGTGCCGGGGAACGGGCCATTGAAAGGCGCAGGAAAGGGCGCAGGAAAACAGTGGCGTAGGCAGGCAAGTGCGCCGCGTCGGAACGTGTGTGGACCATGGAAATGCGGGAGAGGGAAGAGGCGAGGAGTAGGCAGCCAGACCAAGCGACGAGAAAGTGAATCAATTCTAATAAGAATAATTATCATTCAAATTAATATGGAGGCTGCCGAACCGGAAAGAGGCGCCAGGCGGGCACTTCCTCAAGGCGCACTTCGCCCGAACGAAACTCACCGGTATGGCGAAAACTGGACCCGGCGCATCAGCCCATCGCCTCCCGCCGCCTGCACGGAAAAGATGCAGGCGGCGATGACTACGGCGCTACGGAGGGTGTTGGGGAAATGCGTGTAGCCATGGTCGGCGGCGGCGGGCTTGGCGTCGTGGGAACCAGGACCTATTTGAGGCGCGCGGCCGTAGCGGTAGCCGCGCTACGGCGTCCGGTCGTCATCGCCCTTGGCATGCCTGTCTTCATGGTCACCAAGGAATTGGTTGCAGAGCACGTAGGGAATGAGCGAGGGAACCATCCACCACCACGAATGGAAATAGGTGAGAGCCCAGCAGGTCCAGGCGAAGACGGCACTGAACCAGCGGGCGTAGAAAGAGAATCCGCGAGACTTCATTTCGCGATCTTGAGGCCGCGACCGCCCCAGCGCACATAGACCAAGTAAGGCAGGATGCGCACCGTGCCAGCCGGTGTGGGCAGATGAATGGGCACTGTTGCCACCTCCTTGATCATCATGTTCAATGGCGGACCCAATCTCGCCATGTACACGCCTGGGCCAAAAACCCCATTCGCTCCAGCCCGGCTCGCGTGGATGACGCCAGTTCGTGCGATGCCCGCCGCCCCCGCCGTCGTCGTGAAGTGGATAAGGTGCTTTGGCAGTGCCGCGAACCCGTAACCCGCCGCGCCTAGCACGGTGGCGGTGGTCGGCGCCACATCCGGCGTCCAGAGCGCCGCGAACACACCAGGCACATGCGCCAGCGGAGCGAACGAATTGTCCGAGGTAGTGGCAACGTTCGCCCAATACTGCGCCGCCTCATCCGCCGCCAGGGTGGATTGGCGATAGAACTGGCGCAGCTTGAACATGAGATGGCTGATGGTACCCGCGTCGGAAACTTCCACGGGCGTGCCGCATCCTTCGCGGCGGCAGGTAAGGGCAATGTCGGGCATGGGCGTTCTTTTTATGCAAAGGCCGCGGGAACATCCCCGCGGCGCACTGGCCTCCCGCCAGCGCTCGGCATTACCGCCGTGCTACCTTGCGCGACCCTTACAACATCACCGCAAATTTGTTGTGATTGGCGACCCCCTCAATCGTCGGCCCGCGCGCCCCTAACCGCAAACCTGCCGAGCCTGGGTTGGCTACACCAAACGCTCCAGGCTGCGCTCCATAACCCACTCGCGGATGATCTCGCGAATCTCCGCATCGTCCGCCGCACTGAGACCCAAGTACAGCCTAGCCGGCATCTTGACCTTGTGCGCCGGGATCGCTAACGCCCTCACCGTCGCGGTCTTGTGCTTCTTGCCCGCAAACAACACCGTGCCCGCCACGCTTCGATAGCGCACTATGGTGGCGCGCTCGGGCTGGTCGATCTTGCCGCCGAACTGGTGGATCGCGCCGTACTTCGCATTGGTGCTGACCGCCACAATTGTTGTCATCCACCAGCAGCATCACGGGCCAAGCGCTTGGCCTCGCGTTCCAATAGGACGCCGTCCTTGGCCGCCATAGCCAGCAGGCAGTCCACAGCCAAAAACTAGGAATGCCATGCTCGCAGCCCGGGCCCCAGTCCAGGTAGCGCGGCTGCAGGACTACCAGGACGCGGTGCGGCTAAAGGGCTGATTTGCGCGCAGCGCAGGGTCAGTGGTTGAAATCCCCCTCAACGTGGCCGGCATGAACTGCGCCAGACCGGCCGCTCCGACGTGCGAGGCAGCGCCCGCGCGCCAGGCGCTTTCCCTTTCCTGATGCACTTGAGCGGTGAACACGGCCACCGGAGCATCCAGGCCCCATACCGCATGCGCCGAGCGGATGAGCAGGGAGCGGTGTTTGCTGCGCTGCCGTGGGCGCCTGGGCTTTTGCAACAGAGGAGATAGCCGACAGGGCGAAAATTCACAGCGCAGCAGTAAAAGCGCAGAACAAGGCCACGACCCTTGCGCAACAAGTACTGCCACATGGTCACAGGCCCGACGCCACGCCGAGGACCACAAATCCGACCGCCATGGCGGTGATGTACACATGCTGGTCTCCCGGCACTACGCGGTAGTCCACGTCCCGAGAGGTTTGTCCATGCCCAGCCATCAATCCTGGTAAAGGAAGCCGTCGGGGCGCGTAGAGGAAAGCACACGGTCGAGCCAATAACCCAGCACTGCCGTCAGCACAATGAGTGCGGCCTTGTATAGCACCACAGGCAACTGGGCCAGAGACACCAACGCGATCAGCGCTAGCAGAAGCACCGCCACCAGCAGGAACAGGCTATTACGCGGCGCGTAGCCACAGAGGGATGACGTGTTTCACAGGCACTGCTTGCAAGACGATGATGGAAAGCCATCAGTCTTCCTGCGAAGGGGGCCGTGTATTGGGAGCCAGAACCTTAATCCTTTTGCTGCCCGGTGGAGCCTCTTGCGGATTGCGCTTGCGATACTCCGAGATGTTTCCGAAACTGCGAGTACATCATTGCAATGCGAAACACATGCATAGTTGCGGCAACTACAGACGTCAAGGCGTAGAGAAAAAATCCATAGCCAAATACGCCGCCAAGGGCATTCATCCAGGGGAGCCAGTCACGGATTGGATCCATCGCAGGGGTATAAAACCACCAGGCTTTTGCCACAACGGCGCTAAGAAGCGCCAAGGCCTGCACCAGAATGAAATGCACGAACGTCGCGCAAAGACCCAGATACATGGTAGGCAAGGTTTCCCCACCTGAGTCTTGCGGGTCAGGATCAGCAAGCAAGGATCGGAACTTCTCGTCGCCGAAGCCAATGAAGATGGCAAATCCGCCGAGAGTGAAGCCTAGAACGTTGGGAAGTACGGAGAGATTCTGATCCCACCAAGCCGTGCAGCTTCCACCTGGAGCACATACAGGTGACCACCAAGTATTCCAAGTGAGCGCAAGAAGGACCAGGGAAAGGTGCATGTATGGCGAGCGCACCAAAGCACGGAGGCCACCATAGGCAACCCAGTACGCTTTGAAGACATGGGAAACGCTGCGATACATAAAGTGCTCATCCTATTGGCTACTGATTTTTGGCCCTTTTAATCAATTCCCTGATCGTCTCTTTTGCCTCGGAGAAGCGCATAAACACGCGCTTAGGTCTTTTCGCTGTAGTCACCTCGATAGGGGTGCCGTGCTCATCCACTCCCACGCTTGTCACCCGGCCGTTACGAGCAGCAACCTCAGCTTCTGCTAGAAGTTGCGGATCTGGTTGCAGGCGATCGCCCCTTTTTGCCGTCAGTACTTCTTGTCGAGATTGCACATTCAGCCCTGCTAGGCGCTGTTCAAATCTGGCTGCCAAGTCACCCACATCGTCAGGGTTGGGACGCTTGAACGTTAGCTCGACACGATGCAGCCCCGGAACGTTGAAGACCTCCTCCAAGGCATCTTCGTCAGGCAGCGCTGTAACGTCAACCTGTGGAAACTGCTGGTCCGCAACCACGTGATCAAACAGTGTTTGCAAATACTTCTCTACTATCCCCGGCGCAAGCACTCCTGACTTGTCCTTGGAGACGTACCAAAGTTCGTGCTCCCGCGGGAAAAAAATGAAGGGGATCTTCTGCATATGCGCCAGAAGATGCCGAGGAATACTGATCTGCTGTACCTCTTTCTCAGTAGCTTGCTTGCGTGTGACCGTGTTGAACCACGGTTCGTTCGCGTCGACTTTAACGAAGCGGTAGATCTCGCCCGAGAGCTCGTTAGTTTGAACAGCATCTCCAATGCCATAAAGACTCCCCAAGATCAGCCCGTGAATTTCTCCTTGAGCGTAGAGCTTGTGTACGTCATAAGCCGAACTGAAAAGTTCGACGTAGCGCTCCCGGCTATGTGGACGATGCATCGCAATATTCATCGCACTTACAACTACTGTTCTTGCTCTTTGTGCCACTTTACTTGTCCTCCGAGTTATTCGATTTAATCGTCACGGGCCATTATGCAAAGAGTTCGCACAAGAGCGCCGGACCCTCTCAGTGGAGGGCATCGCCGACCGCATGGACGTGACTCATGACAGCCTCTACAAGTGGCTCGGCACCGGCCGCATGCCGGCCATCCTGATGGCCGGCACGCGGACTGGCCTGCGGTTGTCACTACGTTACCGATTGGTACACCGCGGCAGCGGGGCGCCTGTCCATTCCCATGTCCGTGCCCGGTATCGGGTTGGCGCAGTAGGCTTGGTCCAAGCGAACGCAGCACCGTTGAGCTGGTCTACGTTTTCCACGGATTCGAACCGCAGTCGGCTCTCGAACTGCGTCTCCTCGATGTTGTTGCGGTTCTCCACGCAGCCCTTGGCGCGGCTGTTTCCAACCTCATCGGTGATGTGTTTCGCTTCCAGCACATCCAGCCGCGAGCGAACTGCCGCCGACGTGTTGGCACTGCTGTCCCACAGCAGATGGCGCGGCGCGCCCTGGAACGGCCGGCCTGCCTGCAATCCTCGCGCGAACATTGAAATCCGAAGACGGGCAAGGCCCTTAAGATCAAGGCTAGCGAGGGGCCGAAGTTCACCGCGAGCAAGCCGCTGAAGGATGTGCTGAACTGAGCCAGCCGGCTTTCTGCTGCCCCTGCTGGGAGCAGTGGTAAGCCACCTGGACCCAAGCCACGACGACAAAGCAAAAACCTTCCGCCGATGTCGGCCGCGCGGCGTGCGTGCCCTGATGCGCTGGCACCCACTTGCAGGGGCCGCCCGCGCGGTCTTGCCGCCGCCCTAGCCGCCGCTTTGTGCCTGCAACAGCAGTGCCAGCGTGGAGAGCGCGGCCAGCAGCGGTGCGCGGTCGGCCGAGCGCAGGTGCTCGCCCAGGCTTTCGAGCAGCTCTGCGCTGCGGTCCAGGCCGCCTTGCCGTAGCTGCCGCGCCTGCGACTGCGCGCGTGCGTCCAGCCCGCCTGGCTGGTGGCGCAGGCCCTGGCGCAGCCACTGGGCCAGCGATTGCAAGGTTTCATCGAGCAGGGCCTGCAGGGGCGTTGGCACATCAGCGCAGGTGCGCAAAGCCAGCGGCTGTGCGGCGGGCGGCTCGATCTGCGGCACCACCGCGCGCTGTTGGGTGAGCAGCGCCAGCGGCTGCATGACCGCCTCGCCGCCGCGCAGCGCCACCGGCCCGGCCACCGCGCGCAGCGGCCCCCATTCGCCCGCCAGCGCGCGGGCCAGCGCGTCCACGGCGCCCGGCGCGGCCGCACGGTGCGGCAGCGCAAGGTGCAGTGCAGGCCCGGCGTCCTCGTGCTGCGCGTCCACGATGCGCGCATGCAGCAACTGCTCGGCGGCATCCCACTCGCAGTCCTGCACCTGCATGCCGCCTTCGAGCGCCACCACATGCAGCGCGCCCGATGCCCCGCTGGCCGCGCCGGTGGCGGCCTGGCGCGGCTGCACGAAATCGGGAAGCGCGGCGCGCAGGCGCTCGCGCAGCGCTGGCACGCTGGCTTGGCGCAAGGGCGGGGCCAGCTCGTCCCAGGCCGCAGGCGAGAGCGGCATCACGCCGGTCTGGCGCGCCCCGGCGGTGATGTCGATGAGGCCGTTGGCGCGGCGCGTGGCGGTCTTGGTGATGACCTGCCCGGTCGCGATCTGCCGCAGCGGAAACCCCGCCACGCGCCGTCCGGCGAGGGCCTGCGCGGGTCCGCCGGCGCCTTCGCCGCGCGGCCACTGGCGTTCCAGCACCGTCACGGTCTGCGTGTCCGGATCGGCGAAGAGCACGTTGGCGCCTTCGGCGGCTGCGTCGGACCAGAGCGCGGCGCCCAGCGAGACGAGCTTGATGTGGTCCAGCGCGACCTCGCCCTTCACGCCCGTGCCCAGGATCTGGCTGGCATGCAGCGCGGGGCGTGCTGCCCCCGTCCTGTCCGCGGCCACGGCCTCGGCGTGAACCGCGGCACGCGGGCGCGCCCACAGCTCGGCCGCCACGGCCAGCAGACGCAGCGGGTCGTGCCGGCTGCTGCGGGCCTGCAGCGATTGCAGCAGCAGCCACAGCTCCGCGATGCCGTCGTCCACCCAGCGCCAGCCCAGGGCCTGCGCCTGCGCGCGCAGCGCTTCGAAACGCGCTGCCAGGGCCATCGTGGGCTGGGCCGATCCGTCGAGCCACAAAGACAGCAGCACCGCATCGAGCGCCTCGCGCAGGCGCAGCGCCTCGGGGGACTGCAACTGCGCGGGTGCCGCCGCGGTGCCGCTGCCGCCATCGGTGCCGGCACCGGCCTGCCCGGTGCCCGCGCGCGGCGGCACTTCCACCATGGTTTCGTCGCCGCCCGCGGGCAGATCGCCCGCGGCGCGGAACGCCCACAGCGCCACCACGACATGCGCGCAGCCGCTGCCCTGCTGGCAGTCGCAGCGCGCATGCACGAGCGAGCTGCGCGAGAAGAACCGCACGGTGCACATCGGCAACCGGGCCGTGGGCGGCGCGGCGGGACCCTGCCACGGCTGCACCGCCACCACGGGGCGCGAGGCCGCCAGCCGCGCGGCCTGCTCCAGCACCGAGGTCGCCACGCTGGCCGACACCGCCGCGTCGTCGAAATGCGCGGGGCTCCAGGCGCCCCCCGATTCCGTGGGCGGCGCTGCGGCCGTGGACGCATCGACCGCAGGGGCGCTCGCCGTGCCGTGCCGTTGTTGATAGGCCAGCACCAGCATCACGCGGTGGCGGCACATGCCGCTCGCGGCGCAGGTGCATGCGGCATCGCGCAGCGTGCGGCCCGGCGGCAGGCGCGTGCGCGCGCCGTCGTCGAATTCCGCGCGCACGGTGCCGTCGGGTTCGGTCTCCAGCCGCGGCAGCACATTGGCCGCCACGTCCTTCTGCGCGCGCTTGACGAAGCCCGCGTTGGCCAGCGCCGTCAGCGCCTCCGGGGTGAGTTCGAGCAGGTCGGCCCGCAGCGGCGCGTTCATGCCTGCACCTTCTCGGCCAGCCAGCCCGCGAGCTGGCCCGGGGTCATGGCGCCGACCTGCGCGCCTTCCTTCACGAGGCGCGCGGCCATCTCGCGGTCGTAGGCGGGCTCGGCCTGCGCGTCGAGCGCGGCCAGGCCCAGCACCTTCGCGCCCGCGCCGGTCAGCGCCTTCACGCGGCGCACGAGTTCTCCGGGGTCGCCGCCCTCGTAGAAATCGCTCACCAGCACGACGATGGTGCGGACCGGGTTGGCGACGAGCGATTGCGCATAGGCCACGGCCCGGGCGATGTCGGTGCCGCCGCCCAGCTGCACTTTCATGAGCAGCTCCACCGGGTCGGACACATCGGCCGTGAGGTCCACCACCTGGGTGTCGAAGGCCACCAGTCGCGTGCGCATGCCCGGCAGCTGCCAAAGGCAGGCGGCCATCACCGCGCTGTGGATGACGGAGTCCACCATCGACCCGCTCTGGTCGATGAGCAGAACGATGTCCCACGGCTCGGCATGCCGCCGCGTGCGGCTGATGAAAATGGGCCGCTCCACGTAGAGCTTGCCACGCGCCGCGTCCCAGCGCCGCAGGTTGGCCTGCAGGGTGCGCCGGAAGTCGAAGTTGCGCGCCACTTTCATGCGCGAGAGGCGGCGCCGGTCGCGGCTGCCGCTGAACGCCTGGCGCACTTCGGTGGCGAGTTTTTCCATGATGCGCCGCACCACCTCGGCCACGAGCCGGCGGGCGGCGGCCAGCACCTGCGGGTTCATGAGGTGCTTGGTGTGCAGCACCGCGCGCAGCAGCGATTCGGACGGCTCGATGCGCTCCAGCACCTCCAGGTTGGTCACCACTTCGTCGATGCCGTAGCGCTCCACCGCATCGCGTTCCAGCCGCTCGATCACTTCCTTGGGAAAGAGCGTGTGGATGGTGTTGATCCAGTCCGGCGTGCTGAGCGCCGAGGGTCCCAGGCCCGCGCTGCGCTCGCCGCGCTCGGCGCGATCGCTGTCGCGGCCGTAGAGCCATTCGAGCGCCGCATCGGCCGCCTGCGCGGCATCGCCGAGCGCGCCGCACGCGGGTTCCGCCGGTTCGCCGAGCAACAGGCGCCAGCGCTGCAGGGGGTCAGGGATGGTCAGCGGTGTCATGCAGGGGCTCCGGTGCCGGCGTCGATGCCCCACGCGGCCAGCCGCGCCGCGGCCGCGGCTTCGCCGGCGCGGGCACGGGCCAGTGCTTCGGGGGGCAGGGCGCCCGGGGTCGCGGCCGTGAGGGTGCGGCGCGGCAGGTGCTGCGCGCCGTGCAGCGACAGCACCTGCCCGGCGAGTTGGCCCCGCTCGCGCGGTGGCAGCCAGGCGAAGGCGGCCCGCAGCGCCGGCAGGGCCTGCACGAAGTCTTCGTCGTCCAGCGCCCGGATGCGGCGGTCCATGCCGGCGGCGAAGGCCGGTTCGGTGGCGAGCGCCTCGCGCGCCAGCGCCAAAAGGCCGGCGAGGGCGTCGCCCAGCGTGGCGGCGGTCATGGCGGCGAGCAGGTCCATGGCTTCCTGCACGCCGGCCTCGGGGGTGGCGGCATCGCCGCCTTCCGAGCCACCGCCCAGGCGGCCCGACAGCGCCAGCACCGCGCCCAGCGCCGCGCCGCGGCTGACCGGTGCGGCCTGCGGGTCGGCCGCCTTGCGCTGCCATACCGCGAGGGCGCGCGCGGGTTCCAGCGCGAGCGGATGGGGCGTGCCGTCTTCCAGGTCGGCCAGCGTGTCGGCGACGATGCGCTGCAGCGCGCGGTGGCCCTGCAGATGGTCTTCGGTGTCGGCGGTGGCCACCGCGGCGGGGGCTTCGAGCAGCCAGAGCGCGCGGTCGAAGCCGGCCTCCACCGCGATGCGCAGCACGGGTGCGCCGGCCATGCCGAGCATCTGGCCGTGGCGCAGCAGCGTGTGCAGCAGCCCCAGCGCGGGGGCCAGCGCCTCGAAACGCGGCTCCTGCGCGATGGCGTCGCCGATGTCCCGCAGCAGCCCGTCGCTCAGGTCCGCAAGGCCGGCCCAGGCCGCGCTGTTCAGGCCTTCGGCCAGCGGCGCGATGCGCCCGCGTGCCTGGCGCAGGCGGTCTTCCAGGCGCGCCCGCGCCGCGTCTTCCAGCGTGGCGCCCCAGGCGCCCGCCTCGATGAGCGCGGCCTGCTGCTCCAGCGGTTCGCTGAGGCTCCAGGCCTCGCCGCGTTCGCCCGACAGCGCCATCGCCGGGCCGCGCGTGCGCACCACGCCCGGCAACTGCAGCAACGCCAGCCGGTGCAGCACGCGGCTCCTGGCGCGGTCGCCTTCCTGCAGCAGGTCGAGCGTGACGGTGCCACGCAGCGGCAGGCCCTGCGCGGCCAGCTCAGCCCGCACGGCCGCGACCAGCGGCGGCTGCGGCGTGCCCGGTGCGAGGCGGCCCGCCGTGTCGCCGGCCAGCACGTCCATCGCCTGCACCAGCACCGGGGCGGTGCCGGCACGCAGCGGGCCACGGTAGGTCCAGGGCAGGGGGGCGTCGAGCGCCTCCTTCACCAAGGCGCCCGCCAGGGCGTCGAGCCAGTCCGAGCGCAACGGCTGGCGGTGCCCCCGCAGCCGCGCCAGCCCCAGCGCGCGCGCATGCACGGCCATCAGGTCGGCGGTGGAGGCGCTCAGCTGGCGCTCGCGCAGGCGCTGCACCACGCCGCGCAGCAACTCGCGGGCCGCGCCCTCGGCCCCGTGCTCCCAGAGCCACTGGTAGTACTGCGGCGACGGCATGCCCGACGCATAGCCCGCGAAGGCATCGAGCCGCCGGAAGGTGTAGGGCACGATGTAAGAGCCAAATCGTGCCGATGCCTTAGTGGTAATTGGTTGGTTTGCTATATTTTTGATAGTGTCTTCGGGGTCTTCCGCGGGCTGCGGCGTCTCCGGCTCGCCGGGGGACATCTCGCGCCAGAGCCGCGCGAGCGCGGGTGCGTGGTAGCCGCCGCACACCACCAGCACGGCGCCGCGGTCCTGCGCCATGGCCCAGGCGATCCAGCGCGCCATCATCTGTTCGCGCGCCTGGTTGCCGAGCGAACCCGCCTCCCCCTCGCCGCGCAGGTGGCCGAAGTACGTGGACAGGCGCAGCGCCAGGCCATCGCTGGCCTCCCAGCCGGCCTGCGCATCCTCCGGCCCTGCGTCTTCGAAGAGGTGGTCCCAGAGCGCGTCGCGGCCCTGCACCGCGAGCTTGTCCGCCAGCGCGCGCTCGTAGGCCTCGGCCCGCGCCTGGTGCTCGGCATCGGCCGCATCGGCGTAGCGGTTCTCGAGATGGGCGAACGCGTCGTGCCAGGCGGGCAGGTCGATGAAGCGCACCTGCGCGCCGGCTTCCCGCCCGGCCTGCAGCGCCTGCCATTCGGGCGAGTGATCGGCGAAGGGCGTCCACGATCCGCGGTGCGTGCCGCCGCGCGCCAGGTAGCTGTAGATCGCCACCGGCAGGCGGTGCGGCAGGTAGAGCTCGTCCAGCCGGTCGTTGAAATCCGCGGGCCCCTCGATCAGCACGAACGCGGGCCGCAGCGCCCGGATGCGCGCCGCCACCAGCCGCGCACAGGCGGGGCTGTGGTGGCGCACGCCGAGGATGACGGGGTCGGCGGGCGGCGCCGTGCCGGCCTTCACGGCAGCCGGTGGCGCGCTTCGTAGTACGCGCGCCAGTGCCCGCCCGTGCGCTTGGCGGCCTTTTGCTCGAAATAGCGGCGCAGCTTGGCGCGGTCGTCGGCGTTGTCCTTGACGATGGTGCCGGCGATGCAGTCCACCAGGTCGGCGGGCGAGCCCTCGCGCCGCTCCAGGAACCAGGCGCGCACGCCCACCGCGTGGGCCACGTTCACGGCCTCGGCGGTGGACATCACGGCGCTCAGGCGGTCCATGGCCGCATCGGGCGACGCGCCGCGCTGGCCGTCGGCCGGTGCACCGCGCAGGTCTCGGAAGGTGGACACGAGCAGCTCCAGCACCGGCGCCGGCACGGCGTGCGGGATGCCGCTTTGCGCGAGCAGCCGCGCGCTGGCGTCCTGCACGAGCGACAGCTCCCGGTCGAAGTCGAGGATCGGGAAGACGGTCTCGAAGTCGAAGCGGCGCTTGAGCGCGGCGCTCATCTCGTTCACGCCGCGGTCCCGCGTGTTGGCCGTGGCGATGATGTTGAAGCCCTCGCGGGCGTAGAGCATGGCGTGTTCGCCCGCCAGCTCGGGCACCGCCATCACGCGGTCGGAGAGCATGCCGAGCAGGCAGTCCTGCACCTCCAGCGGCGCGCGCGTGATCTCCTCGAACCGCACGATGCGGCCCTGCTGCATGCCCTGGTAGAGCGGTGCGGGCACGAGCGCGCGCGGGCTGGGGCCTTCGTTGATGAGCAGGGCGTAGTTCCAGCCGTACTTGATCTGGTCCTCGGTGGTCGAGGCGCCGCCCTGGATGGTCAGCGTGGAGATGCCCGAGACGGCCGCGGCGAGCAGCTCCGACAGCAGCGACTTGGCCGTGCCGGGCTCGCCCACGAGCATCAGCCCGCGGCCGGTGGCCAGCGTGACCAGCATGCGTTCGATGCTTGCCACGGGCGCGACGATCTTGGGGGCGATGCCCAGCGCCGCATCGCCCAGGATGAAGGCCCGCGCGGCGCGCAGGCCCAGCGACCAGCCGGGCGGGCGCGGGTCCGTGTCCTGTGCGCGCAGGCGCTCCAGTTCCGCGGCATGGAGGATTTCGGAAGGCGGCCGCTGCAGCGGGACTCCCGCGGTTGCGGCTTCGCCGGGAGGTGGTGTTTTGCGGGAGATGGCCATGGTGCGGTCGGTCAGGGATGGGAAAGGCAGGGGGCAGCCATGCGATGGCCGGTCAGGCGCGAAGCCCCTCCAGGTCGCGGATCAGCTCGCTGGCGGAGATGGCGTCCAGACGGCCGATGGGCTCGGCATTCTGCAACTCGCCCCACGCGGAAGGCTTGCCCACCTGCACCTCGCCCAGTTCCTGCTCGGGGTACTCGTCCACCATGCCCACGATGATGCCGGGGTCCAGGTGCAACTCGATCACATGGGCGGCTCCCAGCGGCTTGGTGAAGTACCAGATGCCGCCGCCGTCCTGCGCCTGCCCGCGGCGCCAGCCCTTGTTGACCAGGCCCAGCACGCGGCCCGTGGGCACCTTGGCCTTGGTCCAGCGCGAGAGCTTGATGTCCGCCTTCTCCGCCTCGGTCAGCGTGTAGGTGTCGCGGCCGATCTGCGGGAACGGCTGCAGCAGCTCGTAGTCCGCGAAAATCTGGCCGAAGGCTGCGGCGTCCTCGGGCGACAGTTCCAGCGCATGCGGAACGCCGATGCGCACCTGCGCACCCTCCGGGATATCGAACGGGTCGTCCTCGGCCGTGGTGGTGCTGCCGTCTTCCGCCACGCGAAAGCAGGCCGCGAGCCGGCCGCCGTAGCTGCCGCCATCTGGCACCTCGTACACGCCCCAGACCAGGCGCTGCACGATGTGGCGCACGAGCGGGTGGCCGGCGAGGAAGGTGCGGAACACCTGCGGCGTCCAGCGCCGGCGCGCGCACATGGCCACCTCCAGGCGCAGCAACTGCTGGCTGGCGATGGTGCGCGCGTCCTTCTTGAGCAGCTTGAAGCGCTCCACGGCCTGCGCCGAGAGGTCGGGGTCGTCGGTCTTCTTCGGCTTGGGCAGGTCCGGCAGGCGCGCGCCGTCGCTGCCGTCCCCCGAGACCTCGCGCACATAGGGTTTGAGCGTCTCGTCGAAGCCCACCTTGAACGCCCTCGGACCGAAGTCGAGCCGCAGCGTGCCCTGCGCGTCCAGGCCCAGGTCGGGCGCGAGGCGGTCCTCCAGTTCCTCGGGGCTCAGGCCCCGCGCCTCGGCGATGGCGGCGATCTTCTCGCGTGCCTTGTCCTGCAGGCCCTTGAACTTGATCTTCTGTGCGATGCCGTTGAGCAGCATCAGCGCGACGTCGGTGCCGATCTGCGCGAGCACGTCCAGCCCGGTGACGGCGCGCGCATGGGCCGACTCGCCGGGCCAGGCGCGGATGAAGGGCGTGAGCCGGCGGGCGGTGTCGTCGGTACCCAGCAGGCCCAGCGCGGTCAGCGCCCAGCCGTCCTTCGACGGGCCGCCCGCTTCGAGCCAGGCGCCGAACGCATCCCATGCGAAGTCGGCCAGCGAATCGGGCGTGCAGGCCTCGCGCGCCACGGCGATGCCGGCATAAACCTCCTCGCTCGTGGGGAAGGTCAGCATCTGGCCGAGCGCGTCGAGCGCTTCGTCGGGCAGCGCCTTGCCGCGGCCCGGGCCGTCCTGCAGCACCGGGCGGCGCCAGCCGCGCGGCTGCCAGAATTCGGGCAATTTGGCGCGCTTGGTCGGGAAGCGGTCCAGCGGGCTTTCGTCGAGCACGGTGCGCAGCGCCTGCAGGACCGTGTCGTCACCGTAGCGGCCGGCCACCTCCATCAGGAGGGCCCCGTGTCCCTGCGCATGCAGCAGCCGCAGGGCGGCGCCCGCGCAGTCGCGCGCCTCGCCCGCTTTGCCCAGGGCCGGCGCGATGAGCGCACAGGCCGCGTGCTCGGGGTATTTCAGCAGCCAGGCGCGGCCGGTGTCGCGCGCGGTCTTGAGCTTGGCGAACGCGCGCGCGGCCGTGGGGGCGATCTCCACGGCACCGTAGTGCATCGCCCAGGCCAGGTTCTCGGCCGGCTTCGCGCGCACCATGGCGGTGAGCGCCGGCAGCGCGGGCAGGCCCAGCTTGGCGATCGCATGGCCCACGCCGTAGCCCTCGGCCTCGCCCGCCACGGCATTCCAGAACGGCACGGCAAGCGCTGGAGGCAGCGTGGCCACGGCCACGCAGTCGAAGGAATACCAGTAGTAGCGCTCGCGCTTGCGCTCGGCCAGCATGGCGCGCCATGCCGCGATGAGCGCGTCGGCGTCTCCCGCCCGGATGGCGCGCGCGGCGTCCTCGGCCAGGGGGGCGAGCTGCTTTTTCCTGTTCGTGTCGAAGCCCAGCAGATCCACCATCTCCAGCACGTCCTGCGCCGCTTTCGCAAAGCGGTTGAGATGCCACGAGTTGAGACGCTGCGCCTCTTCGCGTTCGCCCGGCGCCCATTCCTCGACGGGGGGCAGCGGCAGCGGCTCCAGCGCCAGCGCCGCCGCGGTCTTGCGCGCGGTCTTCGCAAGCCAGGGCGGATCGGCGAGCACGGCCGGCAATTCTTCGCGGGCGGCCACCTCGGCCGGGCCGGTGAGGAGGGCCAGCTGCCGGTCCACGGCGGCCTGCGCGGCGGCATCCAGCCAGGGGCGCAGCAGCGGCACGCTCTGCCCGTGCGCACGCAGCAGGCGCGAGAGCATGGGCGTGAGCAGGCCGGCGTCCTTTCCGTCCGCGGCCACCAGCCGCGAGAGGGCCGCGATCGCCGCGAGCGGCCAGCGGTCCGCCGCCAGGGACAGGCGCGCCAGCGCGCCCTTGGAGCTGCTGGCGGCCTTGGCCAGCGCATGCACGGCCTCGGGCGTGCCGAGGGTGGCCAGCGCTTCGCCGGCGGCCTCCTCGGCGGCCCCGCGTTCCAGAACCGCCACCGCGCCGGTGCCGCGTTCGCGCACGGCCGTCGCCACCATGCGCCGGTTGCCCCAGAAGCCCTCGGAGTAGCCCAGCCGCGTCTTCGCGGCCAACGCGATCGCGGCGGGGTCGGTGGCCGTGAGCATCAGCCAGTGCAGGGTGTCGGGCACCTCCTTCTCGGCGGCGAGCCGGTGCGCCAACGCGTCGGAAACCGCCGGCCGGTCGGGCAGCAGCAGCGCCATCGTCGGCTGCCGGCTCGGGTGCAGGGAGGGCAGGGCGGCCTCGATGCGGTCCGCGCAGACCTCCCACTCGGCCTGTGGCGCGGCCGCGAGATGGCGGCGGAAGGCTTCCTCGCCCTGGCCCAACGGCCCGCGCCATCCGTTGCTCATCGCGCGGGTCACGGTGGTGGACAGGTGCGCACGGCGCTTCTTGGTGGTCGAGTCGTAATCGTTGGTCGTCTCCAGGCGCTGCGCTGCCATGAGGATGTCGACGGCCCCGGGCAGTCCGTACTGCGCCACGAGGTAGTCCACGATGGCGGCGGCCGGTTCGTTCTCGCCGTAGTAGCCCGAACTGGCCAGGGCCAGCGCGAGCAGTGCCGTGTCGGCCTCTGCATCGGCCTCGGCCGTGGGCCGGGCGAGGCGGTCGATGGTGCGCTGCAGCGGATCGCGCAGGGGTGCATCGGTGGCGGGCAGGTCGACGAGGAAGTCGCAGTTGCTGCGCACGCGCTGCCATGCCTGGGGCAGTGCAGCGGCTTTCGCTTCCTGTGGGAAACGGCGCGAGGCATAGGCCTCGCGCTCCATCTGGGACGGCAGGCGCACGGGGTCGCCCTGGGCCAGCCAGGGCGGCACCGCGCCGGGCTCGCCGTCACCGGCCGCGGCATCGGTGGGCGCTGCGGCCGGCGGGGTGGTCTCGGCCCCAGCGGCCGCTTCGGCGAGCAGGGCCTGGGCGAGGGCGGTCGCGCGCTTGCCGACCTGCGCGGTCGTGCCCCAGCCCGTCAGCAGGCCTTCGGATTTCAGGCGCTCGAACGCCATCGAGGCGCCCTGGTCGCTCACGCCGTGCTGGCGCTTGAGCACCGCGGCCGAGAACACGTCTTCCACCTTCACCGCACCCTCGGCCAATTGCGTGCAGAAGGCTGCTAAGACACGATCGCACTGCGCATCCAGGCTTTCCGCCGGGGCGGGAGCCGGTGCAGAAGCGCTGGCGGTGGCGGAGCGCTCGGCACCATCTGCGGCCGCCTGCCTGGAAGCGGCCTGGGGCGCGGGCGTCTTGGCGGGCGCCGGCGAGGCACCGATGGCGGCGCCCGGGGCCACGCCGACTTCGCTGTAGCCCTTGTTCGTTTTCTCGGTGACCAGCTTGGTCAGCGCCGCCGAGGCCTTCGCGGCGTCGGCGAACGATTTGGTCTGGCTCTGGCCGGCGGTGCCGATGCGGCCCCACCGGATGTTCAGGTCGGAGCCGGAGGGCTCGATCTCCCAGAATTTGCTGGAGTTTCCTTCGATCAGTTCGAAACGGCGCATGGGTTCGTGTGTCCTTTCGCAAACGGGTCTTGGGGGATGGCCGGCGGCCGCGGCCCGGGCCACGGAGCCGGTCGAAAAAGTCAGGCGCTGCCCGGCGGCAGGCCGGTGCGCTGCGCGGGCGGGGCATGGCCTGCGGCGTCCGCAGGAGTGCCCGCGTCCGCCGCGGCGGATGCGGCTTCCTGCCGCTCCTTGGCCATCTGTTCTACCAGTTGCTGGCGCCCTTGTCGCGCCACGGCGATGAACTTCTCCTGGTTCTTGTGGTGCGGGTACATGCGGTTGGCCAGGTCGATGTTGTGTTGGCGGAACCGGTCCGCCACGCGCTGGGCCTCTTGCGCCGGCAGGCCCATGAGTTCCAGCACCGTGCGGGCGGTCTTCAGGCTGGACTCGAACAGCTCGCGCTCGACGTGCTCCACGCCCAGATCGCGCAGCGCGTTCCAATGGCTCATGTTGCGGGCGCGGGCCACGATTTTCAACTGCGGAAAGTGAGCGCGCGCCAATGCAGCGATCTTGACGGACTGGCTCGTGTCGTCCACCGCGATGACCAGGATGCGGGCCTGCGAGGCCCCTGCGATGCGCAGTAGCTCCAGCCGCGTGGCGTCGCCGTAGAACACACGGTAGCCGAAGGTGTGGGCCACCTCCAGCATCTCCACGCTGTGGTCCAGCACGGTGGTTGGAACGGCTTGCAGCAGCATGGTGCGCGCGACGATCTGCCCGTAGCGCCCGAAGCCCGCGATGATGACCGGCGCCTCCTGCGGCTCGGAGATCTCGGCCGCGGCCGGCACATCGGTCCTGAGCCGCGCATAGCGGCGCAGCAGCACGCGGTCCAGCAGCACCAGCAGCAGCGGCGACAGCAGCATCGACAGCGCCACGGCGCCGATCAGCAGCGACGCGGTTTCGGCCGGTAGCGCGCCCGCCGTCGATGCCGCCTGGAACACGACGAACGCGAACTCGCCGCCTTGCGCCAGCAGCAGCGTCATCACGGGCCGCTCCTGGTACGGCGTGCCGGTCGCCCGCGCCAGTGCGTAGATCACCACGCCCTTGATGACCAGAAAACCGAGCAGCACCAGGGCCATCAACCCGGGCGAGCGCATCAGCACGCCGAAGTCGATGGACATGCCCACGGCCATGAAAAAGAGCCCCAGCAGCAGGCCCTTGAAGGGTTCGATATCGGCCTCCAGCTCGCGCCGGTATTCGCTGTCGGCCAGCAGCACGCCGGCGAGGAAGGCGCCCAGCGCCATCGACAGGCCCACGATCACCATCAGCCAGGCGATGCCCACCACCAGCAGCAGCGAGGCGGCGGTGAAGATCTCCGGTGTCCTGCTCTTGGCGATCCAGCGCAGCAGCGGGCGCAGCAGCAGCCGTCCGCCCAGCACGATGCCGCCCACCACGCCCACGATCTTGCCCACCTCCAGCAGCAGTTCGGGCGTGGCATGGGGCGCCGCGCCGGCCGTGGCGGCAGCGCCCAGCAGCGGCAGCAGCGCCAGGATGGGAATGGCCGCCACGTCCTGGAACAGCAGGATCGAGAACGCCTTCTGCCCGCTGTCGGTGCGCATCAGGTTGCGCTCGCCCAGCGACTGCAGCGCGATGGCCGTGGACGACAGCGCCAGCCCCAGCGCGCCCACCAGCCCCACGCGCCATGGCAGGCCGCAGGCCCACGCCACGAGCCACAGCAGCGCCGCGCACCCCAGCACCTGCGCGCTGCCCAGCCCGAAGATCGGGCGCCGCAGGCTCCACAGCCGGCTGGGCTGCAGCTCCAGGCCGACGAGGAAGAGCATCAGCACCACGCCGAACTCGGCGAAATGCAGGATGTCCTGCACGTTGCTCACCAGGCCCAGGCCCCAGGGGCCGATGGCGATGCCGGCGGCCAGGTAGCCGATGATCGCTCCCAGCCCCAGCGCCCGCGCGATGGGCACGGCGAGCACGGCCGCGCCCAGGTAGAGGAAGCCGTAGGTGAGCCAGGTGGGTGCGTGGGCCATGGAGAAGGAATGGGGTGGAGAGAGAGGCGGTGAAGGGACCTCGGCAATTTTGCATCGGTAAGATCGGCGGCTCCCGATCCTTTCATCTTCTTTCCTTTCTTTTCCGGCGTACCCATGGACCTGCACACCTGGCTGGCATTTTTGGCGGCGGCTTGCCTCATCGCGATCTCGCCGGGCTCCGGCGCCGTGCTGTCCATGAGCCACGGGCTCACCTACGGCGTGCGAAAGACGGGCGCCACCATCCTGGGGCTGCAACTGGGGCTGCTGCTGATCCTGGTGATCGCCGGGGCGGGTGTGGGCTCGCTGCTGCTGGCGTCCGAGACGGCGTTCAGCGCGGTCAAGATCCTGGGCGCGTGCTACCTCATCTACATCGGCATCGCGCAATGGCGCTCGGGCGATGCGTCGTCCCTGCCGGGCGGGGAGGCCGCGCCGGCCGGCCCGTGGCAAAAGCGCTGCCTCACGGGCTTTCTGACCAACGCCACCAATCCCAAGGGCATCATCTTCATGGTCGCCGTGCTGCCCCAGTTCATGACCGACACGCGCCCGCTGTGGACGCAACTGCTCGCCATGGCGGCCACCATGGTGGCGGTGGACATGGCCGTCATGCACGGCTATGCCGCGGGCGCCAGCGCAATGCGCCGCCTGCTGCGCAACGCCCGCGCGGTGCGCGCGCAGAACCGCGTGTTCGGCGGCCTGCTGATGGCCGTGGGCACAGGGCTCTTCTTCGTCAAGCGCGGGGCCCAGCACGGTTGAATTCGTTCGCTATAAAAAATATAGCAATACGCCCTAGTGGAATATGCGATGAAGGGGTTTTTGACTCATACTCCCCAGTCCGGCGCCGGGCGGCGCTACCATCGCCCCCGCCAACCCAACTTTTGACACCCAGGAGGCGTGCATGCCAGTGATCGCAGTGGCCAATCCCAAGGGCGGCGTGGGCAAATCCACGCTCGCCACCAACATCGCCGGCTATTTCGCCGGCCAGGGCCACGCCGTGGTGCTGGGCGACGCCGACCCGCAGCAGTCGTCCCGGCTTTGGCGTGGGCTGCGGTCCCCGGCCGTGCGGCCCATCGGCGACTGGCCCGTGCAGCCCGACGCCATCGGCCGCCCGCCCAAGGAGGCCACCCACGCCGTGCTGGACACGCCCGCAGGCCTGCACGGCGCGCAGCTCAAGTCGGTGCTTCAGCTGGCCGACAAGGTGATCGTGCCGCTGCAGGCCAGCGTGTTCGACATCTTCGCCATCCGCGGCTTCCTGGACGAGCTGGCCCAAAGCCGCCATGCGGCGAACGTGCAGATCGGCATCGTCGGCATGCGGGTCGATGCCCGCACCATCGCGGCCGACAAGCTGGGCGAGTTCGTCGAAAGCCTGGGTCTGCCGGTGCTGGGCCGGCTGCGCGACACGCAGAACTACATCCATCTGGCCGCGCAGGGCCTGTCGGTCTTCGACGTCTCGGCCAGCCGCGTGGCGCGCGACCTGGAGCAGTGGCAGGGCATCTGCGACTGGCTCGACCAGTAGGCCGGCGCGCGCGGCTGTCGCGTGCCCGACAACGCGCACGGCCCGCCCCGGCCTAAAGTGCGCGCATGAAAACCTTCCAGACGTATTCCGAAGTGGCCGCCTGCGTGGGCAGCGAGGTGGCGGTGACCGACTGGATCACCATCACCCAGGCGCAGATCGACCAGTTCGCCGAGGCCACGGGCGACCACCAGTGGATCCATGTCGATCCCGAGCGTGCGGCCCAGGGCCCGTTCGGCGCGCCGATCGCCCACGGGTTTCTCACGCTGTCGCTGATTCCGCGGTTCTTCGAATCGGCGTTCGCCATCGCCGGCGCGCGGATGGGCGTGAACTACGGGCTCAACCGCGTGCGCTTCACCTCGCCCGTGCCCGTGGGCAGCCGCCTGCGCGCGCGGCTCACGCTGCAGGCCTGCGAGCCCGCCGCGCCGGACGGCATCCAGATGACCTGGCTGGTCACCATCGAGCGCGAAGGGTCCGACAAGCCCGCGTGCGTGGCCGAGTCCCTGGCGCGCAATTACGGCGCCGCGCCCTGAAGGCGCCCCATGAAAAAGGCCCGCAGGGCGAACCTGCGGGCCTTTTTTGGAGGAGGGGCTGGGCCGGTCGCAACCGGCCGGGCCGCCGTGCGGTCAGATCAGTGGTCGCCGCTGACCGTGTTGCGCGACTTCGCGGCCGCCACGGTTTGTGCCTGCACTTCCTTGCGGGTGACGACCGTGGCGTTGCCGGAGACGGCCAGGGGCGCGGGCACGTCGTACCAGTCGCCGGCGCGGGGCAGGGTGCCGTTCTGGCGGGCGGCCACCAGGTCGGCCACGACGGCTTCACGGGTCAGCGCGCTGGAGGCGGCGACAGGGGCGGGATAGTCGGAGCCGTCGCCTTCCACACCGGCGTGGGCGGCGAAGGCGCTCAGGGCGATGGCGGCAGCGGTGGCGAGAGTGCGGTAGTTGTTCATGATGGTGTCCTTCATTGGTTGGTGTTTCCGGGCAAGGCTGGTCTTGTTGGGGGCCGGTCTTGTCCTGCCTCGGTGGGTCCGCCTTCAGGCTTCCTCATCGATGGGTTGAACTGTACGCAGGGTTAACCCTTTGAAAAACAGCACTCCTGGCAATGAATAATTAACAAAATTGAAATAATCGCGGCCCTTGAAACGCCGTCATTCCTGCAATGGATAGATTGCTGACGATGCGCGTGTTCCAGTCCGTGGTGGACGAAGGTGGCTTCGCCGCGGCCGCGCGCGCGATGGACCTGTCGGCCGCGGCGGTCACCCGGCTGGTTGCCGACCTGGAGAGCCACATCGGCACCCGGCTGCTGCAGCGGACCACGCGCCGGGTCTCGCTCACCGATGCCGGCGAGGCCTACCTGGCCCGTGTGCGCACCATCCTGGCCGACGTGGAGGAGGCCTTCGCCGCGGCCCAGGCCCACACCTCGGAGATCGCCGGCGTGCTGCGGCTGCACGCGCCGCCGGTGCTCGCGGTCCACATCCTCGCGCCGCTGGTGGAGGGCTTTCATCGGGCGCATCCCCGGGTGGTGCTGGACATCCATGTGGATTCCTCGCTGGAGCCGCCCATCGGCGATTTCGACATCACGCTGCTGAGCGACGACGCAGTCTTCGGCTCCAACGTCATCACCCGGCCCATCGTGCGCTCCGACAGCGTGGTGTGCGCCTCGACGGCCTACCTGCGGGACCACGGCACGCCGCAGGTGCCGCAGGACCTGGCCCGGCACCAGTGCCTGCTGCGCCGGCGCAGCGACACCAAACCGGGGGTGATGCGCCTGTTCGATCCCCTGCTGGGCCACCGGGCCATCGACATCGAGGTGCAGCCGGTCTGCGTGACCAACCACATCGAGACCCTGCTGCGCGCTGCGCTGGATGGCGCGGGGCTGACCTCGCTGCCGGTCGATCTGGCCGCACCCTACCTGCGCAGTGGGCAACTGGTGCGGGTGCTGGCGCCCTGGACGGCGGGGCGCTTCACGCTGTACGCGGCCTTTCCGAGCCGCAAGTTCATGCCCGCACGCACGCGGGCCTTCCTGGATTTTCTGAGCGCCCGCACGCGCAAGTCCGTGGAGGAGGCGCTGCAGGCCCCTGGCGTCCTGGACCAGGACGCGGCGGCGCCCGCACCGCAGGCCTGAAGGCCAGGCCCGGGCCTCAACGCATCAAAGGAAGCTGTTTTGCCGCCAGGCCTCGTACACCGTGACCGCCACGGCGTTCGACAGGTTCAGGCTGCGCTGCCCCGGCACCATGGGCAGCCGCAGCTGCTGGGCGGGCGGGAACGATTCGCGCAGCTCGGGCGGAAGGCCGCGCGTCTCGGCGCCGAACACCAGCCAGTCTCCGGCGCGGAAGCTGGTCTCGTACACCGTGAGCGTGGCGTGCGTGGTCATGGCGAACATGCGTGTGGCGTCCGGCTCGGCATCGCGCAGGAAGGCGGTCCATCCCGCGTGGCGCTGCACCTCGGTGTACTCGTGGTAGTCGAGGCCCGCGCGCTTCATCAGGCGGTCTTCCATGGAAAAACCCAAGGGTTCGATCAGGTGCAGCCGGCACGCAGTGTTGGCGGCCAGCCGGATCACGTTGCCTGTGTTGGGCGGGATCTCGGGTTCGACAAGAACGATATGAAACATGGCGTCTATTGTCGGCATCTGCGCCGCACCCGGCGCGAAAGCTCGTAAACAAACGTATCCAGATCCGGCGATCGGCCCCGGTCAGGGGCTGTCGGTGCGGGCGACCACCACCGCGGTGATGTGCGCGGCGCCGGCCTCGCGCAGCACCCGCGCCGCCGCGTGCAGCGTGGCGCCCGTGGTCATCACGTCGTCCACCAGAACCACCCGGCGGCCCGCGATGCGCACGGCGCGTGCGGGCTCCAGCGCGAACGCGCCGCGCAGGTTGCGCAGCCGGTCCTTGCGCGGCAGGCCGCTCTGCGCCTCGGTGGCGCGGGTGCGCAGCAGGCTGGCGGCATCCGCCTTCGCCGGCGACAAGGCACGCGCCAGCAGCGCGGCCTGGTTGAAGCCGCGCTCTTTCATCCGCTGGCGCGACAGGGGAATGGGCAGCAGGCAGTCGGCCGCTTCCACGGCCGGTTCCACCCAAGGCGTGCTGCGAAGCAGGGTGGCCAGCGACGGCGCCCAGCCGGGATCGGCACGGAACTTGAAATCGGCCAGCGCCTGCGCCCACGGGTAGCCGTAGTCCACCGCGGCAAGGCAGGCGTCCAGCGGCGGCGGGTCGGTGAGGCAGTGCCCGCAACGCGCCACGCCCGCCGGCACGGGCAGGGCGCAGGTCGCGCAGCGCGGCTGCGGTTGCGCGAAGCGGGTGGCGCAGGCATCGCAGACGCGCCGCGCGGGCCAGGCATGGCAGACGGCGCACTGGCTGGGCACGGCACCCAGGGCCGCGCCCAGCCAATGCGATATCCCTGCAAGGTGCCTGTGGAGCATCGACTCAATATACTCGCTGCGACCCCCGTTCCCCACGATGCCAGAGCACCTTCCCCCCACCATCGACCCGCCCGCCGCGGCCCGCTGGCACGCCGCCGCTCCCGCCGTCTCCCCCTGGCTGCACGAGGAGGTCGCCCGGCGCATGGACGACCGGCTCCAGTGGATCCGACAGGCCCCGGCCGCCTGGTGCGACTGGGACCCGGTGCGCGGTGGCCTGCAGGCCCATGCCCTGGTGCGCCAGCGTTACCCCCAGGCCACCTGCCAGGTGGCGGAAACCGCGGCGCGCCGCCAGCCGGTGGCTGAGCAGGCATTGGGCGCGGCATGGTGGAGCCCTTCGCGCTGGGGCGGGCGTGCTCCGAAGTTCGGCCTGCCAGCGGACGGCAGCGTCAACCTGGTGTGGTCCAACATGGCGCTGCACACGGCCGCCGACCCGCAGCGGCTGATCGGCCAGTGGCACCGGGCACTCGCCGTAGACGGCTATCTCATGTTCTCCTGCCTGGGCCCCGACACCGTGCGCGAACTGCATGCCGTCTACGCCGGACTGGGCTGGCCGCCCGCCGGCCATGCCATGACGGACATGCACGACTGGGGCGACATGCTGGTGCAGGCCGGGTTCGCCGAACCGGTGATGGACATGGAGCGCATCCGGCTCACCTTCGCCACCCCGGCCCGGCTGCTGCAGGAGTTGCGCGAACTGGGCTGCAACCTGCACCCGGCGCGCTTCCCCGCGCTGCGCGGGCGGCGCTGGCGCGAGCGCCTGGAGCAGGCGCTGGCCGACCGACTGGCCGACCCCAACGAAGGCGGCCAGCTGGCGCTGACCTTCGAGATCGTCTATGGCCACGCCTTCAAGCCGGCACCGCGGTTGCGCGTGAGCGAGAGCAGCGCCGTGTCGCTGCAGGACATGCGCGCCATGCTGCAGGGGGCGAGGAAACCGGGCGCCTGAGGGTGTTTTCCCGGGGGCAGGGCCCCCATGATCCGTCGCAACAGCAGGCTACAATTCTTGGCGGTGCTGTTCCGGAACTTCTGCTGCGCGGTGCGATCCCCGCGGCCCCGCCGGGAGGCCGCCTGTCGGCGGCAGGCTCTGCGGTCGGCGCGAAACCTTCCAACCTTCTCATGGTTTGTACGGGGCTGTGCAGCGGATGTCGCCGCGGGCCTTGCAATCGGACCACGGGAACGGCATGCTGCACGGTGCAGGGCACGCGCCAACCCGCGCGGGCCTTGAAGGTCAGGAGACAAAAAGCGAAGCACCGCCGGTGCTCCGCATCGATGAAACCGGGTTCATGTGGAACCCAGCCGCGCTGAAGGGCCCGGGCATTGCGCCCCAAGGCCTGGGCACGGTCTGGATGTTGGAATTCGCATGGCTTTGTGCGCCGCCCCGACCCCACGCGGGGGCGCCCAGGGATTGGTTAATTGAGGCTTAGAAGTGAGAACTATGAAGAGCATTTCCAACAAGCTGGCTTCTTTGCTGCTGATGGCGGGTGCATGGGTGGGCACCGCAGCCCACGCCGTGCAGGATCTTCCCGGTGGCCCGGCCGTCAACCAATTGAACCTGGCGCCTCCGGTCACCCGCATCGCCGAGGAGCAGCAGTTCCTGCACTGGATGATGCTCATCATCTGCACGGTGATCTTCATCGCCGTGTTCGCGGTGATGTTCTATTCGATCTGGAAGCACCGCAAGTCGCGCGGCGTCAAGCCGGCCAATTTCCATGAGTCCGTGACCGTCGAAGTCATCTGGACCATCGTGCCCTTCATCATCGTGATCCTCATGGCGCTGCCCGCCACCAAGGTGCTCGTGGCGCAAAAGGACACCACCAACGCCGACCTGACCATCAAGGTCACTGGTTACCAGTGGAAGTGGGGCTACGACTACATCACCGGCGAAGGCCAGGGCCTGGCCTACATCTCCACGCTCGACAGCAGCCACCGCCGCATGTCCGACAGCGGCAACGTGAGCAACGCGCCGGCCGACTACCTGCTCAAGGTGGACAACCCCCTGGTGGTGCCCGTGGGCAAGAAGGTGCGGGTGATCACCACCGCCAACGATGTGATCCACTCGTTCATGGTGCCGGCCTTCGGCATCAAGCAGGATGCGATTCCCGGCTTCGTGCGCGACACCTGGTTCCGCGCCGACAAGGTGGGCGACTACTACGGCCAGTGCGCCGAGCTGTGCGGCAAGGAACACGCCTACATGCCCATCCACGTGAAGGTCGTGTCTGCCGCCGACTACACCCAGTGGGTGGCCGGCGAGAAGAAGAAGGCCGCGGCCAAGCTGGACGACCCGAGCAAGGTGTGGACGCTGCAGGACATCCTGCCGCGCGGCGAGAAGGTCTATGCCGCCAACTGCGCGGCCTGCCACCAGGCCAACGGCAAGGGCGCGGGCCCCATCAAGCCGCTGGACGGCTCCGCCATCGTCAAGAGCGACGACCACACCCAGCAGATCCACATCGTGCTCAAGGGCGCCGCCAACGGCGCGATGCCCTCCTGGGCGCAGTTGAGCGATACCGATCTGGCGGCCGTGGTGAGCTACACCAAGAACGCCTGGTCCAACAAGACGGGGCAGATCGTGCAGCCGTCCGAGATCCTGGCCCAGCGTGGCAAATAGCCACCCACGCCCCAACGCACTGAGGAATCCAAGATGAGCGCAGTTCTCGACAACCACGGTCACGCGGGCGGCCACGCACACGACAGCCACGGCGATCACCACCACCACGGCCCGACGGGCTGGCGGCGCTGGGTGTTCGCCACGAACCACAAGGACATCGGCACGCTGTACCTGCTGTTCTCGTTCACCATGCTGATGGTGGGCGGCATCCTGGCGCTGCTGATCCGCGCCGAGCTGTTCAAGCCCGGCCTGCAGTTGGTGAACCCCGAGCTGTTCAACCAGCTCACCACCATGCACGGCCTGATCATGGTGTTCGGCGCCATCATGCCGGCGTTCGTGGGCTTTGCGAACTGGATGATTCCGCTGCAGATCGGCGCATCCGACATGGCCTTCGCGCGCATGAACAACTTCAGCTTCTGGCTGATGATCCCGGCGGCCATCATGCTGGTGACCTCGTTCCTCATGCCCGGCGGTGCGCCGGCGGCGGGCTGGACGCTGTATGCGCCGCTCACGCTGCAGATGGGCCCGTCGATGGATGCCGGCATCTTCGCGATGCACATCCTGGGGGCCTCGTCCATCATGGGCTCGATCAACATCATCGTGACCATCCTGAACATGCGCGCCCCCGGCATGACGCTGATGAAGATGCCGATGTTCGCCTGGACCTGGCTCATCACCGCCTACCTGCTGATCGCCGTGATGCCCGTGCTGGCCGGCGCCATCACCATGACGCTGACCGACCGCCACTTCGGCACCAGCTTCTTCAACCCCGCCGGCGGCGGCGACCCGGTGATGTACCAGCACATCTTCTGGTTCTTCGGCCACCCCGAGGTGTACATCATGATCCTGCCGGCCTTCGGCATCATCAGCCAGATCGTGCCGGCGTTCTCGCGCAAGCGGCTGTTCGGCTATGCCTCCATGGTGTATGCCACCTCGTCCATCGCCATCCTGTCGTTCATCGTGTGGGCCCACCACATGTTCACGACCGGCATGCCCGTGACCGGCCAGCTGTTCTTCATGTACGCCACCATGCTGATCTCGGTGCCCACGGCCGTGAAGATCTTCAACTGGATCGCCACCATGTGGCGCGGCTCCATGACGTTCGAGACCCCGATGCTGTTCGCCGTGGGCTTCATCTTCGTGTTCACCATGGGCGGCTTCACCGGGCTGATCCTGTCGATGGCCCCCATCGACATCCAGCTGCAGGACACCTACTACGTGGTGGCCCACTTCCACTACGTGCTGGTGGCCGGCTCGCTGTTCTCCATGTTCGCCGCCTACTACTACTGGGCGCCGAAGTGGACCGGCGTGATGTACAGCGAAACCCGGGGCCGCATCCACTTCTGGGGCTCGCTCATCACGTTCAACGTGACGTTCTTCCCCATGCACTTCCTGGGCCTGGCCGGCATGCCGCGCCGCTATGCGGACTACCCCATGCAGTTCGCCGACTTCAACATGCTGGCCTCCATCGGCGCGTTCGGCTTTGGCCTGATGCAGGTGTACTTCTTCCTGTTCATCGTGGTGCCCGCGATGCGCGGCAAGGGCGAAGTGGCGCCGCAACGCCCGTGGGAAGGGGCCGAGGGCCTCGAATGGGAAGTGCCTTCGCCGGCGCCTTTCCACACGTACGAGACGCCTCCGAAGCTGGACGCCTCGGCCACCCGCGTGATCGGCTGAGGAGGGACTGGCAATGACCCCCGAGCAAAAGAAGTCCAACCGGCGCATGGCGCTGATCCTGGCCTCGGTGGCCGTGGCCTTCTTCGTCGGCTTCATGGTCAAGATGGCCTGGCTGGCCCGCTGAAAGCCTGGACGCGCCATGGGCATGTTCCGCACTGAAAACGCCAAGATGGTGGGCAAGCTGGCCGTGATCTCGGTCGGCATGTTCGCCTTCGGCTACGTGCTCATTCCCATCTACAAGCACATCTGCGAGATGACCGGCATCAACATCCTGTCGCTGTCCGAGCGGCAGGTGCCGGGCAACGGGGTGGCGGGCCGCGATGTGAAGGTGCCCGCGAACACGCAGGTGGACAAGAGCCGCACCATCACCGTGGAGTTCGACGCCAACGCGCGCGGCCCGTGGGACTTCAAGCCCGCGCAGCGCTCGCTGCAGGTGCACCCGGGCGAGCTGGCCACGGTGATGTACGAGTTCCAGAACGTGCAGAACCGCCGCATGGCCGCGCAGGCCATCCCGAGCTACGCGCCCCGGCAGGCGGCCGCTCACTTCAACAAGCTCGAATGCTTCTGCTTCAACCAGTACGTGCTGGAGCCGGGCGAAAAAAAGCAATGGCCCGTGGCGTTCGTGATCGACCCGCGCCTGTCCAAGGACGTGACCACCATCACCCTGTCCTATACCTTCTTCGAGGTGGGCGGCAAGACGCCGCCCGCGCCCACCGAGCCCACGGCCGCGCTGCCGGCCGGCTTGGTGCCGCAGGGGGCCGGATCGTGAGCCCGCGCAGCCCCGGCGAATCGCCGGTGCGCCGCAAGGGCTCGCTGCTGCGCACCGTGCGGGCGGTGGCGTGGTCGTTCATCGGCCTGCGCAAGGGCTCGGAATACCAGCAGGACGTGGAGCGGCTGAACCCCATCCACATCATCGCCGTCGGCCTGGCCGCGGCGCTGCTGCTGGTGGTCGGGCTGATCGCGCTGGTCAACTGGGTCGTCTGATGGACGGCCGCAGCCCGACGGATAACAACGATTTGAGATTCAGGAGCTGACATGAGTGCATCTACCCCCGGCACGACCCCGTACTACTACGTGCCCGCCGAATCGCGCCATCCGGTGATGGCGGCGGCCGGCCTGTTCTTCGTGATCCTGGGCGCGGGCCAGTGGGTCAACGGCCATGACTGGGGCAAGTATTCGCTCGCCCTGGGCATGGTGTGGTGGCTGTTCGTGCTGTACCAGTGGTTCCGCGATGCCGTGCGCGAGAGCGAGGGCGGCCTGTACGGGCACAAGATCGATCTGTCCTACCGCTGGAGCATGAGCTGGTTCATCTTCTCGGAGGTGATGTTCTTCGGCGCCTTCTTCACCGCTCTGTGGTGGGCGCGCTCCCATTCGGTGCCGGCCCTGGGCAGCCTGGACAACGCGCTGCTGTGGCCCGACTTCAAGGCCGTGTGGCCCAGCATGGCGGCGGGCATGACCGCATCGCCCGCCGGCATCGTGGAGCCCTTCCAGACGGTCGGCCCGTTCTGGCTGCCCACGATCAACACGGCGCTGCTGCTGACCTCCGGCGTTACGCTGACCATCGCGCACCATGCGCTGCGCGAAAACCACCGCGGCAAGACCATCGCCTTCATGTGGGCCTCCGTGCTGCTGGGCATCGTCTTCCTGTGCGTGCAGGGCTACGAGTACTACCACCTGTACACCGACCTGAACCTCAAGCTCAGCTCCGGGGTCTTCGGCTCCACCTTCTTCATGCTGACTGGCTTCCACGGCTTTCACGTGTTCGTGGGCATGCTGATGCTGCTGTTCATCACGTTGCGCCTGCAAAAGGGCCACTTCACACCGGAAAAGCATTTCGGCTTCGAAGGCGCCGCCTGGTACTGGCACTTCGTGGACGTGGTGTGGCTGGGCCTGTACGTGCTGGTCTATTGGCTGTAATCCAGGCCCCTCGGCGGCCCGACGAAAAAAGCGCCGCAGGGCGCTTTTTTTGCGGCGGTGCTTCGGTGCCCGCCGCGGCCCATGGGCGATGCCTGGCAGACCAGGTGGCGCTCAGCGCGTGGCCGGCAGTCCGGTGGGCTGGATGTAGCCCAGCTTCCAGGCCGCCAGCAGGCACAGGAAGAGCAGAATCGACAGCCCCACGCGGACGGCGAGCGCGCGGGCCATGTGGCCGCTGCGGGCTTTGTCGTTGCGGCCGTTGCGCATCATGAAGAACAGCGCGGAACCGAGGCTCGCCAGAATGGCCAGGAAGGCCAGCACCACCACGTATTTCATGGAGCGCATTATCCCGTGACATCTGCAAGACGCCGACTTGGCCTGCAATTTTGGCTGGTCAGCCTGGCCGCCGTGCTGGCCATGGCCGCGACCGCGTCGCTCGGGCGCTGGCAGCTGTCCCGCGCGGCGCAGAAGGAAGCCTTGCAAGCCGCCATCGACGCGCGTTCGGCCCGGCCGCCATTGGAGGGCGCCACGCTCGCGGCCCTGCCTGCGGCCACGGGGCCGGACGACCCGCTGGTGCACCGCCGCATCGTGCTGCGCGGCCGCTGGCTGCCCGCCCACACCGTTTTTTTGGACAACCGCCAGATGCAGGGCCGGCCGGGGTTCTTCGTCCTCACGCCGCTGCAGTTGCAGGGCAGTGCCACCAGCGTGCTGGTGCAGCGTGGCTGGGTGCCGCGCAATTTCCAGGACCGCACCCAGTTGCCCCAGATCCCCACGCCGGCGGGCGACACCGAGGTGGAAGGCCGCATCGCGGCGGCGCCATCGCGGCTGTACGAAGTCGGCGCCACCGGCAGCGCCGAGGGGTCTTCCCGCATCCGGCAAAATCTCGACCTGGCGGCCTATCGCGGCGAGACCGGCCTGGCCCTGGCGCCACTCACCGTGCTGCAGACGGGGGCCGCGAGCGACGGGTTGCAGCGCGACTGGCCCGTCATCGACGCCGGGGTCGAAAAACACTACGGCTACGCCGTCCAATGGTTCGGGCTTTGCGGCCTGGTGGCAATCCTCTATGTCTGGTTCCAAATCGTCCGACGCTTCCTTCGCCCACGCCGCCAGCCTGCCGCCTGACGCGCCCCAGGGCGCCCATCCGCTGGGTCTCACGGTGCACAGCCTGCCGCCCGCAGGCGGGGCCATGGCGGCCGTGCAGCAGTCACGCCAGGGGCGCTGGAAGATGCTGGGCATCCTGCTGGTGTGCGCCGCGCCGGTGGTGGCCTCGTACTTCACCTACTACGTGCTGCGGCCCGAAGGGCGGCGCAATTTCGGCGAGCTCATCGCCCCCCAGCGCGCGATGCCGGCGGGCATGGCGACCACCGCCCTCGACGGCGCTCCCGGTCGGCTCGACCAGCTGCAGGGCCAGTGGCTGCTCGTGAGCGTGGCGCCCGGCGCCTGCGGCACCCCCTGCCAGAACCATCTGTATCTGCAGCGCCAGCTGCGCGAAAGCCTGGGCAAAGACAAGGACCGCATCGACTGGGTCTGGCTGGTGACCGATGGCGCCGCGCCGCCGCCCGAGATCCAGCCGGGCCTGCAAAAGGCCCAGGTGCTGCGGGTGGACGCGCAGGCGCTGTCCGCGTGGCTTGCGCCCGCCACCGGCCACGCGATCGAAGACCATCTCTACGTCGTCGATCCCATGGGCCACTGGATGATGCGTTTTCCGGCGGGCCTGGACGCCGCCGGGGCCGCCAAGGCCAAGCGGGACCTGGAGCGGCTGATGCGCGCCTCGGCCTCGTGGGACCAGCCCGGCCGCACCGGAGCGCCATGATGCAGGACGCCCAGCCGCTGTACGACCTGGCCCCTCTCGCCCGCATGGTGCTGCTGGGCGCGGTGATCGCGCTCGGGCCGCTGGCCTGGGTGTGGCTGCGCAACCGCGGCACCTCGCGCGTGCGGCGCCTGCAGGCGCTCACCGTGCTGACCCTGTTCCTCACCTTCGATCTGGTGCTGTTCGGCGCCTTCACCCGGCTCACCGATTCGGGCCTGGGCTGCCCCGACTGGCCAGGCTGCTACGGCAACGCCAGCCCGCTGGGCGCGCATGCCGAGATCTCCGCCGCCCAGCAGGCCATGCCCACTGGCCCGGTCACCCACGGCAAGGCCTGGGTGGAGATGATCCACCGCTACCTGGCCAGCGGCGTGGGCATGCTCATCATCGTGCTCACCGTCGGCGCGTGGTGGCAGCGGTCGCGCGCGGCCAGGCGCCAGGGTCCGCCGCCCGCCCTGAGCCCCTGGTGGCCCACGGCGACGCTGGTGTGGGTCTGCCTGCAGGGCGCATTCGGCGCGCTCACGGTGACCATGAAGCTCTTTCCCGCCATCGTGACGCTGCACCTGATCGGCGGACTGGTGCTGCTGGCGCTGCTGTGCGTGCAGGCCGTGCGCGAGACGCATGCCGCGCGCGGCGTCCCGCCCGTGGCGCTGGGCCGCGGCCTGCGGGGCCTGCTGGTGGCGACCACCGTGCTGCTGGCGGTGCAGATCGTGCTCGGCGGCTGGGTGAGCACCAACTATGCGGTGCTGGCCTGCACCACGTTCCCCACGTGCCAGGGCAGTTGGTGGCCCGACATGGCCTTCGGCCAGGGCTTCGAGATCTGGCGGCCGCTGGGCCTGCTGCAGGACGGCAGCCACATCACCTTCGCGGGCCTCACGGCCATCCACTATGCGCACCGGCTGGCGGCCTACGCCGTGCTGCTGGCCCTCGGGCTGCTGGCCTGGCGCTTGCACCGCGCCGCGCTGCTGCCGGCCCAGGCGCGCTGGATCGCGGGCCTGGCGCTGATGCAGTTCGCCACCGGCCTGTCCAACGTGGTGCTGGACTGGCCCCTCGTGGCCGCCGTGCTGCACACCGGCGGCGCCGCGGCCCTGGTCGTGGTCCTCACCTGGGCCTTGGCCGCCAGCCGCGCCGTGGGCGCCGCCCGTCCCCTGGCCGCCGCTGCCGGCACACCGACAACCGCGCCCACGGGCGCAACGAGAATCTCCGCATGAGCGCTGCTCCCGCCACCTCCCCTCCGATCACCAGCATGCCGTCGCGCGCGGCGCAGTTCTATGCGCTGACCAAGCCGCGCGTGGTCCAGCTGATCGTTTTCTGCGCCTTCATCGGCATGGTGCTGGCCGTGCCCGGCATGCCCAGCGGCGCGCAGTGGGCGCACATGGCCGTGGCCTGTGCGGGCATCTGGCTCGTGGCAGGCGCCGCCGCGGCATTCAACTGCATCGTGGAGCAGGGCATCGACGCGAAGATGAAGCGCACCGCCTGGCGGCCCACCGCCAAGGGCGAGCTGTCCAACACGCAGACGCTGCTGTTCTCGGCGGCGCTGTGCGCAGCGGGTTCATTGGTGCTCTACCGGTGGGTCAACCCGCTCACCATGTGGCTCACCTTTGCCACCTTCGTCGGCTACGCGGTGGTGTACACGGTGATCCTCAAGCCGCTCACGCCGCAGAACATCGTGATCGGCGGCGCCTCGGGCGCCATGCCGCCGGTGCTGGGCTGGTCGGCCATGACGGGCGACGTGGCGCCCGAGGCGCTCATCCTGTTCCTCATCATCTTCCTGTGGACGCCCCCGCATTTCTGGGCCCTGGCGCTGTACCGCGTGGAGGACTACCGCAAGTCGGGCCTGCCGATGCTGCCCGTCACGCACGGCAACGAGTTCACGCGGCTGCAGGTGTTCCTGTACACGCTGATCCTCTTCGCGGGCTGCCTCATGCCCTTCGTGTACGGCATGAGTTCCTGGATCTATCTGGCTGCCGCCGTGATGCTCAGCCTGGGCTTTTGCGCCTATGGCTTTCGGCTGTGGCGCCGCTACTCGGATGCGCTCGCTCGCGAGACCTTCCGCTTTTCCCTCATCCACCTGAGCCTGCTGTTCGCCGCGCTGCTGGTGGACCACTACGTGCTGTGATCGCCATGAATAAACGCATTGCTCTTAGAAGAATAGCTGCCAGCGCTTGGCTGGTAAGCGCTGGTGGCCTGTTGGCGGCTTGCTCCAAGAAGGGCCCGGAGTTCAAGGGCGTGGACATCACCGGCGCCGACTACGCCAAGGACCTGCCCCTGCCCGACCACAACGGCCAGCCGCGCCACCTCAAGGACTTCGCAGGCAAGGTCGTGGTGGTGTTCTTCGGCTACACCCAGTGCCCCGACGTGTGCCCCACGTCCATGGTGGAACTGGCGGAGGTCAAGCGCTCGCTGGGCGCGGACGGCGACCGGCTCCAGGGCATCTTCGTCACCGTGGACCCCGAGCGTGACACGCCCGAGGTGCTCAAGGCCTACATGGCCAACTTCGACCCCACTTTCCTCGCGCTGCGTGGCAGCCCCGAGCAACTGGCCGCCGTGGCCAAGGACTTCAAGATCTACTACAAGAAGGTCGACGGCAAGACGCCCACGAGCTACACCATGGACCATTCGGCCGGCAGCTACGTGTACGACCCCGCCGGCCGCCTGCGCGTGTACAACCGCTACGGCAGCGGTGCGCAGGCGCTGGCCGCCGATGTGCGGGCCCTGCTGAACGAGGGCTGAGGCGGCGGGGCGGCCGCGTCGGCTTGCCCCACCACCGCCGCCCCCGGGCGCCAGGCAGCACCGGCCACCGGGCCCGACACCGGCTCGGCCATGCCGCGCGCCAGGGCCGCGAGGCGGGGCCGCACGATGGCGCAGTGCCAGCGGTCATGCCGGACCAGCCCACCCGTCAGGGCGATGTGCGCGAGCCCCCGGGCGACCGTCTCGCGCGTGGTGGCCAGCAGTGCGGCCAGCATCGCCTGCGTGGGCAGCCGAACCAGGGTGCTGCGCTGCAGATCGGCCAGCAATAGCAGGGCGCCCGCCAGTCGCGCCGTGGCCCCGCGCATGCGCAGCAGCCCCGACCAGTCCGCAAGCTGCGCCTGCGCCCGTGCGTTCTCGCGCGATAGCGCCTCCAGCCAACCCGAAGCTGCAGCGCCGTGGCGGGGCGAGCGCAGGGCTTCTGCCGACACTTCGCACAGCCGGCCCTCACCCAGGGCCGTGCCCGACAGCTCCGCGGGCGCCGCGAACAGCGCCGTCGTGCCCAGGGCATGGCCGCAGCCCGCCAGGCCCACGGGCCGGTCGATGCCCTCGGCGCCCCGGCGGTGCAGCAGCACCGTACCGACCTTGAGGATCTGCAGCACCGGCGCGGACTGGCCTTGGCGCGCCAGCGTTTCGCCCTTGCGAAAGCGCCGCTCCACCACGCGGCCCGCCATCTGGACCTCGCGCGGGGCCCGGCCGAGCAGGCAGTGCGAGCGGCCGGCGCAGGTGTGGCACGGAGGCAGGGGCGCGCCCTCTTCGGTCGCCGTGGCGCCGTGGGGCCGGGTGCGCAGACTCAGCACGAAAACGGCCTCCAGGGCATGATTTCTCCCGGCATATCGCTATAAAAATAATAGCAATCGCTTGCGATGGTGATGGACGGAGCGGGCCGGGTGCTCAGGCGTAGGCCAGTTCGCCGTGGCGGCTTTCGATGCGCTGGCCGGCCGACAGCGACATCAGCAAAAGCGCGATGGTCTCGTGCAGGATGACCGTCTGCTGGTTGCCCGTGTCCACCATGTGCCGGCGCAGCGCGTCACGCACCGCCGGCTGGCCCGTCACATCGATCACGATGTCCGCGGCGCTGCCGTGCGCCGCCAGCAATCCCATGAAATCGGAGGTCACGGGCACGCCGTGGCTGCGCGCCAGCTCGATGCTGGGCAGGGAGAGGTTCAGGTCCGCCACCCCGAGCACGGAGACGAACGGCGCTGCCAGCAATTGCTGCAACAGCGGGGTGCCGGTGTGGCCGGCACCGATGACGAGGATGCGAAAGGGCTGCATGGCGTGCCTTGGAAATCACGAAGGCGCCAGTCTGCCGGCCACGGGCTCCGCGGGGCATGATCTGCATCAACATCGGTGGAGGCGCAGCGCACCCCACCGGGGCAGGGCGTCAGTCGGCCCGGATGCCCTGCGTGCGGATCACGCGGGCCATGAGCGCGGTGTCCGCCTGGATGCGGTTCGCCAGCCCCTGCGGCGAGGTCCCGGCCACCTGCCAGCCTTGCTGGAACAGCTTGGCCCGCACGTCGGGGCTGCGGGCGATGTCGGCGATCAGCGCCGACAGCCGCGCCTGCACCGCAGCGGGCATGGTGGCCGGCGCCGCGAATGCGTTCCAGATCTCCAGGTTCAGGTCCGGCACGCCGGCCTCCGCCAGGCTGGGCACGCCAGGCACGAGCGTGCTGCGACCGGCCGAGGTGACGCCGATGAGGCGCAGCTTGCCCGTGCGTTCCTGCGACAGGGCCAGCGCGGGCGGCAGCAGCGCCATCTGCAGCTGCCCGCCCAGCATGCCCGTGGCCACCTGCGGGTAGCCGGGGTAGGGCACGTGCACTGGCGCGATGCCGGCGCGGGCCTTGAGCAGTTCCGTACCCAGGTGGCCCACCGTTCCCACGCCCGGCGTGCCGTAGCTCCAGCGGCTGCCGGCCTGCCGCGCCGCTGCGAGAAACGCGCGCGCATCGGCATGGGCCGGCACGTCCGGCTGCGAGGCCGGGGCGGTCAGCACCAGCGGCGAAGTGCCCACCAGGCTCAGCGGCGCGAGGTCCTTCTGCGGGTCGTAAGGCACGGCCGGGTTGAGCAGCTTGGCGATCGTCAGGTTGCCGTTGATGAACAGGCCGATGGTGTGGCCGTCGGTCGCCTTGGCCACCGCATCGGCGCCGATGTTTCCGCCCGCGCCCACCTTGTTTTCCACGATCACCGGATGGCCGAGCGCCTGCGCCAGCGGCTCGGAGAACGTGCGCGCCGTCAGGTCGGGCGACGATCCCGGCGGAAAGCCCACGATGATGCGCAGCGGCTTGCTCGGCCACCCCGGCGTCGCCAGTGCGCCGGGCGCCGATTGGGCCGTGGCCGTGCCCAGGGCGCCGGCGAGCGAAAGGGCCACCATCAGCGTGCGGCGTCGAACGGCAGGAAAAGTCATGGGGGTCGTGTCCTTGGAGATCGGGGGCACCGGCAGCCGGCGTCCCATGAAAAAAGCGCGCAATCCACAGGGGATTGCGCGCTCGGGATTATCGCCATGCCGGCCCGCCCGCAAAGGCGGGTGGACCGTGGGTCAGGCGTACTCGACCAGGGCCTTCTTCATCTTCTTCATCGCGGCCACTTCGATCTGGCGGATGCGTTCGGCGCTCACGCCGTACACGGCGGCCAGTTCGTGCAGCGTCATGCCGCCGGAGCCGTCGTCGTTCACCTTGAGCCAACGCTCTTCCACGATGCGGCGGCTGCGATCGTCCAGGCCCGAGAGGGCGGCGGCGATGCCGTCGGTGGCCAGGGCATCGCGCTGGCGCGATTCGATCATGGCGGTGGGCTCGTGGGCACCATCGGCCAGGTAGGCGATGGGGCCGTAAGCCTGTTCGCCGTCATCGGAGGGCGAGGGGTCCAGCATCACGTCGCCGCCCGACAGGCGGGTTTCCATCTCGATGACCTCTTCGCGCTTGACGTTCAGGTGCTGCGCCACCGCATCGATTTCGCGCTCGGAGAGCGTATCGCGGTGGGTGGCTGCGTCAGCGGCGGCCGCATCGGCCTTGAAACCCTGCTTCATCGAGCGCAGGTTGAAGAACAGCTTTCGCTGCGACTTCGTCGTGGCCACCTTGACCATGCGCCAGTTCTTCAGGATGTATTCGTGAATCTCGGCCTTGATCCAGTGCATGGCGTAGCTCACCAGGCGCACGTTCTGATCGGGGTCGAAACGCTTGACGGCCTTCATGAGGCCCACGTTGCCTTCCTGGATCAGGTCGCCGTGCGGCAGGCCGTAGCCAAGATACTGGCGGGCGATCGAGACCACCAGGCGCAGGTGCGACATCACCATGCGGCCGGCGGCATCCACATCGTTGTTGTCCTTGAGCTGGCGCGCGTATGTGCGTTCTTCTTCCGCCGTGAGCAGCGGAAGGCGGTTCACCGCCGAGATATAAGCGTCCAGATTGCCCAAGGGAGGGATGAGCGCCCAAGGATTGGCGGGAGCCAGAGCAGTGGCTGCGGTTCCAGATTGAAGCGTCATTCCAGAGATCCTTTCTTCCATGACATTCATGTTAGCACTCCATATGAGGGAGTGCTAAGGGACTAGTTCCCGCACCGGCGTAGGACGTGGGAGACGCGTCATTGTCGGAAAAAAGGGCGTCAGCGCAGCAATTCAAAGGGCGTGATGCTATTGAATTGATAGCGAAAAAATCCAAAAACTTTGTTTCGTGAACAATCAATTCACCGGATGGCACCAATCCGCCCCCGTCGCCCAGCCCCCCGGCACGCATGGCAAGGGGCTTCGGACTTCGCTCGCAGGCCCGTCAAGTCAGCAACGCCTGCGCGAATTCCTTGGCGTTGAAGGTTTCCAGGTCTTCCAGCTTCTCGCCCACGCCGATGAAGTACACCGGAATGGGACGTTCCTGCGCGATGGCGGCCAGCACGCCGCCCTTGGCCGTGCCGTCGAGCTTGGTCACGATCAGGCCAGTGAGTTGCAGCGCATCGTCGAAGGAGCGCACCTGGGCCAGTGCGTTCTGCCCCGTGTTGCCATCGATCACCAGCAGCACCTCGTGCGGCGCCGTCGCATCCGCCTTGGTGACCACGCGCTTGATCTTCTGCAATTCCTGCATCAGGTGCAGCTGCGTCGGCAGACGCCCGGCGGTATCGACCAGCACCACGTCCTTGCCGCGCGCCTTGCCGGCGGTGACGGCATCGAAGCTCACCGCCGCAGGATCGCCGCCGTCCTGGCTCACGATCTCGACCGTGTTGCGGTCGGCCCAGACGCCGAGTTGCTCGCGCGCCGCCGCCCGGAAGGTGTCGGCCGCGGCCAGCAGAACCGCTGCGCCCTCATTGGCCAGGTGCTTGGTCAGCTTGCCGATGGAGGTCGTCTTGCCCGCGCCGTTGACCCCCGCCACCATGATCACGGTGGGCGTGTAGCGGCCGATGACCAGCGATTTTTCCAGCGGCCGCAGCAGGTCGGCCAGGGCCTCGGCCAGCAGGGCCTTCACGGCGGCCGGATCGGTGGTCTTGGTGTCCTTGACACGGCGCTTGAGGTCGTCCAGCAGGTGCTGCGTGGCCTTCACGCCGGTGTCGGCCATCAGCAGGGCCTCTTCCAGCTCTTCGTACAGCGCGTCGTTGATCTGGGTGCCGGTGAAGACCGTGGCGATGCTGCTGCCGGTCTTGCGCAGGCCGTTCTTCAGGCGGTCCATCCAGCCCTTGCGCTCGGCGGGCGCGGGCTGCACGGGTGGTGCGGCCGGGATGGGCATCACCGGTGGGGGGACCTGCACGGCGGGCGCCGCCACCGGGGCGGGCACCGGGGGCACGACAGGCGTGGAAACAGGCGCGGGAGCCCGGGACACCGTGGGTACCGCAGGGGCCGGCACAGGTGCCACCACAGGGGCTGCCACGGGGGGCGTGATGGGTGCGGGAGAGGGGGGCGGAACCGCAGCCGGTGCGGGTGCCGTGGGTGCCACGGGTGCCCCAAGCGCGATTGGTGCGGTGGGCACGGGCGCCGCGACCGGGGCTGGCGGCTGCACCGGGGGATGAACGACGGGCGGCGGCGCCACCGGCACCTCCACCGGCGCCTTCGCAAACGGGTTCTTCAGCCACCCGAAGCCCCCGGAGGCCGCAGGGGCACTCGAAGGGGCTGCAGAGGGCGGCGAGAGCGCGTCGGCGGCAGGCGTTGCAGGCACGGAAACCGCTGGCGCAGCCTCCGCGGGATGGGGGGCTTGCGGCTCGGTGGGGGCGGCGGGCTTTTTCTTGAAAAAACTGAACATTGGAGGGTTCTTAGAATCGCATCCATTCTATGAAACGCGCTATCACCCTTCTGGGCCTGCTGGCCTGCGTGCATGCCGGGGCCCAAACCCCGCTGTCCGCTCCCACCCCCCTTCCTCCCTCGGCCCAGGACACGCAGGCGCAGCGCCCGCCGTCCACGGGGGTTCGGCAATTCACCTTGAAGAACGGCATGCAGCTGCTCGTGCAGCCCGATCGCCGGGCGCCCACGGCGGTGCACATGGTCTGGTTGCGGGTCGGCGCGATGGACGAGGTGGACGGCACCTCCGGCGTGGCCCACGCGCTGGAGCACATGATGTTCAAGGGCTCCAAGACCGTGCCGCCGGGCGAGTTCTCGCGCCGCGTGGCTGCGCTGGGCGGGCAGGAAAACGCCTTCACCAGCCGCGATTACACCGGCTATTACCAGCAGATCCCCGCGAACCGGCTGGAAGACGTGATGAAGCTCGAAGCCGACCGCTTCGCCAACAACCAGTGGCCCGACGCCGAGTTCAAGCGCGAGATCGAGGTGGTCAAGGAAGAGCGCCGCATGCGCACCGAAGACCAGCCCCGGGCCGCGCTCATCGAGCAGCTCTATGCCGCCACGTTCATCGCCTCGCCCTACCGCCGGCCCGTCGTCGGCTGGATGAGCGATCTCGATGCCATGACCGCCGACGACGTGCGCGCCTTCCACCGCCAGTGGTACGTGCCGGCCAACGCAGTCGTGGTGGTGGCCGGCGACGTGGACCCCGACAAGGTCCGCGTGCTGGCCGAAAAGTACTACGGCCGCATTCCCGTGCGCGCCGTGCCGACCCGCAAGCCGCGCGTGGAGCCCGTGCAGCAGGGCATCCGCCGCATCGCCTACAAGGCCCCGGCCGAGCAGGCCTACGTGGCCCTGGCGTTCCGCGCGCCGAGCATCACGCGCCTGGAGAACATGGCCGACAGCGACCGCGATGCGTTGTCGCTGCTGGTGCTGTCGGCCGTGCTCAGCGGCTACGACGGTGCGCGCCTGGAGCGCGCCTTGAGCCAGGGCCCCGACCGTGTGGCCGACAGTTCGGACAGTTCGGCTTCCGTCGTGGGCCGCGGCCCCAGCGTGTTCCTGCTGACCGGCGTGCCGGCCCCCGGCAAGACCCCGCAGCAGGTCGAGGACGCCCTGCGCGCCGAGGTCGCCCGCATCGCCCGCGAAGGCGTGAGCGAGGCCGAACTGGCCCGCGTGAAGACGCAGTGGGCCGCCTCCACCATCTACCAGCGCGATTCGCTGCAAAGCCAGGCCAGCGACCTGGGCAGCAACTGGGTGCAGGGCCTGCCCCCCGACGCCGACGCGCGCCTGATCGCCCTGCTGCGCGCGGTGACGCCTGCCCAGGTGCAATCGGTGGCGGCCCGCTACTTCGGGGACGACCAGCTCACCGTGGGCACGCTGCTGCCGCAACCCATGGCCCCTGGCGCCAAGCGCGCCGCCCCCGCAGCCGGCGCCGACGGGCGGATGCATTGATGAGAACGCGCAGGACACCCCCCATGAAAACCTTTCAACGCATGGCCGCACGCGCGTGCCTCGCCTTTGCCGGGGCCTTGTGCCTGGCCCACCCCGCCTGGGCGCTGCTGCCCATCCAGCACTGGACGGAGCCGAGCGGCGCCCGGGTCTGGCTGGTGGAGAGCCCGGCCATTCCGATGGTTGACGTGCAGGTGGACTTCGATGCCGGCGCGCGCCGCGACCCGGCCGCGCAGGCGGGCCTGGCGAGTGCCGTGGCGGCCATGTCGTCCAAGGGCGTGCGCGCCCAGGGCGATGAACCCGCCATGGACGAAAACGCGCTCGGCGAAGCCTGGGCCGATCTGGGCGCGAGCTTCGAGGCCGCGGCCGACCGCGACGGCCTGAGCTTTTCGCTGCGCTCGCTCACCGAGCCTGACCTGCTGGACCGCGCGGCGCGGCTCGCAGCCCGGCAACTGGCCCAGCCGAGCTTTCCGCAGGACATCTGGCAGCGCGAGCGTTCGCGCTGGGCCGCCGCTTTGAAAGAGTCCGAAACCCGCCCCGGCACGGCCGCGGCCAAGGCCTTCGGCAGCGCGGTGTACGGCACCCACCCCTACGGCCAGCGCACGACGCCCGACACCCTGGGGCGCATCGAGATCGCCGACATGCAGGCCTACCATGGGCGCGTCGAGACCTGCCGGGCCCGCGTGAGCATCGTCGGGGCCGTCACGCGCCCACAGGCGCAGGCGCTGGTGGCCACGCTGCTGTCGCAGATGCCCGCGCGCGATCCCGCCACCTGCCAGCCGCTGCCGCCCGTGCCCGAAGTGCAGGCGCTGGCCGCGCCGGTGCAGCAGGACATTCCCTTCGCCTCGGCGCAGGCCCATGTGTTAATCGGCCAGCCGGGCTTCGCGCGGCGCGACCCGGACTTTTTGGCCCTGCTCGTGGGCAACCACATCCTGGGCGGCGGCGGATTCACCTCGATTCTGACCAGCGAGGTGCGCGAAAAGCGCGGCCTGAGCTACAGCGTGTACAGCCAGTTCTCGCCCGGCTTGAACACCGGCGTCTTCCTGGTCGGGCTGCAGACCCGCCCCGACCAGGCCGCCGAGGCCGTGAAGGTATCGCGTGACGTGCTTGCGCGCTTCGTGGCGCAAGGCCCGACCGAGGCCCAGCTCAAGGCCGCGAAGGACAACCTGATCGGCGGCTTCGCGCTGCGCATCGACAGCAACCGCAAGCTGCTGGCCAACGTCGTCAACATCGCGTGGAACGACCTGCCGCTGGATTACCTGGAGCACTGGACCGACCGCGTGCAGGCCCTGACGGCCGCAGATGTGCGCGCCGCCATGGCGCGCAAGCTGCAGCCCGATCGCATGGTCACCGTGGTGGTCGGGGGCCAGCCTTGAACCGGCCCGCACGCCGCGCCGCGCCGGCAGCGCCGGCCAGGTCGGGGGTCGCCGCGAAGAAGCCCGCGGCCAAGGCGCCCGCGGTGAAAGGCGCGGGCGAGGTCCGCATCATTGGCGGGCAATGGAAGCGCACGCGCCTGCCCGTGGCGCAACGCCCCGGCCTGCGCCCCACGCCCGACCGGGTGCGCGAGACGCTCTTCAACTGGCTGGGTCAGGACCTGACCGGCTGGCGCTGCCTTGACGCCTTCGCGGGCACGGGCGCCCTGGGGTTCGAAGCCGCCTCGCGCGGCGCCACGGCCGTGCAACTGGTCGAGAACGATCCGGCGCTGGTCGAGCAACTGCACACGCTGCAGCAGCGCCTGCAGGCCCTGGCGGTGCGGGTGCAGCGGGGCGATGGCGTGGCCGCGCTGCGGCACTGCGCGCCGGGCAGCCTGCACCTGGTGTTTCTGGACCCGCCGTTCGACGGCGCTCTGTTCGAGCCTGCGTTGGCCGCGGCGGCCCAGGCGGTTGCGGCCCAGGGGTTCATCTACCTGGAAGCACCGCAGGCCTGGGACGAGGCCGCCCTGGCAGAGCTGGGGCTGGCGGTGCACCGCCATCTGAAGGCCGGCGCCGTGCATGCCCATCTGCTCCAAAAACAATGATGCTATTGAATTTGTAGCGTAATGCCCTAGTGGAATATGCGCTGGAGGCATTTTTTGCTTGTAGTGCTCGCGGCCATCACTGCCGCCGGGGCAGCCTTTCCGCCCGCTGCATAATCCGCCCCTGCGCCCGCCCAACCGCGTGTGCCCCCTTCCGCCAGACCGCAAAGGAGCGACCACGCCATGGCCCAGAACGTCCTCGCCATCTATCCCGGCACCTTCGATCCCATCACGCTGGGCCATGAAGACGTGGTGCGCCGCGCCACGCAGCTCTTCGGCCGGGTGATCGTGGCCGTGGCGGCAGGCCACCACAAGAAGACCCTGTTCAGCCTGGAAGAGCGCATCGAGATGGTCCGTGAAGCGGTGCGCGCCTATCCGCAGGTGCAGGTCGAGACCTTCTCCGGCCTGTTGCGCGACTTCGTGGTCGAGCGCGGCGGCAAGGCCATGGTGCGTGGCCTGCGCGCCGTGACCGATTTCGACTACGAGTTCCAACTGGCCGGCATGAACCGCAGCCTCATGCCCGAGGTGGAAACCGTCTTTCTCACGCCCAGCGACAAGTTCCAGTTCATCAGCAGCACCTTCGTGCGCGAGATCGCCCTGCTGGGCGGCGAGGTGGACAAGTTCGTTTCCCCGGAAGTGTCCGAACGCCTGGCCGTGAAGGTGCGCGCGCAGTCGTCTTGAGGCGCTTTGGCGGCCGGCGCGTCAGGCTTGCAGTGCTTTCATCGGTTCGGGCCGCGCTCGGTTGCGGGCGGACTGCACCAGTTCGTGCACGAAGCGCAGCTTGGCGAGCGCCCCGGACGACAGGGCGAACGGATAGGCATCCTGCTGGCCCAGGCTGCGGTTCAGGCTGTTGAGCAGCAGGGTGAGTGGCACCCACTCGCTGACCATCGCATCGAAATCCGGGGATTGCGTGGCGAATGGGTCGTTCATCGTGAAGCGCCGTGCCGCGCCCGCTTTGGGCTTCGGGATCTGAAGCCCGGTGCGGTAGCTCGACGCCGTCTCCAGCAGATCGACCATGTGCAGGTAGTGCGCCCAGGTCTCGGCCCAGTCTTCCCACGGGTGGGCCGTGGCGTAGGCGCTCACATGGTGGTCGCCCCAGTCCCGCAGGTGCGGGCTGCTGGCGTAGTAGGCCTGCAGCGCCGCGCCGTAGTCCTGCCGCTCGTCGCCGAACACGGCACGGAAGTGGTCCAGCTTGCCCTGGTCGCGCAGCAACCGGTCCCAGTAGAAATGCCCGGATTCGTGCCGCAGGTGGCCGATCAGCGTGCGGTAGGGCTCGTGCAGCGCCAGCCGGCGGCGTGCTCGTTCGTCGTCGTCGGCTTCGGCGATGTTGAGGGTGATGGTGCCGCTCGAATGCCCGGTGATCACGGGGTATCCCGGCTGGTCGGCCAGGAATTCGAACGCCGGGCTTTCGCCGGGGGGCGCGGGCTCCAGGCCCAGCTTGGCCAGCGTGTAGTACAGCTGCCGCTTGGCGTGTTCGATCTGCTTCCAGCGGCGCAGGTTGGCGGGCTCCGACAGGTCGGGGAGGATGCGCGTCTGCCGGCAGGACACGCACAGGGCCTGCGGGTCGTCGCCCTGCAGCGCGAAGTTGCAGGCGCGGTGCGCGGTGCGGTGGTGGCACAGCCGGTACAGCGGCTGGGCACTGCCCCGGCCGGCGTCCGCCACCCGCTCCCACAGGTCGGAGTCGTCACGCAGGCCCGATACCGCGGGCACCAACGCGGCCATCGTCAATTGGTCTGGCAGGAAGGCGAGCTTGGCGCCGCAATGCAAACATTGGACGCTGTCGAAGAAAACGAGGTGACCGCATTGGTCGCAATTGAATACCTGCATGGTGCGAGCTTAGAGCCTGTGAGGAATCTTGCATTGCACTTGCGGCAAGCCTGTGGCAACCCAAGGGGTTGGCGAAACAAAAACAGGCTCCGAAGAGCCTGTGTTTGCAAGGTTTCCGCAGGCCACGTGGGCCTGCTGTGGCCTCAAGGACGCACGACGATGCTGTTGCGCACGTCACGCACGTGCTTGGTGTTGCGTGCGATGGATTCGGCCGTGTTCTTTTCGGTCTGCGACTTGGCGAAGCCCGACAGTTGCACGGTGCCGTTCAGCGTTTCGACGCTGATGGACGTGGCGGACACGGACTTGTCTTCAGCCATCTTGGCCTTCACAGCGGTAGTGATGCCGGCGTCGTCCACGTAGGAGCCGACGGTCTGCTGGTCGCGCGCCACCGAGCAACCGGCGGAGATGATGGTTGCGCCAGCGAGGGCTGCAAAAGCGAGGGCACGTGCGTATTTCATGGTTATTTCCTTGGTTTGGTTTGTTAACACGGGTGCTTTGGGATTCTGCAGCCCACCGACCTGTTGCACCCCCCGCGGTCGATGAACTGTTTCTTGGTGGCGGCGTCGCCTTTCAGCGCTGCAGCCAGTCCTTGAGTTCGTCGGCATGCTCTTCTTCGTCGGCCAGGATGCCTTCCAGCATCCGGCGTGTCGTCGGGTCCTTGTCGCCGATCAAAGTGATCATCTGGCGATAGGCCTCCACGGCGATCCGCTCGGCCACCAGGTTGGCTCGCACCATGGCCTTGAGGTCGGACGATTCGTCGTAGTCCGCATGGCTGCGCTCTTCGAGCGAGCTGGGCGAAAAATCGGGCTCGCCGCCGAGCTGCACGATGCGTTGCGCGATCTTGTCCGCATGGGCGGACTCCTCGTTCGCATGCACCAGGAATTCGGCCGCGATGGCTGGCGACTCCATGCCGTCCGCCGTGAAATGGTGCCGCTTGTAGCGCAGCACGCACACCAGTTCGGTGGCGAGCGCGTCGTTCAGCAGCTTCACGATGGCATCGCGGTGCGGGCCGTAGGCGGGCGTGACAGCCCCTTCATCCAGATCCTGCGTCGCTGCGTAGTGCAGCGCCTTTTCGTCGAGCACGAGGGTCTCGGAAGGGGCCGCCGGATTGCTGGCCGTGTTGATGGTGGTGACAGGGGACATGGGGACGCTCGCTCTTTGTTATTGAAGTGTTTTAAGCAGTTGCCAGTGGAATCAATATTCGTGGCGGCGGGGGCGGCGGCTCATCAGGCACAGCGTGGCCACTGCGGCGCCCGCAGCGGCAGCCAGCAGCATCGATTTGCCGGGTTGCTCGACCACATAGCGCGTCGTGACATCGGCCGCCTGGTTGAGTTGGCGGCGGGCGCGTTCGGTGGTGTCTGCGCAGTAGGAGATGCCGCGCGATGCGAGGTCTTGCGCACGGGCTGCGAGATCGTCGATCAGCGGGTTCACCTCACCATGCAACTCGTCCACTTTGCGTGCGGCCTTGTCCAGGGTGTTGTTGGCTGCGTCGCGGGTGGATTGCACGGCGTCCTTGGCGGAGTCGAGCACGCTGTCTGCGGCGTTGTGTGCGGAATCCACGGCTTTTTTCGCGGCGTTCTGGGTGTCGATCATGGTTGGGTTCCTTGGGGTTTTGGAGTGGTGAGCGCTTCGGTGCGCGGTGCGTTCAGTGCGTTAACCGCGCTTGAGCAGGCTCAGCACGAAGGTGACCACAGCCATGATCACGAACACGAAGAAAAGAATCTTCGCAATGCCAACGGCGCCGGCAGCGATACCGCCAAAGCCAAAAAGTGCGGCAATCAAAGCGATCACCAGGAAAACCACTGCGTAATGCAACATATCCATCTCCTCTTGCACCAGAAGTTCCGGCGGGTTGGTAGGGGGCGCATCGGTCAGCGCCTGGGATTGAATGTAGTTTTCGCGGTGCGGGGCGGCTGCCGGTCCCTGGCGCGCACCCATGTAGGACGCCGCCCATGAGGGAGGATCTCTCAAAAATCACGGGTGGCCGGCAGCGGCCATTCCGGTCAAAAAGGAGCTTGCGGGCGTTGCGCCTGGGCCCGCTTCGTTCCCTCAGTGCACGTGCGGCAGCACTGCGGAAACGAGGGTTCCCTCACCGGGCTCGGATGTGACGGTCAGGCGGCCCCCAGCGGCCTCGACCCGGTGCCGCATGCCCATCAGGCCGTGGGCGGAAGGGTTGGCCTTGCCCGTGTCGAAGCCGCTGCCGTTGTCGCGGATCTGCACCGCCACGTGCGTGGGGTAGTTGTGCACGGCGACCAGCACCTTGCCGGCGTTGGCGTATTTGCCGATGTTCGTCAGCGATTCCTGGACCATGCGGTAGATGGTCAGTTGAACGGATTCGGGCAGTTCCACCGCTTCCAGATTCAGGTCCACCTCCACATTGCTGCGCTCCGCGAACTCGCGGCCCAGGATTTCAAGCGATGCCGTCAGCCCCAGGTTGAACAGCGACGAAGGCCGCAGGTCTTCGATGATGCGGCGCTTGAGCGCAATGCCGCTGTTGAGCGTGTCGGTCAGGTGCTTGAGGCGTTCGGCGATTTCGGGCGCCTGGGAATCCACCCTGGATTTGAGGCGCGCCACGTCGAGCTTGGCCGCGGTGAGCAGGGCGCCCAGCTCGTCATGCAGTTCGCGCGCCAGATGGCCGCGTTCGTCCTCGCGCACCTGCTGCAAGTGGTTCGCCAGTTCGGTGAGGGACGCGGTGCGCTCCCGTACCAGCTGTTCGAGCCGGTCGCGCTCGCGCTCCAAGGTTTCCTGTTCGCGCTGGTTGAACGACTGCAGTGCGCTGGCCTGCCGCAGGTACATGTAGAACGCCAGCAGCCCGATGGCGGCCATGGTCGCGATGCCGATGCGCGACAGCATCAGAGAATGAAGGATCTCTTCCGTGCTGTGGTTGGTGCGGTCGGTGCTGCGTTCCGTCAGCCGGGCCGAGAGCGAACGGATGGCATCCATGTTCTCCTTGCCCACGTCGGTGGACAGCACGAACTTCCACGCATCGTCGTTGTCCTGGCGCCGCAGCCGCAGGCTCAGATCGAGCTCGGACATCTTGCGGGAAATCTGCCGCGACAGCTGCGTGAAGTCCTCCTGGTCTTCGACCGAGGAAGCGGTGAAGATGGCGCGCAGTTCGTCCAGATTGCTGTTGATGGTGGAAGCGGCTTTCTCGTAAGGTTCGAGATAACGCTCATCGCCGGTCAGCAGATAGCCCCGAAGACCGGTCTCCGCATCGAGCATGTTCTGCATCATGCGATCGAGCGCGGCGCGGGTGGTATAGGTGCGAGAGAGGGCGCTGACCGCATCGTGCGAGCGGTCATAACCGGCCTCGTTGATGCCAACCAGCGCCGATGCAGCCAGCAGTGCCAGGGGCAAGCTGACTGCCATCTTGCGAAAATTGGACCAACGCATAGGTTTCTCCGAAAGACAGGCGGGTGATTTCTGGATAATGTCACCAGCCAGCGGTGTTCCGCTGCAGGCACGCCCGCAACGGGTGAATTGGCTACCAGAACGATAACGGGCAGTTTGGCTGCCCCTTGAAAGAACGCTCAATGATCAAGATCGGCATTGTGGATGACCATGCGATTGTCCGCTCGGGATTGCGACAATTTTTGTCAGAACATGTAGACCTCCGGGTGGTGGGTGAGGCGTCCAATGGGCGCGAGGCGATCGATCTGGTTCGTGCACAGGAGATCGATGTGCTGCTCATGGACTTGTCGATGCCCGGCCAAAGCGGCCTCGATGCGCTGGCCATGCTGCGTGCGAAGGCGCCCGACATGGGCATCCTGATCCTCAGCGGCTATCCGGAGGAGCACTACGCCATCAACCTGATTCGCCAGGGTGCCAGCGGCTACCTCAACAAGGAATGCGACCCCAAGGAGATCGTCGAAGCCATTCGCACGATCTCGCTGGGCCGTCGCTACCTGACCCCTGCCGTGGCCGATCTGCTGGCCCAGCAGCTCAACCGCAAGGACGATGCGCCGCCGCACGAACAACTGTCGGAGCGCGAGTTCCAGGTGTTCCTCAAGCTGGCCAAGGGCGAAACCGCGGGCGACATCGCCAAGTCGTTGTCGCTCAGCGTGAAGACCGTGAGCACCTACCGCACGCGCCTGATGGAAAAGATGGCGCTGTCGTCCAACAGCGACCTGACCTACTACGCACTGAAGAACAAGCTGATCGATTGAACCAGCACCCAAGCAAAACGGCCACCGGGCAATCGGTGGCCGTTTTCAAATGGAATGGGTGGAAAAAGAGCCTGAGCCTGGTCCCATGACCGCGCCCTCGCGGCTTGGCATTGAATCCGGCTTCAGCGTCAGCCGGTGGCGGATTTTGGGTTGGCCTGGCGGGCCGTGCTGTGCTCTACACAGTATTCGACCAGTGCGTCGATCTCATTGGATTTGTCGAACACTGCATCCACGCCCAATTGGGCGCAGCGCATGCGAACGTCCGGCGTTGCATAGTTGCTGAGCACCACCATCTTCTGGCCTGCGGTGCGATTGCGGCACGCTGCCAAGACCCCCAGACCGCTTCCCTGTCTCAGAAAAAGATCGACGATGGCCAGGTCCCACTGGCCTGCATTGTTGGCCAGCCACTCTTTGCCTTCGTCTTCGGTCTCCGCAATGCCTACGGCTTCCACCTCCGCCAGTTCCTCGAGCGTGCCGATCAGGTTTTCTCGGATGGTGGCGTTGTCTTCAACAATGTAGGTGCGCAGTTTCACTGTGGGGTCCAGTCCGGATCACGGAGGCAGAATGAGAATGTGATCACAGCTTCACTTTATGGGGAACCAATGTGTCATTCTGCCAGTAGCAACATGCTGAGCCGGTAGGATTCTTCCTACGGTGTGGCGTGACCACATACGCTGCAATGCCCATGGCGCGGAATTTTCATCACAGTCCATTCCATGGAACGCCCGTCGAGCATCGAGAGCCGCCCTGCCAGCGATTCGCCGAACCCCACGATGAGCTTCAGGGCTTCCCCCGCCTGCATGGCGCCGACGATTCCGACCATCGGCGCGAACACGCCCAGGGTGGCGCACTGGGTTTCTTCGAATGCGGTGTCCGGCGGGAAGATGCAGGCGTAGCACGGCGATAGTGGATCGCGCGGGTCGATGACGGTGATCTGCCCGTCGAATCGGATGGCGGCGCCCGTGACGAGTGGCTTGCTGTGGGTCACGCAAGCGGCGTTCACGGCATGGCGCGTTGCATAGTTGTCGCTGCAGTCGAGCACCACGGTGGCCTGGCCCACCCAGTCATCGAGCCATTCCTTGTCGGCCCGGGCCTGGATGGCGTCCAACCGCACGCCCGGATTCAAAGCCTGCAGCGCTTGAGCGGCGGAGTGCACCTTGGGCTCTCCGACACGCTCCGTGGTATGGGCGATCTGGCGCTGCAGGTTGGTCAGATCCACCACATCGTCGTCCACCAGGGAGATGCGTCCCACGCCGGCAGAGGCCAGGAACAGGGCGGCGGGTGAGCCCAGCCCACCCGCTCCGATCACGAGCGCGTGGGCGGCCAGGATGCGCTCCTGGCCCTCGATCCCGATCTCGTCGAGCATGATGTGGCGCGAATAGCGCAGTAGCTGATCGTCTGTCATGGGGGCTGGAAACGGGTGCGATAGCGAGGCCATGAAAAAGGCCGGGCGCCTGAAAGGCGCCCGGCCGTCGGTGAATCCAGAAGGGATTTAGTTTTCCTTCTTCTCTTCCTTGCGTTCAGTCTGCGTCTTGCTGACAAGCACGGACTGGCCCTTCAATTGGTTGAGGGCCTGCGCCAGCTGAAAGTCCTTGTCCGAACCGAACTCCGGCATCTTGCGGTCGGCGATGGGCTTCTTGGCTTCTTCTTCAAGGCGCTTGCGCGCTTCCTCGCGGGCCTTCTCGCGTGCTTCGTCCTTCTTCTCTTCGCCCTGGCCGCTGGTCAGGTGCTTTTCGAGATCGGCCTCACGCATGCGCAGCGATGCATACACATCGCCTTCGGCGCTTTCATCCACCATCACGTCGGGCACGATGCCCTTGGCCTGGATGGACTTGCCGCTGGGGGTGTAGTAGCGCGCGGTGGTCAGCTTGATGCCGGTGTCCGGACCCAGGGGGCGCACCGTCTGCACCGACCCCTTGCCGAACGTCTGGCTGCCCATGATGGTGGCGCGCTTGTGGTCCTGCAAGGCGCCGGCCACGATTTCGCTGGCAGAGGCCGAGCCTTCATTGACCAGCACCACCAGGGGCACGCTCTTGAGGGCGGCAGGCAGACGTTTGAGCGGGTCGCCATTGCCGCGGCGCTGGTAGAACTCTGGCGCCGCCTTGAAGGTGGCCTTGCTTTCCGCCAGCTGTCCGTCCGTGGTCACCACGGTGACGTTCTCGGGCAGGAAGGCGGCGGACACGGCCACGGCCGCATCCAGCAGGCCGCCCGGGTCGTTGCGCAGATCGAGCACCAGGCCCTTGAGGTTGGGCTCCTGGCGATAGACCTCTTCGATCTTGCGAACGAAGTCGTCCACTGTGCGCTCCTGGAACTGCGAAAGGCGGATCCAGCCGTAACCGGGCTCGATCACCTTGCCCTTCACGGACTGCGTCTTGATCTCCTCGCGCGTGATCGTCACCGGGAACGTGCGGCTCTCGTCTTTGCGGAAGATCGTCAGAGTGACCTGGGTGCTCGGCTCGCCGCGCATTCTCTTGACCGCATCGTTGAGGGCCAGGCCCTTCACGGCGGTGTCGTCGATCTTGGTGATCAGGTCGTTCGTCTTGAGACCGGCACGGAAGGCAGGCGAGCCTTCGATGGGCGAGACGACCTTGATGAGCCCGTCTTCCTGCGTGATCTCGATCCCGACGCCCACGAAGCGGCCGGAAGTGCCTTCGCGGAATTCCTTGAAGGACTTCTTGTCGAAATACTGGGAGTGCGGATCCAAGCTGGACACCATGCCCGAGATCGCGTCGGTGATGAGCTTCTTGTCATCGACCGGCTCGACGTAATCGGTCTTCACCAGACCGAACACGGCGGACAGCTGCTGGATTTCCTCGAGCGGCAGCGGCGTCATCGCGCCGCGCGCCACCGTCTGCAGGGAGACGGTGGTCAGTGCCCCGGCGACGACGCCGATCGACACCCAACCTGCGATTTTCAGTTTGTGGCCCATTAAAAACACCTTTGCCGCTTCAATATACACCTTGGAAAGATTGCCCCCAGTGCAGTTCCGCGCTGGAAGCGACTTTTGCGCTGTGCGGGCCGCCTTTACACGGACTTTACGCCTTGCCCTGCGATGCCACCGCGGCCGCGGCCTTGGCGGCGGCTTCGGCGTCGCCCAGGTAGTAGTGGCGCAGCGGTTTCAGGTCCGCATCGAGTTCATAGACCAGGGGGATGCCGTTCGGAATGTTCACGCCGACGATGTCGTCGTCCGAGATGCCGTCCAGGTACTTGATCAAAGCACGGATCGAGTTGCCGTGCGCGGCGACCACGATGCGCTTGCCGGCGCGGATAGCGGGCGCCATGGACTCATTCCAGAACGGCAGCACGCGCGCGACGGTGTCCTTCAGGCACTCCGTCAGTGGGATCTGCTCGGGGGCCAGGCTGGCGTAGCGCAGGTCGCCCCGCTCGCTGCGAGGGTCTGCGGCTTCCAGCGCTGGCGGCGGCGTGTCGTAGCTGCGGCGCCACACCAGCACCTGCGCGTCGCCGTATTGCTTGGCCATGTCGGCCTTGTTCAGGCCCTGCAGGGCGCCGTAGTGGCGCTCGTTCAGGCGCCAGCTGTGGTGCACCGGCAGCCAGGTGCGGTCCATCTCGTCGAGCGTGTGCCACAGCGTGCGCGTGGCGCGCTTGAGCATGCTGGTGTAGGCCAGATCGAATTCGTAGCCTTCCGCCTTCAGCAGGCGGCCTGCGCTCTTGGCCTGTTCCACGCCCGTGGGCGTCAGATCGACGTCGGTCCAACCGGTGAAGCGGTTCTCGAGGTTCCAGGTGGATTCTCCGTGGCGGATCAGGACGAGTTGGTGCATGGTTTCCCTAGAGCAGGCGGGTCAAAATCCAGCATTCTAAAATTGAGCGGTTTGCCAACCCTAGGACTGACGTGAAATTCATCATCGACAACTGGTATTTGTTCTTTATCGCGCTGGCCTCCGGCGGCATGCTTTTGGTGCCGCTGCTCAAGGATGCCACCGGCGGCTCGCTCACGGCGGCGCGCGCCGTGCAGCTCATCAACCGCGAGAAGGGCGTGGTGATCGACGTGTGCGAGCCCGACGAATTCGCCGCGGGCCACGTGGGCGGCGCCAAGAACATCCCGCTGAACCAGCTGGAAGAGCGGCTGCCCCAGGTGGTCAAGAACAAGGCCCTGCCGATCGTGCTGGTTTGCGCCAAGGGCCCGCGGGCCCAGCGCGCCGTGGGCATCGCCAAAAAGCTGGGCTACGACAATGCCCAGGCGCTGGCGGGCGGGCTGAAAGCGTGGAAAGACGCCAGCATGCCGGTTGAAAAGGCCTGAGTTGGCCGCAATGTGTGCTGTGTAGCCATTTTTTGAGCAGGAAGGCCCTCCCATGCAAGCCGTGAAGATGTACACCACCGCCGTCTGCCCCTACTGCATTCGGGCCAAGCAGATCCTCAAGTCCAAGGGCGTGGAGGAGATCGAGGAAGTCCGCGTGGACCTCGACCCCGTGGCCCGCAGCCACATGATGGAAATCACCGGGCGCCGCACCGTGCCCCAGATCTTCATCGGCGACACGCACGTCGGCGGGCACGACGACCTGGTCGCGCTCGACGGCCGGGGCGGCCTGATGCCGCTGCTCGGCGGTGCCCAGGCCGATGCCTGAACTGCCGCTTTTCCGTTTCTGCGGCGCTGCATAATGCAGCCCCAAGTGCCCGCTGCGGGGAGTGTTTTCCCCAGCGGGCTTTGTTTTGTCGAATAGTGTTCTGACTGAAAGACCGACACCATGGCTACCGAAGAAAATCCCGTGTTCCAGATCCAGCGCGTGTACCTGAAGGACTTGTCCCTGGAGCAGCCCAACTCGCCCGCAATCTTGCTGGAGCAGGAACAGCCCAGCGTGGACATCCAGCTGGGCGTGGAAGCCACGCCGGTGGCCGATGGCATTTTCGAAGTGGCCGTGACCGCCACCGTGCAGACCAAGATCAAGGACAAGACCGTGTTCCTGGTCGAGGCCAAGCAAGCCGGCATCTTCGAGATCCGCAACATCCCCGAAGACCAGATGGGCCCGATCATGGGCATCGCCTGCCCGCAGATCGTGTACCCCTACCTGCGCGGCAACGTGGCCGACACCATCACGCGCGCCGGCTTCCCGCCCGTGCACCTGGCCGAAATCAACTTCCAGGCCATGTACGAGCAGCAGCAGGCCCAGGTGGCCTCCGCAGCGCCGTCGCCCATCATCACGCAGTAAGCAGCGTGCAGCGCCGGGAGGCCGTTGCGCCTCCCGCGTGAACCTCGGGCACACGAACGAATGAACATCGTCGTCTTGGGGGCCGGGGCCTGGGGCACGGCCATGGCCGTCAGCGCGGCAGCGCACCCATCGGCGCATGCCGTGACCCTGTGGGCGCGCGACGCGCAGCAGGTGGCCGGCATGCAGGCCACACGGCAGAACGCCCGGTATCTGCCGGACATCGAACTCCCTTCTTCCCTGGCGCTGAGCGCGGGCGACCCGTTGTCGCTGGCCTCCAGCGCCGATCTGGTCGTGGTCGCGACGCCCATGTCCGCGCTGCGCGGCATGCTCCAGGTGCTGAGCGCCCTGGACGTGCCGGTGGCCTGGCTCTGCAAGGGGTTCGAGGCAGCGCCGCGGGGCGGCAGCGCCGTGGGCCTGATGGGGCACGAGGTGTGCGCGCAGGTCGCCCCCGGCCTGCGCAGCGGGGTACTGAGCGGCCCCAGCTTTGCGCAGGAGGCCGCCCGCGGCCAGCCGACGGCGCTGGTGGCGGCCAGCCCGCACGCCGCCGTGCGCGATCTGCTGGTGGACGCGTTCCATGGCCCCACGCTGCGGGTGTACGCCAACGACGACATCGTCGGTGTCGAGGTGGGCGGTGCGGTGAAGAACGTGCTGGCCATCGCGACGGGGCTGTGCGACGGGCTCGACCTGGGGCTCAACGCCCGTGCCGCCCTCATCACGCGCGGCCTGGCCGAGATGACGCGGCTGGGGCTGGCGCTGGGTGCGCGGCCCGATACCTTCATGGGTTTGTCCGGACTGGGCGACCTGGTGCTGACCGCGACGGGCGACCTGTCGCGCAACCGGCGCGTGGGCCAGGCCCTGGCGCAGGGGCTGACGCTGGCCCAGGCGGTGGATTCGCTCGGCCATGTGGCCGAAGGCGTCTACAGCGCCCGGACGGTGCTGGCGCGTGCGCGCCATCTGCAGGTGGACATGCCGATCACCGAGGCGGTGGTGGCGTTGCTGGACGGGCAGAGAACGCCGCGCGATGCGGTGGCGCTGCTCATGGGCAGAAGCCCGGTGGCGGAACTCTCGCGGCCTTGAAGGGCCTTTGAAAGCTCTGCCACCGGGCTTCTTTGCCCGTTGCAGGGGTTGATGCTCAGAGCACGCCGAAGAGCATGAGCAGCAGCACGAGGGACAGTGGGACGCCGAGAAGCCAGAGGATGACAGGCATGGAAGTTCTCCTGAAGAGTGGTTGGTCGATGGATCAACCTTAAAGGCCACCCCTGGGCGCCCCTGTGCGGCGTGGTGACCTGCGCGCGTAGTCCCGAGCCTACCGGCGGTGCAGGAGAGGCCGAGCCGCGCCTTCGCGGCGATGCACCGCCCGCTGCGGTGCGCCCTTCAGAATTCCAGGTTGTCGATCAGTCGCGTGTTGCCCAGCCGCGCCGCGCCCAGGGCCACCAGCGTGCCCGCGCCGGCCGCGCCGCCGGCCTCGGGCGGCTGCAGGTCGTGGCGGCGCCGCACGGTGAGGTAGTCCGGTGCCCAGCCCTGGCGGCGCAGCGCGTCCAGGGCCTGCCGCTCCTGTTCGCCGGCATCGCCCCCGCCCGCGAGAAAGCCGTCCGCCAGTGCGCGCAGGGCCTGGGCCAGCTGCATGGCGCGCGACCGTTCCTGCGCCCCGAGGTAGCCGTTGCGCGAGCTGAGGGCCAGGCCGTCGTCCGCGCGCCGCGTCTCACCCGCCACCACGTCCACCGGCAACGCGAACTGCCGCACCATCTGCCGGATCACCATGAGCTGCTGGTAGTCCTTCTTGCCGAAGACGGCCGTGCCGCCGCTCGCGCCCAGCACGCAGGCGAAGAGCTTCATGACCACCGTGCAGACGCCGACGAAGAACCCGGGACGGAAGTGCCCCTCCAGGATGTCGGCCAGCGCGGGGTCGGGATGCACCTTGAAGGTCTGCGGCTCGGGGTACAGGTCGGCCTCGCGCGGGGCGAAGAGCAGGTCGCAGCCGGCCTCGCGCAGCTGGGCGCAGTCGGCGTCCCAGGTGCGCGGGTAGCTGTCGAAATCCTCGTGGGGCAGGAACTGCAGGCGGTTCACGAAGATGCTGGCCACGGTCACGTCGCCCAGCGGGCGGGCCTGCTCAACCAGTGAAATGTGGCCGGCGTGCAGGTTGCCCATGGTGGGGACGAAGGCGGGCCGGCCCCGGCCCGCGAGGGCCTGGCGCAGTTCGGCCACGGTGTGTGCGATGAGCATGGGTCATCCCCGATCGGAAAAAGAGGGCTGCAGGAAAAGGAAGGTAAGGGCCGAAGGGGCGGCCCGAGCGCGGGCCGCCCTACCAGGCGTGCAGGGCGTCGTCCGGAAAGCGCCCGGCCTTGACGGCCTGCACATAGGCCTGCATCGCGCCGCGCACGCTGCCCGCCTCCTGCATGAAGTCGTGCACGAAGCGCGGCATCTTGGCCAAGTGGATGCCCAGCATGTCGTGCAGCACCAGCACCTGGCCGGCGGTGCCGCTGCCGGCCCCGATGCCGATGGTGTGGCAGTGGGGCAGCTCGGCCGTGAGTTCGCGGGCGAGCGCCGCGGGCACCATCTCCAGCACCAGCATGGTGGCGCCCGCGTTCTGCAGCTCGGACGCCTGCTGGCGCAGGGTGCGCGCGGCCAGGTCGCCCTTGCCCTGCACGCGGTAGCCGCCCAGGGCGTGCACCGTCTGCGGCGTGAGGCCCAGGTGGGCGCACACGGGCACGCCGCGCTGCACCAGGAACTCCACCGTCGGCGCCGTCCAGCCGCCGCCTTCGAGCTTGACCATGTGCGCGCCGGCCTGCATCAGCGTGCAGGCGCTGCGCAGGGCCTGTTCGCGGCTTTCGGCGTAGGTGCCGAAGGGCAGGTCGGCGATCAGCCATGCCGTGCCCTGCACCCGGTGCAGGCCGCGCGCCACGCTGGCCGTGTGGTAGGCCATGGTGTCCAGCGACACGCCCACGGTGCTGGGCAGCCCCTGGCAGACCATGCCGAGCGAGTCGCCGACCAGGATGCATTCCACGCCCGCCGCGTCCGCCATGGCGGCGAAGGTGGCGTCGTAGGCGGTCAGCATGGTGATCTTTTCGCCGGCCTCGCGCATCTGCTGCAGTCGCGGCAGGCTCACGGGCCGGCGCTCGGGCAGCGGAGAGGCGGGCGGCAGCGTGCCGTAGGGCGTCGCGGAAGAAGCGGAGGCGTTGGGGATGGCAGTGGTCATGAAATGGGCAGGGCCGGGCCGAAAGTGCGGCGAGTCTATGCGATGCCGCTATGCTTGCCGCCCATGACGAAATCCCCCCTTTCCCTGGACGGCGGCATCGCATCGCTGGCCCAGGACGACGTTGCCCGCGCGCTGCGCGAGGACGTGGGCGCCGGCGACCTCACCGCCGGCCTGATCGACCCGGCGCGCCGCGTGCGCGCCCGCGTGCTGGCCCGCGAAAGCGCGGTGATCTGCGGCGGCCCCTGGGCCGAGGCGGCCGTGCGGGCCCTGGACCCGGCCGCGCGCATCACCTGGCACGTTCAGGAAGGCGAGCGCTGCGCGCCCGACCAGGTGGTGCTGGAGGTGGAGGGCAGCGCCCGCGCGCTGCTGAGCGCCGAGCGCACGGCGCTGAACTTCCTGCAGCTGCTGTCGGCCGTGGCGACCAAGACGGCGACCTACGTGGAGGCCGTGCGCGGCACGCGGGCGCAGATCGTCGATACGCGCAAGACCCTGCCCGGCCTGCGGCTGGCGCAGAAATACGCCGTGCGCACGGGCGGCGGCACCAACCACCGCATCGGCCTGCACGACGCGGTGCTCATCAAGGAAAACCACATCGCCGCCGCCGGTGGCGTGTCGGCCGTGCTGCGCGCCGCGCAGGCCGTGGCCGCGCAGGCAGCCTTCGTGGAGATCGAGGTCGAGACGCTGGAGCAACTGCAGGAGGCGCTGGATGCCGGCGCGACGATGCTGCTGCTGGACAACATGCCGCTCCCGATGCTGCACGAGGCCGTGCGCCGGAACGCCGGCCGCGCCATTCTGGAGATCTCCGGCGGCGTGACGCTCGAAGGCCTGCGCGCCCTGGCCGAGACCGGCGTGGACCGCATCTCCATCGGCACGCTGACCAAGGATGTGAAGGCCATCGATTTCTCGATGCGCATGCAGGACATTGCCTAGCCGATCCGGCCATCCTCCGGACCTGAGATAACGTGTTGGCGCCGCGCCCTGCCGCCGCGGCCGAAAGACCCACCCCATGACGACCCCCACCGCCATCAAGGACGTGGAGTACGAGCAGCCCGAAGACGGCGCCGTCTGCTCCACGAAGTTCGCCTGGGCCCGCGTGCCCGCCGAGCCTTCGCCCACCGAACGCGCCGCGCTCAAGGACCGCATCCGGCGGCTGCTGCGCGAGAAGAACGCCGTCATGGTGTCGCATTACTATGTGCATCCGGACCTGCAGGACCTGGCCGAGGAAACCGGCGGGCTGGTCAGCGATTCGCTGGAGATGGCGCGCTTCGGGCGCGACCATGCCGCGCAGACGCTGGTGGTCTCGGGCGTGCGCTTCATGGGCGAGACGGCCAAGATCCTGTCGCCCGAGAAGACCGTGCTCATGCCCGACCTGGATGCCACCTGCTCGCTCGACCTGGGCTGCCCCGCCGATGCGTTCAGCGCGTTCTGCGATGCGCACCCGGACCGCACCGTGGTCGTCTACGCCAACACCAGCGCGGCCGTGAAGGCGCGCGCCGACTGGCTCGTCACCTCCAGTTGCGCGCTGGAGATCGTGGGCGCGCTCAAGGCGGCGGGCCACAAGATCCTGTGGGCGCCCGACCGCCACCTGGGCGCCTACATCCAGCAGCAGACCGGCGCCGACATGCTGTTCTGGAACGGCGCCTGCATCGTGCACGACGAGTTCAAGGCCGAGGAACTGCAGGCGCTGAAGGCGGCGCACCCGCAGGCGAAGGTGCTCGTGCACCCCGAGAGCCCTGCCGACGTGGTGGCGCTGGCCGATGCCGTGGGCTCGACCTCCGCCATCCTGAAGGCCGCGCGCGAGATGGATGCGCGCGAATTCATCGTGGCGACCGACAACGGCATGATGCACAAGCTGCGCGCGCTCAACCCTGGCAAGACCTTCCACGAGGCCCCCACGGCCGGCAACAGCGCCACCTGCAAGAGCTGCGCGCACTGCCCCTGGATGGCCATGAACGGCCTGGCCGACGTGGCCCGCGTGCTGGAAACCGGCGCCAACGCCATCCACGTGGACCCGGCGCTCATCCCGCGCGCGCGCCAGCCCATCGACCGCATGCTGGCCTTCACCGCCGCGCTCAAGGGTGGGCAGCCCCTGGGCGCGCTGGTGCCCCACATCGGCGCGGCATGACGCGCACCTCCATGGGATCTATTTGCTATCGATTTAATAGCTATCAAGGCATGATTTTCTAGGGCATGGGCCTGTTTTGACGTGAATTTCAGGATCGACTTCTCCGACCCGCGCCACCCGGCCGGGCCGCGCCTGCGCCATGCGTTCGCCGCGCCGCGCCGCACGCTGGTGGCGCAGGCGCCGCATGAGGTGCGCGCCGTGCTGGACGCGGCCGAGGCCGAGGCGCGCGCCGGGGCCTGGTGCCTGGGCTACCTGCGCTACGAGGCGGCCGGCGCGTTCGACGCTGCGCTGCGCACGCATCCGGCCGACGGGCCCCTGGCGTGGTTCGCTGTGTTCGACCGAGCCTTGCCCTGGCCCGATGCCCCAGTCTCCCCCGGCGATGGCGATGGTGGCGGCGCGGGAGCGCCCACGGTGGACTGGCACACCCGCCCGCAGCGCGCCGCGTTCGAGGCCGCCCTGGCGCACCTTCACCAGGCCATCGCGGCCGGAGAGTTCTACCAGGTCAACTACACCGCGCCGATCCGGGGCACCGTGTCGCCGGTGGGCGGGGCGCAGGCGGCGCTGCCGCTGTTCGCCGCGCTGCAGCGCGCCCAGCCGGGCGGTTATGCCGCGTGCATCGACGGCGGCGCCGAGCAGATCCTGTCCGTCTCGCCCGAGCTGTTCTTCGACTGGCGCGGGGGCTCGCTGCTCGCGCGGCCCATGAAGGGAACGGCGCCGCGCGGCGCCACGGCCGAGGACGATGCCGCGCAGGCCGCCGCGCTGCGCGCCTCGCCCAAGGAGCGCGCCGAGAACGTGATGATCGTGGACCTGCTGCGCAACGACCTCTCGCGCATCGCCGAGCCGCACAGCGTGCGCGTGCCCGCGCTGTTCCACACCGAGGCGCTGCCGGCTGTGTGGCAGATGACGTCCGACGTCGAGGCCCGCACCCGCGCCGGCACCACGCTGGCCGACGTGTTCGCCGCGCTGTTCCCGTGCGGCTCCATCACCGGGGCGCCCAAGGTGCGGGCGATGCAGGCCATCCACGCGCTGGAGCCCGCGCCGCGCGGCGTGTACTGCGGCGCGGTGGGCATCGTGCGGCCGGACGGTGAGGGCGCCGTGGCCGCCACCTTCAACGTGCCCATCCGCACCGTGACGCTGCGCGGCCGCGACGCGCGGTGCGGCATCGGCAGCGGCATCACCTCCGGCGCCCAGGCCGCGGCGGAGTGGCAGGAGTGGCAGCACAAGAGCGCCTTCCTGCAGCGCGCCAGCGCCCCGTTCGATCTGCTGGAAACCCTGGCGCTGGAGGACGGCGTGCTGCGCCACCGCGCCGACCACGTGGCGCGGCTGGCCGCCTCGGCCGCGCACTTCGGCCACGCCTTCGACGCGGCGCGCGTGCAGGCCTGCCTGGAGGCGCTGGCCCAGGCTCACCCCACCGGGCTGTGGCGCGCGCGCCTGCTGCTCGATGCGGCGGGCCACCCGCGCGCCGAGGCCTGGGCGATGGCCCCCACCACCGTGCCGGTGCTCCTGCAACTGGCCACGCGCCCGCTGGAAGGCGCGCACGGCGAATTCGTGCGCCACAAGACCACGCGCCGGGCGCACTACGACGCCTTCACACCCGAGGCCGAGGGCGTGTTCGACACGCTGTTGTGGAACGAGGCCGGCGAGATCACCGAATGCACGCGCGGCTGCATCGCGGCGCTGCGGGCCGACGGCCGGTGGGTCACGCCGCCGCTGTCCTGCGGCCTGCTGCCCGGCGTGGGCCGCGCGGTGGCCCTGCGCGAAGGCCGGGTCACCGAGGCCGTGCTGCGCGTGGAGGAGGTGCCACAGGTGCGGGCCTGGGCGTTCGTGAACAGCCTGCGGGGCTGGCTGGACGCCACGCTGCAGGCCTGAAGCCGGCGGGGCCGAAGGCCCCTGGCTCTGGGTTGTGCTACTGATTTTGTAGCGGCATGCCCTAGTACTGATTGCGCTGGAGCCCTGTCAGGCTTCAAGGAAAATCAGGGGCTGCAGTCCGGGCCATCCATCGGAGAACCAGTTCAGAGCGGGGCCAGGCCTGCTTCCTGAAACGAGCGGTAGATCTTGACCAGAAAGACGTGGATCTGGCCGTTGGAGGCGCTGATCCCCGGCAGCAAAGAAGCGAAGTCGAATTCGGGATGCTCTGCCGCGAAACGCAGACTGGCAATGATGCCGGCAGTTTCGTCGGGCGTGTATTCCTCGGGCAGCGAGGCCAGCTGTTCGGCGGTCAGGCCCTGAAAGGCATCGAGGTCGCCGACGTAGTCGATCATGCTCAAGGGGATGCGAAGAAATTTGACGGTATCCATGTTTTTCTTTCCGGCTACTTACTGAATCTTCTGGTCGACCACGAAATTGCTCAGGCCCTGGGAGCTAAGGTTGTGGGCCACTTGCTCCAGTTGGGCTGCGCTGGGGCGGTAGTGTCCGCTGTTGCGGGTCAGGGACTGGATCTCGCCGTTGTGCACGGTGATCTCTCCCGCACCCGCCACCGGTTGGCCGGCCAGGAAACTCGAATGGTGGAACTTGCCGGGCGCATGGTAATTGGACGCATACAGGTTGCCATCGTGATCCATGACGAAGATCGCCTTGCCCGCGCCTCCGCCGAAGCATGCCGTCTTGCCGTTGCGGGTATCGAACGGCTTGCCTTCCGCGTCAAAAATCTTTCCGTCTTTCACCGTCAGCTTGAATTGCTGACGCTGCTCTGCATTGAGATAGGTGACGGAAGTCGCCCACGTCTTGTTGCCCTGAAGGTGCTCGCCGTCGTACTCGGCAAAGAGGGCAACGTTGTGCTGGAACTTGGCCGTGGGCGGCACTGCGTTCGATGAAAGGCGTTTGTCCTCAAAGGGATCGACGTGGGGCGTGGGCGGGTTGGCCGGATTCCAGATTTGCGGCGCTTCATGAACGGCCTGCGAGGGGGCAGGACCTGCCGTGGTGGCGCCTGGCAGCATGGAGGCCAGACCGACGGCGTGCTCGGCGGGAGGCCAGGGCGAATTCCCCGGTGCGCCCTGCAGGCCGTGCGGGGCTTGCTGCAGCACGGGGGCGAAAGCGGGCTGCGGGCCGCCCGGGAACAGCGACGCGAAGCCGGTGAAAGGCTGGTTTTGTGGTACGGCGTGCTCGGCGGGAGGCCAGGGCGAATTCCCCGGTGCGCCCTGCAGGCCGTGGGGGGCTTGCTGCAGCACGGGGGCGAAAGCGGGCTGTGGGCCGCCCGGGAACAGCGACGCGAAGCCGGTGAAAGGCTGGTTTTGTGGTGGATGCAGCGGGTGTGCCGGCTGGGGCGGTGTCTGAAAGCCTGGGTGAAACGCCATGGTTGGGGCGGCCTGAGGCGGTGGATGGCCCATCCAGGGCATCGCCAGGACGGGCTCATCCTGTGGCGACGACGCAGGTGCGGCCTGCGCGGGAAATCCTCCTTGCGGTGCGCTGGGTTGCGGCATCGCCACAGAGGGCCGCGCCTGCGGCAACACCGTTGCTCCCGCCCCGCCGCTGGCCAGCAGCGAAGTCGGCTTGGCCGACTGCAGGACGGCTGCCGCGCTGATGCGTCCCGGCGCCGCAGCGCCTGCTGCGGGAGCGCCCGGTTTTCCAGCGGCGGAAAGCAGCTTCAACGCATCGTTCAGCGGGATTTTCGTCCCATCGCCGAGTTTGATCTGAACGCGGGGCTGCAGGGCGGACGACGCGCTGTTCAGTTTGGGCCGGGGCCTGAGCGGCCCTGGCAATGCCGAATCGGATGTGCCGGTGGCCGGCTTCTCCGGCTCGACGCCGGCCGGTCGTGCCGCCTGTAGCGCTGAAGGGCGGAGCTGATGGAGCCGGGCAGGTATCGCGTTGGGGAGGGGTCTCATGGCAGCCCTGTGGCTTGGTTTCCGAATGATTTTCATCATCCGGCCAGCACCATGGAATGCTCGGCAGAACCCGAATCTCCTGCGCGGCTTGCGAAGCCATCTAATCCCGGCAGGCGGAATTGCTATTTATTTTGTAGCAAGATGCCTTACTGTTGATTGCGCTGGAGCCCTGTGGGGCTCAAAGCCGCTCTTTCACGTAGGACCCGCGGTCCATGTCCACGATCTCCACGCTGAGCTGCACCATCACGCCTTCGGGCCGGGGCGTGAGACGGCGCAGCACGTCGGCCACTCGGCCGGCGAGGTCCTGCTTGGCCTCGGGCGAGCGGCCGGACAGCAGGCGCAGTTGCGCATGCACGAACGCGCGGTCGGCGGGGGCGGTGCCGATCTCGAAGCGGTCGGTGCGCAGGAAGCGGGACTTGAGGTCCGCCTCGTTCTGGATCTCGGGGCTCGCGGTGAGGGACTGGTTCAGTTCCGCCAGCATCTGGGCTTCGGGCAGACCGGCCAGGTTCTGGCTGTATTCGATGACGAGGTGGGGCATGGCGGTTCTCCTGCGGGGTGGGATGAAAGACGGGGAAGGGGAAGAGGGCGGATGGGCTCAGCCCGGCACCGGGCCGGGCGGCGCCAGCTCCAGCACGCAGCCGTCGCCCAGCGCCTCGCGCCACACGCGCACGCGGCTGGCAGGTGGCTGCATGCCATCGAGCGCCTGAGCGATGAAGCGGCACAGGTTTTCCAGCGTGGGCGTGCCCAGGCCGGGCACCTCGTCCAGCCAGTGGTGGTCGAGCTGCTCGCGCACGGCGGCCAGGCGCTGGCGCAGGTGGCCCAGGTCGATGACCATGCCGGTGGCGGGATCGCGCGGGCCGGTGACGGCCACCTCCGCGTGGTAGGTGTGGCCGTGGATGCGGCGGCTGCCCTCGGCCTCGATCTCGCGCTGCAAGGTGTGCGCGGCATCGAAGAAAAAGCGCTGGTGGACGGTGAACTGCATGGTCGGCGAACGGGCGGGAACGGGGCGAAAAAACGGTACGGGGAAAGGGGCTCAGCGGATGCCCGTGAGCTTGTGGGTCTGCAGGCTCAGGCGCCATGCGGGGCGCTCCAGGCAGGCGGCGATGCAGCGCCCGGTGTTGGCGGCCTGCTCCGGGCCGTCCATGGGCTGCAGGAAGCGGTGCGTGAACTGCGTCTGCGACTCGAGCGCGGCGAGGTCGAAGCCGGGCTGGGGCCACACCAGCTTGAGTTCCTGCCCGCTGCGCTGCACCCAGGGCGCGCCGGCCTTGGGGCTGATGCACAGCCAGTCGATGCCGGGCGGCGCGGCGACGGTGCCGTTGCTCTCCACGGCGATGCGAAAGCGCCGCGCGTGCAGGGCGTCGATGAAGGCCGTGTCCACCTGCAGCAGCGGCTCGCCGCCCGTCAGCACGACCAGGCGGTGCGCGGCATCGTGCGCGGGCCACTGGGCGGCGATCACCTCGGCCAGCGCGTCTGCGGTGGCGAACTTGCCGCCCAGGGTGCCGTCGGTGCCCACGAAGTCGGTGTCGCAGAAGCGGCAGACGGCGCTGGCGCGGTCTTCCTCGCGGCCGCTCCAGAGGTTGCAGCCCGCGAAGCGGCAGAACACGGCGGGCGTGCCGGCCTGGCCGCCCTCGCCCTGCAGGGTGTAGAAGATTTCCTTGACGCTGTAGGTCATGCCAGGGCCTCCACGGCGGCGGGCGCCAGCTCGGCCAGCGCCTGCAGCAAGCGGTCCACGTCGGCCTCGGTGTGCGCGGCTGACAGGGCGATGCGCAGGCGCGCCGTGCCCTCGGGCACGGTGGGCGGGCGGATGGCGGGCACCCACAGGCCGCGCTGGCGCAGGCCTTCCATGGCGGCCAGGGCCTCGTCGTTGGCGCCGATCACCACGGCCTGCACGGCGGTGCGCGACTCGCCCAGTTGCCAGTGCGTGCCCTGCAGCCGCGGCGCGAGGCCGTCCCGCAGGCGCTGGACGAGGCGCGCGAGGTGCTCGCGGCGCGAATCCTCCGCCTCGATGAGCGCCAGGCTGGCCTGCAGCGCGCGCGCCAGCAGCGGCGGCGCGGCGGTGGCGAAGATGTAGCTGCGCGTCTTTTGCAGCAGCCATTCGATCAAGGCGTCGTCGCCCGCGACGAAGGCACCGGCCACGCCCGCGGCCTTGCCCAGCGTGGCCATGTACAGCACGCGCCGCGAGGCCTGCGCGCCGACCAGGCCCGCCTCGGCCAGCGCGCCGCGCCCCTGCGGCCCGAGCACGCCGAAGCCGTGCGCGTCGTCCAGCAGCAGCAGCGCGTCGTGGCGCTCGCACAGCGCCAGCAGCGCGGGAATGTCGGCCACGTCGCCATCCATGCTGAACACGGCATCGGTGATGACCAGCTTGCGGCGCGCGGGGCTGCTGGCCAGCGCGGCCTCCAGCGCGGCCAGGTCGGCATGCGGGTAGCGGTGGATGCGGGCGCGCGACAGGCGGGCGCCGTCGATCAGGCAGGCGTGGTTGAGCGCATCGGAAAACAGCGCATCGCCCTCGCCCACGAGCGCGGGCACGATGCCGGCGTTGGTGGCGTAACCCGCGTAGAAGTACAGCGCGCGCGGCAGGCCCACGAAGCGGGCGAGGTCGGCCTCCAGCGCCGCGTTGGCCGCGCTGTGGCCGCTCACCAGCGGCGAGCCGCCCGAGCCCACGCCGAACTCGCGCGCGCCCGCGCAGGCGGCCTCGGCCAGCGCGGGGTGGCCGGCCAGGCCCAGGTAATCGTTGCTGCAAAAAGCCAGCATGGGCGCGCCATCGACCAGCAGGTGCGCGCCGCCGGCCGGCACCACGGCGCGGCGCCGGCGGCGCAGGTGGGCGGCGTCGAGCGCGGCGATGCGTGCCGGAAACTCGTCGATCCAGGAGGCGGCGTCGGGGCGGGGGCTCATCGGGTCGTCCATGCGGCGGGAAGGTCGAAGGGCAGCGCACGGGCGTCCGGCACGGCCTGGTAGGGAATGTCGGCCAGCAGCGGGGCGCCCAGGCGCTGCGCGAGCCAGTCGAGGTTTTCTTGCGGCGCCCGCATGTGCGGGTCGATGCGGCTGGCGATCCAGCCGGCCAGCGGCAGGCCGCGCGCGCGCACGGCATCGGCCGTGAGCGCGGCGTGGCTCAGGCAGCCCAGCCGCAGGCCCACCACCAGCACCACGGGCAGGCCCAGGGCCTGGGCGAGGTCGGCGCCGGTCTCGGTGTCCGACAGCGGCACGTGGAACCCGCCCGCGCCTTCGACGACGACCGCATCGGCCTGCGCCGCCAGCGCTTCGTAGCTGCGCACGATGTGCGCGATGTCGATGCGCGTGCCCGCGCGCTCGGCGGCGATGTGGGGCGAGAGCGGGTCGGGCAGCAGCACGGGGTTGTCCAGCGCCGGGGGCACCGCGATGGTGGAGGCGGCGCGCAGGGCGAGGGCGTCTTCGTTGGCGAGCTGGCCATGGTGCCATTCGGCGCCCGCGGCGATGGGCTTCATGCCCACGACGCGCGTGTGGTGGCGCGCCAGCGCGTGCAGCAGGCCGGCCGAGGCCAGCGTCTTGCCCACGCCGGTGTCGGTGCCGGTGACGAAGCAGGCGAATGCCGGGGTCGGGTTCATGGGGTGGTCTCCTCGGCCAGCGTGGCCTGCAGTGCGGCGAAGGCGGCATCGCCCAGGTGCTGCACGGCCTCGTCGTCGAGCACGTAGGGCGGCATGGCGTAGAGCGTTTTGCCGATGGGGCGCAGCACCAGTCCGCGCGCCATGGCGTGGCGGTGGTAGCGGCGGGAAAAATCGGGCAGGGAGGTCTGCACGTCCCACGCCCACACCATGCCCAGCCGGCGCGCATGGCGAACGCGCGGGTGCTGCGTGATGGGCGCGCAGGCGGCGTCGATGCGCCCGGCCAGCGCGGCATTGGCCGCGAGCGGGTCGAGCTGGTCGAACAACTCCAGCGTGGCCAGCGCCGCGCGGCAGGCCAGCGGGTTGCCGGTGTAGGAGTGCGAGTGCAGGAAGCCGCGGGCCACGTCGTCGTCGTAGAACGCGGCGTACACGGCCTCGGTGGTGAGCACGGCCGACAGCGGCAGCGTGCCGCCCGTGAGGCCCTTGGACAGGCAGATGAAATCGGGCCGGATGCCGGCCTGCTGGTGCGCGAACATCGTGCCGGTGCGGCCGAAGCCGGTGGCGATCTCGTCCACCACCAGGTGCACGCCGTAGCGGTCGCACAGCGCGCGCGCCTGGCGCAGGTATTCGGCATCGTGCATGGCCATGCCGGCGGCGCACTGCACCAGGGGCTCGACGATCAGCGCGGCGGTGCTCTTGTGGTGCTCGGCCAGCCAGACCTCCAGCGTCTGGGCGGCGCGCCGGGCCGCATCCAGCGCGCTCTCGCCGGGTTGCGCGCCGCGCGCATCGGGGCTGGGCACGGTGGCCGCCAGGCGCACCAGCGGGGCGTAGGCCTCGCGGAACAGGGCGATGTCGGTCACGGCCAGCGCGCCCACGGTCTCGCCGTGGTAGCCGCCGGCCAGGCCCACGAAGCGGCTCTTGCCCGGCCGCCCGGCGTTGCGCCAGCAATGCGCGCTCATTTTGAGGGCGATCTCGGTGGCCGCGGCACCGTCGCTGCCGTAGAAGGCGTGGCCCAGACCGGTGAGCGCGCCCAGCCGCTCGGACAGCTCCACCACGGGGGCGTGCGTGAAGCCCGCGAGCATCACGTGGTCCAGCCGCGCGAGCTGATCGGCCAGCGCGGCCTGGATGTGCGGGTGGCTGTGGCCGAAGAGGTTGACCCACCAAGAGCTGATGCCGTCCAGGTAGCGCCGGCCATCGGTGCCGTGCAGCCACGGGCCGCGGGCGCTGGCGATGGCCACGGGCGGGTCGGCCTCGTGGCGCTTCATCTGCGTGCACGGGTGCCAGACGCTGGCCAGGCTGCGGGCGACGAGGGTGTCCTGGTTCATCGTGGGTGGCCTTTCACAGGGCCTGCGTGGGCACGTGGTGGCGCAGTTCCACCTGGCGGTTGGCGGCGTCCACGAACACCAGCTGCGGCCGGTGCGCGGCCACCTCGGCTTCCTCGACCTGGGCGAAGGCGGCGATGATGAGCAGGTCGCCCACGGCAGCGCGGCGCGCCGCCGAGCCGTTGACCGACACCATGCCGCTGCCGCGCTGGCCCTTGATGGCATAGGTGACGAAGCGCTCGCCGTTGTCGATGTTCCAGATGTGCACCTGCTCGTTCTCCACGATGTTCGCGGCGTCGAGCAGGTCTTCGTCGATCGCGCAGGAGCCTTCGTAGTGCAGCTCGCAGTGCGTGGCGGTGGCGCGGTGGATCTTGGATTTCAGCAGGGTGCGTTGCATGGCGGGAGGGGCGAAGAAAACGGTTAGAGCTTGCGGTGGGGCGGTGGGGCGGTCAGCGGACCGGCGGGACCAGGATGGTGGGCGCGGCCGGGGCGGCCCGCTCGGGGTAGTCGCGGCTGTAGTGCAGGCCCCGGCTCTCGCGGCGCATCTGGGCCGAGCGCACGATGAGTTCGGCCACCTGCACCAGGTTGCGCAGCTCCAGCAGGTCGCGCGTGACGTGGAAGTGGGCGTAGAACTCCTCGATCTCGGCCTGCAGCAGCGTGATGCGGTGCGCCGCGCGCTCCAGGCGCTTGTTGGTGCGCACGATGCCCACGTAGTCCCACATGAAGCGGCGCAGCTCGTCCCAGTTGTGGGAGATGACCACGCACTCGTCGGCATCGGTCACGCGGCTGTCGTCCCACGGCGGCACGTCGGGCACGGCGTCAAAGCTGCCGGCGGCGATCGCCTGGGCGGCCGCGCGCGCGAAGACCATGCACTCCACCAGCGAGTTGCTGGCCAGCCGGTTGGCGCCGTGCAGGCCGGTGCAGGCGGTCTCGCCGATGGCGAACAGGCCGGGCAGGTCGGTGCGGCCGGCCAGGTCGGTGAGCACGCCGCCGCAGGTGTAGTGTGCGGCGGGCACCACGGGGATGGGCTCCTTCGTGATGTCCAGCCCCAGCTCGGCGCAGCGCGCGAGGATGTTGGGAAAGTGCTCCTGGATGAACGCCGGGCTCTGGTGCGAAATGTCCAGGTGCACGCAGTCCAGGCCGTGGCGCTTCATCTCGTAGTCGATGGCGCGGGCCACCACGTCGCGCGGGGCCAGTTCGGCGCGCGGGTCGTGCTGCGGCATGAAGCGCGTGCCGCCGGCCGAGCGGGGCAGCAAGAGCCGCCCGCCCTCGCCGCGCACCGCCTCGGTGATGAGGAACGACTTGGCGTGCGGGTGGTACAGGCAGGTGGGGTGGAACTGGATGAACTCCAGGTTGGACACGCGGCAGCCCGCGCGCCAGGCCGCGGCGATGCCGTCGCCCGTGGCCGTGTCGGGGTTGGTGGTGTACAGGTACACCTTGCCCGCGCCGCCCGTGGCCAGGATGGTCTGGGGCGCGCGGAAGGTGACGACCTCGTCGGTGCCTTCATCCAGCGCATACAGCCCCAGGCAGCGCTGCGGCCCGCCGCGGCGCAGCTTGTGCGGGGTGATGAGGTCCACCAGCGTGTGCTGCTCGAACAGCGTGATGCCGGGCGTGGCGCGCACGGTGTCGATCAGGGTGCGCTGCACGGCGGCGCCGGTGGCATCGGTGGCGTGCACGATGCGGCGAGCGCCGTGGCCGCCCTCGCGCGTGAGGTGCAGGGCGCCGTCCTCCTGCGAGAACGGCACGCCCAGGCCCTGCAGCCAGTGGATGGCCTCGGGCGCGTTCTCCACCACGAAGCGCGTGGCGGCCAGGTCGCACAGCCCCGCCCCGGCCACCAGGGTGTCCTGCACGTGGGCCTCGTAGGTGTCGCCCTCGGCCAGCACGGCGGCGATGCCGCCCTGCGCCCAGGCGCTGGCCCCGTCCTGCAGCGCGCGCTTGGTGATGACCGCCACGCGGTGCGTGGGCGCCAGGTGCAGCGCGGCCGACAGCCCGGCCAGCCCGCTGCCGATGATGAGAACGTCGAAATCGTGGGATGGCATGGTGGTGCGTGTGGGCGTGTGGGGCGTTCGGGCCGGGGCGCCCGGCCGTGGCGGTGAAGGGCGTCGGCTCAGACCGGCGTGTACGCCAGCCGCACGTAGATGGGCGCGAACGCCTCGGCCTGGGTGATCTCGATCAGGGTTTCCTTGGCCAGTTCCAGCAGCGCGATGAAGGTCACCACCAGCACGGTGCTGCCTTTTTCGGGCTCGAACAGTTCCTCGAACTCCACGAAACGCCGGCCCTGCAGCGTCTTGAGCACGGCGCTCATGTATTCGCGCACGCTCAGCTCCTCGCGCGTGATGCGGTGGTGCTGCACCAGCTTGGCGCGCCGCAGGATGTCGCGCCAGGCCTCCTGCAGGTCGGCTACGTGCACGTCGGGAAAGCGCGGCTGCAGGCTCTGCTCGATGTGCACCTGCGCCCGCAGGAAATCGCGCCCGTACTGCGGCATGCGCGACAGGCCGGCCGCGGCCAGCTTGATCTGCTCGTATTCGAGCAGGCGGCGCACGAGTTCGGCGCGCGGGTCCTCGGGCTCGGCGCTGCCTTCCTGCTTCTTGGGCGGCAGCAGCATGCGCGACTTGATCTCGATGAGCATGGCCGCCATCAGCAGGTACTCGGCCGCCAGCTCCAGGTTGCGGCTGCGGATCTCGTCCACGTACACCAGGTACTGGCGCGTGACGCCCACCATGGGGATGTCGAGGATGTTGAAGTTCTGCTTGCGGATGAGGTACAGCAGCAGATCGAGCGGCCCTTCGAACGCTTCGAGGAACACCTCCAGCGCATCGGGCGGGATGTACAGGTCGGTCGGCAGGGCAAACAGCGGCTCGCCATACAGGCGCGCCAGCGCCACCGCATCCACGACCTGGGGGGAGGCGCCCTCGGCACCCCCGGCGGGCAGGGCGGGGGCGGAGGCCCTGTCCGCGGCGGTGCTCATCGTTTGCTATTAAAAATATAGCTATCAGCGCTAGTTGCTATTGCGCTGGATGGCATTTTGATGCCTGAGATTCAGCCCTGGGTCTGGTAGACGTAGGGCTTTTGCGGCACGCTGGCTTCGTCGTACTCGCCCCAGAGGCTGCGGTCCACGCGCTTGTCCCACAGCAGCGCACGGCCGGCCTGCTGCTGCGCGTCCAGTTCAGGCTTCTCGGTCTTGAGCTGGTTGATGAACTGGGTGGTGTCGGACTGGTAGTCGGGGCGGCGGAAGAAGGACATGGCGGTGGTGCAGTCACTGTAGGGAGGCGGCGATTTTAGCGGGCGCCGCCCTTGGCCGGGCGCCGCCGCCTCGGCGCGCTACAGTGCGGACCCCGACACTGCCCCGGAAAGGACCCCCGATGAACACCCCCCGATGGAGCGCCCCGGCGGCCCGGGCGCTGCGCGCCACCGGCCTGGCCTGCACGCTCGGCGTCCTGGCGGCCCTGCTCGCCGGCTGCGATCCGCAACGCATCAGCGAACTGGAGGAGGGAAGTTCCACCGAGGCCGACGTGCGCTCGCGCTTCGGCGAGCCCGAGCGCGTGTGGGACGAGCCGGGCGGCGCCCGCACCTTCGAATACAACCGCCAGCCGGCCGGCCACCAGAACTACATGATCACCATCGGCCCCGACGGCCGCATGAGCGCGCTGCGCCAGGTGCTGGCGCCGCACAACTTCGAGCAGATCGTGCCCGGCATGGCCATGGATGATGTGCGCCGGCGCCTGGGCAAGCCCATGAAGGCCATGACCTACGAGCGCAAGGGCGAAACCGCCTGGGACTGGCGCTGGAACGACGGCGGCAACCAGCCCATGATCTTCACCGTGTACTTCGACGGCCAGGGCCGGGTGCTGCGCAGCGGCAGCGCGCTGGAGATCCGCGAGGGGCGATAGCCCGGCGCCGGCACCACCGCCAGCGCGGGCTGGCGCGTTGTTTGCATGGTCTGCCGGTGTTGGAGTAGCCTGTGACAACCATCCGCCCCGCCATGCCCGAAGCCCCCTTGCCACCCCCTGCGCCCCCGGCCGAGGCCGCGCCGCCGCCTTCCGCGCCGCTGTACCCCATGGGGTCGCTGCGCCACGGGCACTACGAAGACGTGCAGGCGCTCTTCGCCGGCACGCTGTTCGTGGCCATGGCGCTCATGCTGTTCGGCCAGGCGGGGCTGCTCATCGGCAGCACGGCGGGCATCGCCTTCTTGCTGCACTACGTGACCGACATCTCGTTCGGCAAGCTGTTCTTTGCCATCAACCTGCCGTTCTACTGGTTCGCCTGGACGCGCATGGGGCGGGAGTTCACCGTCAAGACGTTCCTGTCGGTGGCGCTGCTGTCGGTGCTGACGGAGCTGTTTCCCCACGTCATGCACGTGGACTACCTGAACCCGCTGTTCGCCGCCGTGCTGGGCGGGCTGCTGCTGGGCACGGGCTGCCTGTTCCTCGCGCGCCACAAATCCAGCCTGGGCGGCGCCACCATCGTCTCGCTGTACCTGCAGCAGCGCTACGGGGTGCGCGCGGGCAAGGTGCAGATGGCGATCGATTGCACCGTGGTGCTGCTGGCGCTGGTGATCGTGCCGATCGAGCGGGTGGCGTATTCGGTGCTGGCGGTGGTGGTGATGAGCGGGTTTTTATGGATCAGCCACCGGCCGGGAAGGTACGTGGGGCATTGAGGCTGTGTGGGCTGGCGAGGCCGGCTCAGTCAGCGGGCGCCGCGCCCGAAAAATCCCTGCGGTGACCAGGAATGCGAGCCTCGCTGGTCAGTCCACAGTGCGGTCTTATCGCATGGCATCAACGCCCCTGCTGGTTCACCCAGTCCAAGCTCTTGCCTCTGACACACCAGGCAGGATCGCGCACCCAATCGGTGAACCACATGGTGGGGTTGTCTTTAAGGTCTGAACAAAGCGAGTAACCCAGGCTGGGCATATAAAAGCGCACGATCAGAGAGGTCACGGGAATGAGCAACAAGGCCACGCCGCTCGCGAGCACGATGATCGTGAAGAAACGCTCCATTGGCTGGATGGACTTGTCGCTGCAAGGAATCGCGCGCATGGTCCCCAGGATGATTGCTAAAGCGCAGATAAGCGCGATGAATGGGGCGAGCAGTGCTGCGGGTGCGATCCGTACTCCGGATGCCAAGGTGGCTATGCCGACAACGGTTGGGATGATTTCGTAGCGGATTACAAAGCATGAGCCTGCCATGAGTCCAAGGTAAAGAGGAATTCCCCACAACAAGGTGGCGCGAACTTTTTTGACGTCGAACATGGGTAGCGGAGGTGTTACTTAATATCGAACGCAAGAAATTCGACAGAGCCAATCTTTGACCCCCTGGTCAATGGCACGGCACATTTGCGTCTTTTTCTGAGTCATTGCATCGCTGAGTTCGTTTTGCCATGACTGGGATTTCGTATCGATGTAGTAGATACCTTGAGCGGTCTGCTCAGGAAGCAATTTGAGGGCAGCGATCACCTTGTCCTTCAGACCGTAGTGTCGATCAACAGCATTCAGCCCGATGCCCACACCAACGGCAAAGACGGCCATCACGACCAGTGGAAGCACCGCCACTGTCGTAGCCGATCCGGCGACGCCCGCAGCCATTGAATACGCAATCAGAGCGCCAAGCCCGCCTTTGACGGCCTCCACCCCGATCCCGCCCACGAGGTCATACATGGTCTTCTCGTCATTGAACATGAAGTCCATCAGTTCGATCCCTGTGGACACCACCACGCCCAGCATGAAGCCGCCCTTAGCAATGCCTTGCAGGCTCTTCATTCCGAGTCCCAGTTGCAGCATCTTGGGATTCGTCGCCAAGTAGCGCGTGCCCTGCAACGCGCCGCTGCGCCGCGCCGAATAGCCTTTGATGATGATGTACGTGCCCGTCGCCGTGGTCTTGATGTAAGTCCCTATGCCGGCCATGCCGATGGCATTCATCGTCTTGCCGATGGCCAGCACATCGTTGGCCCCCTGCGCTACGGGCCCGACCCACGGCTCGCTGGCATTCGGGCTGAATTCCTTCTGCCAATACTGCCCGAACGTGGACTGCGACAGCATCTTGCGCAGGTTGAATTCCAGGGCGGCATTGCGCCTGGCCTTGTCCTGCAGGATGCTCATGTACTGGCCCTGGGTCAGCACCAGCACGTCCACCTGGTTCCTGTCCATGGACTGGGCCAAGGTCTGTCCGTAGCCGACGTTGAAGAACGTGGCCGCGAGTTCTGCGCTCATTCAATCCCCCCTTCGAGATCGCGTTTTTATTGGGGGCGAATGCTAATCGGAAAAAGCGAAAACGTGACTTTGAAGTAATTTAATTGATTAATCAATTGGCGATGCTGCGCGGCGAGGGGGCTGGAGTCGGCAGGCAGGCCGTGACCCCGGCAGCCCAGCCCGTGAGGGCCCTACAGCAGCCCGGATTCGGCCATCGACAGCACCGCGCCGCTAGCGTGTCCAATCTTCACGGGAGGTCGCGTTGATTGGACAGCCAATACCCTCAGCGCACGCGCATGCCGGGCGTCGCACCCGGCCACGGCTCCAGCACGTGGATACCGGGGTGGGCCTTCTCATCGCCATGGCTGGCGGCCAGCACCATGCCTTCGCTGATGCCGAACTTCATCTTGCGCGGGGCGAGGTTGGCCACCATCACGGTGAGCTTGCCGATCAGGTCGGCGGGCTGGTAGGCGCTGGCGATGCCGCTGAACACATTCCGGTGGCGGCCTTCGCCCACGTCGAGCGTCAGGCGCAGCAGCTTGGTCGAGCCTTCGACCGGCTCGCAGTTCACGATCTGCGCGATGCGCAGGTCGATCTTGGCGAAGTCGTCGATGGTGATGGCGGGCGCGATCTCCTCGCCGCCGGGCACGGTCTTTTCGGGCTCGGGCGCCGCGGGCGGCTCGAACAGGGCGTCGAGTTGCTTCACGTCCACGCGCTGCATCAGGTGCTGGTAGGTGCCGATGGTGTGGCCGGCGCCCAGCAGCGTCTGCGCATCGGCAAAGGCCAGCGGCGCGACGTTCAGGAAGGCCTCGACCTGCGCGGCCAGGGCGGGCAGCACGGGCTTGAGGTAGATGGCGAGCACGCGGAAGGCCTCGATGCAGGTTGTGCACACGTCCTGCAGGCGCGCGTCCATGCCTTCCTGCTTGGCCAGTTCCCAGGGCTTGTTGGCGTCCACGTACTCGTTCACGCGGTCGGCCAGCAGCATCACCTCGCGCAGGGCGCGGGCGGTGTCGCGCTTTTCGAGGGCCTCGGCGATGGTGCCGCCCTGGCCCGCCAGCGTGGCGAGCAGGGCCTGGCCGTCGCCGCTCATGGCGCCCAGCTGGCCGCCGAAGCGCTTGGCGATGAAGCCGGCCGCGCGCGAGGCGATGTTGACGAACTTGCCGATCAGGTCGCTGTTGACCCGGGCCATGAAGTCTTCGGGGTTGAAGTCGATGTCTTCGTTGCGGCCATTGAGTTTGGCGGCGATGTAGTAGCGCAGCCATTCGGGGTTCATCGACAGGCCCAGGTACTTGAGCGGGTCCAGGCCCGTGCCGCGGCTCTTGCTCATCTTCTCGCCGTTGTTCACGGTGAGAAATCCGTGCACGCAGATCTTGTCGGGCGTCTTGCGGCCGCTGAACTTCAGCATGGCGGGCCAGAACAGGGTGTGGAAGGTGACGATGTCCTTGCCGATGAAGTGGTACTGCTCAAGCAACGGGTCGGCCATGTAGGCCTCGTAGTCTTCGCCGCGCTTTTCCAGCAGGTTCTTGAGCGAGGCGAGGTAGCCCACGGGTGCGTCCAGCCACACGTAGAAGTACTTGCCCGGCGCATCGGGGATCTCGATGCCGAAGTAGGGCGCGTCGCGGCTGATGTCCCAGTCGCCCAGGCCCTCGCTGGTGCTGCCGTCCGGATTGGTGCGCACGGTGAACCATTCCTTGACCTTGTTGGCCACCTCGGGCTGCACGTGCACGCCGTTCTGCGTCCATTCCTGCAAAAAATCGACGCAGCGCGGGTCGGAGAGCTTGAAGAAGAAATGCTCCGAGCTCTTCAGCACCGGCTTGGCGCCCGACAGCGCCGAGAAGGGCTGGATGAGGTCGGTGGGCGCATAGACGGCCCCGCAGTTCTCGCAGTTGTCGCCGTACTGGTCCTTGGCGTGGCACCGGGGGCATTCGCCCTTGATGAAGCGGTCGGGCAGGAACATGTTCTTCTCGGGGTCGAAGAACTGCTCGATGGTGCGCGTTTCGATGAGGCCGTTGGCCTTGAGGTCGCGGTAGATCTGCTGGGCGAGCGCGTGGTTCTCGGGCGCGTCGGTGTTGTGCCAGTTGTCGAAAGCGATGTGAAAACCGTCCAGGTAGGGCTTGCGGCCGGCGGCGATGTCTGCCACGAACTGCTGGGGCGTCTTGCCGGCCTTCTCGGCCGCGATCATGATCGGCGCGCCGTGGGCATCGTCCGCGCCCACGAAGTTCACCTGGGCGCCCTGCATTCTTTGATACCGCACCCAGATGTCGGCCTGGATGTATTCCATGATGTGGCCGATGTGGAAGTTGCCGTTGGCATACGGCAGGGCGGTGGTGACGAAGATCTTGCGTGCGGTCATCGGGTGCGGGCGTTCGGGGTGGGCCGCGAAAAACGCGGACAAGCCGCGGATTTTAGGCGCTCGCCCCGGCCCGCGCGGCCTGGGCTGCCCGCAGGGGCCTCATGGCCGCTCGCGCGGCGTCACCCGGGGCTCCAGCGGCTGCGGCCGGTACCCGGGCAGGAACCGGCACTCGCCGCCGAACGTCGCCTGCACGCCCGGGCATTGCGCGGCGATGCCCGCCGGCGTGGGGGGCGGGCCGCCGCGCACCCACTGGCCGAGCGCCGCCAGCAGCGTGGGATAGGCGGCATCGGTCAGGTAGCTGTGGGACTTGTCGGCCGTGAAGGTCTGCACCAGGTGGCCGGCCGTGCCGGCGCGCTCCATCGTGCGGCGAAAGCTGTCCTCCATCTCGACGAAGGCGGTGGGATCGTCCACGCCGTGCACGGTCAGCACCGGCACCGGGATGCGCCCGTCGGGGTCGGTGTCGCGCGCGAAGGTGGCCACGGCCTGCGGATCGGCGCGGTAGCGCTGCACGCTGCGGTTGAGCGCGGCATCGTCGCTCGAGCCGGTGTACACCGCGCCCCGGTTGCCGAAGGGGTTGGCGCCGCCGGTGCGCCGCTGCACGATGTCCTGGAAGTGCCAGGTGGCCCAGTTCAGGTGGCCGTGGATGGCGCTTTCGCGGATGCGCACGGTTTGCACGATGGTTTGCACGCGCGACTGCTGCGCGGCCGTGCGCTGCGCCGCGGGCCGGTCCAGGCCCAGGCAACCGTCCACGCGGCGTTTCAGTTCGGCGGGTTTCAGCGTGGCATCGGGCAGCAGGCCCATCCACAGCGGGTACTGGGCTTCGGCGGGCAGCGGGTGGTTGGCGCACAGCGCCTGGTAGATCACCCGCAGGTCGAGCCGGAAGTCGTACGCCCGGCTGCCGCCGGCCAGCACGCCGCTGGTGAGCAGCACACCGTCGTAGGGGCGTTTGCCGTGGCCGTCGTCGGTGAAGAGCGATGCGCCCACGGCGGCCACGCTGGCGCCCCAGGACTGGCCGTGCAGCAGCGTCATGCGCGGCGCGGCCACGTGCTGCACGAAGATGCGCCGCAGCCGCTCGGTGTCTTCGGCCGCGGCATGCACCGCCACGCCGCCCTGGCGGTAGGTGGAGCCGGCCCAGGCGTAGCCGGCGCGCGGCACGACGGCCCAGCGCTCCAGGTCTTCCACCGTGCGCGACAGGCGCGGCGCGCCGAGCGTGGGGCCGCCGTGGGCGTGCAACACGAGCGTGCCGTTCCAGTCCGCGGGGATGGCGATCAGGTAGTGGGCGCCGGCCGAGTCCTGCCCGCTCAGGCAGCGGGCGGCGGCAGGCAGGCCTTTGGGGCACGGGGTGGGGGCGGGTGGGGCTTCGGCCCCGGCAGGCAGCGCCGCAGCAGGAGCGCCAGCCGCCGCCTTTGGGCCGGCCGGTGGATGCGTGCAGCCGGCGGTCAGCGCTGCGATCGCGGCCGCCGCCAGGCCGGTGCGGGCCGTGCGGGCGATGGCCGATGGGAAGTGGGGGCGGGGCGCGAAGGGCATCGGTTGTCTCCGACAGGAGGGGTGACTCCGGGCTGGGTGTGCGGGCTCAAACGGCAGGCGCCCGCACCGCGTTGCCCGCGTCGGCCCAGCCGAAGAAGCGGCAGATCTCGCTGCGGCGCGCCAGGGCGTCCGCACGGCCGAGGGCCATGAGTTCGCGCGTGTAGCCGGCCTCGAACAGCAGGTAGCTGGCCAGCGCGGCGCCGCGCACGTCCTGCATGTTGGAGGTCACGCCCAGGCCGCCCAGCAGCGTGCGGATGGGGCGGGGCAGCTCGCCCACGTAGCGGGCGGCCACCGCATCCAGGCGCTGCGAAGGCGCGATCACCAGCAGTTCCAGCGGGCGCAAGGGGCTGTGCGCGCGCACTTCGGGCGGGATGAGGGACAGCGTCTGGTTGATGCGCTGGGCGCGCTCCACATCCACCGACAGGGCGTCCAGGAAGATGTTGGACAGCGTGTGCCCGGCGATCTGCGCGAGCGACGGGTAGGCCGGCGCGTCGCTGTGCAGCGCCTCGCCCGCCGGTTCGTGCATGCGGCCCGCGCCCACCACCAAAATGCGTTCGGCGCCCAGATGGATGGCCGGCGCGATCGGCGCGGACTGCCGCATCGATCCGTCGCCGAAGTATTCGGTGTGGCCGTCGATGCCCAGCGCCGTGGCGGGAAAGACGAACGGAATGGCCGACGACGCCAGCAGGTGGTCGTGCGTGATGCGGTCGCGCGTGGCCTTGCGCTGCGAGCGCACCCAGGGCTGCTGCGCCTGCGCGGCCTCGAAGAAGGTCACGTGCTCGCCCGAGCTGTAGCTGGAGGCGGTGATGGCCAGCGCCTGCAGGTGCCCCTGGTGGATCAGCCGGGGCAGCCGCACCAGCGGCACCAGTTGCGTGAGCAGGCCGGTGAGCGGCGAGTTGTCCAGCAGCGAGCGCGGCCGCATGCGCCGCCAGCGCGCCAGCAGCCAGCCCAGCGACATGAGGGTGAGCCATCCCGCGCCGCTGCGCATCACGCTCAGCGAGTCGGCCCGGTACACCTGTTGCGCGTGGAAATTGCGCCACACGCGGGCGATGCGGCGCACGGCCCGGTCGAACTGGTCCGCCCCGCAGGCGAGGGCGGCCGCGTTGATGGCGCCGGCCGAGGTGCCGGTGATGATCGGAAACGGGTTGGGTTCGCGCCCCGCGCCGCACGCCATGCGCAGGTCGGAGATCGCCTCCAGCACCCCCACCTGGTAGGCCGCGCGGGCACCGCCGCCGGTCAGCACCAGGCCGATGGGGCGGGGCGAGACGGGTTTGGCGGCGGGGGCAGCGGCGGAAGGGGGCATGGCGGGCCTCGGCGGATCGGTGGTCGTACCCGGGGTTGGATCACCGGGCGGTTGCGGTGCGGGGCGCCTTCAGCAGCAGGGCGGCCAGGGCCTCCCCCTCCATCAGCGTGATGCCGTGCTCGCGGGCATAGCCGCGGGCGTTATCGCTCACCGTGCCCTGCATCGCGATGTAGGTGCTGGCCGGCACGTCCTGCGCCCGGGCGGCCGCCTGCAGGTCGCGCAGCGGCTCGATGCCATGGGTGGCGGCCTTCCAGCGGCGTGCGCTCACCAGGGCCGTCTGGCCCGCTTTCTCCAGGTGGAAATCGGCCTGCAGGCCGGTGAGGCGGCGCACGGCGTAGCCCTCGGCCTGCCAGGCGCGCTCCAGCGCATCCGCAAAGCTGCGCCAGGGCATCTCCGCCGCCTGCCCCAGCACGGCCTGCACCCGCGCGCTGCTGGGCGCGCGCCACTGGCGCCAGGCGGCCAGGCAGCCCACGCCGAAGATCGGCAGGGCACCCACCGCGGCGTACGGGGCGATGTGCGAGGGCAGCAGGGCGCCGCACACCAGCGCGATCAGACCGGCCACCGACCAACTGATCCACCAGGGCGAACGCAGCAGGATCGCGAACAGGGAGTTGGGGGCCATCTTGAATTTCACGGGAATCCTTGTGCTGAGCGGGTGGGCAGGCGTGGGCGGGCGCGGCAACGGTGCATTGTCCTCGGCCCTGCGGGGTTGGGAGATCAGGGAATAGACTACCGGCCCCTCAAGGAGTTATTGGCATGGCAGTCACAGAACAGGCGCTGTTGGCGGCGCTCGCGAGCGTAAGCGATCCGCACACCGGCAAGGATTTCGTCAGTGCGCGGGCGGTGCGCAACGTGCGCATCGCCGGTGGCGACGTGGCGTTCGACGTCGAACTGGGCTACCCGGCCAAGAGCCTGGTGCCCGAACTGGAACGCCAGTTGACCGCCGCGGCCCAGACCGTCGCCGGCGTGGAGCAGGTGGCGGTGCGCATCACCAGCCAGGTCGTCGCCCATGCGGTGCAGCGCGGCGTGCAGTTGCTGCCGCAGGTCAAGAACATCATCGCCGTGGCCTCGGGCAAGGGCGGCGTGGGCAAGAGCACCACCGCCGCCAACCTGGCGCTGGCGCTCGCGGCCGAGGGCGCCAGCGTCGGCGTGCTGGATGCCGACATCTACGGCCCCAGCCAGCCCATGATGCTCGGCATCGAGGGCAAGCCCGAAAGCGCCGACGGCAAGACCATGGAGCCGATGCGCAACCACGGCGTGCAGGTGATGTCGATCGGGTTCCTGATCGATGCCGACCAGGCCATGATCTGGCGCGGCCCCATGGCCACCCAGGCGCTGGAGCAGCTGCTGCGGCAAACCAACTGGAAGGACCTGGATTACCTCATCGTGGACATGCCGCCCGGCACCGGCGACATCCAGCTCACGCTGAGCCAGCGCGTGCCCATCACCGGCGCGGTGATCGTCACCACGCCGCAGGACATCGCGCTGCTGGATGCCAAGAAGGGCATCAAGATGTTCGAGAAGGTGGGCGTGCCCATCCTGGGCATCGTCGAGAACATGGCGGTGCACGTGTGCAGCCAGTGCGGCCACGCCGAGCACATCTTCGGCGAGGGCGGCGGCCAGCGCATGGCGGCCGAATACGGCATGGCCTACCTGGGCGCGCTGCCGCTGGACATGCAGATCCGCCTGCAGGCCGACACCGGCACCCCCACCGTGGTGGCCGACCCCGACGGCGAGGTGTCCCGCATCTACAAGAAGATGGCGCGCGACGTGGCGGTCAAGGTGGCGCAGCAGGCCAAGGATTTCTCGTCGAAATTCCCCACCATCTCCATCAGCAAGACCACCTGAGGCGGCCGCTGCCGGACGACCGGCGGCTTCGCCTGCACTGCTGTCCTTTCTGCTTCCTGACAGCGCGGAAAAACATGTCGCGTTGTGTGCAATGTGTCTTGACGTAGCTCAAGCAATGCGCTGACACTGGTTCGAGAGCCCGTGCCAGGGTGGCGCGCGGACGTCGAGAAAGAGCACAGCAGAGAGGAGTGGCATGTCATCCACACAACCCGGTTTTCTGGACAAGGAACGCATCATTGCCGGCCCCGGCTTCAACCGGTGGCTCGTTCCTCCGGCGGCCTTGGCGATCCACCTTTGCATCGGCATGGCTTACGGGTTCTCCGTGTTCTGGCTGCCGCTGTCCAAGGCCCTCTCCACGGCCGGCACCGGCGCCGCCTGCCCCAAGGACATGAGCTTCTTCGCGGAGCTGTTCGCCTCCGGCTGCGACTGGCGCGTGGCCACGCTGGGCTGGATGTACACCCTGTTTTTCGTGTTCCTGGGCTGCTCTGCCGCCATCTGGGGCGGCTGGCTGGAGCGCGCCGGTCCGCGCAAGGCGGGTGTCGTGTCCGCGGTGTGCTGGTGCGGCGGCATGCTGCTGTCGGCGCTGGGCATCCACCTGCACCAGTTCTGGCTGATGATCCTCGGCTCGGGCGTCATCGGCGGGATCGGCCTGGGGCTGGGCTACATCTCGCCGGTGTCCACGCTCATCAAATGGTTTCCCGACCGGCGGGGCATGGCGACCGGCATGGCCATCATGGGCTTCGGCGGCGGCGCGATGATCGGCTCTCCCCTCGCGGTGGACCTGATGAAGCGGTTTTCCACCCCCACCGACGTGGGCGTGATGCAGACCTTCGTGGTGATGGCGCTCCTGTACTTCGTCTTCATGATGGCCGGCGCCCTGGGCTACCGCGTGCCCGCCACGGGCTGGAAGCCAGCCGGCTGGACCCCGCCGCCGCCCAGCGCCAACACCATGATCACGCAGCGCCACGTGCACGTGAAGCGCGTGTGGGGCATTCCTCAGTTCTGGCTCGTGTGGGTCGTGCTGTGCATGAACGTGAGCGCGGGCATCGGCGTGATCGGCATGGCCTCACCCATGCTGCAGGAGGTGTTCGGCGGCGCGCTCATCGGCGTGCCGCAGAAATTCGGCGAACTCGACAAGGCGCAGCTGGCGGCCATCGCCGCCGTGGCTGGCGGCTTCACCGCGCTGCTGTCGCTGTTCAACATCGGCGGCCGGTTCTTCTGGGCCAGCCTGTCGGACAAGCTGGGCCGCAAGATGACCTACGTGGTGTTCTTCGTGCTGGGCGGCCTGCTGTACGCCAGCATTCCCAGCTCGGCCGGGGCCGGCAGCAAGCTGCTGTTCGTGGGGGCGTTCTGCATCATCCTGTCGATGTACGGCGGCGGTTTCGCCACGGTGCCGGCGTACCTGGCCGATCTGTTCGGCACGCAGTTCGTGGGCGCCATCCACGGCCGCCTGCTCACCGCCTGGGCCACCGCGGGCATCCTGGGCCCGGTGGTCGTCAACTACATGCGCGAATACCAGCTGGGCCTGGGCCTGCCGCGCGAGCAGGTCTACAACCAGACCATGTACATCCTGGTGGGCATGCTGGTCATCGGCCTGATCGCCAACCTGCTGGTGCGCCCTCTGGCCGACAAGTGGTTCATGACCGATGAAGAGCTGGCGCACGAGAAAAAGCTCGCGCACGAGAAATCGCTGGCGACCGAGGTGGGCTCGGGCACCGGCGCCGGCAGTTCCACCAGCCCGGCGCTGGTGGCGTTCGCCTGGGCTGCGGTGGGCATTCCCTTGGTCTGGGGCATCTACAAGACCCTGGTGAGCGCGGCCAAGTTCTTCCAGTAAGGGCCGGGCACCATGGTGCTGCCAGGCTCCCTTCACCGGCGGATCAACGCCGCCGCGGCGCGGTTCGCCGCCGAGCACGCCGGCAGCTTCACGCTCGAGCCACCGCAGGGCGGCGCCGCGCAGGCGCCGCTGCTGCGCTGCGCCGGGCGCCTGCTGAACGGCGACTTCTCGGTGGCCGACCGCTTCACCGCGCAGACCGGCGTGCGCGCCACCGTGTTCGCCCGCCAGGGCAACGACTTCGTCCGCATCGCCACCTCGGTGCGCAAGCAGGACGGCGAGCGCGCGGTGGGTACGCTGCTCGACCGCTCCCACCCGGCCTATGCCAACCTGCTCGCGGGGCGGGCCTATGCCGGCTACGCCACGGTGTTCGGCCGGCAGAACATGACCCGTTACGACCCGGTGCGCGATGCGTCCGGCCACGTTGTGGGCGTGCTCTACGTGGGCCTGGATGTCAGCGAGATTCCCGCGTTGAACCTGGCGGGCCGGCTGGCCCTGCTGGTGCTGGCGGTGCAGTACGCGCTGTGGGCGCTGGCCTGGCTGGTGCTGGCGCCGCTGCCTGCCAGTTGGGTGGCGGTGGTGGCGGGCCTGCCGCTGCTGGCGGCTGCGGCGATCTACGGCATGGTGCAGCGCGGCATTGCCCGGCCCGTGGCGCAGGGGCGCGCGGCGGCGCAGCGCATCGCCGCCGGCGACCTCACCACCCAGATGCACGTGGCCCGGCGCGACGAGGTGGGGCAGATGCTGCAGGCCATCAACGGCATCGGCGTGGGGCTGGCCGGGCTGGTGGGCAACGTGCGGCGGGGTGCGGACGGGCTGCGCCTGTCCACCAGCGAGATCGCGGCCGGCAACGGCGATCTGGCCACGCGCACGGAGCAGCAGGCCGGCGAGGTCAACAGCGCCGCCTCGGCGCTGGAGCAACTCACGGCCACGGTGGGGCAGAACGCCGAGCACGCGCGGCGCGTGAACGGACTCATGGGCTCGGTATCGCAGGCCGCCCAGCAGAGCGGCGCGGCGGTGGACCGGGTGGTCGCCACCATGGGCGACATCCGCGAAGGGGCGCACCGCATCCGCGACATCATCGGCATCATCGATGGCATCGCCTTCCAGACGAACATCCTGGCGCTGAACGCCGCGGTCGAGGCCGCCCGCGCGGGCGAGCAGGGCCGGGGCTTTGCGGTGGTGGCGGGCGAGGTGCGGGCGCTGGCCCAGCGCTCGGGCGACGCCGCGCGGGAGATCCGCAGCCTCATCGCCGCCTCGGTCGAGCGGGTGGACGCGGGGGGCGGCCTGGTGGACGATGCGCGCCAGTCCATGCAGGGCATTGCCCACTCGATCGCCGAGGTCACGCACCTGATCGAAGGCATTGCCGCAGCGAGCGGCCAGCAGAGCAGCGGCATCGACGGCATCCACCAGAGCGTCGCCCGCATCGAGCAGATGACCCAGCAGAATGCGGCGCTGGTGGAGGAAGCTGCCGCCGCCGCCCTGCGCATGCGCGAGCAGGCCGCAGCCCTGGCCGACGCGGCAGCCACCTTCAAAACGCCCTAGCATGGTGGTCGCTGCGGAACGCCGCGCACGCGGCGGTGTCCAACCCGGTCGCTCCCTCGGGAGCACACCCCTTTCGCCGTTCGTTTCGCCGATGAGCAGGAGACCACGATGACCGACAAGAAAATCGAGTTCTACAAAGGCCCGGCAGGCGGCTGGGGCGCGCTGCGCTCCGTCGGCCGCGCGCTGCAGTACCAGGACATTCCCCTCAAGGGGGCCAAGACCCTGTTGTCGGCCAACCAGCCCGACGGGTTCGACTGCCCCGGCTGCGCCTGGCCCGACCGCAACCATGCCTCCACCTTCGAGTTCTGCGAGAACGGCGCCAAGGCCGTGGCGGCCGAAGCCACCGCCCGCCGCGCGGGGCCGGAGCTTTTCGCGCAGCATTCGGTGGCCGCCCTGGCCGAGCAGAGCGACTTCTGGCTGGAAGACCAGGGCCGGCTCACCCACCCCATGGTGTACGACGCGGCCAGCGACCACTACGTGCCCATCGGCTGGGACGATGCCTTCGCGCTCATCGCCCGGCACCTGAACGCGCTGACCAGCCCGAACGAGGCCATCTTCTACACCTCGGGCCGCGCCAGCAACGAGGCCGCCTTCCTGTACCAGCTGTTCGTGCGCGAATACGGCACCAACAATTTTCCCGACTGCTCCAACATGTGCCACGAGCCCAGCGGCAGCGCCATGCGCCCGCAGATCGGCGTGGGCAAGGGCACGGTCACGCTGCAGGACTTCGAGGAGGCCGACGCCATCTTCATCTTCGGGCAGAACCCCGGCACCAACCACCCGCGCATGCTGGGCGAGCTGCGCGCGGCCCACAAGCGCGGCGCGCAGATCGTGAGCTTCAACCCGCTGCGCGAACGCGGCCTGGAGCGCTTTCAGGACCCGCAGAACAAGATGGAAATGGCCACGCTGGGCTCCACGCCCATCAGCACGCATTACTTCCAGCTGCGCGTGGGGGGCGATCTGGCCCTGGTCAAGGGGATGATGAAGCACCTGATCGAGATCGAGGACCGCGACGGCGGCGTGCTCGACCATGCCTTCATCGCCGAGCACACCACCGGCATCGACGGCCTGTTGGCTGACCTGCGCGCCGAATCGTGGCCTTTGCTCGAAGAGGAGTCCGGCCTGCCCGAGGCGCAGATCCGCGCCGCGGCCGAGGTGTACCGCAACGCCCAGCGCGTGATCGCCTGCTGGGGCATGGGCATCACCCAGCACATGCACTCGGTGGCCACCATCCAGATGATCGTCAACTGGCTGCTGCTGCGCGGCAACATCGGCCGGCCCGGCGCGGGCCCGTGTCCCGTGCGCGGCCACAGCAACGTGCAGGGCGATCGCACCATGGGCATCTGGGAAAAGCCCCCGGCCGCGCTGCTGGACAAGCTGCAGGAGGTGTTCGGCTTCGAGCCCCCGCGCGAGCCCGGCGTCGACACGGTGGAGGCCATCCAGGCCATGCTGGACGGCAAGGGGCGCGTGTTCTTCGCCCTGGGGGGCAACTTCGCCGCCGCCACGCCCGATACCTACGAGACCTGGAAGGCGCTGCGCCGCTGCGACCTGACGGTGCACGTGACCACCAAGCTCAACCGCAGCCACATCGTGCACGGGCGCGAGGCGCTCATCCTGCCGTGCCTGGGCCGCACCGAGATCGACATGCAGGCTGGCGGCCCGCAGGGCGTGACGGTGGAGGACTCGATGAGCATGGTGCACCTGTCCATGGGCATCAATCCGCCGGCCTCGGACCAGCTGCTGTCCGAGCCCGCCATCGTCGCGCGGCTGGCCGCGGCCACGATCGGCGGGCGCAGCCGCACCCCGTGGCTGTGGCTCATCGAGGACTACGCCCGCATCCGCGACAAGATCGAAGCCGTGTTCGCCGACTTCAAGGACTTCAACCAGCGCGTGGCCGTGCCCGGGGGCTTTCGGCTGCGCAACACCGCCAGTGAGCGCGTCTGGGCCACGGCCGGCCGCAAGGCCAGCTTCGTCGCCCACCCCGTGCCGGTGGACACGCCCTCGCACCAGGCCCGCGCGCTGCGGCGCGACACCGTCGTGTTCACGCTGCTCACCACGCGCTCGCACGACCAGTACAACACCACCATCTACGGCCACGACGACCGCTACCGCGGCGTGTTCGGCCAGCGGCGCGTGGTGTTCATCCACGAGGAGGACATTCGGTCCCTCGGCCTGAAGGACGGCGACTGGGTGGACATTCAGACCGTGTGGAGCGACGGCCAGGAGCGCCGCGCCGACCGCTTCAAGCTCGTGGCCTACGACATTCCCCGCGGCAACCTCGCCGCCTACTACCCCGAGACCAATCCGCTCGTGCCCCTGTCGTCGGTGGCGCTGAACGCGGGCACGCCGACCTCCAAGTCGATCCCCGTGGTGCTGGTGCCGCATGCGGCCGGGGCGGCAGACGCTGCAGACACGGCCGCCGCCGCGGAGCCCGCAGCCGTGGCGGCCATTTGACGCCGTCCGTGCCGGTGGGCCATGACGGCGGGCTCTCGCCCGCGCTGCTTTCGGCGCTGGTCGAACTGGACGATCCGCAGGGCGTCTCCATGCCGCGCCTGGCCAAGCACCTGGGGTTGCCCGGCAGCGCCGTGCTGCGCGGGCTGCACTTGCTGAGCGGCGCGGCCGTGGGCGGCCAGCCGGGCCCCGGCTGGGTGCGCGTGGCGCAGGACGACAGCCGCTGGCTGGCCTGGCTGACCGATGCGGGGCGCCAGCAACTCGCGAGCATGCGAGGGGCGCAAGAATCTTCCGGCCCCGAGGGCCTGGACGACGAAGGCCGCCCCCTGCCCACGCCGCTGGCCACCCGCAGCGTGCAGCGCCATCCCTGCCCGCCGGGTGCTGTGCCTGCGGCTTGGGAGGACGACGCGGTGGCCGCCGAAGTACCGGTGGCCCTGGTGTTCAACGGCCTCTCGCACGCCGTGATGATGGCCACGCCCGCCGACCTGCATGCCTTCGCCCTCGGCTTCGCCCTGAGCGAGGGGATCATCGACCAGCCGGGCGACTGCCACGGCATCGAGGTGCATGCGCTGGAGGCGCCCGCCGGGGTCCCGGCCGGTACGGCCACCGCGTGCGAGGTGCGGGTGGACATCACGGCACGCTGCTTCGCGCGCTTGAAAGACAAGCGCCGCTCGCTCGCGGGCCGCACGGGTTGCGGCGTGTGCGGCATCGACAGCCTGCAGGCGCTGGACCTGGTGCCCGAACGCGTCACCGAGCGCGCCTGGGCCGGTGCGCTGCCTGCCGACGCGATATTGCGCGCCGTGGCCGCCATGCCCGCGCGGCAGTCGCTCAATGCCGCTGCGGGCGCCGTCCATGCCGCCGGCTGGGCCACGCCAGGCGGCGAGCTGACCGACCTGCTCGAAGACGTGGGCCGCCACAACGCCCTCGACAAGCTCATCGGCCAGTTGGCCGCGCAGGGCCGGCTGGGGGAGGACGGCTTCGTCGTCATGTCCAGCCGCGCCAGCTACGAGCTGGTGCGCAAATGCGCCCGGCTCGACATTCCCCTGCTGGCCGCCGTGTCGGCCCCGACCTCGCTGGCCATCGACCTGGCGCAGCAGGCCGGCATCACGCTGTGGGGGCTGTGCCGCCCGCCGCGGGCGGTGCGGTACGGGGGCGCGCAAGGGTAGAGCGAAGGGGAGTCATGGAGCCAGCCGACAGCTACCGGTTTGGCAAGCTACCAGCCTTGCACTGTCGAAGGTTTGGGTCAAATCCACCCTGGGCGCCGCGAAATTCCAAATCCCCTCGCCCTGAGCCCCTTCCCACCCGAAGCCCAACCCATTTGCGCTAACGTCGCTCCCCATGAATCTGTCCTTCTTCCGAATTGGCTGGCGCACGCTGTGGCGCGATCTGCGGGCTGGCGAATTGCGCCTTCTCATCGTGGCGGTCACGCTGGCCGTGGCGGCCCTTACTTCGGTGGGGTTCTTTGCCGATCGGCTGCAGGGCGGATTGCAGCGTGATGCGCTGCAGCTGCTGGGCGGCGATGTGGTGGTGGCCAGCGACAACCCCACGCCGGCGGCGTTCGTCGAACGGGCGAAGGCCGCGGGTCTGTCCACGGTGACGACGCTGGGCTTTCCCACCATGGGCCGCGCGAGCGATGCGCAGGGCGGCGCCAGCCGGCTGGTGGCGCTCAAAAGCGTGGAGCCGGGCTACCCGCTGCGTGGCAGCCTGCAGGTGGCGGAGGCGCCCGGTGCACCCGCGCGGGCCACGCGCGACATTCCGGCGCCCGGCGAGGTGTGGGTGGATGCGCCGGTGCTGGGCTCGCTGGGCCTGCAGATGGGCGATTCGCTGCTGCTGGGCGACGCGCAGTTGCGCATTGCCCGCATCATCGCCATCGAGCCTGACCGGGGCGCGGGCTTCATGAGCTTTGCGCCGCGCGTCATGGTCAATGCGCTGGACCTGCCCGCCACCGGGCTGGTGCAGCCGGCCAGCCGGCTCACCTACCGCTTCGCCGTGGCGGGCGAGGCGCGGGCGGTCCAGCAGTTCGGCGACTGGGCGGCCGAGGCGGTGAAGGCCCCCGAGGTGCACGGCGTGCGCGTGGAGTCGCTGGACAGCGGCCGCCCCGAGATGCGCCAGACGCTGGACCGGGCGCAGAAATTCCTCAACCTCGTGGCGCTGCTCGCGGCGCTGCTGTCGGCGGTGGCCGTGGCGCTGGCGGCGCGCGGCTTTGCCAACGAGCACCTCGATGCCGCCGCGCTGCTGCGCGTGCTGGGTCAGAGCCAGCGCACCATCGCGGGCGGTTACGTGGTCGAGTTCGCGCTGATCGGGCTGTTCGCCAGCGCACTGGGCGTGCTGCTGGGCTACGCCGTGCACCACGTGTTTGTGCTGTTGCTGGCGGGGCTGGTGGAAACGGCGCTGCCCGCGCCCAGCCTGTGGCCGGTGGCGTTCGGCCTCGGGATGGGCCTCACGCTGATGTTCGCCTTCGGGCTGCCGCCGGTGCTGCAGCTGTCGCAGGTGCCGCCGCTGCGCGTGATCCGGCGCGACCTGGGCGGCCTGAAACCCGCGTCGCTGGCGGTGCTGGGCGTGGGCGTGGCCGGGTTCGCCGCGCTGCTGCTGGCGGTCAGCAGCGACCTGAAGCTGGGACTGATCGCCGTGGGCGGTTTCGCGGGGGCGGTGCTGCTGTTCGCCGGACTGGCCTGGGGCGCGGTGAAGCTGCTGCGCCGCAGCGTGAACGAGGCCACGGCCCCGCGCTGGCTGGTGCTGGCCACGCGGCAGATCTCGGCCCGGCCGGTGTATGCGGTGGTGCAGGTCAGCAGCCTCGCGGTGGGGCTGCTGGCGCTGGTGCTGCTGGTGCTGCTGCGCACCGACCTTGTCGAAAGCTGGCAGCGCTCCACCCCGGCCGATGCGCCCAACCGCTTCGTGATCAACGTCATGCCCGACCAGTCGGAGGCTTTTCAGAAAGCGCTGCGCGACGGCGGCGTGTCGCAGTACGACTGGTACCCCATGATCCGCGGCCGGCTGGTGGCCATCAACGGGCGCGAGGTGGGCCCGGCCGACTACACCGACGACCGCGCCAAGCGCCTGGTGGACCGCGAGTTCAACCTGTCGAACGCCGAGCAGGCGCCCACCCACAACCCCGTGGTGGCCGGCCGATGGACGCCGGGCGAGAAGGATGCGGTGAGCGTGGAGGACGGCATCGCCGAGACGCTGGGCCTCAAACTCGGCGACACGCTGCGCTTCGACATCGGCGGGGTGATGAGCGAGGCGCGCGTCACCAGCCTGCGCAAGGTGGACTGGGGCTCGCTGCGCGCCAACTTCTTCGTGATGTACACGGTGGGCCAGCTGCCGCCCGAGCTGCCGGTGACCTATCTGGCGGCGTACCGCGCTCCGGCCACGCCGGGCTTCGACAACACGCTGGTGCGGGCTTTTCCCAACATCACCAACGTGGACATGAGCGCCACGCTGGCCCAGGTGCAGGGCGTGCTCGCGCAGGTGATCCGTGCGGTGGAGTTCCTCTTCGGCTTCACGCTGGCCGCGGGGCTGGTGGTGCTGTTCGCCGCCGTGACGGCCACGCGCGAGGAGCGGGCGCGCGAGTTCGCCATCATGCGGGCCGTGGGCGCGCGCGCCAGCCTGCTGCGACAGGTGCAGCGGGCCGAATTGGCCGGCGTGGGGCTGCTGGCAGGCTTTCTCGCCAGCGTGGTGGCGGTGGCGGTGGGCTGGGCGCTGGCGCGCTACGTGTTCGACTTCGCCTGGACGGCCACGCCGTGGGTACCGATCATCGGCGCACTGGCCGGGGCCGTGCTGGCGCTGGCCGCGGGCTGGTGGGGTTTGCGCGATGTGCTGCGCCGCCCGGTGGTGGAGACGCTGCGCCGCGCGGCGGAGTAGCGCAAGAGAGCCTGAACAGCGCAGCGGCGCCGCTATGCCGCCCGCGCGAACGGCGTGCGGATGTCCGACAGGAACTGCTGCGCTCGCGGGTGCTGCGGGCGGCCGAAGAAGTCGGCCGGCGTGGCGCGCTCCAGCACGCGGCCTTCGTCCATGAAGAGCACGCGGTCGGCCACCTCGCGGGCAAAGCCCATCTCGTGCGTCACGCAGACCATGGTCATGCCGCCCTCGGCCAGATCGCGCATGGCCACCAGCACCTCGCCCACCATCTCGGGGTCCAGCGCGCTGGTGGGCTCGTCGAACAGCATCAGCGGCGGCTCCATGGCCAGGGCGCGGGCGATGGCCACGCGCTGCTGCTGGCCGCCCGAGAGTTCGCTGGGCCATGCCTGCGCCTTGTGCGCCAGGCCCACGCGGTCCAGCAGGGCCAGGGCCCGCTGCTCGGCCGCCTGGCGCGACAGGCCACGCAACTGGATGGGGGCCAGCGTGCAGTTGTGCAGCACCGACAGGTGCGGAAACAGGTTGAACTGCTGGAACACGAAGCCGATGCGCGAGCGCAGCGCGTTCACGTCCACGCCCGGCCCGTGGATGGGCTGCCCGCCGATCAGGATGCGACCGCCCTGGATGGGTTCGAGCCGGTTGAGCGTGCGGATCAGCGTGGATTTGCCCGAGCCCGAAGGTCCGCACACCACGACCACCTCGCCCTGGGCGATGGTTTCGGTCACGTCCACCAGGGCGTGGTAGCTGCCGTACCACTTGTTCACGTCGTGCAGTTCGATCATGTCGTTCGGAGTCCGGAAGCAGAGGAGGGGGCCGCGCGCCGCGCCAGCCGGCGCTCCAGCGCGTAGGCCAGGCGCGACAGGCCGAAGCACAGCACGAAATAGGTCAGGCCCAGGATGCCGAACACTTCGGCCGGGCGGATGAAGACCTGGGTGTTGATCTGCGTGGCGATGAAGGCCACCTCCGTGAGCCCGATGATGTAGCCCAGCGAGGTCTCCTTGATGGTGACGACGAACTGGTTCACCAGCGAAGGCAGCATGTTGCGCAGTGCCTGAGGCAGCACCACCCGGCGCATGGCGCGGGGGTACGACAGGCCTAGGGCGCGGGCGCATTCCATCTGCCCGCGCGGCAGGCCCCGGATGCCGGCGCGCACGATCTCGGCCAGGTAGGCCGCGTTGAACACCACGAGCGCGACCAGCATGGTGGTGAACTGGTCGGTCTTCACCCCCGTCACGCTGGGCAGGAAGAAATAGGCCCAGAACACCACCATCAGGAGCGGCGTGCCGCGCACCACGAAGACGATGGCCGTGACCGGCCAGCGCACCGAGCGCCACGGGCTCACGCGGGCCAGGCCGAACAGCACGCCCAGCGGCAGCGCCAGCAGCAGGGCGCCCGCCGCCAGCAGCAGCGTGAGCGCCAGGCCGCCCAGCGGGCCATTGGGGTACTGGCCGACGAGAAAGTACAGCCAGTAGGTGTCGAAAAGTTCGCGCATTTTTTTGGGAAAGGTTCAGACCGTCCGCACGGGGTAGCGGTGGTGGTACCAGCTCGCCAGGCCCGTGATGAGCAGCGACACCGTGAGGTAGGCGGCGCTCGCGAAGGCGAACGCCTCGATGCTGCGGAACGTGGCGCTTTCCACCTTGGCCGCCTGGTACATGAGTTCGGCCACGCCGATCACGGTGGCGATGGAGGTGTTCTTCCAGAGGTTGAGCGCCTGCGAGATGAGGGGCGGCACGGTCACGCGCAGCGCCTGCGGCAGCACCACGCGCCGCATGGTGGCGAGGAACCCCAGCCCCAGGGCGCGCCCCGCCTCCATCTGCACCGTGGACACCGCGCGGATGCCGCTGCGGATGTCCTCGGCCATGAAGGCCGCGGTGTACAGCGACAGCGCGACAACGGCCGCGGCCGCTTCGGCATGGCCGCTGTCGTACAGCCACTGCTTGGCCGATTCGGGCAGCAGTTCGGGCGCGCCGAAGTACCAGAACAGCATGTGCGCCAGCAGCGGCACGTTGCGCATGCCTTCCACGAAGGCAAAGCCGGCCCAGCGCAAGGGCGCCGCGGGCGCCAGGCGCAGCAGCGCGACGGCCAGCCCCAGGGGCAGGGCGAGCGCGAGTGAAACCGCCAGCAATTGCAGCGACAGCAGCAGGCCGCCCACCATCATGAGGTGGTATTTGCCGCTCAGCAGCAACGAATAGTCAAACAAAGGCATGCACGCCAGTCATTCGGAAAACACCGCACGCAGGATGAGGGGCGTGCGCGGCGGCGGCATGCCGCCGGGTGGCGGGATCACGGTGGCCCGCGTGCGCCAATGGCCCGCTCGCCGCCCGTGCCCAGCCCCCGGCGGTCACCCCGCCGCGGGTCCATCCATCAGCCGTCGATCTTGTCCGATTCGAACTTGAAGGGGCGGGTGGTGAATTTGATCTTGGTGCCGGGGCCGTACCACTTGAAGAAGATCTTCTCGGCCTCGCCAGACTTTTCCAGCTCGCGCAGCGTGTCGTCCACAATGGATTTCACGGCGGTCTCGCCCTTCTTGATGCCCAGCGCCAGCGGCTCCACGCTCAGGTTGGTGGGCAGGATGGCGTAGTCCTTGTTGCGCTCGCCCAGCTTGCCGAAGTCGTCGATCAGCGAGGACTCGTCGTTCACGTAGCCCACGCCCTTGCCCTGCTGCAGCGCGAGGAACGCCTGCTGCGTCGTCTCGAACGTCACCACGTCCACGGTGGGCACGGCCTTGCGCACGTTGGGCTCCTGCGTGCCGCCCTTGACGGTCACCACGCGCTTGCCGGCCAGGTCCGCCACGTCCTTGATGCCGCTGGCCTTCTTGACCAGCACCTTCTGGCCGGTGACGAAGGTGGTCAGCGAGAAATCGATCTGCGCCTCGCGTTCCTTGTTGTGCGTGAGCGATGCGGCCAGGATGTCCACATGGCCCTGCTGCAGCTCGGGGATGCGCGCGGCCACGGCCAGTTGCTTGAACACGGGTTTCACGCCAATTTTCTTGGCGATCGCCTTGCCCAGGTCGATGTCGTAGCCGATCAGCTCGCGCGTTTTGGGGTCGATGAAGCTGTTGGGCTCGTCGGTGCCGAGCACGCCGACGACCAGCTCGCCCTTCTTCTTGATGTCGGCCAGCTGGTCGGCATGGGCCGCGCCCGATACGGCGAACGCGGCAGCGACCAGGGATGCAATGAAGCGGATGCGCATGGTGTTGTTTCTCTCTCTCCGATGGATGAAGCCCGAAGGCTATGCCCGCCGCGGGCGGAGAGGAACGTCGCTTTTTTCATAACCAAACTCGCCGAACGCGCTTGCCCGCCCGCCCGATCATTCGATTGATCGACCCGCTGGCGCACCTCAATCCACGCCTGGTCCCGGCGCGGCCTTGAACAGCCGCTCGCCGATGAAGTCCACGAACGCCCGCACCTTGGGCGACAGCTGCCGGCTCGACGGCCACAGGGCCGAGAACTGCCCGGTGTGCACCAGGTGCGTGGCCAGCACCTGCCGCAATTCGCCCCGCTCGATGGCGTCGCGCGCCAGGAAGTCCGGCATGTACGCCACGCCCATGCCGGCGATGGCCGCACCGCGCATGGCCTCCATGTTGTTGCACACCAGCTCGGTGGGCAGCGGCTGCGGCAGGCCGGGCAGCACCCAGTCGTGCAGCTTGCCGCCACTGGGAAAGCGAAAGATCAGGCAGGCGTGCTGCGCCAGATCGGCCGGCACCTGGGGCGTGCCGCGCCGCGCCAGGTACTGCGGCGAGGCCACCAGCACGAAGCGGAACGGCCCCAGCCGGCGCGCGACGAGGCCCGAGTCGGGCAGATCGCCGCTGCGGATGACCACGTCCAGGCCTTCCTCCACCACATCCACCAGGCGGTCGTTGAAGTCCAGCTCCAGTTCCACGTCGGGGTAGAGGGCCTTGAACTCGGGCAGCACCGGCAGCAGAAAGCGATAGCCGATGACCGGCAGGCTCACCCGCAGGCGCCCGCGCGGGGCCTGCACGGCCGCCTGCATCATCGCGCGGGCGTCCTGCAGCTCATCCAGGATGCGGCGGCAGCGCTCGTGAAAGAGCGCGCCCTCCTGCGTGAGGCGCACCTGGCGCGTGGTGCGCTGGAACAGCCGCAGGCCGAGCTGCTGCTCCAGCCGCGCGATGTTCTTGCCCACGGCCGAGGCCGAGATGCCGAGCGCGCGCCCGGCCTGCGCGAAGCTCGACAGATCGGCTGCGCGCACAAACGATTCGAGGCCGCTGAAGCTGTCCATGGTGGGTGAGAGTGGGGTGAATGGGTTCGGATTGCCAACCCAAGGTTGTTTGTCTGGGGATGTGGGGGCCTATTTTCATCGCATTGCATCGCTTTTATCGTTCATGGGCGTTGGTGGCCTGGAGTCGCCGGCGCCCTTGTCCACTGCCTGAAAGCCGCTGTCCCCGCCATGTCCTCGACCCAACATCCTGCCCGCGCCCCGAAGCCGGCGTCCCCCGTGTCCCTTCAACTCCTGGCCGTGTGCCTGGCCGCGCTGGCCATGCCCTTGAGCTTCACCGGCCCGGCCGTGGCCCTGCCTGCGTTGCGTGATGCACTGGGCGGCAGCCCGGTGCAACTGGCCTGGGTCACTAACGCCTTCATGCTGAGCTTCGGCGCCACGCTGATGGCCTGCGGCGCGCTGGCCGATGCCTTTGGGCGCAAGCGGGTCTTTCTGTGCGGCGTGGGCGTGGTGGCGCTCAGCACGGTCGGGCTGGCCTGTGCCGGCGGCATCGTGGCCTTCAACCTGTGGCGGGCGCTGCAGGGCGTGGGCGCCGCAGCCGCGCTGGCCGGGGGCACGTCGGCCCTGGCGCAGGCCGTGCAGGGCCCGGCGCGCACGCGGGCCTTCAGCTGGGTGGGCACCGCCTTCGGCGTGGGGCTGGCCTTCGGGCCGCTGCTGGCCGGGTGGCTGCTGGGGCACGGCGGCTGGCGGGCCGTGGCGCTCAGCGTGGCCGGGGTGGCGCTGGCCGCGGGCGCGGCCGGTGCGCGGTTCCTGCAGGATTCGCGCGACCCGGGCGCGGCCGGCGTGGACTGGCCGGGCGCGGTCCGCTTCACGGCGGCACTGGCCCTGCTGACGCTGGGCGTGCTGCAGGCCCCCGAGAGCGGCTGGGCCAGCCTGCCCGTGGTGGCGGCGCTGGCGGGCGCTGCGGCCATGGCGACGGCCTTCGTGCGCACCGAGCGCCGCGTTCGGCACCCCATGCTGGACCTGTCGCTGTTCCGCTACCCGCGCTTCGTGGGCGTGCAACTGCTGGCGGCGGCGCCGGCCTATGCCTATGTGGTGCTGCTGGTGCTGCTGCCGGTGCGCTTCATCGGCATCGAGGGCCTGAGCGCGATGGCGGCAGGGCAGCTGATGCTGGCGCTGTCGGCGGCCATGCTGTGCGTGCCCCTGATGGCGGGGTGGCTTGCGCGATGGTGGTCGGCGGCGGCGTTGTCCTCCGGGGGCCTCGCCGTGTGCGCGGTGGGGTTGTGGTGGCTGAGCGATTGCGCGCCGAGCTCGCCGGCGGCGGTGCTGGCCGGGCCCCTGCTGCTGATCGGCGTGGGCATCGGCCTGCCGTGGGGGTTGATGGACGGGCTGGCCGTGAGCGTGGTGCCGCCCGAGCGCGCGGGCATGGCCACCGGCCTCTTCAACACCGTTCGCGTGGCCGGCGAGGGACTCGCGCTGGCCCTGGTAGGCGCCGGGCTGGTGGCGCTGCTGGCCCTGCAGTGGCCGCAGGTGCCGGGGGGCGATGCGGCGCGCGCCGCCCAATCCCTCGTGGCGGGGGACCTGTCCCGCGCCCGGGCGCTGCTGCCCCAGCTGTCGCAGGCCGAACTGCTGCAGGGCTACGGCCACGCCTTCGCCGCCTTGCTGCGCGTGCTGGCCGGGGTGACCGTGTTCACGGCGGTGGCGGTGTTCGCCTGCCTGCGGGCGGGCGGCGCACGCGAGGCGGCGCTTTCTACAATCGAGGGCTAGCCGTCTTCCCCCCGCCCGCCTCCATGTCCACACCCGAATCCCCGCCCGCGCCCGCCCCGGCCACCACGCCTTTCGAATGGATCGGCGGCGAAGAGAAAGTCCGCGCGCTGGTGGACCGCTTCTACGACCTCATGGACCTGGAGCCCGGCTATGCCGAACTGCGCGCCGCGCACGGCAGCACCCTGGCGGACGCGCGCGACAAGCTGTTCTGGTTCCTGTGCGGCTGGCTTGGCGGGCCGGACCACTACCAGAGCCGCTTCGGCCACCCGCGCCTGCGCGCGCGGCACATGCCCTTCTCGATCGGCATCAAGGAACGCGACCAGTGGGTCGCGTGCATGGACCAGGCCATGGGCGAGACCGGTGTGCCCGCTGAGCTGCGCACCCGGCTGCGCGAGAGCTTCATGGGCACGGCCGACTGGATGCGCAACCGCGGCGGATGACGCGGCACCCCATGGATCGTTTGCTATTAATTTAATAGCGATATGCCCTAGTACTCATTGTGCTGGAGGCACTTTTTGTTTCAACTCCCTCCACCGTCCCACACCCGAGGAAATATTCCATGTCCTGCGATGCACGGTTCGAAGAACAGGCGCTGGCCCTGGGCCACCGTTTCGATGGCGAGATCAAGATCGGCGGCAACTACGTGCCGCTGGTGCGCGACGGCCGGCAGATCTACCTGAGCGGCCAGATCCCGCGCGTGGGCGACACCGTGGTGGTCACCGGCGCCGTGGGCGCGCAGGTGCCGCTGGAGCGCGCGCAGCACGCCGCCCAGGTGTGCGTGATGCGCGCACTGGCGCTGCTGCAGCGCAGCCTGGGCACGCTGGACGCGGTGCGCGCCGTGCCGCGCATCACGGTGTACGTGCAGTCCGCGCCCGGCTTCACGCAGCAAAGCGAGGTGGCCGATGCGGCCTCGCAGGTGCTCTTTCACGTGCTGGGCCCGGTGGCCGGGGCGCACACGCGCACCTCGGTCGGCGTTCTGCAGTTGCCCAAGAACGCCTCGGTGGAGGTGGACCTGATCGCGTCGGCGGACTGACGGCGCGCAGGCCGACGGTGCGCAGGGCCCGGGCGGGTCGGTGACTGCGGGCGGGCGGGCCACGGCCGCGTCACGCCAGTGTCAAACGGGTTCGTGACACTCTCGCCTTTACCCACCACCCAGGCCATTGCATGCTGGACACCCTCCCACGCCAAGACCTCTCGCCGGCCACCCGCCGGACCGCCCTCATCGCATTCACCGTGATCGCTGCCGCCAGCCTGCTGGCCGCCTGCGGCGGCAGCGACAACGACGGCAACAACAACGCCGGCGCCACCGCCACGCTGGCCGTGCTGGAGACCACCGACCTGCACTTCAACGTGCGCAGCTACGACTACTTCAAGCTCGCCGAAGACAAGAGCTATGGATTCGAGCGCACCGCCACGCTGGTGCGCCAGGCGCGCAAGGAGTTCGCCAACACGCTGCTGGTCGACAACGGCGACACCATCCAGGGCACGGCGCTGGCCGACTACGAGGCCGTGGTCAAGGCCATTCCCTGCACCCAGCAGCTGTCCATGTACAAGGCCATGGGCGCTTTGGGCTTCGATGCCGGCACGCTGGGCAACCACGAGTTCAACTACGGCCTGCCGTTCCTCAACCAGGTGCTGGGCGGCGGCATGGAAGTCGATGGCGTCGATGCCGCGCAAAAATGCGCCGGCGCCGGTTACCCCGCCGTGCTGGCCAACGTGTACAGCAGCAAGACGAAGAAGCCGCTGGTGCAGCCCTACACCATCCTGGAGCGCACGCTGGTCTCCAAGGGCGCGGACGGCAAAGAGGTCAAGCTGCCCATCAAGGTGGGCGTGATCGGCTTCACCACGCCCGGCATCATGAACTGGGACAAGCGCTACCTCGAAGGCAAGGTCTACACCGAAGGCGCGGTCGAAGCCGCGCAGAAGTACGTGCCCGAGCTGCGCGCCAAGGGCGCCGACGTCGTCGTGGCCCTGCTGCACGGCGGGCTCGATGCGGGCGCCTACTCGGCCACCATGGAGAACCCCGGCCTGTACCTGTCCAAGGTCGCCGGCATCGACGCCATGGTCATGGGCCACCAGCACAGCGTGTTCCCCGACACCGCCGCGACGCCGGCCTATTCGCAAGCCGGCGTGGACAACAAGGCCGGCACCATCAACGGTGTGCCCGCCGTGATGGCCAGCTCGTGGGGCAAGGCGCTGGGCGTGATCCAGCTGGCCCTGCAATGGGACGGCAAGGCCTGGACCGTGAACAAGACCGCCACCAAGAGCGAGCTGCGCAACATCCAGGGCAAGAACGCCTCGGGCGCCACCGTGTACGTCGATGCCGATCCCACCGTCGCCCCCCTGATCGAGACGCAGCACCAGGCCGCCATCGCCTACGTGAAGACGCCCATCGGCAGCACCGACTTCCGCATGAGCACGCTGTTCGCCGACGTGGGCGACCCCGGCGCGATCCAGATCGTGAACCAGGCCCAGCGCGACTACGTGGCCGCCTACGTGGTCGCCAACCTGCCGCAGTACGCGCAGCTGCCCGTGCTGTCGGTGAGTGCGCCGTTCAAGTCGGGCTTCCAGGGCGGGGCCGACTACACCGACGTGGCCACCGGGCCGCTGGCGATCTACAACGCCGCCGACCTGTACCTGTACCCCAACACCGTGTACGCGGTGAAGGTGAACGGCGCCGACATCCAGGGCTGGCTGGAGGCCGCGGCCAAGCGCTTCAACCAGATCGACCCGGCCAAGACCGCCGAGCAGCCGCTCATCAGCACCTTCCCCGGCTACAACTTCGACATGTTCACCACGGCCGACGTGCAGTACGAGATCGACGTGACGCAGCCCACCGGCCGCCGCATCAAGAACCTGACCTACAAGGGCCAGCCCATCAATGCGGCGCAGGAGTTCGTGATCGCCACCAACAACTACCGCGCCACCAGCGGCAAGAGCTTCATCGACAAGCTGGACGGCTCGGGCACCATCTGGGCCTCGCCGGACGCCAACCGCGACGTGGTGATCGACTACATCCGCAAGAACGCCAACGTGACCCGTGCGGCCAACGGCGCGGCCAAGAGCTGGCGCTTCACCAAGGTGGCCACGGCCGGCCCGGTGGTGTTCAGCTCCGGCGCCAACGCGCTGCCCGTGGCCCAGGCCGCGGGCCTGGCCAACGTCACGCTGATGGCGGCGGACGATGGCTCGGGCAAGGGCACGTCCAAGTACCGGTTGGACCTGTCGAAGTGAGGTGCAAGGCGGCGGGTGCTACGCGGCGAATATCCCTGCGAGGTCGCGGGGAGGGGATTCGGTGAAGGCCCGCCCCTTAACTCTTGTCACGAATGTCTCAATCACGCAGATGCTTTTATCAGTCTCAGTTCAGGGACCGGGACTCTTTGCGAGTAAGCGTTGATCACATTGCGAATAGCGTTCGCCACCTCTGATTTCTTCAGTTTGAACTCGCCGTTATTCGGGTCAAAGAGCTTCACGGAACTTCCGGATTGATGGATGGCGATCAAGTGATCGTCCCCATCGGTTCTTCTGATGACGATAACGTGTGACGAATTCTTCTCGCTCAGAGCTGCCGCTATTTCGTTCATGGTGCTGTCTTCCACCGCACTGACGTCAAAAACGGTTTCTCCTCGCAGGGAAATCCCAAAATTATCGAAGGTGGGTTGAAACCGGTCGGTGAACTGCGAAGCTCGGCCACGAACTTCCAGTTCATGTGCACGATAACTTTGCTGCAATGTCGTGATGTTTGTGACCGTGCTGTCCTGCGACAGGAAATTCATTCTGCTGCTTGCATCGCCTGACTTGTTTGAAATCTAATGCAGCCACAAGGCGCTGTAGGGAACGCATGCAGCATTGACAGCCTGCGTGAATGAAACCATGTCCCGACTGCGGCTGCTGGACGCGCCTCCGACATGGGAATCCTGCAGAAACTCCGTCTGCAGTGTAGTCAATCCCTGGCTGTCGAACCCTGCGCGCCTGGAAGCCAGCGTCTGTCGCTCGGTGACCATGGCCTGAATGTTTTTTCTCGGTGGCTGTGTGGTCAGGGCACCATCGCCCAACAGCTGAGGTCGACCCGCCTTCTGGAGGGAGCCAAGCCCCGCAAGAACTGGCGAGCCCTCTTCGCCAGATTTTGATCGTGGTGAGGAATCGGTATTTTTTTGTTCCGCTGCATTGTTGGCCGGTAAATGATGCGTTGCGAATTTGTTGCTTTTATTGGTAATGTGGGCGTTCAACATCTATCGTCCCTGTGTTTGAGTGGCAGAGATCTTGCGTGGAACAGTTTTCCGCAATGGCAGAGGGTGCGAAGCCAGCAATCGATGGGCGAAGTTTCTGAAGATGTGTTTTCCTCTCAACGCTAGAGGCCGCGGGGCGCCAAGCCGAGATCCATGCAGCGACAGGAAGACCGGGCCCCGGCATGCACGCGCATGCCGGGGCTTGGTCGTTTTTCAGAGCGGTGCGGGCGCTTCAGTCGTCCAGCCGTTCGCTGATCACCTTGCCAGTGGTGGGCTCCAGCCGCAGTTCCACGGCCAGGTTGGCCATGTTGGTGGCCTCGGCTTCCCAGTGGCCGTCGTCGTATTCGATGCCGCGCACGCGGGTGTAGCCGACCTGCTCCAGGGCCTGGCGCACCTGGTCGGCGCTCAGCACCGGCTGGTGGTTGACCGTGCCGCCGCTGCGGCCCACCTGGCTCAGCACCTCCAGCGTCACCGGGTGCAGCACGAACTCCACCTTCTCGCCCTGGTTGGCGGACTGGCGCGCCTTGGCTTCCCAGAAGCCGTCGTCCAGTTCCACGTCGTACACGAATTGGTAGCCCTTGGCGCGCAGCGCCTGCGATACCTGATCCACGCTGGGCAGCGTTTTGCCGATGTCGCTCTTGCGCACGGTGGTGAGGCTGCCGTCCGCGTCATTGACCAGCACGTCGACGCGCAGGCCGTCGAGGGCGACCGCGTCGGCAGACCAGTAGCCGTACCGCTTTTGCAGGTCTTGCGGCGCGACGTACTGGTGCTGGGTGATCACGTTGACAGCCTCCTGCGCTGTCAGCGCCCAGGCCATGGAGGGCAGGGCGGATGCGGCGGCGGCAGCGGCGGCGACGGCCAGGGTCATAACGGTCTTTTTCATGGTGCTTTTCCTTTCGGTGTTGCAAGGTGGCGAGAACTGGGAGGCAGTGTGCGCAACCGCTGCTAAACCTTTCGTGAAGCGTCCGTTCATGTGCCGTTTAACGGCGCCGGCAATAATCCCGCGATGAAAAAATGGACTTGGAGCGTGCTTTTGCGTGCCGCCGTCGCGGCGGTGACGCTCGCGTGCGTGCAGGCGCCCGCGGCCGAGCAGGACGCGGCGCGGCGCGGCGTGCTCAACGGCCAGCTCAAGCCCCTGAACAGCATCGTTGCGGACATCAGCCGGCAGTACGCGGGCCGCGTCATCGAGGTGGAAAGCAAGCGCGGGCGCAAGGGCGAGCCGCGCTACGAAATCACCCTCATCGACGCCCGGGGCAACAAGCAGGAAGTGCTGGTGGATGCCGCCACCGGCGCCGTGGTGGCGCAGGAGCGCGACTGGCCCACGCAGCCCGTCCCGCTGGCGCAGATGGCCCGGTACGTCAAGCAACTGGAGCAGCGGTACGGCGCGCGCGTCGTGAACGCCGAGTTCGAGCGCGATGCGCAGGGCAAGGCGGTCTACGAGGTCAAGCTGTCCGACAAGCCCGCCGTGGAGATGAAACTGCTGATGGATGTGAACACGGGCGAGGTCCTGCATCGGCCGGAGGCGGCCGCTGCACCGGCGCCCCTGAAATCCATGGACGTGGTGCTGGAGTCGCTGCGCCCGCGCTTCTCGGGCCTGGTGCTGGAGGTGGAGCTGGAGAGCGACCACCGCCACCGCGCGTACTACAGCGTCGAGCTGCAGCAGCCCAACGGCTTCAAGCTGGAGCTGGAGGTCGATGCCGTGACCCTGGAAGTGACGCGGCGAAAGGCGGGTGACTGATGCGCATCCTGGTCGTGGAAGACGACGTCGCGCTCGCCGCGCAACTGCGCGCCGCCCTGGAGGCCGCGGGCTTTGCCGTGGATGTGGAGCATGACGGCGAAGCCGCCTCCTTCGCCGGCAGCGCCGAGGCCTACAGCGCGGCCGTGCTGGACCTGGGCCTGCCGCGCAAGGATGGCCTGAGTGTGCTGCACGACTGGCGCGGCGCAGGCCGCAACTGGCCGGTGCTGGTGCTCACGGCCCGCAACCGCTGGAGCGACAAGGTCGCGGGCTTCAACGCCGGAGCGGACGACTACCTCACCAAGCCGTTCCTGATGGACGAGGTGGTGCTGCGCCTGCGGGCCATGCTGCGCCGCACGGCCGGGTCGGCCGCCGCCGTGCTGCAGGCCGGGCCGCTCGAATACGACGTGGTGCGGGGCCGCTTCTCGCTGCAGGGCCAGAGCCTGCAGCTCACCGCGCAGGAGCACAAGATCCTGGCCTACTTCATGCACCACCCTGGCAAGCTGCTCACGCGCAGCGACATCGGCGAACACGTTTACGCGCGCGACCTCGACCCGGACTCCAACACCATCGACGTGCTGATCGGCCGCATCCGCCGCAAGCTCGGCGGCGCGCCGCAACTGGTCACCGAACGCGGCCAGGGCTTTCGCCTGCTGCTGCCCGAGGTGCCGGGCTGATGGGCCCGCCAGGCCCGGCAATGGCGCCCGGTGACATCGACCCGCTGCCTGCACCGGACACGCCGCCCGCGCCGCCCACGCCGGCCCCGCCGGCGCGCGGGCTGTCCGCATGGGCGCTGGCACTGGCCCAGTGGCCCATGGCCACGCGCATCGCGTTGCTCGCACTGGTCCCCATGCTGCTGCTGCTGGCCTCCGGGGGCCTGTGGCTGCGCGGGCAGATGCACCAGAGCCTGCTGGGGGGCTTCGAGCAGGTGCTGCGCGAGAAGGCCCAGCGCGTGGGCGTGCGGCTGCAGCAGGGCCCCAGTGGCGAACTGCGCGAAGCCACCGGGGGGGCAGACGAATTCAGCGCCATCTATGCCGGGTGGTACTGGCGCGCGCAGGCGGGTGCCCAGGTGCTGCGTTCGCGCTCGCTGTGGGACATGGACCGCCTGCCTACCGCCCCCGAGCCTGTGCGGGGCTCGGCCTTGCTGCACCTGGCGACCGGGCCGCTGCAGGAGCCGCTGCTGTCGCTGACGCTGCCGATCCCCCTGGGCGAGCCGCCCACCCCGGTGGCGCTCACGGTCTACGGCCCCGCCGCCCAGCTGCAGACCAGCATGCGCCAGATCGACCGCACCCTGGTGGTGGCCGGGCTGGTGCTGATGGTGCTCGCCGGGGGGCTGGCCTGGCTGCAGGTGCGGGTGGGGCTGGCACCGCTTCGGCGCCTCGAAGCGCTGCTGGCCGCCCTGCGCGCGCCGCAGGGCGACGGGCCCGATGTGGCCGCGCACCTGGCCGCGCCCACGGGGCGCGACCTGCAGCCCCTTCAGAACGAGCTGGCCGGCCTGCTGGCGCACAACGCGCACGTCGTGGCCCGCGCCCGCGCCCACGCGGTGGACCTGAACCACGCCCTCAAGAAACCCCTGGCCCTGCTCAGTGCCCAGGCCAGCGCGCACCCCCAGGTGCCCAGCGGCGAGGTGCGCCAGCAGGTCGAGGCGATGGCCCAGCTGGTGGACCGCTACCAGGCCCGCACCTTGAGCGATGCGCTGCATGCCCACCCCGGCGCCGCGGGGCAGGCGGTGGACGTGCGCGACTGCCTGTCGCAGGTCGTGCGGATGATGCAACGCCTGCATGCCGCGCAGGAACTGGACTGGGCGCTGGACGACCGCACCGCGGGCCGCCTGCTGTGGCGCGGCGAGCAGGCCGACCTACAGGAGGTGCTGGGCAACCTGCTGGACAACGCAGGCAAGTGGGCCGCCTCGCGGGTGCGGCTGACCCTGTCGCGGCAGGAGGGCGCCGATCGCCCGGGCCTGCGCCTGGACATCGAAGACGACGGCCCCGGCATGACCGCCGAGCAGTTGCAGGCCGCCGGGCAGCGCGGCGTGCGGTTCGACGAATCCGTGCAGGGCAGCGGGCTGGGCCTGGCCATCGCGAGCCAGATCGCCCAGGCCTACGGCGGGCAGTTGCAACTGGACAAAAGCGAGGCCCTTCGGGGACTGCGCGTGCGGCTGGAGCTGCGGGGGCTGGTGCGGGCGGAGCACCGTCCGGCGGGTTGACGCGGCCGCTGCGGTGGCGGTGGCAGGCAGTGCGCCGTCCGCCCTTCAAAGCTCAATGCCGCTGCACCGGCTGCAGCAGCACCACCAGCGCCCCCGCGCCACCCTCGGCCGGGCGGGCCTGCACGAAGGCCAGCACCTCTTTCTTTTGCACCAGCCAGCTTTGCACGCGGCCTTTCAGCACCGGCGTCTTGCCGGGCGAGCCCAGGCCCTTGCCGTGCACCACGCGCACGCAGCGCAGGCCGGTGCGGTGCGCCAGTCGGATGAACTCGCCCAGGGCCTCGCGGGCCTCGTCGGTGCGCAGGCCGTGCAGGTCCAGCTGCCGCTGGATGCTCCAGTGGCCCGCGCGCAGGCGGCGCGTCACCTCCGGGCCTATGCCGCTGCGGCGGTAGCTCATCTGGTCGTCCACGTCCAGCAAGGTCGTCACGTCGAACTCGTCGCTGATGGACTCCATCAGCACGCGTTCTTCGTCCAGCTCGCGCTGCACGGGCAGCGGCTCCACCGGCTCGGGCAGGTGCCAGCGCCGGTCGTGCTGGCCGCGCAAGGCCTGCACCGGGCCCACCGCGGTCTCGAACAGCATCAGCTCGGCGCGCGCGCGGCGCGCGGCCTCCAGCCGCTCGCGCTGCAGCCGCGCCTCGCGCTCGGCCGCCTCTGCCAGGGCCTGGCGCAGTGGCTGGAGATCCTGGAAGGACTTCACTTTCATGCGCCGGTTGTACCCGAAGTGCGGCCGCCGCCCCGGCATGGGCGGCAGTGCCCCGGGATCGCCACGGGCCATGCCGCGCCGGCGCCGAGGCCGGACCCGTTACACCCACCGATCGTTCGGTGCGGTGCGCTCGCCCCCGCTGTCGCCCGTGTTCACCACGCCGCGCTGGCGGTTCTTTGGCGATCAAGGTACCGATGTCACCGCCGCCGCGCCCCGGTATTCCGCCGCGATGAACTGCGTGGCCTGCGCGGGGTTGAAGTTGTCGTCGCTCACGAACACGATCACCCGCCCGCCCCCGGCCAGCGGCGGGCCCCAGGCCATGCCCTCCAGGTTGTCCAGCGGGCCCGCGCCCAGCTGGTCCAGGTCGGCCACCAGCGTCTTCGGCACGGCGGTGTGGTTGCTGTGCGCGCCCTGGGCATCCAGCGCGTCCAGCGCGAGCGTGTCGCTGCCCGCGCGCGTGTCGATGCGGTACAGCCGCGCGGAAAAGCCCGCCCCCGCGCTGTAGCTGCGCTCCAGCACCAGCAGGTGGTGCGGTCCGTCCGCGAGCACCTCGCTCACCCCGTTCAATTGCGGGCCCCACGGGATGCGCCGGGCGTGCGCCACCGCGTCCGGCACATAGGCGATCTGCCGCAATGGCCGGCCGCTCGCCACGTCCATCGCCGTGATGCGCAGCGGCCCGCCCGGCGCCTCGGGCGTGGGGCGCGGGCCGTCCTGGGCCCAGGCCGTTTCCATGGCCAGCCAGGCCGTGCGGCCGTCCGGCGACAGCGCCAGCCCTTCCAGCGTGGCGTTGGCGCGCGGCCCGCGCCGGAAGTCGGGCACCCGCCCGAACGCCGCGGGCAGGGGCAGTTCGCGCACCCACGCGCCATCGGCCCGGTGTTCACGCCACTGCGGGCCGAAGCCACGCGCGAAGTCGCCCTCGCTGGTCCACAAAAAAGTGTGCCCGCCCGGCAGCCAGCGCACTGCTTCGGCATCGGGCACGTCCACATCGGGCGCGGCGTGCCGCGGCGCAGGGTAGGGCGCGCCACTGGCCTGGCGCAGCGGTGCGGTGCCGGTGATCGCGGGGGTCTCCAGGTGCGTGGCGGTGTAGCGTAGCGTGGCGGTGTAGATGCGCGCGGGCTGCAGGGCCGAGCGGTCGTCGCTGATGAGCAGCCAGCGGTCGTGCGCCGGGTCGTAGTCGATGCCCGAGATGCCGCCGAAGGTCGTGCCCAGCACCTCGGTTCCGGGGGCGATGGCGGCGGTGCCGATCAGGCGCAGCGCGGCCGGCGCGGTGGCTTCCGGCTCAAGGCCCTGCCGCGCGCCCGTGCAGGCCACCACCAGCACGGCCGATCCCGCAAGGCCGGCAACCCACATTCCCCAAGGGCGTTTTCTCGAAGGCTGCAGGCGGGTGTCTGGCATGGCGCGCAGTGTAGGCGGGCCGGGGGCAGGCCCGGCTGCGAGCCCATTCATCGCAGGCACTTGCCGGCAAAAAAGGGCGCCAAAAAACCACCATTTAAAACAGAACATGGTGGTACAGTTATGGCCGGTGTCTGGCTTTGGCTGGGCCCCGGCGAGCCTTTTCCTCCATCCCACAACCGACCCATTGGCCATGAACACCTCCCTTAAAACCTTGTCTCTCCTGCCCACCCTGCTGACCGCCGCCGCGCTGTTGTCCGCGTGCGGCGGGGGCAGCGATTCCCTGGACGAACGCGCAGCGTCGCTCACCGTGACCAATGCCTCGGTCAGCGGCCGGGACGGCTCGTACGGCAACGGGAACATCAACGCCAGCGAGGTCACCAAAATTGCCGCCACCGGCACGGCCCCCGAGCTGTGCAGCTTCACCTTCGACGGCGCCGACCGGGTGGGTGGCGACGGCACCGCCTCCGGCACGGTGCGCTACGCCACCAATGCCGACTCGCTCTACCGGCTGGTCCTGAACGTGCGCGGCCGCGAGTTCGCAACTGCCAGCGGCGACGGCGACGACACCGACGTGCACCACAGCCGCGACTACCTCGAGATCGTCAACAAGCGGCTGACGGCCACGGACGGCACGGGTGACACGCTGCGCGTGACCGGGCTGCTCACCCTGCGTGGAAATCGGCCGGCGGGGTGCTGAGCGGATGCGGCGGTCGCTCGGCCGCAGGTGTGTTCCTTGGCGATCTGGAAGCGCCAGGAGTGACGGCCGAGCGGGCCTGCTCCTTGACCCATTCAATGGTCTGGCCTTTGACGCACCACTGCGTGTCGAGCACCCAGTCGTTGGACCACTTGTTGGGGTTGCCCTGCAGGATGTTGCAGGGGTAGTAGCCCAGGCTGGGCATGAAGAAATGTTGGGCCACCGCCGCGACAGGAACCAGCCACATGACAGCGAAGCCCAAGAGCGAAGCCAGCAACGTGGCGTATTCGAAGGGTTTGACGATGCGTGCGCGCAAAGGTATGGCCCGCATGCATCCCACGACGATGCCCAATATCAGCATCGCGGCCAGGAGCGGTGCTACCAGGGCGCCTGGTGTGATTTGCACCGCTGGTGCACGGTATGCGATGTCCACGACGGTCGAGATCAAAAGTTCCGTCGTCATCCAGTAGCACCCGGCAATCAGTGCAATGAAATAAGGGACGGCCCAGAGCATTGTCCGGCGGACTTTTTTGACATCGAACACCGTCAACTCGGTGGCGCGAACGCTGCGCGTACGTTTTCGGCGTGATCGTGGTTCGAACATGAATCGTTCTCCAGCGCAATCGGTATGCTGGAATGACGCTATTCAATTGATAGCAATAAGACGGAATCGTGCAGTGATGGCCGCTATGGCGTGCTGTGAGGAGCGGCGGCAGTACGCGCTTGCTCGTTCACCCAATCAAGGCTCTTGCCTTTGACGCACCAAGCAGGGTCGCGCACCCAGTCGGAGAACCAAAGAGTGGGGTTGCCCTGCAATTCCGAACATGAGGCGTACCCCAGGCTGGGCATGAAAAACCGTTGGGCGATAGACGTCACTGGGATCAGCACCATCACGATCAAGCTGATCACCACAATGACTGCCAGCAAGTATTCAAATCGCTTGCTGACGCGCTCATCGCAGGGGATCGCGCGCATGGCGCTCAAGACGATCGACATCATGCAGACCAATGAACAAAATGGTGCCAACTGGGCTGCTGGGTAAATCCTGACCACTGGAGCCAGCGCATGAATGCCCTGCAAGACCGGCACGATTCCCCGAATGGCCCCCCAAGCACAACCTATCGCCATTAACAAGAAAAGCGGCGTGCTCCAAAGCATGGTTTTACGGAGTGTTTTAGGGTCCTGCATAGGCTTAGTCGTCTTGGTGTCGATGATCAGTATTTCAGGCAGCTGATACGGCAAAGCCAGCTTTTCATGCCTTGGTCAATGGTTCTGCCGATTTCGACTTTCTTCTGTTCCATAGCGTTTCTCAGGTCGTCGTGCCAAGACTGCGCGGTAGTGTCAACGTAGTAAAACCCCTGGGCGGTCTGCTCCGGCAGCATTTTTATGGCGGCGATTACTTTGCTCTTGATGCCGTATTGGCTATCTACGAGGTTCAACAGATACCCTCCGCCGACAGCAATCAATGCCATAACGCCTAGTGGGAGAACAGCAACTGCTGCAGCGCTTGCTAACCCTGAAGCCAAAGCGTAGGCCACCAGCCCAGCGAGTCCTCCCTTCACCGCTTCCACGCCAATCCCGCCTACCAGGTCATACATGGTCTTCTCATCGTTGAACATGAAGTCCATCACCTCCAAGCCCGTGGAAACAACTACGCCCAGCATGAAGCCGCCTTTGGCGATGCCTTGCAGGCTCTTTATTCCAAGACCCAACTGCAGCATCTTGGGATTCGTCGCCAAGTAGCGCGTGCCCTGAAGCGCACTGCTGCGCCGCGCCGAATAGCCTTTGATGATGATGTACGTGCCTGTTGCCGTGGTCTTGATGTAGGTGCTGATACCCGCCATGCCGATGGCGTTCAGCGTCTTTGTGATGGCAAGCATGTCATTGGCCCCCTGCGCTACGGGCCCGACCCACGGCTCGCTGGCATTCGGGCTGAATTCTTTCTGCCAATACTGCCCGAACGTGGACTGCGACAGCATCTTGCGCAGGTTGAATTCCAGGGCGGCATTGCGCCTGGCCTTGTCCTGCAGGATGCTCATGTACTGGCCCTGGGTCAGCACCAGCACGTCCACCTGGTTCCTGTCCATGGACTGGGCCAGGGTCTGTCCGTAGCCGAGGTTGAAGAACGTGGCCGCGAGTTCTGCGCTCATTCAATCCCCCCTTCGAGATCGCGTTTTTATTGGGGGCGAATGCTAATCGGAAAAAGCGAAAACGTGACTTTCGAGAAATTTAATTGATTAACCAATTGTTAATAAATCGGCGATGCTGCGCGGCGAGGAGGCTGGAGTCGGCAGGCAGGCAGTGACCCCGGCCGCCCAGCCCGCGAGCGCCCTACAGCAGCCCGGATTCGGCCATCGACAGCGCGTTGCCGGGCGCCACGATCACGTGGTCGAGCACGCGCACGTCCACCAGCGCCAGGGCGTTCGTGAGGGTCTTGGTGAGGTTTTCATCCGCGCGGCTGGGCTCCACGCTGCCGCTGGGGTGGTTGTGGGCCAGCACCACGGCGGCGGCGTGGTGGTGCAGTGCGCGGGTAACGACTTCGCGGGGGTACACGCTGGCATGGGTGAGCGTGCCGCGGAACATCTCGTCCAGGGCGATCATGCGGTTCTGGGCGTCCAGGAACATCACGGCAAAGACTTCGTAGCCTTTTTTTGCCAGGTGCAGCTGCAGGTAGTGCTTCACAGCCGTGGGGGACTCGAACGCCTCACGCTCGCTCAGTTGTTCCGCGAGCGCACGCCTTGCCAACTCCAATACGGCCACCAGTTCGGCCCGTTTGGCAGGGCCGAGGCCCTTGATGCGCCGCAGGTCATCGGCGCTGGTGTGCAGCAACCCGCTGATGCCGCTGAAGCCTCCTGTGGGTTTGCCCGTTGCTGAATCCACGGTGGTGGGGGCCAGCAGTTCGCACGCCATCTCCATCACCCCTTTGCCGGCGATGCCCGTGCGCAGGATGATCGCCAGCAGTTCCGCATCCGACAGCGCGGCAGGGCCCCGCTGCAGCAGCCGTTCACGGGGCCGGGCGTCGGCAGGCATGGTTTTCATGAGCATGGTGCGGCAGGTCCGGTAAGGGCGGCGGCATGGCCGCGCGCGGGGCAGGGGATGGGCGGGTTTCTACAATGGCGGCCAGTTTATCGGGACTCTCATGACCACCCTCGCCCCCACCTCCCTCATTGCCTCTCCCGCCGCCGCTCCCACCGTGCAGGCCGGTTCCTTCCTGACCCTGCACTACCGTCTGGCCGGCCCGGCGGGCGACGTGATCAACACCTTCGGCGACAAGCCGGCCACCCTGTCGCTGGGCGCGGGCGAGTTGTCCCCTGCCATGGAGCAGTGCCTGATCGGCCTGCCCGAGGGCACGCGCACCACCTTCACCCTGCCTGCGGGCGAGGCCTTCGGCGACCGCAACCCCGACATGCAGCAGTGGGTGGCGCGCAAGCTGCTGGTCGAGCTGGGCGACCCCGACGAGCGCTACACGGTGGGCGACGTGGTGCAGTTCCCCACGCCGGACGGTCTGGGCAGCTACGCGGGCGTGGTGCTGGCGGTGCGCGAGGACGGCGCGGTGCGCTTCGACTTCAACCACCCGCTGGCGGGGCAGCCGGTCACCTTCGAGGTGCAGCTCATCGGGGTGCTCTGACGCCATGCAAAAACCCCAGGAAATCGTTCTGGCCGAGCCGCGCGGCTTTTGCGCGGGCGTGGATCGCGCGATCGAGATCGTCGAGCGCGCGCTGCAGAAGTTCGGCGCGCCCATCTACGTGCGCCACGAGATCGTGCACAACACGTACGTGGTGAACGACCTCAAGGCCAAGGGCGCGATCTTCATCGAGGACCTGGCCGATGTGCCGCCGGGCTCCACGCTGGTGTTCTCGGCCCACGGCGTGAGCAAGGCGGTGCAGACCGAGGCGGCCGAGCGCGGGTTCAGCGTGTTCGACGCCACCTGCCCGCTGGTGACCAAGGTGCATGTGGAGGTCGCCAAGCTGGCCAAGGAGGGCTACGAGTTCATCATGATCGGCCACAAGGGCCACCCGGAGGTGGAGGGCACCATGGGCCAGCTGGACCACGGCATCCACTTGGTGGAGGACGTGCAGGACGTGGCCCGCGTGCAGCCCGGGCAGACGGCCAAGCTGGCGGTGGTGACGCAGACCACGCTGTCGGTGGACGACGCGGCCGAGATCAGCGCGGCGGTGCGCGCGCGGTTCCCGAGCGTGCGCGAGCCCAAGCAGCAGGACATCTGCTACGCCACGCAGAACCGGCAGGACGCGATCAAGGTGCTGAGCCCGCAGGTGGACCTGGTGATCGTGGTGGGCAGCCCCACCAGCTCCAACAGCAACCGGCTGCGCGAGCTGGCGGCGCGCCTGGGCACGCGGGCCCACATGGTGGACAGCGCCGAGGAGCTGCGTGCCGAATGGTTCGAGGGCGTGGCCCGCGTGGGGCTGACGGCCGGCGCCTCGGCGCCCGAGATTTTGGTGCGCCAGGTGATCGACCGCATCAAGGCGCTGGGCGCCGTGTCGGTGCGCAAGATGGACGGCATCGAGGAGACGGTGAAATTCCCGCTGCCCAAGGGCCTGCGCATCGATGCGGCCACGGGGCTGGCGATCACCGAGCGCACGCCGGAGACGGGCCCCGCAGGGCATTGAAATCGATTGGCCATCGGTTTGCTATTAATTTAATAGCTATATGCCCTAGTAATTATTGCGCTGGAAGCCATTTCGATGCATGGTCTATGGCGCCGGCCGCAGGCCCTGTTCCGGCAGTGACAGGGCGCAAATACCACGCTGGCGCCCCAATGTCCCTACGCGGGCGGCCCTTATGACCCCACGGCGGGTGTGACTTCTTACAATTTGCGGTTGATTCACTCTGAGGGAGCCCATCCGTTCCCTGTCTATGGAAATAGCAATACTGTTCGCCCTCATCCTGCTCAATGGCCTGTTCGCCATGTCGGAACTGGCGCTGGTCACGGCGCGCAAGACCCGGCTCCAGAAGCTGATCGATGAGGGCGATAGCGGCGCGGTCGCTGCCGTCAAGCTGGGCGAAGACCCGACCCGATTCCTCTCCACCATCCAGATCGGCATCACCTCCATCGGTGTGCTGAACGGTATCGTCGGCGAAGCCGCGCTGGCCCAGCCCCTGGGCGAATGGCTGCGCACGCTGGGGCTGGAGGCCAAATACGCCAGCTACCTGGCCACCGGCCTGGTGGTGATGCTCATCACCTACTTCTCCATCGTCGTGGGCGAACTCGTGCCCAAGCGCCTGGGCCAGAGCCATCCGGAAGTCATCGCCCGCCTGGTGGCCCGCCCGATCAACTGGCTGGCCATCGCCACCAAGCCGTTCGTGAAGCTGCTGTCCATGTCCACGCAGGGCCTGCTGCGCCTGCTGGGCGTGAAAGAGAACAACGCCAGTGCGGTGACCGAGGCCGAGATCCACGCGGTGCTGGCCGAAGGCACGAGCGCCGGCGTGATCGAGTCGCACGAGCACCAGATGGTGCGCAACGTGTTCCGCCTGGACGACCGCCAGATCGGCTCGCTGATGGTGCCGCGCGCCGATGTGGCGGTGCTGGACGTGGAGGACTCCTTCGAAGAGAACCTCAAATGCATCGAAGAGTCGGACCACGCGCGCTTTCCCGTGGTGCGGGGCGGCATGGAGAACGTGCTGGGCGTGCTGAACGCCCGCCAGTGGCTGTCGCGCTCGCTGCGCGAGCAGGCGCGCGACCTGGCCACGCAGCCGCTGCAGACGGCGCTGTACGTGCCCGAGACGATCACCGGCATGGAGCTGCTGGACAACTTCCGCCAGTCCGACCTGCACATGGCGTTCGTGATCGACGAGTACGGCGAAGTGCAGGGCATCGTCACGCTGCAGGATTTGATCGAGGCCATCACGGGCGAATTCCACGCCCGCGACCCCGAAACCTCCTGGGCGGTGCAGCGCGAGGACGGCAGCTGGCTGCTGGACGGCCACATCCCCGTGCCCGAACTGAAAGACCGCCTGAACCTGGACGCTGTGCCCGAGGAAGACCGCGGCCGCTACCACACGCTCAGCGGCATGGTGATGCTGCTGACCGGCAAGCTGCCCCGCGTGACCGACACGGTGCAGTGGGAGGGCTGGCAGTTCGAGGTGGTGGACATGGACGGCAAGACCATCGACAAGGTGCTGGCGAGCCCGCTGCCCTCGGTGGAGATCGCCGAACCCGAGGCGATTTCGGCCGAATGATCCGCTGAGCGATTCGCCCAGTGAGGGCGCGGCCCGTGGCGTCAGCTGCGTGCTGCCTCGATTCACCAAGAACCCGCGCGGCTGCAAGGCCCCGCGGGTTTTTTCATGCGCGGTGGCGGTGCTGCGCCGCGGCAGCGGGCGGTGCCGCGGGCCGCTTCAGCTCCAGAGGTCCAGGGGCGGGTCGGCCGCGACGGCGCGAAGGATGTCGGTGCGCGAGATGAAGCCGGTCATGGTGCCGGCCTCGTCGGTCACCGGCAGGCCGGGCAGGCCGGTGTCGAGCAGCACGCCCGCCACGCGGCGCAGTTCGGTGTCGGCGGCCACGGTGGGCACCGGGCTCACCATGATCTCGGAGACGGGCCGGCGCGCCAGGTCGATGGCCGCCTTCACGCTGCCGGGCTCGGGCAGTAGATCGAGCGGCGCCATGTCGGCGCGCAGCAGCAGCCCGACCACGTGGCCCGCGGCGTCGACCACGGGCGCCTGGGCGATGCGGTGCTCCGCCAGCGTGGCCCAGGCGTCGTTCACGCGGATGTCGGGCGGCACGGTGAGGGCGCCCACGGTCATCACGTCTTGCACGCGAGACAGCGGCTGGCGGGGCACCTGCGGGCCCTGCTCGGTCTGCGCGTAGGCGCTCACGGCCTCCTGCGCGCGCAGGTTCACCGGGCCGGGGTCGGGGGCCGGCGAGGGAACGGGGGGGAACGGATCCGCCTCGGGGTCGGCGGAGCGGGTGCGCAGTGCCTGGGGCCGCTGCACCCGCCGCACGGGCGCCACCTGCGCCAGTTGCTCCGGCCCGCCGCGGTACATCTGGCCCGAAGGCCCGAACACATAGAACATCGCCATCTCCTGCCATGCCGCTGCACCGGCGTGCACACCGCCGTGCACGCCGCGATCGGCGGTCCATGGTATCGGCAGAAGCAGGGGCCGCAGAAAGCCGGGGCATGGCGGGGGAGGGCGACGGGCTCCGATGGCCTCACGTGGCGGGTGCGTGGCTGGTGAGTGGTTGGTGCGTGGTGCGCTGCATACACTCGACGGTTTCGTGTGCCGCAAGCCCGTTGCCCGTCGTTCTTCGTGCGGGGCCGTGCGGGCACGGTCTTTCTTTTCGATTCGCCAAAGGCCCCCTCATGATCGATCGCTCCGCCATCTCCACTGCACACCAGCGCCTGGCCGCACAGGCCGGCTTTCTTCGTACCACCCCGCTGCTGCAGTTGAGCGGCAGCGCGCTGGGCGTGGACTGCGCGCAGGTGTGGCTCAAGCTGGAGCATTTGCAGGTGGGCGGCAGCTTCAAGGCCCGGGGCATGCTGTACCGCATGCTGGCCAACCCTGTGCCCGAGAGCGGCGTGATCATCGCCTCGGGCGGTAACGCGGGCATTGCCACGGCGGCCGCGGCGCGCGCGCTGGGCGTGCGCTGCGAGGTGTTCGTGCCCGAGATTTCGCCGGAGGCCAAGCGCGCCCGGCTGCGGGCCCTGGGCGCCGAAGTGGTGGTGACCGGCGCCGCGTACTCCGAAGCGCTGCAGGCCTGCCTGGCGCGCCAGCAGGCCACCGGCGCGCTGCTCAACCATGCGTACGACCAGCCCGAAGTCGTGGCCGGTGCCGGCACGCTGGCGCTGGAGATGGAAAGCCAGGCGGGCGGCCGATTGCCCGACAGCGTGCTGGTGAGCGTGGGTGGCGGCGGGCTGATCGCCGGCGTGGCCGCGTGGTGCGACAGCCGCGCGCACGTGGTGGCGCTGGAGCCCGAGCGCGCGCCCACGCTGCACAGCGCCCGCGCGGCGGGCCGGCCGGTGGATGTGGAGGTGGGTGGCGTGGCCGCCGATTCGTTGGGCGCCCGCCGCATCGGCGACATCGCCTGGGAGGTGTCGCAGCGCCATGTGCATGCCGCGCTGCTGCTGCCCGACGAAGCCATCCGCAGCGCGCAGCAATGGCTGTGGCGGGAGTTGAAGCTGGCGGTCGAGCCGGCGGCGGCGCTGGGCCTGGCCGCGCTGCAAAGCGGCGCCTACCGCCCGCGCGCCGACGAGACGGTCGGCCTGATCCTGTGCGGGGCCAATTTCGATCCCGCCACGCTGGCCTGAGCGGCGCCGTGCTGGGGCGCGCCTTGGCCTTCAGGCGGGCGGCTGCGCCCCGTCGCAGTTGACCATCCAGCCCACGCCGAACTTGTCCACCAGCGTGCCGAAGTGCGCGCCCCAGAACGTGACGGTGAAGGGCATGCCCACGTGCCCGCCCACGGCCAGGCTGTGGAAGATGCGCTCGCCGCGTTCGGCGCTGCCGGGGCAGTTGACCGACATCGAAAAGCCCGCGTGGCCCGCGAACGGCTGGCCCGGCATGCGGTCGCTGGCCATGAACCGGTGGCCGCCGGGCACTTCCAGGGTGGCATGCATGATCTTGTTGCGCCAGTGCGCGGGAAGCTGCTTTTCCAGCGGCGAGCCCTCGTAGCGGTGCACGGCGGTGAGGCGCCCTTCCAGGCACTGGGCGTAGAAATCCAGCGCTTGCTCGCAGTTGCCGTCGAAGAAAAGGTACGGTTCGATGTGCATGGAGTCCTCCCTGGGGCAGTGCGGTCCATCCTAAAACGGAAACTCCGGCACGCCAACCCGGTAAGACGCCCTACTAAAATCGCGGCCTATGCTAGACATCCTCCTTCTTCGAAAAGACCTCGACTCCGCCATCGCCCGGCTGGAGACCCGCAAAAAACCCCAGGCCTTCCTGGATGTCGAGGCCTTTCAGTCCCTGGAGTCCGAGCGCAAGACCTTGCAGACCCGCACCGAGGAACTGCAGGCGCGCCGCAACACGCTGTCCAAGCAGATCGGCCAGCTCAAGGCCAAGGGCGAGAACGCTGATGCGGTCATGGCCGAAGTGGGCTCGCTCAAGTCGGAACTCGAAACCTCGGCCGCCCGGCTGGAGCAGTTGCAGGGCGAACTGCACGCACTGCTGCTGGCCGTGCCCAACCTGCCGCACGAGAGCGTGCCCGTGGGTGCGGACGAAGCCGGCAACGTCGAAGTGCGCCGCTGGGGCACGCCGCGCGCCTTCGACTTCGCGGCCAAGGACCATGTGGACGTGGGCACGCCGCTGGGGCTGGACTTCGACATGGGCGTCAAGCTGTCGGGCTCGCGCTTCACCGTGATGAAGGGCCCCATCGCCCGGCTGCACCGTGCGCTGTCGCAGTTCATGCTCGACGTGCAGACCCAGGAGCACGGCTACACCGAGTGCTATGTGCCCTATGCCGTCAATGCCGATTCGCTGCGCGGCACCGGGCAGTTGCCGAAATTCGAGGGCGACCTCTTCGCGGCCAAGAAGGGCGGCCAGGACGGCGAGCCCGTGCCCGACCATGCGGCCCTGTACCTCATTCCCACCAGCGAAGTGCCGCTGACCAACTTCGTGCGCGACGTGGTCGTGCCCGAGTCGGACCTGCCCATTCGGCTCACGGCGCACACGCCATGTTTTCGCTCCGAGGCCGGTAGCTACGGCCGCGACACGCGCGGCATGATCCGCCAGCACCAGTTCGACAAGGTCGAAATGGTGCAGATCGTGCACCCCGACAAGAGCTATGAAGCCCTGGAAGCCATGACGGGCCACGCCGAAGCCGTGCTGCAGAAGCTGGGGCTGCCTTACCGCGTGATGAGCCTGTGCACGGGCGACATGGGCTTCAGCGCCGCCAAGACCTACGACCTGGAAGTGTGGCTGCCTGCGCAGAACACCTACCGCGAGATCAGCTCGGTGAGCAACTGCGAGGCGTTCCAGTCCCGCCGCCTGCAAGCCCGCTTCAAGAACGCGCAAGGCAAGAACGAGCTGCTGCACACGCTCAATGGCTCGGGCCTGGCCGTAGGCCGAACCCTGGTGGCGGTGCTGGAGAACTACCAGCAGGCCGATGGCAGCGTGGAGATTCCGCCAGCGTTGCGCCCCTACCTGGGCGGGCTCGCTTCCCTGGCCGCATAGGCCGCGGGCCCGGGCCGCGCAGAATGGCTTTTTTTACGATGTATAGGTAATCAGGCCATGAAGCTCAACGTCGGCTGCGGTCGCAATACCCTCGCAGGGTGGCTGAACCTGGACAGCCAGGCGTTGCCCGGCGTGGACATCGTCGCGGACCTGGACGCCTGCGCGGCCACGCCCTTGCCGCTGGCGGACGGGAGTGTGGAAGAGTTTCTGCTGTCGCATGTCCTGGAGCACATCCCGAAGGTGCTGCCCATGATGCAGGAACTGCACCGCGTGGCCCGGCACGACGCGCGCATGGTCATCCGCGTGCCCCATGGCGCCAGCGACGATGCCTTCGAAGACCCGACTCACGTGCGCCAGTTGTTCCACGGGTCCTTCGGGTATTTCTCCCAGCCCTACTACTGGCGCGCGGATTACGGATACCGCGGCGACTGGATCACCGACTGCGTCGAGCTGACCGTGGCGCAGCGGCTCCGCGGATTGACCCATGAACAGATCTGGGAATGCATCCAGAGCCAGCGCAACGTGGTGGTCGAGATGGTGGCCCATCTGCGCGCGGTGAAACCGGCTCGCATGCCGTTGCGCGATTTGCAGAACGTGCCGCAGATCGTCCTGGTCTGAAGCACCATCGGACTGGGTCTTTCAGGGGTTTTCCCGCTCCGATCGTGCAGCAGCAGCCCATTGCTGGTGTACTTGCGATCCGCCGCCGTTCTGCCGGCCCTCTTTTCAAGGATCGACCCGCGATGACCTCTTTCATGTACAGCGCCAGCGTGCCCGTTTTCAAGCAGATGCTCGGCTCGCTGGGGGATGTAGTCTCCAAGACCGAAGCCCACGCGACCGCACGCAAGATCGACCCGGACGCTTTGCTGCAGGCCCGGCTGTTTCCCGACATGTTTCCGCTGGCGCGGCAGGTGCTGGTCGCGTGCGACTTCGCCAAGGGCATTGCCGCCAGGCTGGCCGGCGTGGAGGTGCCATCGCTGCCCGATGCAGAACGGCCGGGTTTCGCTGACCTGCGCACCCGGATCGACACCGTGCTGGCGTTCATCGAAGGCCTGCCCACCGAGGCTTTCGACGAGGCCGCTGCCCGCCAGATCATTCTGCAGCCCGGCACGCCGCGCGAAAAGCAGTTTGCTGGCCAGCATTACCTGCTGCACTACGGCCTGCCGCAGTTTTTCTTCCACGTGAATGCCACGTACGCGATTGCACGGCACAACGGGGTGGAACTGGGCAAACGCGATTACATGGGGAAGTATTGAGTCGGTCGGGAGGCTGAAACTTCCTGCTAGAATCCCGGCTTCGACACACAGGAGAGGTGGCAGAGTGGTCGAATGTACCTGACTCGAAATCAGGCGTAGTGGCAACACTACCGTGGGTTCGAATCCCACCCTCTCCGCCATAAATAAGCCTAAGTAGTTGATCTACTTAGGCTTTTTTTCGCGCTCGCAGGTTGCTCAAACACTTGGCACCCGCTCGAAGGCCACCGGAAGAGTCTGCGCTGTCCTGGGGTGCTCATGTCCCTGGTCGATCCACGCGGCTCTGTGACCTGCAAAAACATTGGCAACGCTATCGTTGTTTGGGCGGAGCGGCGCGACCGTTGCAATGACCATCGAAGAGGCACTCGGCGGTTCCTTGACAAGGATGTCCTCCAGCGACATGACCTGCATCGACTCCACTGCTCGGCAGCTCTCCAGCCAACTTGCGCCCTGACAAGGGATTCCCCCGAGAAGGCATGGCCGATACGGCCCCCCTCCTGGCCGGATCCGCCCCACGTGCCCTGACTCCTTCTTCCTAAAGTGGCTCCTGCCATCCAGGTATCCAAAGAAGGAATTGAGCGCATGACGAATCTCTCGCAATCGAAGCTGGCCGACCGTTCGGCCGCTGTGTGTGTCATCGGTGCGGGCCCCGGCGGGCTGAGCGCTGCGCGGGCCCTGAAGATGCAGGGGCTGGACTATGACCAGTTCGAACGCCACAGCGACCTGGGCGGCCTGTGGGATACGACGAATCCCGGCTCGCCCGTCTATGCGTCGACCCATTTCATTTCATCGCGCGATCTGTCGGGTTTCATCGGCTATCCCATGCCGCGCGACTACCCCGACTATCCGTCGCACCGGCAGATCCTGGCCTACCTGCGCAGCTTTGCCGATGCGTTCGGCCTGCGAGAAAAAATCCAGTTCAACACCGGCGTGCAACGCATACGGAAAGACAGCGCTTCGCGCTGGGTGGTGGAGTTGGCGGACGGCACGCACCGACTCTACGGTGCCGTGGTCTGTGCCACCGGGGTGAACTGGGACCCCAGCATGCCGAGCTTCGAGGGCGCCTTCCAGGGCGAGGTGCGCCATGCGGCGACCTTCAAGCACGGGGACGAGTTCCGGGGGCGGCGTGTGCTGGTCGTGGGGGCGGGCAATTCGGGCGCCGATATCGCGTGCGAAGCGGCCGCGCATGCCCAGCGTGCCTTCATCAGCGTGCGCCGCGGCTACCACTTCATCCCCAAGCATCTGATGGGCGTGCCCGTCGACCAGATCGCGGAGGCGGGGCCGCATCTGCCGATGTGGCTGGCCCGCCCGCTCTTCAGTGGCCTGCTGAGGCTCATTCAGGGCGATCTCACGCGCCTGGGTCTGCCGAAGCCCGACCACCGCCTTTTCGAGAGCCATCCGCTTCTCAATTCGCAGTTGCTGCACCACCTGCAGCACGGAAACATCGCCATCAAGCCCGACATCGCACGGCTGGATGGCGGGCACGTGGTGTTCAAGGACGGCTCCCGGGAAGAGATCGACCTGGTGCTCTGCGCGACTGGCTACCGGTGGAGCTGTTCCTACGCCACCGAGTTCTTCACCTGGACGGCAGGGCGGCCGCAGATCTACCTGTCGATGTTCAACCGCAGCCACCGCAACCTTTTCGGCATCGGCTATCTGGAAACCAACTCCAGTGCCTACAAGCTGTTCGACACGCAGGCGCACATGATCGCCTGCTACCTGAAGGCGCAGCGGACGGCACCGGAGAGCGCACAACGGTTCGACGATGCCATCCGCAAGGACGAGCCCGATCTGTCGGGCGGTATCCGATTCGTTCAGTCGCCCCGGCATGCCGTCTATATCGACGCGCATGCCTTCAAGGCCTATCTGCGCAAGTTGCGCAGGCGCATGGGCTGGGGAGAACTCAGCGAGACCATGTACGACGCTCTCAGGGTCAAGGCCAGCCCCGTGCGCCACAGCGGCCGCAACGGGCTCGCCGCTGCGCCGCAGCCGGGCGAGGTAGCGCATGGCTGAGCGCAAGCCTTTCGCCGGCGGGGTTGCCTTGGTGACCGGCGGCGCCGGTGGATTGGGGCGGGCGATCAGCGCGCGGCTGATCCAGCGAGGCATGCACTGCCTGCTGGTCGATATCGACCCGCAGGCGCTGGACCGGGCCGTTCAGGCGCTGGGTCCGCTGGCCATGGCGCACGTTGCCGATCTGACCGACCCGACGGCCCGGCAGCTTCTGGTGCAACAGGTGCAGGCCCGGTGGGGCCGGCTGGACCTGCTGGTGAACAACGCGGGCATGGTGGGCACGACCCCGTTCGAGCAGCGCGGCCAGGATTCCATCCGCAACGAGCTGGAGTTGAACCTGATGGCGCCGCTGCTGCTCACCCACAGCCTGCTGCCGTTGCTCCAGTGCACGGGCAACGGCCGGGTGGTGAGCATCGTGTCGCTCGGCGGCATGTTTCCGTTGCCGGAGTCCACCGTGTATTCCGCAAGCAAGTTCGGGCTGCGTGGCGCCATGCTGTGCCTGGGGCTGGACGGCGCGCGGCTCGGGGTGCGGTTTTCCATCGTGAACCCTTCGGCCACCGAGACCCCGATGCTGATGCGCGAAGCGATCCACGGGGGCAACAAGCTGCAGTTCATGGACCCGCCCCAGATGCCCGACGAGGTGGCGCTGCAGGTGATGCGCTGCCTGGACCAGCCTTGCCTGGAGCGCTTCGTGCGGCCTGCCGAGTCCTGGACGGTGCGGCTGGCGATGTTGCTCCCCAATTGCCTGGTGCGGGCGCTGCCCCTGTTCCAGCGCAGGGCCGAGCAGGGCCACCAGCGGTACCTGGATTCGCTGGTCGCGCGTGGGCTCGTGCGCCAGGAGGAGGGCGTGTGGGTATGCGTTGCCGATGCCCGCCGCTGATCAGCGTTGGCCGCGGTTTGCCGGCGCGAAGTCAATGAAGTCGACCGGCACATTCGCCGTGAGCCAGACACCATTGTCTGCTTGATAGAACCGGTGCCCTTGGCCGTGCATGGTGGCTGCTGCGATGGACAGCACCACGGGTTGCCCGTATCGCTGCCCCACGCTGGTCGAGGTCTGCGCATCCTCTGAAAGATGCACATGGTGCCGCGAACCCGGCAGCAATCCTTGCTGGCGGATCGACTCCAGAAACCGGGTCGCAGTGCCGTGGTACAGAACAGCGGGCGGCGTCTTTTCCTCCATGCGGATCGACACGGTAGGGGTGGAGTGCCCTTGCACCGCCCGGATGCTGGAGCCATCTTCCGAAATCGAAAACCGCTTTTTGTCGCTGGTGATGACGACCTGCTCGATCAATGCACGGTCCAGCGCGCGACCGTGCAGGGCCGCCGCCGCGATCAATGCGTCGATGGAGGCCCAGCCCTCGCGATCCAGGGTCAGCCCGATGGATTGGGGCTCATGGCGCAGAACGTAGCTGAGAAACTTGCTGGTTTCGGCGAGTGGCTTGGTGCTCATGGAAAACGCTTGGGCTGCTTATCCGGCCTGGCGGCGCGTCACTCCGCCGCTGCGGCGATCAATGCCTGCAGGGCCTCGTCCACTTCGCGGTCCTCGACCCCCTGCTGCGGCACCAAGCAGGCTGTCAGCGCCTGCAGTGCTCCCGCTTCCTTCTGCAGCCGTGCAATGGCCTGCCCCGCATCGCGCGGCGCATCGAAGCCAGTGCTTTGCAGCAGCACCCGGCCATCCGCGGCGACCAGCTTGAAGTAGAACTTGCCGTCCGCCTCCCGGTACTGCTTGAACGACGGCAGCGCCGCCTTGGCGGGCTTGGCCTGTGCCGGCGCCGCCACTGCGGCGGTGCGCAGGCTGCGCAGCCCCACGGCACCGCGCAGGTCGCGCATGAACGGCGTGGCGATGGCCCGTGCGCGTTCGGCGCCGGCCAGCAGGGTGTCCTCGATCTGCGAGGGGTCGGCCATCAGCGCTTCGTAGCGCGCGCGCATGGGGGCGATGACCTGGTCCACGCGTTCGAACAGCACCTGCTTGGCGTCGCCCCAGGCGATGCCTTCGGCGTATTGCCGGCGCAGCGCGGCGGTTTCCGCCTCGGTGGCGAAGGCCTGGTAGATCTGGAACAGGGCCGAGCCCTCGGTGTCCTTGGGTTCGCCGGGTGCGCGCGAGTCGGTCAGGATGCCGCCGATGAGCTTGCGCAGTTGTTCGCGCGACGAGAACAGCGGGATGGTGTTGTCGTAGCTCTTGCTCATCTTGCGGCCGTCGAGGCCCGGCAGGGTGGCCACGTGCTCGTCGATGGCGGCCTCGGGCAGCACGAAGCGCTCGCCGTATAGGTGGTTGAAGCTGGCCGCCATGTCGCGCGCCATCTCGATGTGCTGCACCTGGTCGCGGCCCACGGGCACCTTGTGGGCCTTGAACAGCAGAATGTCGGCGCCCATGAGCACGGGGTACATGAACAGGCCGGCGGTCACCCCGTCATCGGCCTCGCGGCCGGCCGCGGTGTTCTTGTCCTGCGACGCCTTGTAGGCATGGGCACGGTTGAGCACGCCCTTGCCGGTCACGCAGCTCAGCAGCCAGTTGAGTTCGGGGATTTCCGGAATGTCGGACTGGCGGTAGAAGGTGACGTGCTCGGGGTTCAGCCCGGCGGCGAGCCAGCTGGCCGCGATCTCCAGCGTGGACCGCTGGATGCGCAACGGGTCCTCGCATTTGATGAGCGCGTGGTAGTCGGCCAGAAAGTAAAAGCTCTGCACGCCGGGCTGCAGGCTGGCCGCGACGGAGGGGCGGATGGACCCGACGAAGTTGCCCAGGTGCGGCGTGCCCGTGGTGGTGATGCCGGTGAGAAAGCGCGTGGTGGTCATGAAAGCAAGATCCGCAGAAAAACAAAGGACAAGAGAACCGCAGCCGCGGGCCCGTCGGCACCGCAGCGTTCAGGTGCGGGCGCCGATCAGCGCAGCATCGCCATCAGGGGCGTCAGCAGCAGGTTGATGGCCGAGTAGCCCAGCGACATGAGCGGGCGCAGCCAGACCGCACCCACCACGCCGGCCACGACCAGGGCCAGCACGATGAAGAAGCCGTAGGGCTCGATGCGCGACACCATTTGCGCCTGCTTCCAGGGCAGCAGGCCGACCAGGATGCGCCCACCGTCCAGCGGCGGCAGCGGAAACAGGTTGAAGGCCCACATGACGAGGTTGACCAGCATGCCGGCGCGCGCCATCTCCAGGAAAAAGCGCTCCTGCACGCCGAAGCCGACCAACGCGATGAGGAACACCGCCCACAGGATGGCCTGGAAGAAATTGGAGGCCGGCCCCGCCAGTGCGACCCAGATCATGTCGCGCTTGGGGTTGCGCAGGTTGCCGAAATTCACCGGCACCGGCTTGGCGTAGCCGAAGAGAAATGCCCCCGACGTGGCGAAGTACAGCAGCAGCGGCATGAGGATGGTGCCGACCGGGTCGATGTGCTTGAGCGGGTTGAGCGTGATGCGGCCCATCATGAACGCGGTCTGGTCGCCGAAGTGGCGCGCGGCGTAGCCGTGGGCGGCTTCGTGCACCGTGATCGCGAAGAGCACCGGCAGTGCATAGATGAGAACGGTTTGGATGAGGTTGGAGAAGTCCACGGGGCGATTGTCTCAGACGCCGGCATGGGGCCTTTCCTGCGGCATAAGCGCAACTACGGAGGGCGCCCGGCGCGATCGTTGATAGCATGGCACGGCATGTTGCAAAACGTAGCCTGTGCACACTGCCGGGCGCCGGTCGCTGCCTGCGATAACGACATACAACAGGCATAGGAGACAGTCGATCATGGGCTTGGACAGGCTGAAGATTGGTACGCGGCTGGTGCTGGCGTTCGGGGCGCTCGCGGCGCTGATGGCGCTGCTGGTGGTCGTGGGGCTCACCGACATCGGGCGGGCGCAGGCGTCGCACCGCGCGGCGTTGCAACTGGCGGGCGGCCTGGCCGACGCGCAGCGAATGCCGCTGGTGCAGGCCGTTCAGGCGGCGCAAGGGCAACTGGACGACGTGCGGGTATGGCTGCTGGTGCTGGGCGGGCTGGTTTTCGCGGTGGCCATTGCCGCGTTCTTGCTGCTGCGCCAGGGCATCGTGAGCCCTCTGGCCCAGGCCATCGTCATCGCCGAAACCGTGGCGGCGGGCGACCTGAGCAAGGAGTTCAGCTCCGACCTGCAAGGCGATTTCGGGCGGCTGCTCGGGGCGCTGGGCACGATGGAAGACACCTTGACCGAGCTGGTCTCGCGCATCAAGCAGTCCACCGATGCGATCACGCTGTGCGCGGGTGACATCGATTCGGGCAATTCCGATCTGTCGCGCCGCACGCAGGAGCAGGTGTCCTCCCTGACCGAGACGGCCGCGAGCATGGCGCAGCTCACCTCCACCGTGCGCCAGAACGCCGACCGGGCGCGCTCCGCCAGCGGGCTGGCCGTGGCCGCCTCCGCCACGGCCGAGCGCGGCGGCGCGGTGGTGGGCGAGGTGGTGCAGACCATGCAGGCCATCAGCGGCAGCTCGCACAAGATCGTGGACATCATCCAGGTGATCGAGGGCATCGCCTTCCAGACCAACATCCTGGCGCTCAACGCCGCCGTGGAAGCCGCCCGCGCGGGCGAGCAGGGCCGGGGCTTCGCCGTGGTGGCCTCCGAGGTGCGCAGCCTGGCCCAGCGCAGCGCCGTGGCGGCGCGCGAGATCCGCACGCTGATCCAGGAGTCCGTGCAGCAGGTGCAGAACGGCACCGGCCTGGTCGGCCAGGCGGGCAAGACGATGCAGGAGATCGTGCACGACGTGGGGCAGGTCACTGCCCTGCTGGGTGAGATTTCGCACGCCCTGCACGAGCAGAGCGACGGCATCGCCCATGTGAACCAGGCGGTCGCGCACATGGATGGCGCCACGCAGCAGAATGCGGCGATGGTGGAGGCGGCGGCGCGGGCCGCGTCGGTGCTGTCGGAACGCGCGAACGACCTGCAGCGTGCCGTGGGCGCGTTCAAGCTGGACGATGACGAGGCACCCGCCCTGGGCTCGCCTGGCCATCACGGCCCGTCCAATCTGCGCCTGCCGGGCTGAGGGCAGGGGCGGCGCGTCGGAGCGCGTCAGTGCCGCGTCAGCGCTGCATCCATCAGAGGCCCAGCGCCTGCAGGCTGCCGCGGCCCTCGCGCACCACCCGCGGTTCGCCGCCGTCGTACATGTCGGTCAGGTCCACCACGGTGGTGGGTTCCAGCGGGCAGGCGCCCGCATCGACGACGGCGTCGATCTGGTGCTCGTAGCGCTCGCGGATCTCGCGCGGGTCGTTCAACGGCAGGGTTTCGCCCGGCGCGATGAAGGTGGTGGCCAGAAGCGGCGCGCCGTGCAGTTCCAGCAGCAGTTGCAGGCCCTTGCGGTCCGGCACGCGCAGGCCGATGGTCTTGCGCTGCGGATGGCTCACGCGGCGGGGCACTTCCTTGGTGGCGTCCAGGATGAAGGTGTAGGGCCCGGGCGTCGCCAGCTTGAGCAGGCGGTACTGCCGGTTGTCTACGCGGGCGTAGTTGGCCAGCTCCGACAGGTCGCGGCACAGCAGGGTGAGGTGGTGCTTTTCGTCCACCTGCCGGATGCGGCGCAGGCGGTCCACGGCCGCCTTGTCGTCCAGCTGGCACACCAGGGCGTAGCTGGAGTCGGTGGGCACGGCCAGCACTGCGCCTTGCTTGAGCAGCGCGGCGCCCTGCTTGAGCAGCCGGGGTTGCGGGTTGTCAGGGTGGACTTCGAAATACTGGGCCAAGGGAAGGTCCTCAGGCGGCGGTGTGGATGCGGTCTGCCAACAGGTCCCACACGGGAGTCAATGCGCCGGGCAGCGAGGGCAGGGCGCCCAGGTCGGTGTGCGATTCGTCCGGGCTGTGGAAGTCGCTGCCGCGCGATGCGGCGAGCTTGAATTCGGTGGCCATGGCGGCATACACCCCGTATTCGGGCACGGAATGGCTGCCGGTCACCACCTCCACCCCACGGCCGCCATGCTGGATGAATTCGGTGAAGAGCGCGTACTCGGCATTCGCGCTGAACTTGTAGCGGGCCGGATGGGCGATGACGGCCATGCCGCCGGCCTCGCAGATCCAGCGCACCGCATCGCCGAGCGCGGCCCAGCGGTGCGGCACGTAGCCGGGCTTGCCTTCGGTGAGGTATTTGCGGAACACCTCGGAGGTGTCGCGGCACACGCCGGTTTCCACCAGAAAGCGCGCGAAATGGGTGCGGGAGATGAGCTCCGGATTGCCCACATAGCGCAGGGCGCCCTCGTAGGCACCGCGGATGCCCGCCTGGGCCAGCTGGCGGGACATTTCCATCGCGCGCTCGCCGCGCCCCCCACGGGTGGCGGCCAGGCCCTGGCTGAGCTGCCGGTCGTCCGGATCGAACCCCAGGCCGACGATGTGCACCGTGGTGTCGGCGAAGGTGACCGAGATCTCCACACCAGTGAGGTAGGGCAGGCCGTGCGATGCGGCGGCGGCCATGGCGCGGTGCTGGCCACCGATCTCGTCGTGGTCCGTCAGGGCCCACAGCTGCACGCCGTTGGCATGCGCCCGGGCGGCCAGTTCCTCGGGCGTGAGCGTGCCGTCGGAAACCACGGAGTGGCAGTGCAGGTCGGCGTTGAGAAGGATGGACACGGATCGATTCTAGGGCGCTGGCCCTCCCGTGTGTCGCAATCTCGCACCAGGTATGGAAAACCCGGCTGACGCCCATCGGCGCAACCACTGAAAATGTAAGCAAAAGTGCACGGCGGTAACGCTCCACGCGTTGCATCGTCTGCCGTGCGCTTTTTTGCGCTTCTTCACCTTCGCCCATTTCCCGATGAACTTCCAGAACCTTTCCGTTGGCCGCAAGCTGTGGCTCATCATCCTCGGCCTCATGGGCAGCATGCTGTTGCTGGTCTATGCCCTCGTGAACTACACGGCCCGCGTGGATGCCGAAACCACCGCCCTGGTCCAGGCCAACGAGGACCGCATCTCGCTGGCCTTGCGCTGGAAGGGCATGACGCAGCTGGCCGTGGAGCGCGTGGTGGTGAGCGCGGTCACCACCGACGAGGTGCTGAGCACCCGCATGAAGGCGCTGGTCAAGAACGACATCGCCGCCATCACCGAGATCCAGAAGAAGATCATCGCGCAGGCCGTGGCGCCCGAGGAAAAGGCCCAGCTCGAACGCGTCTCCGCCGAGCGCACCGCCGTGCTCAAGATCACCGCCCAGGCCCAGGAAGGCCGTGGGGACATCGACGCCACCCGCAAGCTCGTGGACGACACTTTGCTGCCTGCCGTCGCCAAATACATCCAGACCCAGGAGACCTTCGTCGAGCAGCAGGAGGGCCAGCGCGAAGCGGCCAAGGCCGAGGGCCGGCGCCAGCGGGAAAAGGCGCACTGGATCGGCGCGGCGATTGCTGCCCTGGTGATGTTGCTGGGCGTGTTCCTGGCGTACCTCACGGTGCATTCGATCACCCAGCCGCTGGACCGCGCCGTGGGCCTGGCCGACGCCATCGCCGAGGGCGATCTGACCGTCGACGTGCAGGACGCGCGCAAGGATGAGCTGGGCCACCTGCTTCGCTCGCTGTCCGCCATGGCGGCGCGCCTGCGCGGGGTGGTGGCCGAGGTGCGCTCGGGCGTGGAGTCGGTGTCCTCCGCCTCCACCGAGATCGCCACCGGCAACCAGGACCTGTCCGCCCGCACCGAACAGACCGCCGCCAACCTCGAGGAGACGGCGGCCAGCATGGAAGAGCTGACCGCCACCGTCACCCAGTCCGCCGACACCGCGCGCCAGGCCAACCAGCTCGCGTCCACGGCGGCGCAGGTGGCCGGGCGGGGCGGCGAAGTGGTGGGCCAGGTGGTGACCAGCATGCAGCAGATCACCGACAGCTCGCGCAAGATCAGCGACATCATCGGCGTGATCGACGGCATCGCCTTCCAGACCAACATCCTGGCGCTGAACGCTGCCGTGGAGGCTGCCCGGGCCGGCGAGCAGGGCCGGGGCTTCGCGGTGGTGGCGTCGGAGGTGCGCAGCCTGGCGCAGCGCTCGGCCGAGGCGGCCAAGGAGATCAAGCTGCTCATCGACACCTCCGTGCGCAACGTGGAGTCGGGCTCGCAGCAGGTGGCGCAGGCCGGCCAGACCATGGAGGAGATCGTCGGCAGCGTGCAGCGCGTGTCCGACCTGATCGGCGAGATCACCGCGTCGTCCACCGAGCAGCGCGACGGCATCGCCCAGGTCAACCAGGCCGTGAGCAACCTGGACCAGATGACCCAGCAGAACGCCGCGCTGGTGGAGCAGTCCAGCGCCGCCGCCACGGCGATGCGCGACCAGGCGCAGCGGCTGTCGCAGGTGGTGTCGGTGTTCAACGTGGGGGCGGTGGCCGTGGCGAGGGCGCCGATCCCGGCCCCCGCACGGCCTGCCGCGCCGCGCCCGGCGCCTGCCGTTGCGCTGAACCGCTCGGCCGCAGCGCCGGCACGCGTCCCGGCAGCCGCTGCTCCGGCAGCGCTCGCCGCGCCGGTTCCCCGCGCTGGCGCGGCGGCGCCCGCCAAACCTGCCAAACCCGCTGCGGCGGCCGCGCCCCGGGCGCCTTCGGCCAAGGCACCCGCCGCAGCACCCGCAGCCGCGCCCCGCGCCGCCAGCGCCGCCGCAACGCCGCGCCCGGCCGCGGCGCGGTCGGCGTCCGGCTCCGAGGACGACTGGGAAACGTTCTGAAAAACCGGGACGCCGGGAGCGGGCCAAGCCAAGCGCAGGCCCCGGCGCCCGGCACCTGGGCGCTCAACGCGGCAGGGGCTGTTTGCTATGAAATCAGTAGCTAATCAGGCAATCAATCCGCCGGCGTGAGGCCTGTTTCCCCATGAATGGGCCCCGGCAGCGCCCGGGCCCGCCGGGCCGCACGATGGCCCGGCGCGGCCCCTTCAAAGCTGCGCGCCTTCCACCAGAAACTGCACCCGCCGCTCGCCCTTCCACTCGTTCACGTCCAGCCGGAACGCCAGCAGCACGCGCGAGGGCAACTGCTCGGTGTGGCCGAACCAGATGCCGTCCACCGGCTGGCCCTGGTGCAGCAGCTTGAGCGACAGGTGGTGCTTGTTCTCGCCCACCAGGCGCTGCGACAGCACCTCGACCTCTTCGCTGAACGTGGGGGGGGCGAAGCCCTGGCCCCAGACCTCGCGGTGCAGGGTGTCCACCATGTCCGCGCGGCAGTATTCGAGGGCCAGGGGGCCGTCGGTGTCGAGCCGGCGGGTGAGCGTGGCGGCGTCCAGCCACTCCTGCGCCACAAGGGCGAAGGCGCGCTCGAAGGTGGCGAAGTGTTCCTCGGCCACCGTGCAGCCGGCTGCCATGGCATGGCCGCCGAACTTGAGCAGCGTGCCCGGGTGGCGCTTGGCCACGAGGTCGAGCGCATCGCGCAGGTGAAAGCCTGGAATGGACCGCCCCGAGCCCTTGAGTTCGTGCCCCTTGCCCGGCGCGGCGCTGGCGGCGAAGACGAAGGTCGGGCGGTGCAGCTTGTCCTTGATGCGCGAGGCGACGATGCCCACCACGCCTTCGTGGAAGTCGGGGTCGAACACGCTGATGGCCGGTGGGGGCTCGGTGCCTTCCTCGAACAGGCTCTCGGCCATGAGCAGCGCCTGCTCGCGCATGCCGCCCTCGATCTCGCGGCGCTCGCGGTTGATGGCATCCAGCGTGCGGGCGAGTTCGGCGGCGCGGCCGGGGTCGTCCGTCAGCAGGCATTCGATGCCCAGCGTCATGTCCGCCAGGCGCCCCGCGGCATTGATGCGCGGCCCCAGGGCGAAGCCGAAGTCGAACGTGGTCGCCACGGGCGCCTTGCGGCCCGCGGCGTCGAACAGCGCGGCGATGCCCGCCGGCATGGCGCCCGCCCGGATGCGGCGCAGGCCCTGCGCCACCAGGCGGCGGTTGTTGCTATCAAGGCGCACCACGTCGGCCACGGTGCCCAGCGCGACGAGCGGCAGCAGCGGCTCCAGCTTGGGCTGGCTGGCCTTGTCGAACACGCCGCGTTCGCGCAGCTCGGCGCGCAGCGCCATCAGCACGTAGAACATGACGCCCACGCCGGCGATGGATTTGCTCTCGAAGCCGCAGCCGGGCTGGTTGGGGTTGACCATGGCATCGGCCAGCGGCAGCGCGGGGCCGGGCAGGTGGTGGTCGGTGACGAGCACCTGCAGGCCCAGCGCCTTGGCCTCGGCCACGCCGTCCACGCTGGCGATGCCGTTGTCCACGGTGATGAGCATGTCGGCGCCGCGCTCGTGCACGCGGCGGGCAATGCTGGGGGTGAGGCCGTAGCCGTCCGCCACGCGGTCGGGCACCAGGTAGTCCACCTGCCGCGCGCCCAGCAGGCGCAGGCCGCGCACGGCGACGGCGCAGGCGGTGGCGCCGTCGCAGTCGTAGTCGGCCACCACGATGAGGCGGCGGTCCTGCGCGATGGCGTCGGCCAGCAGCACGGCGGCCTCGCGCGTGCCGCGCAGCGTGTCGGGGGGCAGCAGCCGGGCCAGGCCGTCGTCCAGTTCGTCCTTGCCGCACACGCCGCGGGCGGCGTACAGCCGTGCCAGCAGCGGGTGCACGCCGGCCTGCTCCAGCGCCCAGGCGGCGCGCGGCGGAATGTCTCTTGCTACGATTTTCATAGCAATGTGCCGTAGTCTTTCATGCGCTGGGGCCGGAAAAGGCTTTGAATCCTTTGCACGAATCCGCGCGGTCCCGTCTGCCAGGTGAGCGCGCTGCGCTCGCCGCACAGCGTGAGCCGCGCCGCGCCGCCGGTCGCCACGCGGTCGGCCAGCCGGGCGACCGGGCCGCTGTCCAGCGCCTGCCAGGCGGCGCGCCAGGTGCGCCAGTCCTCGGCCAGGGCGGCATCGCGCAGGGCGGTGGGCATTTCGGGCGGCGGGGCCGCCGGTGCCGCGCCCGGGGCGGCGGGCGGCAGCGACCCGGTGCCATGCACCCAGAAGGAGTTGACCGGCCCCAGGCCCTGCGCCGCGCGCGCGTCGTTGAAGGCATGGGTGTAGAGCAGCATCTGCATCTCGCTTTGCAGGCGGTGCAGCAGGCGGGCCTTTAGCGCATCGGGCATCCAGGCGCGCACGTCGCGCTGGATCACGCGGTCCAGCGAGGCGGTGGCGAGCCCTTCGAACACGGCGCCGCGCGCCAGCCAGCGCGTGGGCTGCTCATAGGCGAGCACGATGCGGTCCTCGGCGAACCAGGGCGCCACGATGTCCAGCAGCGCGCGCGATGCGGCCTCGTCCAGGCGCAGCGCGGCCGGATCGCCGACGGTGACGTGCTCGGTGGTCACGCGCCATTCGCAGGGGGTGACGAAGGCCCAGGCCGTGCCGCCGTCGCCATCGGCACCAGTGACGCCGGTCTGGCGCTGGTGCCAGGCGGCCCAGGGCGCCTGGCGGCTGGTGGCCGGCAAACCCAGGTGGCGGGCCAGGGCGCGCTCGTGGGGGGGGATGAAATCGGTCTCGTCTCCGGGGTCGGTGGCGGGGGGCGGCAGGCGGGCGAGCAGCCGGTCGAGGTGGGGCAGGGCGAGGTCCTGCAAGGCCTGCTGGCATCCGTCCGAGGGGCTGGCCGCGAACGGAATGAGCAAATGGGGGGTGTCCGACATGGGCGTATTGTCCGGGATGCCACAATCGGCGCCGCCCGGTGGCCGACATTTCCAGAGCGGCGGCGGGCCTTCCATCACACCCATGCAAATTCCCTACGAGCTGGCCCTGGGCTGGCGCTACACCCGGGCCGGGCGCGCCACGCGGCGCAACGGCTTCATCTCGTTCATCTCGGGCGTCTCCATGCTGGGCATCGCGCTCGGCGTGGCGGCGCTCATCATCGTGCTCAGCGTGATGAACGGCTTTCAGAAAGAGGTGCGCGACCGCATGCTGAGCGTGGTCTCGCACATCGAGATCTTCGCCCCCCACGGCGCGGCGCTGCCCGACATGCCGCGCACGCTGGCCCAGGCGCGGGCCAACCCCGAGGTTGTGGGCGCGGCGCCGTTCGTGTCCGCGCAGGCGCTGCTGGCGCGCGGCGAGGACATGAAGGGCACGCTGGTTCGCGGCATCGACCCGCTGCGCGAAGGCGATGTGACCGACCTGGCCGCCGCCAACGTCGACGCCCTCAAGGCCCTGGTGCCGGGCGAGTTCCGCGTGGTGCTGGGCAGCGAACTGGCCCGCGCCCTGGGCGTGCGCCTGGGCGACGCGGTCACGCTGATCGCGCCGGGCGGACAGGTCACGCCCGCGGGCGTGGTGCCCCGCCTCAAGCAGATGACGGTGGCGGGCACGTTCAACTCGGGGCATTACGAATACGACTCGGCGCTGGTGCTACTGCACCACGAGGACGCCGAACGCATCTTCCGCCTGGAGGGCCCGACCGGCATCCGCCTCAAGCTCAAGGACCTGCACCGCGCGCCCCAGGTGGCGCAGGAGCTGGCGCACTCGCTCACCGGCGACCTGCTGATCCGCGACTGGACGCAGCAGAACCGCACCTGGTTCGCCGCCGTGCAGCTGGAAAAACGCATGATGTTCATCATCCTCACGCTCATCGTGGCGGTGGCGGCGTTCAACCTCGTGTCCACGCTGGTGATGACCGTGACCGACAAGCGCGCGGACATCGCTATCCTGCGCACCCTGGGCGCGAGCCCGGGCAGCATCATGGGCATCTTCGTGGTGCAGGGCGCGATGGTGGGCGTCATCGGCACGCTGGCCGGCCTGCTGCTGGGCCTGGGGATCGCGGTGAACATCGACGTGATCGTGCCGGCCATCGAGCACGCGCTGAACGCGAGCTTCCTGCCCAAGGACATCTACCTCATCAGCAAGATGCCGAGCGAGCCGCAAAGCAGCGACATCGTGCCCATTGGCATCATTTCCCTGGTGCTGGCCTTCGTGGCCACGCTCTATCCCAGCTGGCGCGCGAGCCGCGTGAACCCCGCGGAGGCCCTGCGCTATGAATGACCTGTCCACGCCCGGCGCCGCCGTGCCCCATGCCGCTCCCGCCGCCCGCGGGCCAGTGGTCCTGCAGGCCCGGGGCCTGACCAAGCGCTTCACCGAAGGCCGCCTGGACGTCACCGTGCTGCAAGGGGTGGACCTGGACGTGCATGCCGGCGAGACGCTCGCCATCGTCGGCGCTTCGGGCTCGGGCAAGAGCACGCTGCTGCACCTGCTGGGCGGGCTGGACGCGCCCACCGCCGGCAGCGTGCAGCTGCAGGGCAAGGCCTTCGACACGCTCTCGGCCGACCGCCAGGGCCAGCTGCGCAACCAGCACCTCGGGTTCATCTACCAGTTCCACCACCTGCTGCCGGAGTTCAGCGCGCAGGACAACGTGGCCATGCCGCTGCGCATCCGCCGCATGCCGTATGCCGACTGCGTGGCGCAGGCGGTCGAGATGCTCACCGCCGTGGGGCTGGGTGGCCGGGTGCAGCACCGGCCGGCCGAGCTGTCCGGCGGCGAGCGCCAGCGCGTGGCGATCGCTCGGGCCCTGGTCACCCGGCCCGCCTGCGTGCTGGCCGACGAGCCCACGGGCAACCTGGACCGGGCCACCGCCGACGGGGTGTTCCAACTGATGCTGCAGCTCGCGCGCGACAAGGGCACGGCGTTCGTGATGGTCACCCACGACGAGTCGCTCGCCGCGCGCTGCGACCGCGTGGTGCGGCTGACCTCGGGCGTGCTGGCGTGAGCCCTGGGCCGTCAATGGGTTTTTAATGCTATTAAATTAATAGCGAAATGCCCTAGAAATATATGCGCTAGAGCCCGATTCATGCCTTCATCCGACTCTTCCCTCGCCTTGCCGCCCCTGGCCATCACCCAGGGCGATCCGGCCGGCATCGGCCCTGAAATCGTGGCCAAGGCGTTCCGCGACGCGCCGGACGACCTGCGCGGCTGCTTCGCTGTCGGCGATCTGGCCACGCTGCGCCGGGCCGCGCAGTGCATCCAGCGGCCCGGCGAGCCATCGCTACCCATGGCCACGCTGGATGCGCCCGCCGACGTGGCCGGCGTGCCGCCGCGCTGCCTGCCGGTGTGGCCCCTGCCGGGGTTGCCGGGGCCGGTGCCCTTCGGGCAGGTGAGCGCTCAGGCCGGCCGGGCGGCGGCCGACTGCGTGGTCTGGGCCGCGCGGGCCGCCCTGCGCAGCGAGATCGCCGCCCTGGTCACCGCGCCGCTGCACAAGGAGGCGTTGAGCGCCGCGGGCGTGGATTTTCCCGGCCACACCGAACTGCTGCAGGCCGAGGCGGCGCGCCATGCCAGCGTGCCGCTGGCCGACATGCCCGTGCGCATGATGCTGGCGAGCGACGAGCTACGCACCGTGCTGGTGAGCATCCATGTCTCGCTGCGCGATGCGATCGCGGCCGTCACGCGCGAGAACGTGCTGGACTCGCTGCGCATCACCCACGAAGCGCTCTCGCGCAGCCTGGGCCGCGCGCCGCGCATCGGCGTGGCGGGGCTCAATCCGCACGCGGGCGAGGGCGGCCTGTTCGGCCGTGAAGAGCTGGAAGTGATCGCCCCGGCCGTCGAGGCCGCGCGCCGCCTGGGCGTGGACGCGCACGGCCCCTACGCCCCGGACACCATCTTCATGCGGGCGCGTCACACGCCGCAGCGCGCGGGCGAGTTCGACGCCGTGCTGGCGATGTACCACGACCAGGGGCTGATCCCGGTCAAGTACCTGGGCGTGGACAAGGGCGTGAACGTGACGCTCGGCCTGCCGCTGGTGCGCACCAGTCCCGACCACGGCACGGCGTTCGACATCGCCGGCCAGGGCATCGCGGATGCCTCCAGCCTGATCGAGGCCGTGCGCATGGCGCGGCGGCTGGCCTCGGCCGCCTGAACGGCCGGGAGGCCGCCCGCGCCGGGTGCTCCGGGCGCGCCGCGCGCCCTGGCTTTCAGCGCTTGAGGCTGTCGCGGATCTCGCGCAGCAGCACGATGTCTTCCGGCGTCGCCACCGGGGCCGGCGCGGGTGCCGGCGCCTGGCGCTTGAGGCGGTTGATCTGCTTGACCATCATGAAGATGATGAAAGCCAGGATCAGGAAGTTGACCGCCACGGTGATGAAGTTGCCGTAGGCCAGCACCGGAACGCCGGCCTTCTTGAGCGCGTCCAGCGTCTGCGGCACGCCGGGCGGCACGGTGCCCAGCACCACGAACAGGTTGGAGAAATCCAGCCGGCCGAAGACCAGCCCCACCACCGGCATGATCAGGTCGCCGACCACCGAATCGACGATCTTGCCGAAGGCGCCGCCGATGATCACGCCGACCGCAAGGTCTACCACATTACCTTTGATCGCGAACTCTTTGAATTCCTTTGCGATGCTCATTTCGCCCCTCCTTGATATAGCTGAAAACCCTCGCAGTATTGCGCAGGTTTAGGGGTGTTAACGCCTAGGAATACCCATTTTCACTCCGCTACAATTCCGCGATTGCCCCACCCAGCGAAGTACAACGAGGACACCCATGAGTGAAACTCCTATCGACTCCAGCAAGCGGACGTGGCTCATCGCCTCTGGCTGCGCTGGTGCCGTGGGCGGCGTAGCAACCGCCGTACCGTTCGTGAGCACGTTCCAGCCTTCCGAGAAGGCCAAGGCGGCAGGCGCCGCGGTCGAAGTCGATATTTCCGATCTCAAGCCGGGCGAGAAAATCACGGTCGAATGGCGCGGCAAGCCCGTGTGGATCATCAAGCGCACGCCCGACCAGCTCGCCGCGCTGCCCTCGCTGGATGCGCAGTTGGCCGACCCGAAATCGGAGCGCAAGCCGAGCGAACTCACCCCCGAATACGCCCGCAACGAGGCACGTTCGATCAAGCCTGAAATCCTCGTGGCCGTGGGCATCTGCACCCACCTGGGCTGCTCGCCTTCGGACAAGTTCGTGCCCGGTGCGCAGCCCTCGCTGCCCGACGACTGGAAGGGCGGCTTCCTGTGCCCCTGCCACGGTTCCACGTTCGACATGGCCGGCCGCGTTTTCAAGAACAAGCCGGCGCCGGACAACCTGGAAGTGCCTCCCCACATGTACCTGTCGGAGACCAAGCTCCTGATCGGTGAAGACAAGAAGGCATGAGGGAACACGACATGGCCCACGAATTCAAGGACATCTCCCCCAACGCCTCCACCGGCGCCAAAGTGACCAACTGGTTCGAGAACCGGTTCCCGACCGCGTTCGACGCCTACCGCGTCCACATGTCGGAGTACTACGCGCCGAAGAACTTCAACTTCTGGTACATCTTCGGCTCGCTGGCCCTGCTGGTGCTGGTGATCCAGATCGTCACCGGCATCTTCCTGGTGATGCACTACAAGCCCGACGCTGCGAAGGCCTTCGAGTCGGTCGAGTACATCATGCGCGACGTGCCGTGGGGTTGGCTCATTCGCTACATGCACTCCACGGGCGCCTCGGCGTTCTTCGTGGTGGTGTACCTGCACATGTTCCGCGGGCTGCTCTACGGCTCGTACCGCAAGCCGCGCGAACTGGTCTGGATTTTCGGCTGCGCCATCTTCCTCGCGCTGATGGCCGAGGCCTTCATGGGCTACCTGCTGCCCTGGGGCCAGATGTCGTACTGGGGCGCCCAGGTGATCGTGAACCTGTTCGCGGCCATTCCCTTCATCGGTCCCGACCTCGCGCTGCTGATCCGCGGCGACTACGTGGTGGGCGATGCCACGCTGAACCGCTTCTTCAGCTTCCACGTGATCGCCGTGCCGCTGGTGCTGCTGGGCCTGGTGGTGGCGCATCTGCTGGCGCTGCACGACGTGGGCTCCAACAACCCCGACGGCGTGGAGATCAAGGGTCCCAACGCCCCCCGCGACGACAAGGGCCACCCGCTGGATGGCATCCCGTTCCACCCCTACTACACGGTGCATGACATCTTCGGGGTCTGCGTGTTCCTGTTCATCTTCTCGGCCGTGGTGTTCTTCGCGCCCGAGTTCGGTGGCTACTTCCTCGAGTACAACAACTTCATCCCGGCCGATCCGCTCAAGACGCCCGCGCACATCGCGCCCGTTTGGTACTTCACGCCGTTCTATTCCATGCTGCGCGCCATCACCAGCGAGATGATGTACGCCCTCATCGCGTGCGTGGTGCTGGCCGCCGGCTTCGGCGTGGTCAAGGGCCGCCTGCCGGTTTTCATCAAGGTGGCGATCGTGGCCATCGCGGCAGCGGCCATCGCCCTCATGCTGTCGATCGACGCCAAGTTCTGGGGCGTGGTCGTGATGGGCGGCGCCGTCATCATCCTGTTCTTCCTGCCCTGGCTGGACATGAGCCCGGTCAAGTCGATCCGCTACCGTCCGGGCTGGCACAAGTACCTGTACGGCATCTTCGTGATCAACTTCGTCGCACTGGCCTATCTGGGCGTGCAGCCACCTTCGCCGCTGGGCGAGCGTGTCTCGCAGGTCGGCACGCTGTTCTATTTCGGTTTTTTCCTGCTCATGCCCTGGTGGAGCCGGCTCGGCGAGCCCAAGCCCGTGCCGGACCGCGTGATCTTCAAGGCGCATTGAGCAGGCAGGAGACCCATCCCATGAAAAAAATCATCCTCACGCTGATCGCGGCCCTGGGCATCGCCACGGGCGCGCAGGCTGCCGAAGGCGGCATCGCCTGGGACAAGGCCCCGGTCCAGACCAACGACACGGCCTCGCTGCAGAACGGCGCCAAACTGTTCGTCAACTACTGCCTGAGCTGCCACTCGGCCGCGTTCATGCGGTTCAACCGCCTGAAGGACATCGGCCTCACCGACCAGCAGATCAAGGACAACCTGCTGTTCACCACCGAAAAGGTGGGCGAGACCATGAAGTCCACCATCGATCCGCGCCAGGCCAAGGACTGGTTCGGCGCCAATCCACCCGACCTCACGGTGATCGCCCGCTCGCGCGCCGGCCATGGCGGAACGGGGGCGGATTACCTCTATACCTTCCTGCGCACTTTCTACCGCGACGAGACCAAGGCCACGGGATGGAATAATCTCGCCTTCCCGAGTGTCGGCATGCCGCACGTGCTCTGGCAATTGCAGGGCGACCGGCGCCCCGTGTTCGAACAGCAGGAGAGCCATGGCCACAAGACGGAGGTCTTCAAGGGCTGGACGCAGGTGAGTCCGGGCACAATGAGCCCCCTCCAATACGACCAGGCCGTGGGTGATCTCGTCAATTACCTGCAATGGATGGGCGAGCCGGCGCAAAATACCCGGTTGCGCGTCGGCGTCTGGGTTTTGATTTTCCTCGGTGTGTTCACGGTGATTGCCTGGAGGCTCAACGCAGCTTTCTGGAAAGACATCAAGTAACCGCACCAACCGCCTGCGGCGCCAGACCTGGCGCTGCCCAGGTTTTCAGAGTGGACGCATCCTGCGCCCACTCTTTTTGATTTTTAGGAGCCTCTCACCATGATGGTGCTTTATTCGGGTACGACCTGTCCCTTCTCCCATCGCTGCCGTTTCGTTCTGTTCGAGAAGGGAATGGACTTCGAGATCCGCGATGTGGACCTGTACAACAAGCCCGAAGACATCAGCGTGATGAACCCCTACGGACAGGTGCCGATCCTGGTCGAGCGCGACCTGATCCTGTACGAGTCGAACATCATCAACGAATACATCGACGAGCGCTTCCCGCATCCGCAACTGATGCCCGGCGACCCGGTGGACCGCGCCCGCGTGCGCCTGTTCCTGCTGAACTTCGAGAAGGAACTGTTCGTTCACGTGAACATTCTCGAATCGCGTGCCACCAAGGGCAACGAGAAGGCGCTGGAAAAAGCCCGCGCCCACATCCGCGACCGCCTCACGCAACTGGCGCCCGTGTTCCTCAAGAACAAGTACATGCTGGGCGAGAATTTCTCGATGCTGGACGTGGCCATCGCGCCGCTGCTCTGGCGCCTGGATTACTACGGCATCGACCTGAGCAAGAACGCCGCGCCGCTGCTCAAGTATGCTGAGCGCATCTTCTCGCGTCCTGCGTACATCGAAGCGCTGACGCCTTCCGAAAAAGTCATGCGCAAGTGATTGCGCAATCCTTCCTTCCCGCACGCCACCATGATGAACGCCCAGGATTCCACCTCCACTCGCCCCTATCTCATCCGGGCCTTGTATGAGTGGTGCACCGACAACGGGCTCACGCCCTACGTTGCCGTGCGGGTGGACGACTCGGTGCAGGTGCCGCGCGAGTATGTGAAGGATGGCGAGATCGTGCTCAACATCAGCTACGACGCGACCAGTGCGCTGCAGCTGGGCAACGATTTCATCGAGTTCAAGGCGCGCTTCGGCGGCAAGCCACGTGACATCATGGTCCCTGTGGGCCGTGTGATCGCCATCTACGCGCGCGAGAATGGCCAGGGCATGGCCTTTCCGCCGCCGGTGGACGTGCTGGAGCCGAGCGAAGGGGGCGTGCTGTCTTCCTCGGTCCTCAGCACGGCCACCTCCGCGCCCGCGGAGTCCGAGCCTTCGACGGGCTCGGATGATCGCGTGGTGCAACTGGTGTCCACCGATTCGCCTCCGGACGACGGTGGTGCGCCGCCCCGGCCGACGTCGCCGGGCGCCGGTGGCCGGCCCTCGCTCAAGCGCGTCAAATAGCGTTGCCATGCGGCTGCGGCGCATTTCGCGCGGCTAGAATGCAGCCTTCGCCGATTTAGCTCAGTTGGTAGAGCACCCGCCTTGTAAGCGGTAGGTCGTCAGTTCGATTCCGACAATCGGCACCATCTTTCCCTCTTTTCGTCTCCCCTTTGCCATGCCTTCCCTTGCGGGCTTCAGGTTTGGATTTTGAGGCGAATGGAGTTAACCTCCCACCCCCGAGTGCGCAAATGCGCCTGCAAGGCAGGCAGCAACTGACGCACCTTGGCCGCCGCTGCGTTGCTGCGCACCAGCAGGCACCATGTCGGGCCTTCGATCGGCCCTGCCTGAATGGCGGGCCGCAAAGTGGGTGGAATCAATGGCTCGATGGCCTTGAGCCGCTCCGTGGATTCGCGCGTCAGTGCCGCCAGCTTGGCCAATGTGGGGGATTCCTCCGTGGCTTGAAGCAGGGTGACGGCTTGGTGACGGCGGTTCATGGCAATGCGCCGCGCGGCGCGGAGAAATGTAGTGCACTTGATTATCACGGACGCCCGGCTGGCGCGAAGCCGGGCCATACACCTGACAGGGACACGGCTCATGGCGGCGGGCTTGCTGGTCTCGTTCACCATCATGCTGGTCGCGGCCATGCTCTACCACTGGGTCTTTCTCAAGGGCGCGCGCGAAGGCTGGCCCATCGTCGGGTCGCTGGTCAAGCTGGTGGCCAAGGACGAAATGGAAGAGCGCGACCGCTTCATGCGCGCCAACCTCGACGCCATGGCGCGCAAGGTCGGCGAGATGCAGGCGCGCGTTATGCAGCTGGAGTCGCTGGGCGAGCGGGTGCTGGGGCTGGCGGGCATGCCGGCGTCGGAACTGTCGCGGCCGCCGGGGCAGGGCGGTGCGCTGGTGTCGGGCCACCCCATGGACATGCAGGAGCTGGAGCGCACGCTGGACGACTTGGCCCAGCTCACGGACCGCCGGGTGGACCTGATGACCGTGGTGGAATCGCGGCTGTTCGACCAGCACATCCGAAAGCACATGGTGCCGACGCAGGCGCCGGTGCTGGGCAAGCTTCCCGGCTCGGCGTTCGGCTGGCGCATCGATCCCATCACGGGCCACTCCGCCCTGCACACGGGATTGGACTTCCAGGCGGACACGGGCACGCCCATCCTCGCGGCGGCTGGAGGCGTGGTGGTCGCGCAGGAGTACCACCCCGCCTACGGAAACATGATCGAGGTGGACCACGGCAACCAGCTGGTCACCCGCTATGCACATGCCTCCAAAACGATGGTCAAGCGCGGCGACCTCGTGCGCCGCGGCCAGAAGATCGCCGAGGTCGGCACGACGGGCCGCTCCACCGGTCCCCACCTGCATTTCGAAGTGCTGGTGCAGGGCGTTCCGCAGGATCCGCAAAAATTCCTGATGGCCGGAGCCCAGGCGCCCTCCACCCGCGTGGCCAGTGCCGGACCGGCCCAAAAGGCCGATGGCCAGCCCGTCACCCCGCGCAGGTAAAATCTGCGGTCCGGACCTGCCGACCCGGGTTGCGCAACTTGCAACCCGAGAACGCAGCCCCACCTGAACTCACTTCTTCTTTAGGGATTCTGGTCGCGCCGTACGCCCTCGGGCACGCGGCGCGGTCCTGCTCGCATGGCCACCAATTTCCTCACCAAATTATTCGGCAGCCGCAATGACCGGCTCCTCAAGCAATACCGCAAGACGGTGGCCCGCATCAATGCGATGGAGCCCGACTACGAAAAGCTGAGTGACGAGGCGCTGCGCGCCAAGACCGCCGAGTTCAAGGAACGCGTCTCCAAAGGCGAATCGCTGGACGATCTGCTGCCAGAGGCTTTTGCCGTGGTGCGTGAAGGCTCCAAGCGCATCATGAAAATGCGCCACTTCGACGTCCAATTGCTGGGCGGCATGGCGCTGCATTACGGCAAGATTTCGGAAATGCGTACCGGCGAAGGCAAGACGCTGACCGCCACGCTGCCGGTCTACCTGAATGCGCTGTCCGGCGACGGTGTGCACGTGGTGACGGTCAACGACTACCTCGCCAATCGCGATGCCCAGTGGATGGGGCGCCTGTACAACTTCCTGGGCCTGACCGTCGGCATCAACCTGCCGCAGGCCCCGCGCGAGGAAAAGCAGGCCGCCTACCAGGCCGACATCACCTACGGCACCAACAACGAGTACGGCTTCGACTACCTGCGCGACAACATGGTGTACGAGTCGCGCGACCGGGTGCAGCGCGGGCTGAACTTCGCCATCGTCGATGAGGTGGACTCGATCCTGATCGACGAGGCGCGCACGCCGCTCATCATCAGCGGCCAGGCCGAAGACCACACGGCGATGTACATCGCCATGAACGAGGTGGTGCCGTTGCTGGTGCGCCAAGAGGGCGAGGCCGATCCGCGCACCGGCGAGGGCGTCACCAAGCCGGGCGATTTCACGCTCGACGAGAAGACGCACCAGGTGTTCCTGACCGAGCAGGGCCATGAAACCGCCGAGCGCGTTCTTGCCAGCCGCGGCTTGATCGCCGAAGGCGCCTCGCTCTACGACCCGGCCAACATCACGCTCATGCACCACCTGTATGCGGCGCTGCGGGCCAACCACCTCTACCACCGCGACCAGCACTACGTGGTGCAGGAAGGCGAGATCGTCATCGTGGACGAGTTCACCGGCCGCCTCATGTCGGGCCGCCGCTGGAGCGAAGGCCTGCACCAGGCCGTCGAGGCCAAGGAAGGCGTGGGCATCCAGGCCGAGAACCAGACGCTGGCGTCCATCACGTTCCAGAACTATTTCCGGCTGTACAAGAAGCTGGCGGGCATGACCGGAACGGCCGACACCGAGGCCTATGAATTCCAGGAAATCTACGGCCTGGAAACCGTGGTGATTCCTCCGAACCGCCCGAGCAAGCGCAACGACCAGCTGGACCGCGTGTACAAGACCACGCGCGAAAAGTACGAAGCGGCGATCAAGGACATCCGCGAGTGCCATGAGCGCGGCCAGCCCGTTCTGGTAGGCACCACGTCGATCGAGAACTCCGAAATCATCGACCAGTTGCTGCAAAAGGAAAACCTGCCCCACCAGGTGCTGAACGCCAAGCAGCATGCCCGCGAGGCCGACATCGTGGCCCAGGCCGGCCGTGCCGGCATGATCACGATCGCGACCAACATGGCAGGCCGCGGCACCGACATCGTGCTGGGCGGCAACATCGAAAAGGCGCTGGCCGCCATCGAGAGCGACGAGTCCCTTGATGAAGCGACCAAGGAAAGCCGCGTGGCCGAGGTGCGCGCGCAGTGGACGCGCGACCACGAAAAGATCAAGGAACTGGGTGGCCTGCGCATCATTGCGACCGAGCGCCACGAGTCCCGCCGCATCGACAACCAGTTGCGTGGCCGCTCGGGCCGCCAGGGCGACCCTGGCTCTTCGCGGTTCTACCTGAGCCTGGACGATTCGCTGATGCGCATCTTCGCCGGCGACCGCGTGAAGGCGATCATGGACCGCCTCAAGATGCCCGATGGCGAGGCCATCGAGGCGGGCATCGTCACGCGCAGCATCGAGTCGGCGCAGCGCAAGGTCGAGGCGCGCAACTTCGATGTCCGCAAGCAACTGCTGGAATACGACGACGTTTCCAACGACCAGCGCAAGGTGATCTACCAGCAGCGCAACGAGATCCTGGACGCGACCGACCTGTCCGGCCTGATCGCCAACATGCAGGAAGACTGTCTGACCGATCTGGTGCGCCAGTACGTGCCGGCCGAATCGGTCGAAGAGCAGTGGGACCTGCAGGCGCTCGAGAAGTCGCTGGCCGAGGATTGGCAGATCCAGCTGCCGCTGAAGCAGGAAGTGGACAGCGCGCACGCCATCACCGACGACGAGATCCTGGAAAAGGTGCTCACCGCGGGCAAGGCCGCCTTCCAGGCCAAGCTGGAGCTGGTGGGCCAGGAGAATTTCAACCAGTTCGAACGCGCGGTGCTGCTGCAGAGCTTCGACTCCAACTGGCGTGACCACCTGGCGGCCCTCGACTACCTGCGCCAGGGCATCCACCTGCGTGGCTACGCGCAAAAGCAGCCCAAGCAGGAATACAAGCGCGAGGCGTTCGAGCTGTTCCGCCAGCTCATCGACCAGGTCAAGAACGAAGTCACCAAGATCCTGATGACGGTGCAGGTGCAGTCGCCTGCGCAGCTGGACGAGGCTGCCGAGGCCCTGGAGAGCCGTGCCGAGAAGATCGCCAACGTGACCTACACCGCCCCCACCGAAACCGGTGAGGTGGAGGTCCGCTCCGAGGCGGCCATGGGCGCCATGGAGGCCGGTGCGCTCGCGGGCGAAGTGCCCCGTGTCGGCCGCAACGACCCATGCCCTTGCGGCAGCGGCAAGAAGTACAAGAGCTGCCACGGCCGCCTGGACTGACCATGCGGCACCGCCCTGATCGCAGGGCGGGATACCCGTGCCTCGGGCGCGCAGGGATGGGGTGCGGTGGGCCGCGGCAGTGGTGGCTTCGTCTTCGGCTTGTCACGGGCCGCTGCTAGGCTGTTTCGCGTCACAGGGAGAAGGGCGCAAGGATGATCGACAAGCGGTTTTTCCCGCGGCAGGTGGTTCAGGCCACCGGCAACCGATGGGATTGGGCCCTGCTACCCCTGGTGCTGGCCGTGCTTTTCGCGCTGGCCTGGGGCGGCTCGCAGATGGCACGGCCCTACCAGGTGGGCGACGTGCTGCCGCTGTCGCTCGATCCGTGGATGCTGCCGTATTACCTGCTGCGCACCACGCTGCGCATGTTCATCGCGCTGGGCGCATCGCTGGTGTTTGCCTGCCTCTTCGCGGCGCTGGCGGCCAAGTACCGCACGGCGGAGCGGGTGATGGTGCCGCTCTTGGACATCCTGCAGTCCATTCCGATCCTGGGCTTCCTGTCGATCACGGTGACGGGGTTCATCGCGCTGTTCCCGGGCAACCTCTTCGGCGTCGAGTGCGCGGCGATCTTCGCCATCTTCACCTCGCAGGCCTGGAACATGGCTTTCAGCCTGTACCAGTCCATGCGCACGGTGCCGGCCGAACTGCGCGAAGCCGCCGCGGTGTTCCAGCTGTCGGGCTGGCAGCGCTTCTGGCGGCTGGAGCTGCCCTTCGCCATGCCAGGGTTGCTGTGGAACATGATGATGTCCATGTCCGGCGGCTGGTTCTTCGTGGTGGCGTCGGAGGCGATCTCGGTATCGCACCAGGACATCAAGCTGCCGGGCGTGGGCTCGTACATCGCCCTGGCCATCGAGGCACGCGACCTGGGCGCGATCGGCTGGGCGATCGTGGGCATGCTGGTGGGCATCGTGCTGTACGACCAGCTGTTCTTTCGCCCGCTCATCGCCTGGGCCGACAAGTTCCGATTCGAGGAGGGCGGCAGCGAAGCCCAGCCGACCTCCTGGCTGCTGTCCTGGATGCGCCGCACGTCGCAGCTCAAGCGGGTGGTGGCGCTGTTCGTGGTGCCGCTGGAATGGTCGCTCACGCGGTTGCGCCGTCGTCATGACGGCACCTCGATCCGGGCGCGTCCTTCAGTGCCCCATCCCGCCCTGACGCGCGCGGGCGATGCCTTGCTGGCCGCAGCCGTGATGCTGGCGGTGATCTGGCTCGTGCGCTTCATCCACAGCGAGGTGGGCTGGCACGAGGTGGGCCATGTCTTCGTGCTCGGCACGTACACGCTGGTGCGCGTGGTCGTGCTGATCCTGCTGGCGGCAGTGGTCTGGGTGCCGGTGGGCGTCTGGATCGGCATGAATCCGCGCTGGGCGGGCCGACTGCAGGCCGTGGCGCAGTTTCTGGCGGCCTTTCCGGCGAACCTGATGTTCCCGCTGGCCGTGGTGCTGATCGTGCGCTGGCACCTCGATCCGAACCTCTGGCTGGCGCCGCTGATGGTGCTGGGCACGCAGTGGTATCTGCTCTTCAACGTGATCGCCGGGGCTTCCAGCGTGCCGTCGGAGTTGCGTTATGCCGCACAGAACCTGGGGCTGTCGGGCTGGCTGCGCTGGAAGCGCTACCTGCTGCCGGCGGTGTTTCCCAGCTTCGTCACCGGTGCGATCACGGCCAGCGGCGGCTCGTGGAACGCGAGCATCGTGGCCGAGTACGTGACCTGGGGCGACACCACGCTGCAGGCCGATGGCCTGGGCAGCTACATCGCCCACATGACGGCGATCGGCGACTTTCCCCGCATCGCGCTGGGCATCGGCGTGATGTGTGTCTTCGTCATGGGCATGAACCATTTCGTGTGGCGGCGCCTCTACGCGATGGCCGAAAACCGCATGCACTCCTGACGCCTGGAACCGAACCCATGGAAACCTCTCCCATGTCCCCCATCGCCGAGCTGGCCCAGGTGGGCAAGTCTTTTCGCTCCAGCGACGGCACCGCGCGTTCGGTGCTGGAGGGGGTCGATCTCGTGCTGCAGGAGGGCGAGATCGTCGCGCTGCTCGGGCAGTCGGGGTCGGGCAAGTCCACGCTGCTGCGCATCCTGGCGGGCCTGGTTCCGGTGGATGCCGGCGATGTTCGCTACCGGGGCCAGCCGCTGTACGGCCCGGCGCGCGGCATCGCCATGGTGTTCCAGTCGTTCGCGCTCTTTCCGTGGCTCACGGTGCAGCAGAACGTGGAGCTGGGCCTGGAAGCCCGGGGGGTGGCCCCCGCTGAACGATCACGGCGGGCCGCCGCCGCCATCGAGCTGATCGGGCTGTCCGGGTTCGAGGGCGCGTTGCCGCGCGAGCTGTCGGGCGGCATGCGCCAGCGCGTGGGCATTGCGCGCGCGCTGGTGGTGGAGCCCGAAGTGCTGCTGATGGACGAGGCCTTTTCGGCCCTCGATGTGCTGACGGGCGAACGGCTGCGCGACGACATTCTGGAGCTGTGGGGCAGCGGCAGCATGCCCACGCGCGCCATGCTCATCGTGTCGCACAACATCGAGGAGGCCGTGCTCATGGCCGACCGGGTGCTGATTTTCGCCAGCAACCCGGGCCGCGTGCGGGCCGAACTGCCGATCCAGCTGCCTCGCCCGCGCCACCCCGACAGCCCCGAGGTGCGGGCCCTCATCGACGAGGTCTACGGGCTCATGACGGCGCGCCAGCCGGGCACGGGCCGCCCGGCCGCCGAGCCGTCTCGCAGGCCCCTGGCCGACCAGTTGCCGGCCGCCGACGTCGGTCGGATGGAGGGGCTGCTCGAGCGGCTGTCCGAGGCGCCTTTCGACGGCCGGGCCGACCTGCCGCGCATGGCCGAAGACGCGGAACTGGCCGACGACGAACTGCTGGTTCTGGCCCAGGCGCTCGCTCTGCTGGGGTTTGCGCAGCTGGCCGACGGCGACCTGCACCTGACCGCGCTGGGCCAGCGCTACGTGCAGGCGCCCAACACCGTGCGGCAGACCCTGTTCGGCCAGCAACTGCTCGCGCATGTTCCGCTGGCGGCCCACATGCGGCACAGCCTGGAGCAAGACCCTGCGGGCGAGCTGCCGGAAAAGCCGTTCCTGCGCCTGCTGCACGAAAGCCTGGACGAGGCCCAGGCCGAACAGGTGCTGCGCACGGTCATCGAATGGGGCCGCTATGGCGAAGTGTTCGAATACGATTTCCACACCGGACTGATCCACCTGCCCGATGGCGATGCCAGCCAGGCCGCGCCAAAAGCCACGCCCTAGAATCGGCAGCTTTCGCCGTTGACCTTCCTTCTTCTTTCCCTTACCCGCCGAGACCCACTGCCATGCCCGTGAACCTGATTGCGCCGAATCCCGCTGACCTGCATCCCGTGCCCGGCGTGCGCCTGGGCGTGGCCATGGCCGGGGTGCGCAAGGCCAATCGCCGCGACCTCACGGTGCTGCTGATCGACGAAGGCGCGACCGTGGCCGGCGTGTTCACGCAGAACCGCTTCTGCGCGGCCCCCGTGCAGGTCTGCCGCGAGCACCTGGCGGGCGGCCAGGCCATCCGCGCCATCGTGGTCAATACCGGCAATGCCAATGCGGGCACGGGCGCCGAGGGGCTGGCGCGCGCACGGTCCACCTGCCAGGCTGCGGCCGGCTTGCTGGGCCTGTCGCCTTCGCAGGTGCTGCCGTTTTCCACCGGGGTGATCATGGAGCCGCTGCCCGTCGACCGCATCGAAGCCGGCCTGCCCGCTGCCATCGCGGACGCGCAGCCCGGCCATTGGGCGCAGGCGGCCGAAGGCATCATGACCACCGATACGCTGCCCAAGGCCTTCAGCCGGCAGGTGCAGATCGGCGGCGCCACCGTGACGGTGACGGGCATCAGCAAGGGCGCGGGCATGATCCGCCCCAACATGGCCACCATGCTGGGCTTTCTGGCCACGGATGCGCGCATCGAACCCGCACTGCTGCAGCCGCTGCTGCGCGAACTGGCCGACCGCTCGTTCAACCGGGTGACGATCGACGGCGACACCTCCACCAACGATTCGTTCGTGGCCATCGCCACCCAGCAGGCCGCGCATGCGCCCATCGTGTCGCTGGACAGCGCCGAGGGCCAAGCGCTCAAGGCTGCGATGCTGGACGTCGCGCAGAAGCTGGCACAGGCCATCGTGCGCGATGGCGAGGGCGCCACGAAGTTCATCACCGTCCGCGTCGAGGGCGGGAAGACGGCGGAAGAATGCCAACTGGTGGCGTACGCCATCGCGCATTCGCCGCTCGTCAAGACGGCCTTCTTCGCCAGCGACCCCAACCTGGGCCGCATCCTGGCGGCGGTGGGCTATGCCGGCGTCGCCGATCTCGACCAGACCCTCATCGAGCTGCACCTGGACGATGTGCATGTGGTGACGAAGGGCGGGCGCAACCCCAGCTACCGCGAGGAAGACGGCCAGCGCGTGATGAAGCAAAGCGAGATCACCGTGCGCGTGGGCCTGGGCCGTGGCGATGCCTCGGAAACGGTGTGGACCTGCGATTTCAGCCACGAGTACGTGACGATCAACGCCGACTACCGTTCCTGAATCCGGGCCCCCTGCAGCGCTTATGACCGCCACCTTCGAACACCTGATGCTCCGTGCGGAGCAATTGATCTCCCGCATCGAATCGGTGCTGCCCCAGGCCCTGACCGCGCCGGACTGGTCCCGTGCCATCGCTTGGCGCTATCGCAAGCGCAGCGGCGGCCACGGTGCGCTGGAGCCCGTGCGCCACGTGGGGGGCATGCGTCTGGACGATCTGAAGGAAATCGACGCCCAGAAAGAAAAGATCCAGCGCAACACCCAGCAGTTCGTGGAAGGCCGGCCGGCCAACAACGTGCTGCTGACGGGCGCCCGCGGGACGGGCAAGTCCTCCCTCATCAAGGCGTGCCTCAATACCTACGCCCCCCGGGGGCTGCGCCTGATCGAGGTGGACAAGGCCGATCTGACGGACCTGCCCGACATCGTGGAGATCGTGGCGGATCGGCCCGAGAAATTCATCGTCTACTGCGATGACCTGAGCTTTGAAGAGGGCGAGCCGGGGTACAAGGCGCTGAAGTCGATTCTCGACGGATCGGTGGCGGCTTCCACGCCCAACGTGCTGGTGTATGCCACCAGCAACCGCCGCCACCTGCTGCCCGAGTACCACAAGGAGAACCTGTCCTATACCCACACGGAGGATGGCGAGGTGCACCCGGGCGAGGTGGTGGAAGAAAAGATCTCGCTGTCCGAACGGTTCGGCCTGTGGGTCAGCTTCTACCCTTTTAGCCAGGACGAATATCTGGCCATCGTGGCGCAGTGGCTTTCCTTCCTGGGCGTCGCGGATGCGGAGATTGCCGCAGCGCGCCCCCAGGCGCTGGTCTGGGCATTGGAGCGCGGATCGCGCAGCGGCCGGGTCGCCTACCAGTTCGCGCGGGACTATGCGGGGCGCCAGCATGGCTGATCCCGTGGCCCCTGTCGACGCCAGAACGCACACCGACGTGGCGGTCGGCATCCTGCTGCGTGCGGATGGCGCCATGCTGCTGTCCACCCGGCCCGTGGGCAAGCCTTACGCCGGGTACTGGGAGTTCCCTGGCGGCAAGCTGGAGGCCGGGGAGACCGTGGAAGAGGCCTTGCGGCGCGAGTTGATCGAGGAGCTGGGCGTCACCATCGGTGCGGCATCCGTCTGGAAGGTGACGGAGCACGACTATCCCCACGCGCTGGTTCGCTTGCACTGGTGCAAGGTCTGGGAATGGCAGGGCGACTTCGAAATGCGCGAGGGCCAGACCATGGCCTGGCAGCAGTGGCCCCTGCAGGTCTCGCCCGTACTGCCGGGCGCTTATCCCGTACTGGAGTGGCTGGCCCAGGAGCAGGGAGCAACCTTTGACCCTTCCACGATCAATAAGCTATAAAAATAATAGCTAAACGCCCTAGAAAAATATGCCCTGGGGGCTATTTTTCCCAGGCGCCCGGCGGAATGTGCGGAAGCCCGTCGCCCAGGTCGGGGTCTTGGGTCGGTGGTTCGGTAGGCACGCGGAATTCTTCGCTCGCCCAGGCCCCCAGGTCGATCTGCTTGCAGCGTTCGCTGCAAAACGGTCGGAAGGGATTGCTGGGGCCGTAGAGGCTTTCGCCACGGCAGGCCGGGCACGTCACGTACTTGGCGTTGGAGGGGGCCGGCGAACGCGGCTGAGAACGGCTCATGGTCAACGGGCGCTCAGGCGCACAAGGTCAGTTCGAACGCGGCATCTTCGTTGGCGGCATGCAGCTTGCCGTCGTCATGCTGGCGCATCAGCCGCACGGAGACGATCAGGCGGTTGCCGCTGATCTCCGGGATCAGGTCCAGGGAAGGATCGATGCGAAGGCGCAGCAGTTGGAAGGTGCGGCCCTGGGGCAGGGTCTGCTGGAACTGACCATGGTCCGCGGCCACCTTCTGGGGCACGCCCGAATCACGCAGCAGCTTCAGGAGGACATACAACGACTCCGCCAGGGGGGCGAGGGTGGTCGCCCAGGCTTCCAGATCCTGCTGGCGCTGCTGGGGGGCATGGTGCTGCCAGGCGTAGTAGGCCGGCAGATCGAAGCCGCACGTTCCCCCGGGAATGCCCACCCGGCTGCGGATGCTCATCAGCCAGTCGTTTTCCGCCAGGGCTTGGCCTGCCTTGCCCGTCTGCGCATTCAACCCGGCAAAGCACCGATCGAGCTGCGCGATGATGCCGTCCAGAACCGCTTCGGAAATCGAAGGGTTGCCCCGATAGCCATCCAGCTGGTGCTTCTGCTTTTCCAGATCCTTGAGCACATCCGACTTGAGATCGGCGCGCGCCGCGACATCCATGATTTCGAAGACCGTCACCAGTGCGTAGTGGTGGTCCAGAGGATGCTGGCGCGGAATCAACTCACCCAGGCGGCGAAACAGCTGCTCGAGCCGCAGGTAGGTTCTCAGTCGTTCGTTGAAGGGATATTCGTAAAGGATCACGCTGCAGGGTTCCTGGGGCACACGGCTGGCGCTGCCAGCTTCGCGCGTCCGATATGCCGGGCATCATAGCCCGAACCGCTGGGCGATCTGAAGGACGTCAGCTCGCAACCCTTGCAGCGAGATCCCGTCGTTGTAGACCACCATGTCCGCTGCCGCCTGCCGGATCGCCCGGGGGGCTTGGGACGCCATGATGCCTTCGATCGTCTCGCGCGTCAGGGCGCTGCGCTGCTGCACCCGGAGGATCTGGGTTTCGGTGGTGCAGTCCACCACGAGAACCTGGTCCAGCTGCTGCGCCCAGCGGGCAGACTCGACCAGCAGCGGGATGTCGAAGACGATCAGGGCCGCACCGCTTTGCACGGCGCGCGATGCGGCTTCCCGCGTTGCCAGGGCCACCAGCGGGTGGACGATGCGCTCCAGGCGCTGACGCGCCGCCGGGTCTGTGAACACGCGTTCCCGCATGCGGTCGCGGTCCATCGCGCCGTGCGCATCGATCAAGGCGTCGCCGAACGCGTCGCGGATGGGTCCGATGGCGGCCCCCCCTGGGGCAGTCACCTGGCGCGAAAGCCGATCGGCGTCGATGAGTGCGGCGCCGTGTTCCGCCAGCATTTGGCCCACCGTGCTTTTCCCGCTGCCGATGCCGCCGGTCAAACCCAGGCGCAGAGCGGGCCGCGATTCGGTCGCCATGGGCTCAAAGCCCCAGGCTGCGCAGTAGCCCTTGCAGGATCGTTTCCGGCCCGAACACCATGGCTGCGAGTCCCGAGCCGACCAGGAACGGACCGAAAGGAACGTATCCGCCTTCCCGCAACTGGCTGGCGAATTTCATGCCGATGCCAATGAACGCTCCGATGACGGACGCAATGAGAATGATCGGCACCAGCGCCGGCCAGCCGAACCAGGCCCCGAGCGCTGCAAAGAGCTTGAAGTCGCCATGGCCCATGCCTTCCTTGCCTGTCGCAAGCTTGAAGGCCCAATACACCGTCCACAGGGACAGGTAGCCTCCTACGGCCCCCATGACCGCGCTGAACAGCGGAACGGTGGTCCACTGCAGCGCAGAGGCGACGAGGCCCGCCCAGAGCAAGGGCAGCGTGATGTCGTCGGGCAGCAGCGTGGTGTCCCAGTCGATGAACGCCAGAGCGATCAGCGCGGCGGCGAATCCGCACCACGCCACTGCGGTGAGCGTCGTGCCCCAATGCCAGCCGCAAAAGAAGAAAAGGCCGCCCGTGGCCAGTTCGACCAGGGGATATCGGGGGCTGATCCGCACTTTGCAGGCGGAGCATCGCCCGCGAAGCCACAGATAGCTCAGGACCGGGATGTTTTCATACCATTGCACCGCATGGCCGCAGGCAGGGCACCGCGACGCCGGCGTCCAGAGGTTGAAGGGTTCCACCGGCGTCACTTCGGCCTGCGTGGACGCCGCATCCTTGTGGGCCATGGCGGCAAAGTCAGCGCATTCTGCGGCCCATTGCCGCTCCATCATCTTCGGCAAGCGATGGATCACGACATTCAGGAAGCTACCGATCAGCAGACCCAAAATGCCGAGTACCGAAGCGTCTCCCCAAGGTCCCAGTTCCATCAGACGACTTGACCCAGTTTGAAGATCGGCAGATACATCGAAACCACGATGCCCCCAATGATGGTGCCCAGGAACACGATGATGATGGGCTCCATCAGGCTGGACAGCCCCGCGACCATTTCATCCACTTCGGCCTCGTAGAAGTCGGCGGCTTTGCCCAGCATGTGGTCGATGGAGCCGGATTCTTCGCCAATGGCGCACATCTGGATCACCATGGAAGGGAACACGTTGGCATTGCCCATGGCAGCCGTCAAGCTCGTCCCTGTCGAGACTTCCTGCTGAATCCGTTCCGTAGCGAGGGCATACACGGAATTGCCAGAGGCGCCGCCCACCGAATCCAAGGCTTCAACCAGAGGAACCCCTGCGGCGAACATGGTGGACAGCGTCCGGGTCCAGCGAGCAACGCATGATTTATCGATCAAGGATCCGAACACCGGAAGCCGCAGCAACAGACGGTCCATGAACATCTGTACTTTTTCGCTGCGGCGCCACGCCTGCATGAAGAAATAAAATCCGCCGCCCAATACGCCAAAAATCAGCCACCACCATTTGACGAAGACCTCGCTCATGGCCATTACGAGGAGCGTAGGTGCCGGCAGTTCAGCGCCAAAGGAGGTAAATACTTCCTTGAATGCGGGGATCACAAAGATCATGATCACCGTGACCACGACGAATGCAACGATCACCACCGAAATGGGGTACATCAAGGCCGATTTGATCTTCGATTTGATGGCCTCGGTCTTTTCCATGTACATGGCAAGCCGGTCCAGCAGCGCCTCCAAGATACCCGCGGCCTCGCCGGCTTCGACGAGGTTGCAATAAAGGCTGTCGAAGTACATCGGGTACTTGCGGAAGGCTGCATTCAGCGACGTCCCGGTTTCCACGTCACTGCGAATGTCGTTGAGCAATTTCGTGACGCTGGCATTGGTATTGCCCCTGCCCACGATATCGAAGGATTGCAACAGCGGCACGCCAGCCTTCATCATGGTGGCCATCTGGCGCGTGAACAATGCGATGTCCTTGGGCTTGATCTTCTTGCCCGAACGCATGCGCCGCTTCTTGATCTTGGTAGGCAGCACACCCTGTCTGCGCAAGGTCGCCTGGACTTGGTTTTCACCTACGGCGCGCACTTCCCCGCGGACAATCTTTCCACTGCGATCCTTGCCCTCCCATTCAAAGACGAAGTCCTTGATATCCCTCGATGCGGCGGTTGCCATAATGATCCTCGCGATTGGCGCTATTCGTTGGTGACAGCCAGCACCTCTTCGAGAGAGGTCAGCCCCATCTTGGCTTTATGAAGGCCTGCTTCGCGCAAGGAGCGAACCCCCTCGGCCTTGGCCTGCTTGGCGATTTCCAAGGCGCTTCCATCGCGCAAAATAATGCGTTGAATTTCTTCGGAAATCGGCATGACCTGGTAAATGCCCAGCCGCCCCTTGTAGCCATTGTTGCAAGCGGAACAACCGACCGGACGATAGGTCACCCAGGTGCCATCGATTTCATCCTCTTTATAGCCTGCCTCGAGCAGGGTTTCATGTGGAATATCGGCGGGTGCTTTGCAGACCGGGCACAAACGGCGAGCCAGGCGCTGGGCTGTTATCAGAATGACGCTGGACGCAATGTTGAATGGCGCAATTCCCATATTGCGCATCCGGGTGAGCGTGGTCGGAGCATCGTTGGTGTGGAGGGTGGACAGCACCAAGTGGCCCGTCTGTGCCGCCTTGATGGAAATATCCGCCGTTTCAAGGTCGCGAATTTCGCCGACCATGATGATGTCAGGATCCTGGCGCAGAAACGACTTGAGTGCGGTGGCGAACGTCAGCCCCGCTTTCTCATTGACGTTCACCTGATTGACACCAGGCAAATTGATTTCCGAGGGGTCCTCCGCGGTCGCGATGTTGACGCCTGCCTTGTTCAGCAAGTTCAGGCAGGTATACAAGGAGACGGTTTTCCCTGAACCCGTTGGCCCGGTCACCAAAATCATGCCGTAAGGCCGGCCGATGGCATGCATCAGCCGTTCCTTTTCTTCCGGCTCATAACCCAGCGCATCGATGCCCAGCTTGGCACTGCTGGGATCCAAAATCCGGATCACGATCTTTTCGCCAAAGAGCGTAGGCAGCGTGCTCACCCGAAAGTCGATGACCCGGTCCGGGCCGACTTTGAGCTTCATGCGGCCATCTTGTGGGACACGCTTTTCCGAAATGTCCAGTCTGGAAATGACCTTGATTCGGGACGCCAGCTTGTCCTTGATGGCAATGGGGGGCGAAGCAATTTCGCGCAATTCGCCATCGATGCGAAAACGCACCCGGTACTGGTGCTCGTAAGGTTCGAAATGCAAATCGGAAGCGCGCATGTTGAACGCGTCCAAAAGCATTTTGTGAAGGAACTTGACGATTGGCGCATCTTCAACGTCGTTGGCGCTGTCGGAGTTTTCGGGAGCTTCTTCGACCTTGACATCGTCGAATTCGAAATCTCCCCCGCCCGACAGGCTTTCCATCGACTCGCTGACCGACTTGGTATTGGCCTCGATCAGCTTGATGAGCTTGTCGTATTCCGCAATGATCCAGTCCACCCCCATCTGGGTCGTGAATTTGATCTTTTCCGCGGCCTCTTGGTCGGTAGGGTCTGCGGTGGCTACGATCAGCCGGTTGTTGCGCTTGCTCAGGGCCACAACGCGATAGGCGAGGCAGATCTTCGGATCCAGGAGATCTTTGGGAATCCGAAGAGGATCGATGGCTTCCAGATCCAGCAAGGGCGCACCGAATACGGCAGAAACCGTGTGCGCCAGATCGGCAGAGGAAACAGCCCCCGACCCGGTCAACTCGGCAATGAAGCTTGTTTTGCCAACCTGTGACTTGCGAAAGATATCTTCGGCTGATTTTTGACTCAGCTTGCCGGCTGACATCAATGCCCGGCCTAGACCTGGCAGGGCAATTGCGGCGCCTTCTTTGGGTGCGGTATCAACAGCCATGTAACCAGCAGAATCAATGTGGATGGAAAGGAAACCATCCTAACATCGCGCGGATGTTCGGGCCATGGGATCAACGGGGTAGAGTGCGGCGAAACCACGAAGGTGTAACAACGTGGTCGGGGTGAGAGGATTCGAACCTCCGGCCTCTACGTCCCGAACGTAGCGCTCTACCAGGCTAAGCTACACCCCGATGTGTTGTTTTCAAGGCAATTACAGACGCCGCTCCAGTAATTGCGAGGCCAATTCTAGCAAACCTTCCGTGTAGCGATTGGAGGGCAATTGCCTTGCAGCATCGATTGCCTGCTGTGCTTGGGCCGCAGCGGCAAGTCGGGTTGCTTCCAGGGCCCCGGTGCTTTTCACAATTTGCACGATGGCTGGAAGCTCTTCCACCGCGCCCGTCTGTATGGCGTTCTCTATCAGGCGCCGCTGGTCCTGGGTGCCGCGCTGCATGGCGATGATCAAGGGCAGGGTCACTTTGCCCTCCCGAAGATCATCTCCCAGGTTTTTACCCATCTCCGAAGAGTCGCCGTCGTAGTCGAGCACATCGTCAATCACCTGGAATGCGGTGCCGAGCGCCTGACCGTAATCTGCGCAAGCTTTCTCCACATCAGGAGAGCTGCGAGCAAGAATGGCTGCCAGCCGGGCGCTTGCTTCGAAGAGTTTGGCCGTCTTCGACCGGATGACCTCCAGATAGCCCTGCTCGTCCAGCGATGCGTCATGGGTGTTCATGAGCTGCTGCACTTCCCCTTCGGCGATGACATTGGTGGCCTCTGAAAGAATCTGCATCACGCGCATGTCATCCGCATCGACCATCATCTGGAAGGCGCGCGAGTGCAGGAAATCGCCGACCAGCACGCTTGCCGGATTGCCGAAGTTCTCGTTGGCTGTCGGGCGCCCTCGCCGCAGCGTGGACTCATCCACCACATCATCGTGCAGCAAGGTCGCGGTATGGATGAACTCCACCACCGCTGCAAGATTGAAACGCTGAAGCCCCTTGTAGCCGAGCGCGCCGCACATCAGCAAAAGCAATGCAGGACGCAGGCGCTTGCCACCTGCGGAAATGATGTAGCGGGCAATGTCTCCCACAAGAGAGACTGACGAATTCAGCCGGGCGGCAATGACTTTGTCCACCTCGTGCATGTCGTCGGCGATCAAGGCGAGGGTTGCTGAGGTGCTGGAGGTGGTGGTGGACAAGATGAGCGTGTGCAGCGACGAAAAATGGATTATAGGAATCGCTTCGTACCGACTCGGGCGCTCCTGGCTTGCCCACCGCAAAAGACGACTTTTCCGGTTGCGGCCTGATCGGATGCTGCCGGCTGGCTAAAAAGGTTGCCTCGTGCTATAGTCGCCGGCTCTGCGGAAATTCGTCCGCAGAACTCCATTCAAAGAGGTTCACATGTACGCGGTCATAAAAACCGGCGGCAAGCAGTATCGCGTTGCTTCCGGCGAAAAAATTAAAGTAGAACAGATTGCTGCGGACGTAGGCCAGGAAATTGTGATCGACCAGGTTCTGGCAGTCGGAAACGGCGCTGAAATCAAGGTTGGCACCCCCCTGGTGTCCGGCGCAACCGTCACGGCAACCGTCGTGGCGCACGGCAAGCACGACAAAGTGCACATCTTCAAGATGCGCCGTCGCAAGCACTATCAGAAACGCCAAGGCCATCGCCAGCAGTTCACCGAACTGCAAATCGGTGCGATCGCCGGTTAAAAGGAGCTGATGTCATGGCACAGAAAAAAGGCGGCGGCTCTACGCGAAACGGGCGCGATTCCAAGCCCAAGATGCTCGGTGTGAAGGCTTTCGGCGGCGAATTGATCAGCGCGGGCTCGATCATCGTTCGCCAGCGCGGTACGCGTTTCCACCCCGGCACGAACGTCGGTGTGGGCAAGGACCACACGCTGTTTGCGCTGGTCGATGGCCACGTGTCCTTCGGCACCAAGGGCGCACTGTCCAAGCACACCGTCAATGTGACGCCGGCCTGACGCCTGCCACTTGATGCTTTCGAAGCCCCGACCTGTCGGGGCTTTGTCGTTTTGGAAGTGTTGGCTGCCGGATGAATCGGCATCGCGTCGCTTTCCGAACCCTGTTTTGTAAACTGGATCCCCATGAAGTTCGTCGACGAAGCCTTTATCGACATTGCCGCCGGCGACGGCGGCAATGGTTGTGTGTCGTTCCGGCACGAAAAGTACAAGGAGTTCGGCGGTCCCAATGGGGGCGACGGCGGCCGGGGCGGGCATGTCTTTGCCGTGGCCGATCCGAATCTGAATACGCTGGTGGATTTCCGCTATTCCCGCCGCCACGAGGCCAAGCGCGGTGAGCACGGCATGGGCTCCGACATGTTCGGTGCCGCTGGCGATGACATCACGTTGAAGATGCCGGTGGGCACCATCATCACCGATGCCGAGACGGGTGAGGTGCTGTATGAACTGTTGGTGCCGGGTGAGGTGATCACCATCGCCAAGGGTGGCGATGGCGGTTTTGGCAACATGCGGTTCAAAAGCGCCATCAACCGTGCGCCGCGCCAGAAAACACCAGGATGGCCTGGCGAGAAGAAAAATCTCAAGCTGGAGTTGAAGGTGCTTGCCGATGTCGGCCTGCTGGGCATGCCCAACGCCGGCAAATCCACCTTGATCGCTGCCATTTCCAATGCGCGGCCCAAGATCGCCGACTACCCCTTCACGACGTTGCACCCCAATCTGGGCGTGGTTCGGGTGGGGCCGGAACAGAGCTTCGTCGTCGCCGACATTCCTGGGTTGATCGAAGGCGCTTCTGAAGGGGCGGGGCTCGGGCACCAGTTCTTGCGTCACCTGCAGCGCACGCGTTTGCTGTTGCACGTGATCGATTTGGCGCCTTTCGACGACGCTGTCGATCCTGTCGCGCAAGCCAAGGCCATTGTGGGCGAGCTCAAGAAATACGACGCAGGCCTCTATGACAAGCCGCGCTGGCTGGTGCTCAACAAGCTGGACATGGTTCCCAAGGAAGAGCGTGAAGCGCGCGTCCGGGATTTCGTGAAGCGGTTCAAGTGGAAGGGGCCCGTTTTCGAGATTTCGGCCTTGACGCGCGAGGGCTGCGAGCCGTTGATCCATGCCATTTACCGGCATGTGCAGGTTCAGCAGAAGGCCGAACAGACGCCGGAAGAGGTGGATCCACGTTTCGTGGGCGATCGACCCGAGTGATCCGTCTGCTTCGCTACTCCTGCTACTTATTCAATAGCGTTCATCGCTTGTCCATCCAGCGCTGACGCCAATACTGTCCATATGGTTTCCAGCATATTGCGCGACGCGCGCCGCATTGTCGTCAAAGTAGGGTCGAGTCTCGTGACCAACGAGGGCCGTGGCCTGGATGAGGCTGCCATCGGTGAATGGAGTCGCCAACTGGCGGCGCTGGCGCGCGGTGAATCGGGTGGGCGGCGCGAGGTGGTCATGGTGTCCAGCGGCGCGATTGCGGAGGGCATGAAGCGCCTGGGTTGGGCGACGCGTCCGCATGAGATCCATGAACTCCAGGCGGCTGCAGCAGTGGGCCAGATGGGGCTGGCGCAGATGTACGAGACCAAGTTGAGGGAGCAAGGGCTGGGCAGCGCGCAAGTGCTTCTCACACATGCCGATCTGGCGGATCGGGAGCGATATTTGAATGCCCGGTCCACGCTGCTCACCCTGCTGCGCCTGGGGGTGGTGCCTGTGATCAACGAGAACGATACCGTGGTCACGGATGAGATCAAGTTCGGCGACAACGATACGCTCGGTGCGTTGGTGGCCAATCTGGTGGAGGCCGATGCCTTGATCATCCTGACGGATCAAAAAGGGCTTTACACGGCAGATCCAAGGCGCAATCCGGACGCACAGTTCGTGCACGAAGCCCAGGCGGGCGATCTCGCCCTGGAGGCGATGGCGGGGGGCGTGGGCTCCAGCATCGGCCGGGGCGGCATGATCACGAAGATCATTGCCGCCAAGCGGGCCGCGGGCTCAGGCGCCTCCACCGTGATCGCGTGGGGCCGCGAGACCGATGTGCTCGTTCGCCTGACCCAGGGCGAAGCCATCGGAACGCTGCTGGTCGCGCAAACGCAGAAAAAGCAGGCGCGCAAGCAATGGATGGCGGACCATCTGCAACTCCGTGGCGCCGTGACCGTGGACATGGGAGCGGCGGTCAAGCTGCGAACTGAGGGAAAAAGCCTTCTGCCGATCGGCATGACCGCCGTGGAGGGGGATTTTTCTCGCGGTGACGTCATCGCCGTGCGTGATGAGACCGGGGCGGAAGTGGCGCGGGGGCTTGCCAACTACGCCAGTGCGGAGGCGCGATTGCTGTGCCGCAAGCCCTCGGCGGAATTCGAACGGTTGTTGGGGTATGTCGCCGAGCCGGAGATGGTGCACCGGGACAACATGGTGCTGGCAAACGCCTGACGCACAGGCATGGGCTTGCGGGCTGCCCTTTCCTTACGGAGAAGGCAGCGGCGCGTCAAACCAATTTGGGCAGGAACTGCGAAGGCGACAGAGGAATGCCAGCTCCCTGTTCCGAAGGGGGCGAGGTGGCTTTGCTCTTTTGAGGGTCGGGGTCGAAGCTGGCACCCGGGGGCATTTCCATGCCAGGACTGACCAGCAGGGAGCCTGCCCTGTGCATGGGCATGCCGCTGGGCAAGCCTTCGCCTTCACGGGAGCGCATGCCGCTGCGCAGATAGCGATTGCGTTGCTCGTGGCGCGGCAGAAAGCGTGCCAGCTCGGTGAGCGCCATTTCATACACGCCGCGCTTGAACTCCACCACCACATCGAGCGGCACCCAGTAATCATTCCAACGCCAGGCGTCGAACTCGGGGTGGTTGGTGGCGCGCAGATTCAGGTCCCAGTCATGGCCCAGCAGCTGCAGCAGATACCAGATTTGCTTCTGGCCCTTGTAGTGTCCGCGCGCATCGCGGCGGATGTACCGGTCAGGCACCTCATAGCGCAACCAGTCCCTGGTGCGGGCAACCACGCGCACATGGCCCGGCTGCAATCCCACTTCTTCGTGCAGTTCGCGGTACATTGCCTGTTCGGGAGTTTCCCCCCTGTCGATGCCGCCCTGCGGGAACTGCCAGCTGTGGGTGCGGATCCGCTTGCCCCAGAACACCTGGTTTTTCTGGTTGAGCAGGATGATGCCGACGTTCGGCCGAAAGCCGTCCCGGTCAAGCATAATCTAACCCCAATTTTTTAAACTGTGACCATTATGCACGGCGCCTTGTGCGCAGCAAGCAGACCGGGCGCAATTGCATGAAATCCCCCCAATGAAAGCGTCCCAATTCTTCGTCTCCACCCTCAAGGAAGCCCCGGCCGATGCGGAAGTGGTCAGCCACAAGCTCATGACGCGGGCGGGCCTCATCAAGAAGCTGGGGGCGGGCATCTACAACTACATGCCCATGGGACTGCGCGTCATCCGCAAGGTGGAGGCCATCGTGCGGGAAGAGATGAACCGGGCCGGCGCCGTCGAGGTCGCCATGCCCGTGGTGCAGCCGGCAGAGTTCTGGCAGGAGACCGGCCGCTTCGACAAGATGGGCCCGGAACTGCTGCGCATCCAGGACCGGCACGGGCGCGATTTCGTGATCCAGCCCACGAGCGAAGAAGTGGTCACTGACATCGCACGCCAGGAGCTGCGCAGCTACAAGCAGCTGCCCAAGAACCTGTACCAGATCCAGACCAAGTTCCGCGACGAGCGCCGCCCGCGTTTCGGGCTGATGCGGGGCCGTGAGTTCATCATGAAGGATGCCTACTCCTTCGACCGCGACCAGGATGCCGCCAAGGCCAGCTACCAGGTGATGGCCCAGGCCTACCGACGCATTTTCGACCGCTTCGGCCTGACCTACCGGGCCGTGGCCGCGGACAGCGGCGCGATCGGCGGCGACCTGAGCGAGGAATTCCAGGTCATCGCCGCCACGGGCGAGGACGCCATCGTCTACTGCCCGCAGAGCGACTACGCTGCGAACATGGAAAAGGCCGAGGCGCTGGCCCCGGCAGGCCCGCGTCCGGCGGCGGCCCAGGTCCTGGCCAAGACGCCCACGCCGGGCAAGAGCACCTGCGCGGATGTGGCGCAACTGCTGGGCGTGGCGCTGCAGATTACCGTGAAGTCGCTGGTGCTCGCCACCGACGAGACCAACGAGGCTGGCGAGATCGTCAAGACGCAGGTCTGGCTGCTGCTGCTGCGCGGCGACCACGACATGAACGAGATCAAGGTGTCCAAGGTGCCGGGTCTGGCGGGTTTCCGCTTCGCCACCGTGGGCGAGATCGAAGACCACTTCGGCTGCAAGCCGGGCTACCTGGGCCCGCTGCAGTTGAAAAAGCCCGTGAAGCTGGTGGTGGACCGCGAAGTGGCCGTGATGGCCGACTGGATCTGCGGCGCCAACGAAATCGATGCCCACATGACGGGCGTGAACTGGGGCCGCGATCTGCCGGAGCCCGAGGTGGTGGCCGACCTGCGCAACGTCGTGGCGGGCGACCGCTCGCCGGACGGCCAGGGGGAACTCGCCATCGAGCGCGGCATCGAAGTCGGCCATGTGTTCTACCTCGGGACCAAGTACAGCAAAGCCATGAACGCGACCTTCCTGGGCGAGGATGGCAAGCCCGCATTCTTCGAGATGGGCTGCTACGGCATTGGCATCACCCGGCTGCCGGCCGCCGCCATCGAACAGAACCACGACGACCGCGGCATCATCTGGCCCGATGCCATCGCCCCTTTCACGGTGGTGGTGTGCCCGATCGGCATGGACCGCAGCGCGGAGGTCAAGGCCGCGGCCGAACAGCTCTACGGCGACCTGCTGGCGGCTGGCGTGGACGTGCTGCTGGACGACCGCGGCGAGCGCCCGGGGGCGATGTTCGCCGACTGGGAGCTGATCGGCGTGCCCCACCGCGTGGTGATCTCCGACCGTGGGCTCAAGGAAGGCCAGCTCGAATACCAGCACCGCCGCGATACCGCCGCGACCAAGGTCGCCACGGCCGACATCCTGGCGCACATCAAGGGCCGGCTGACACCATGAGCGCGATGAAAGACGAGGCTGGGGCGGTTTCGCGCCGGGCCTGTCTGGTGTCCTTGTCCGCCGGGCCGGCGGCCTGGCTGGCGGCCCCGCAGGCCGCCCATGCCGGGGGCCAACTGGAAGAACCCCTGATCGACTCCGTGCGAACCGCCTTGAGTTCCGCAGTGCTCAACCAGGCGCCGCCCGAACCCCAGTTCGGCACGACGGAAGCGCGGCTGCTGTACCTGCGCTGGCTGGGCACCATGAGCGACCGGCTGCGCCGCCGCAAGCCGGATTGGGAGGTGCGCCGGGATTTCCTGCAGACCGTCTGGTACGAGTCCAAGAGGGCAGGGCTCGATGTGTCGCTGGTGCTCGGCCTGGTGCAGGTCGAAAGCGCGTTCCGCAAGTTCGCCGTGTCCAGCGTGGGCGCGCGGGGCTACATGCAGGTGATGCCGTTCTGGACGCGGGTGATCGGCGACGGCGATCCGGGCAAGCTGTTTCACATGCAGACCAACCTGCGTTTCGGCTGCGTGATCCTGCGCCACTACCTCGATCGGGAGCGTGGCGATCTGTTCATGACGCTGGGCCGCTACAACGGCAGCCGCGGCCGGCCGCAGTACCCCGACGCGGTGTTCGCTGCGCAGCGCAACTGGGTGTTCCAGGACCGCATCACCACCGCAGCCGAGGGCCTCGCACCGGCCGGAGGATAGCCCGGTCGGGCTTGGCCGATGATGCCGCCGCGCCTTCAGATGGCGCTGGCCGCGGCGATGGGCACGCCGTTCGCATCCTGCAGGCGCGACACCATGATCTGGTCGATGCGGTAGCTGTCCACGTCCAGCACCTCGAACTTGTAGCCGCCCCAGTTCACGCTGTCGGTGCGCCGGGGCACGCGGCGCAGCATCACCATGAGGAAGCCGGCCAGCGTTTCGTACTCTTCGGCGTGGGGCAGTTCGTCCAGGTTCAGTGCGCGCAGCACGTCTTCGACCGGGGTCACGCCGTCGATGAGCCAGGAGTTCTCGTCGCGGCGCACGATCTGCTCCTCGTCCGCCGGGCCCATGACGAGGTCGCCCATGACGGTGCTCATCACGTCGTTCAGGGTGACGACCCCCACCACCAGGCTGTATTCGTTCACGATGACCGCAAAGTCTTCGTGCACCTGGCGAAACTGCTCCAGCACTTCGGACAGGGACAGCCGGTCCGGCACGATGAGCACCTTGCGCACCAGGCCTTCGTCGGCCAGCGAGATGGGCTGGTTGTTCAGCACGCGCTGGAAGAGGTCCTTGGCGTCCACGTAGCCGACCACGTGGTCGATGTCGCCGTCGCACACGGGATAGGTCGAGAACGGCTCTTCCGCGATGCGCGCACGGATCACGGTGTCGGGATCGTCGCGCAGGAAGTACGCGATGCGGTCGCGTTGCGACATGGCGCTGCCGACGGTGCGCGTGTCCAGTTCGAACACGTTCTCGATCACCTGCTGCTCCCGCGCGGCCAGCACGCCGGCGCGGGCACCGGCTTCCATCATGGCCAGGATGTCGTCGGAGGTCACCCGGTCGTCCCGCAGCGACGACAGCCCCAGCATGCGAAACAGCAGGTCCGCGCTGCGGCTGTAGAGCCAGACGACGGGCCGCAGCACGGTCATCAGCAGCTTCATCGGCGCCGACACCCGCAGCGCCAGGCGTTCGGGATTGGCCATGCCCAGCCGCTTGGGGAACAGGTCGGCGAGCAGGATGAACAGCGAGGTGATGATGGTGAACGACGCCAGGAAGCCCGCGGTCTCCGCCCGGGCGTTGCTCAGCCAGTAGGCGAACAGTTCGGTGAAATGGGGACTGAGCGCGCCTTCGCCCACGATGCCGCCCAGGATGGCGACGGCGTTCTGGCCGACCTGCACCACGGTGAAATAGTCGCCGGGCTGCTCCTGCATGCGCATGACCCGGTCGGCGCGGGTGTCGCCTTCGTCGGCCATCTGGCGCAGGCGCAGGCGGCGCGAAGCCGCCAGGGAGATTTCCGCGATGGAGAAGAACGCGCTGGCCACGATGAGGAGGCCGATAACGAAGAGACTTTGGGACAGGGTCATGGGACGGCGGGCGCCACCATGATCGTGCTGTGCGCCAGCGTGCCGAGTGTAGCCGCCCTGCCACGCGCCTTCGCGCGCCCACATGCAGGGGATGCAAGCTGGCGGCGAGGGCTAGTTCACTGCAGGAAGCCAATGCGCGATTTGCCGCCTGCGCTGCGCGGCAGGTCGCCCACTTCGACCGCGCTGCGGTGCTGCAGGCGCGCATTGCCGAAGCCGGTCATCAGGGCTCGGCGCATTTCGCGCGGGGGCATCTGCGCGAGCAGGTCCAGCACGTCGGACTGCGGCTCGGGATCGAGCATGCGGCCCCAGTCGTGGCCGTTGCGGATGCCCTGGTAGAGGTTGCGCGCGATGGCGCGGGCCTGCTCCGGCGTGGGCGCCTGCACCTCGAACACGTTCATGCGGTTGAGGATGGGATCGGGAATGCCGCGCTCGTCGTTGGCGGTGGTGATCCAGATGACCTGGCTCGCGTCGATGGCGACCTCGGCGAACTCGTCGGTGAAGCTCTGCGCCGTGTCGTGCTCCAGCAGGCCATACAGCGCGCCCAGCGGGTCGTACTGCGCGTCGCTCGCGGCCTTGTCGATCTCGTCCACGACGATGACAGGGTTGGCGTATTCGCCCTCCACCAGCGCCTCGAACACCTTGCCGGGCCGCGCGCCCTTCCACTGCGATGACGAGCCCGACAGCAGCCAGCCAGCAGTCATCGAGCTCATGGGCACGAGGTTCATGCCGGTGCCCAGCAGCTCGGCCAGGTGCCGTGCGAAGTGGGTCTTGCCGATGCCGGGAGGGCCCAGCAGCAGCATCGGCGTGACTTCGAGCCCGTCGCGGCTGTCCTGCGCCAGGGCCACGTGGCGCTTCACATCGTCGAGGACGTCGGTGAAGTTGGGCAACTGGTCGTAGAGGTGGGCCATGTCCGGCACGCCGGAAGGCTTGACCTGGAAGCGTTCGGGCCCGCGTTCCAGCATGCGTTCGTACACCGCGCGCAGATTTTCGTATTCGCGCTGGCTGCCGCCGTCCTGCAGCCGCGTGAGCTTGCGCTCGACGTCGCAGGGGTGGAACACGTTGCGCAACTGGGCCACCGGCAGGCTCAGGGCCGGCGTTTGCGGAACAAGGCTGTGTGTCGTCATGGCGCGCTCCTGTGTGAGGAAGTCACGCACCCATTCAAGCACACAACATGCCCGGTCTCAACGGCGGAAAAACCCCGTCAACCCGCCCCTGTTGTTCCCATGCAAAAGGCCGCCCGGGGGCGGCCTTCGGTCGATGCAGCCGCCAGGGCCTGCCGGCGTCACTCGCCCTGCGTGCCCAGCACCTGCTTGAGTTCGCCCGACTCGTACATCTCCATCATGATGTCCGAGCCGCCGATGAATTCGCCCTTGACGTAGAGCTGCGGGATGGTGGGCCAGCTGCTGTATTCCTTGATGCCCTGGCGGATCTCCGGGTCGTCCAGCACGTTCACCGTGGCCACGCTCTTGGGGTCCACGCCGCAGGCCTTCAGGAGCTGGATCGCGCGGCCCGAGAAGCCGCACATCGGAAAACTCGCGCTGCCCTTCATGAACAGCAGGATGTCGTTGGATTTGACGAGGGCGTCGATGCGTTGCTGGGTGTCGCTCATGGGTTGCTCCTGAAAGTGGCCGTGGATCGGCGGCAAGGCGTGATTATTTCACTGTCGGCCAAGGCTTTGGGGCGCTGCGGTCATCCGCGGGCGGGCTGAATCGGCAGCGTTACCGCTCAAGTGGGGACGGAACAAGGCTTTCCAATGCTGCAGAGGCGCTCATCCCCGCGACCGGCCGGCGGCCGCCGGTACAGCGGGCATGGCCGGCCAGATCGGTTCGGCTTTGCACCTCGGCGAAGCCAGCCCTGCTCAGCAGCGCCCGCACGGCCCCGGCCTGGTCCCAGCCGTGCTCCAGCAGCAGCCAGCCGCCCGGCACCAAATGGGGCAGGGCTTGCCCCGCAATGTTGCGAAGGTCGTCCAGCCCGTCGGCGCCGCTGGCCAGGGCGTTCAGGGGCTCGTGCGTGAGCGCGGCCAAGTGCGGATCGTCCGCCGCGATGTAGGGGGGATTGGAGACGATGGCATCGAACCCCGCGCCTTCCCCCAGGCCGGAAAGCCAGTCGCCCATCACGAAGCGCACGGGCAGGCCCAGCCGTTCGGCATTGGCGCGGGCCACGTCCAGCGCGGCGGGGCTGGCATCGACCGCCAGCACCTGCGCGTCGGGCCGCTGGTGCTGCAATGCGAGGGCGATGGCGCCACTGCCGGTGCCCAGGTCGGCCACGCGCGGGGCGGCGACGGACTGCAGCACCTGCAGCGCCCAGTCCACCAGGGTTTCGGTGTCCGGTCGCGGGTCCAGCACGCGGGCATCGACCTGTAGCGCCAGGCCGTAGAACGCCTTGCGGCCCGTCAGGTAGGCCACCGGCTCGCCGGCCGCGCGGCGCCGGCACAGTGCCAGGAAGGCGTCCATCGCCGGCGGGGGCACGGCGTCGGTGTCGTGCGCCAGCAGCCAGGCGCGGCCGGCCTCGGGGCGGCCGAGCGCGTGCAGCAGCAGCAGCTGGGCGTCGATGCGTGCCAGTCCCAGGGTGTGGGCCTGGGCCAGCGCCTGGGCCAGGGTCGGCGAGGCGTTTGCTATTGAATTGGTAGCATCCAAGGCAATGAATCCTTCGGCATCGGGGCGGTTGGTCTTGAAGCCGATCAGGCCGTGGTTTCCAGCTCGGCCAGCTGCTCGGCCTCGCGCGCATGGCGCAGGGCGTCCAGCACGTCGGCGAGGTCGCCTTCCATGATGGCCAGCAGCTTGTAGAGCGTGAGGTTGATGCGGTGGTCGGTCAGGCGCCCCTGCGGGAAGTTGTAGGTGCGGATGCGGTCGCTGCGGTCGCCCGAGCCGATCAGGCCCTTGCGCAGGGCGGCCTCCTTGGCGGCGCGCTCGCTGCGTTCCTTTTCCTGGATGCGCGCCTGCAGCACCTGCAGGGCCTTGGCCTTGTTGCTGTGCTGGCTGCGCCCGTCCTGGCATTCGGCCACGATGCCGGTGGGCAGGTGGACCACGCGCACGGCCGAGTCGGTCTTGTTGATGTGCTGGCCGCCGGCGCCGCTGGCGCGGAAGGTGTCGATGCGCAGGTCGGCGGGGTTCAGGGTGATGGCCTGGTGCTCGTCGGGCTCGGGCATCACGGCCACGGTGCAGGCGCTGGTGTGGATGCGGCCCTGCGTTTCGGTGGCGGGCACGCGCTGCACGCGGTGGCCGCCGGATTCGAAGCGCAGCGCGCCGTAGGCGCCGGACCCGGAGGGGCCGTCACCAGCCCCGGCCTCCACGCGCAGCACCACTTCCTTGTAGCCGCCGATCTCGTTCTCGTTGGCGCTCAGGATCTCGATCTTCCAGCCCACGTTGGCGGCATAGCGGGTGTACATGCGCGCCAAGTCGCCCGCGAACAGGGCCGACTCGTCGCCGCCCGTGCCCGCGCGGATTTCGAGGAAGGCATTGCGGGCGTCGTCGGGGTCCTTGGGCAGCAGCAGGCGCTGCAGTTCTTCTTCCAGCTGCGCCAGCTCTGCCTCGGCGGCGGCGATCTCCTCCTGCGCCATCTCGGCCATGTCGGGGTCGGCGAGCATCTCGCGGGCGCCGGCCAGATCGGCCTCGCGCTGCTGGTGGCGTGCGTAGCGGCCCGCGATCTGCGTGACCTCGGCGTGCTCGCGGGAGATGGTGCGGTACTGCGCCATGTCGGACATGATGTCCTCGCGCGAGAGCAGGAAGTCGAGCTCTTCGAGGCGCTGCGCATAGCGCTCCAGCTGGGTTCTGAGAAAGGGCTTCATCGTCGGGGGAAAGAAATTGCTACGTTTTTTGTAGCTGATAGCGCTAGTGGAATCTGCGCTGGAGGCGTTTTTGGCCTGAGGGCAGGCCGCGCAGCCGCGTCGCTACAGGCCGGTCTTGCTTTGCGAGCGCAGGAACAGGCGCGAGACGGTCTGGGCCGTCTGGGCACGGGTCTCGGCGTCGCCGGCCCGCAGTTCGGCCAGGGTGCCGTGCAGCATCTTCTGCGTGAGGCCGCGCGACAAAGCCTCCAGCACCGCATCCATGTCCTCGCCCTTGGCCAGGAGCTTCTTGGCGCGGGCGATCTCCAGCGCGCGCCACTCGTCGGTCTGGGCGTTGAGCTGCTGGATCAGCGGCACCACGCCGCCGGTGGGGCTGCGCTGGTCCATCCAGTGCATGAAGCTCTGCACGCCCGCGTCGATGATGGCCTCGGCCTGGGCCACGGCGGCCTGGCGGTGGGCCTGGGCGGTCTGCACCACGCCGGCCAGGTCGTCCACGGTGTAGAGGTAGATGTCCTCCAGCGCCTTGACCTCGGGCTCGATGTCGCGCGGCACGGCGAGGTCGACCATGAACATGGGGCGGTGGCGCCGCTTTTTCAGGGCGCGCTCCACGGCGCCCAGGCCGATGATGGGCAGGCTGCTGGCGGTGCAGCTCACCACGGCGTCGAACTCGTGCAGGCGGTCGGGCAGGTCGGCCAGGCGCATGACCTCGCCGCCGAAGCGCGTGGCGAGCTTTTCACCGCGCTCCAGCGTGCGGTTGGCCACGGCGATGGCCTTGGGGTTCTTGGCCGCGAAATGGGTGGCGGCCAGCTCGATCATCTCGCCCGCACCGACGAACAGCACGCGGATCTCGGACAGGTCTTCGAACAGCTGGCCGGCCAGCCGCACGGCCGCGGCGGCCATGCTGATGCTGTGGGCGCCGATCTCGGTGCTGGTGCGCACTTCCTTGGCGACGGCGAAGCTGCGCTGGAAGAGCTGGTTGAGCGTGGTGCCCAGCGCGCCGGCGGTTTCGGCGGCGCGCACGGCGTCCTTCATCTGGCCGAGGATCTGCGCCTCGCCCAGCACCATGGAATCGAGCCCGCTGGCCACGCGGAAGGCATGGCGGGCCACCAGGCCGTCTTCCAGCGCGTAGGAGTGCGAGCGCAGCAGCGCGGGGCTGACGCCGCCGCTCTGGGCGAGCCAGCCCAGCGTGTGGTCCAGCGCGGATTCATTGCCGGCGCAGTAGATTTCGGTGCGGTTGCAGGTGGAGATGATGGCCGTCTCGACGCTGGGATGGCGGCTGGCGCCGCCCAGCGACTGGCGCAAACCCTGCAGCGTGGGCGCGATCTGATCGAGCGCGAACGCAAAACGACCGCGCAGATCGAGCGGCGCGGTCGTGTGGTTGATGCCAAGGGCCCAGACTGCCATAAGCGGCGATTATAAAATTGCCGGCCCGATGCAGGGGGCTATGCCTGTAATAGTCTTGATCTGGGTCATGTCCATGGATGCTTTGTCCGCCGTCAACCATCTGCTGAATTTCGTGCTGCCCGCGTTCGCCGTGGCGCTGCTGCTGGTCGCCGGCTGCAAGGTCTTCCTGCGAAAGCGGGCGGCCACGCGTGGAACGCTGGCCCAGCTGGGCGTGCTGTTCGGGGTGGGCTGCCTCGTGCTCGCGGCCGGTCTGGCGTGGTGGGGACGCGACGGAAAGATGCTCACCTACGCGGCGCTGGCGGTGGGCTGCGCGACCGCGCAGTGGGGGCTGCTGCGCGGCTGGCGCTGAGAAAGACGCGCCCCCGAAGGCCCGGGCCCTCAGCCCAGTTTGTGCCGGGTCTGCAGCAGGCCCACGCCCAGCGCCATGAAGGTGCCGCCCACGATGCGGTTGAACAGCTTGGCGCGCGCCACCACGTGGCCCTTCACCAGCGAGATCAGCACCACATAGAAGGCGTGCGAGATCAACGCGCAGACGGCGAACGTCGTGGTCAGCAACAGATACTGCGTGAACAGCGGCTCGCCGGGCACGATGAACTGCGGGAACAGGGCCGAGAAGAACAGGATGGCCTTTGGGTTGGTCAGCGACACGCCCAGCCCCTGCGCCACCAGCTGCCAGTTCTTGCGCTCGCGTCGCTGGGCGGGCGCCAGGCCGGCATCGCTGGCGATCAGCGCGTCCTGGCTGCGCCAGCGCTTGATGCCCAGCCAGATCAGGTACAGCGCGCCGACGACCTTCATCACCAGGAACGCGTTCGCCGACAGGCTGAGGATGGTCCCCATGCCGACCATCGCGAGGCCCGAGACGGCGAAGATGCCGGCCGAGCTGCCGAGCGAGCTGAACGCCGTGCGCCGCGCCCCGACATCCACCGAGTTCGACACCGCCAGCAGCACGGCCGGGCCGGGGGTGAAACACATCAGCAGCGAGACGCCGCAGAAAACGAGCCAGTGGGCGAGGGTCATGGTGGGGGGCTTTTAGAGGCGGCGGACAAGCGGGTATTTTCGCCGAGCAGGGCCTGCCGTGAAGGAGGCTTTTGCGGGTAAGACCCCGTGCCGGGCGAGGCAGGCCGGCCCTAAGCTGCAGCTGATCCCATCCAGACACAAAAGAAGGAGACTTTCGCATGCGCCTGCGCACCTGCCTGGCGGCCGCCACCCTGGCCTGCCTGTCCGTGGCCGCCCTGGCCCAGGGCTTTCCCTCCCGGCCCATCCGCATCGTGATCGGCTTTCCAGCGGGCGGGCCGCTGGACCAGCATGCCCGCCTGCTCACCGACAAGCTGCAGGCCGTGCTCGGCCAGCCCGTGGTGGTGGACTACAAGTCGGGCGCGGGCGGCACCGTCGGCGCGCAGGACGTGATGAAGGCGCCGCCCGACGGCCACACGCTGATGCTGGCCAACACCGGCGTGATGGTGATCAACCCGGCGCTGTACAGCCGGCTGCCCTACCAGACGCTCAAGGATTTCACGCCCGTCGCGCGCACCGCCATGCAGCCGCTCGCGCTGCTGGTCAACCCGAAGCTGCCGGCGAAGACGCTGCCCGAATTCATCCAGTACGCACGGGCCAAGCCGGGCCAGGTGAACTTCGGTTCGGCGGGCAACGGCGGCATCAGCCACCTGGTGCCGGAGATGTTCAAGACGGCCACAGGCCTGTTCATGGTGCACATCCCGTACCGCGGCAGCGCCCCGGCCTTCACCGACCTGATGGCGGGCCAGGTGCAGTTCATGGCCGAGAGCATTCCGCAGGCGGCCGCGTACCACAAGCAGGGCAAGGTGCGCGCCCTGGCCGTGACCAGCCGGCAGCGCAACCCGGCGCTGCCGGACGTGCCCACGGCGATCGAGACCGGGCTCAAGGGCTTCGAGGTGGTGGGCTTCTACGGCTTTCTCGCGCCGGCCGGCACGCCCAGGGACGTGGTCGCCAAGCTGAGCGATGCGTTCGGCCAGGTGCTGCAGTCGCCCGAGGTGCGCGAGCGCATGGTGTCGCAGGGCGCCGATCCGGCCTTCCTGGGGGCGGATGCCTTCGCGGCCTTCCTCGCGACCGAGATGCCGCGCTGGGCCTCCGCCGTGGCGCAGTCGGGCGCGAAGCTGGATTGAGGAATTCGAGCCCAATCGCCATCCAGCACATATTCCACTAGGGCATTGTGCTATTGAATTTATAGCGAATCGCTGCGGCCGGGGTGGCCGCACCCCGGTCAGACCACCGTCGTGCCCGGCCCGTTGCCGCCCTGCGGCTGCGGCACCGCCACGGTCGGCGAGGTCGGCGTGGGGTGGGTGAGCGACGTGGTCGCTGGCGGCGACAGCGCCAGGCCCGCGCCGCGCAGGTTGTCCAGGATGGTGAACAGCAGGTCGCTGCGCACGCCGCCCGAGTTGCGGGGATTGCTCACGTAGCCGATGGCCAGGAAGGTGAGCGTGCCGTTCAGGATGCCTTCGAGCTGCACGATGGGTTCGGGGTCTTCCATGATGCCTTCGTGGGCGTGGAAGGCCTGCAGGATCACCTCGCGCATGCGCTGCGCATCGGTGTCCAGCGGCGCGGGCAGGCGCAGCAGCACGCGGCCGGGCGCGCCGGTCAAAGTCATGTTGCGCACGGTCTTGGTGATGAACTCCGAGTTGGGCACGATCACGGTGGACCGGTCGCCCAGCTGGATCTCGGTGGCGCGCACGTTCACGCGGCGCACGTCGCCCTCGGTATCGCCCAGCACCACCCAGTCGCCCACCTTCACCGGCCGCTCGGCCAGCAGGATCAGGCCCGAGATGAAGTTCTGCACGATGGCCTGCAGCCCAAAGCCGATCCCCACCGACAGCGCGCTGGCCACCCAGGCGATGCGCTCCACGCTGATGCCCAGCGCCGCGAGCGCCGCGGCCACCACCAGCACGCCGCCCACGTAGCCCAGCAGCGAGACGATGGAGCTGCGCATGCCGGGCTCGAGCGACGTGTTGGGAAAGTAGCGGTCGCTCAGCCAGCGCTTGAGCACGCGGATGGCCACGAACCCCGCCGCCACCACGGCCAGCGCGGTGAGCAAGGCCTGGGGCGCGAGCGCGAAATTGCCCACCTGCAGGCCGTTGTTGAGGCTGCTGCCGCGCCGGAAGACCTCGTCCGGTCCGGTGCCGAACGGCGCCATCAGCGCGATCACCATGTAGAAGAACAGCACCACGCGCAGCACGCCCGAGCCCAGCACGGCCGCCTGGTCGAGCAGGCCCGCGTCGATGCCCATGCCGGAATGCAGGCGGCGCCCGAAGCTGCCCTTGGACGACAGCACGGCCTCGCACACGTCGTCGGCCAGCTGGTAGAGCAGGTAGGCGGTGGCGAAGACGATGGCGCTCCACACCATCTGCCGCGCCAGCGTGCTGGCCAGGGCGACGAAGCCCAGCGCCACCAGCACCAGGGTCGCCACCGAGGCGAAGCCCGCGCAGGCCACGAGCAGGCCCACCCACAGCGGGCGCGGGGGCGCTGCAGCGGCCTCGGCGGGCTCGCTGCCGCCCTCCGCCGCGCCGTCCTTGGCCGTGGTGCGCGGGGTGTGCAGGTGGCGCAGGCAGGCGATGGCGATGAGCGCGACCAGCAGCGCCGTCACGGCCTGCGTCGTCACCTCGGCCGCGAGGCTGGCGCCCACGGCGGTGTTGATTTCGGTGATGAGTCCGCTGGTGATGGCGACCAGGGCGATCCACCAGGGGTAGGGGCTCAGCCGCCGCGCCAGGTCGTCCGACAGCGAGGGCAGCCGCCAGGAGCTGCGCCGGCGCGACAGCAACGCGTGCCCCAGGCCGATGGCGAACGAGGCGAAGATGGCCAGGCGCACCGCCGTGCTGCCCAGGCCGTGCAGCCGGTCGCCGAGGTTGTCGCCCACGTCGACGCCGCTGAGCGCCAGTTGCGCCGCCAGCCCGATCAGCAGCACGTGTACCACGACCGACACCGCCGCGAGCAGCGAGCGCCGCAGGCGCCCGGACGGCAACCGCGTGGGCGCCACGCGCACCAGCACGCGCTTGGCCAGCCAGTTGCCCAGCACGGCCAGCAGCAGCGCGCCGGCCAGGCTGCCGAGGAAGGTGGCACGCCGGGCAGGCTCCATCGCCCGCTCCAGGGCCTGGCGGATCTCGACCGCCAGCATCGACAAGCGGGCGGTGTCGGAAGGCCAGGCGTTGCGCAGCGCGCGCCAGTAGGTGGGGCCCAGCGGCGAGTCGATGCGGGCGGTCAGCGCATCCTGGAACTGCTGGCGGCGCTGGCGCACGAGGTCGGCGCTGCGCTGGTCGGCATCGACCACGATGAGGCGGGCGAGCTTGAGGTCGGCGTCCACGACGGCGCGCTGCTTGGCCAGTCCGGCACGCTGCTGCGCGACGTCGGGGGAGTCGGCGGGCGCGCCTTTCTCGGGCGAGGGGCCGAGCCCGGCCAGGCGCGTGTCCAGGTCGGCCAGCTCTTCGGTGCGCTGTGCGACGAGTTGCTCGGCGGCCGTGCCGATGGCATAGACCTCGTTGACGCGCTTGCGGCCGTCGTCGTCCGGGTCGAGCTTTTTCGGGACGGCGTCGAGCTGCTTGCGCAGGTCGTCCACAGAACGAGGGGCCGGATCGCCGGCCCGGGGGGCCGTGGCGCTGGCGGCCGGGGCCGGGGCGGATGCCGCCGCGGTCCGGTCCTGCGCCGCCGCGGGGTGGGACAGGGCCAGGCCCATGAGCAGGCCGGCCAGCAGGGTTCTAAAAAATGAGGGAAGCAAGGGCGAGTCCGTGCGTACAAGGACCCGAAAGCGTATCACTGCCCCGGGCTGAACAGGTCCACCCGGTCGGTGATGATGCCGTCGGTGCCCAGGTCGATCAGGCGCTGCGCGGCCCACTCGTCGTTCACCGTGTAGCTCAAGGCGCGCAGCCCGGCGCCTTTCACCTGGGCCACGGTCTCGGTATTCCACAGCGCGTGGTTGCAGACCACGGCCACGCAGCCGAGCTGCTGCGCGGTGTCCAGCCAGCCGGCGCCCAGCGTGTCCAGCAGCAGGCCGCGCGGCAGCAGCGGCGCCGCGTCGCGCGCACCGGACAGCGCGCGCACCTGGAACGAGGTGAGCAGCGGCGGCACCGCGGCGCCCTGCCACAGGCGCGCGGCGTGCGCGGCGACCACGCGGCCGGTTTCCTCCTCGGTGCCGGGCGTGGGCTTGATCTCGATGTTCAGCAGGTGGCCGTTGGCCCGGCAAAAGCGCGCCACGGCGTCCAGCGTGGGCAGCGGCTCGCCGGCGTGGGCGCGCGAATGCCAGGCACCGGCGTCCAGGCGCGACAGGTCGCTCCAGGTGTGATCGCCCGCCGTGCCCTGGCCGCAGGTGGTGCGCTCCAGCGTGGCGTCGTGCAGCAGAAAGGGCACGCCGTCGCTGCTGAGCTTGGCGTCGCATTCGAACATGCGGTAGCCGTGGTGCGCGCCCAGGCGGAAGGCGGCCAGCGTGTTCTCGGGCGCGAGCTTTCCGGCGCCGCGGTGGGCGATCCAGCGGGGATAGGGCCAGTCGGACGCGGAAAAGGCTGGCGCAACGGCAGCAGCAGCGGAAGGGGCGGTCATGTCAGTGAACGAGGGTTGGGAATGCTGTCGCGGTGTTCGAAACCGGCACGGCCCGTGCTGTCCGATGGCCGCGGAGCAGGCCGCGCCCGCAGGCGCCGGTGGCGACTGCGGGGGGCTTCATAGGCTTTCGCCGAACTTGAGCAGGTTGCCGTGCGGGTCGATCACGTACAGCTCGCGCATGCCCCAGGGCTGCTCGCGCGGGGGATCGACGGCCAGCCCGCGCGCGGCGAAGTCGGCATGCAGCGCACGGGTGTCGCCCCGCACGTAGCAGGAGGTGTTCTCGGCGATGTGGCGCTCGGTGCAGAGCCAGAAATGCAGCTCGCAGCCGTCGCGCTCGGCGATGAGGTAGTCGCCCGTGCGCAGCCGGGGCGCGAACCCCAGCCGGTCGGCGCAGAAGGCCGCGCTCTCATCCAGGTCGAGCGAGGCCAGCACGGGAACGGTCGCGTGCACGAGCCCGGCCGGCGCGGGTGGGCGGCTCACGGCGCCGCTCACATCCGCTTGCCGGTGGCGGCGTCGAACCAGTGCAGGCGCGACGGGCGCGGCGCCACGTGGATGGTGTCGCCCGGCTGGGGCGAGTGCGTGCCTTCTTCCACGCGCACGATGAGGGATTCGCCGTTCATGCGGGCGTACACCAGGCGTTCGGCGCCCAGCAGCTCGACGGTTTCGACCTGCACGGCCCAGCCGGTGGCGCCGGTGTCCAGGTGCTCGGGGCGGATGCCGAGGATCGCGCCCTGCTTGCCGCCTTCCGCGTTCTTGAGCAGGTTCATGGGCGGAGAGCCGATGAAGCTGGCCACGAAGGTCGAGGCGGGCGAGTGGTACACCTCCTCGGGCGTGCCGAACTGCTCCATCACGCCGCCGTTCATGACGATCATGCGTTGGGCGAGCGTCATGGCCTCGACCTGGTCGTGGGTGACGAACAGGCTGGTGATGCCCAGCTCGCGGTGCAGCTTCTGGATCTCCAGGCGGGTCTGCGCGCGCAGCTTGGCGTCCAGGTTGGACAGCGGCTCGTCGAACAGGAACACCTGCGGCTGGCGCACGATGGCGCGGCCCATGGCCACGCGCTGGCGCTGGCCGCCGGACAGCTCGCGCGGCTTGCGCTCCAGCAGATGGCCCAGCTCCAGGATCTTGGCGGCCTTGTCCACGCGCCGCTTGATCTCGTCCTTGGGCACCTTGGCGATCTTCAGGCCGTAGGCCATGTTGTCGAAGTTCGTCATGTGCGGGTAGAGCGCGTAGTTCTGGAACACCATGGCGATGTCCCGCTCGGCGGGCTCGAGGTTGTTCACCACGCGCGGGCCGATGGCGATCTCGCCGCCGCTGATCTCTTCCAGGCCCGCGACCATGCGCAGCAGGGTGGATTTGCCGCAGCCCGACGGGCCGACGATCACGATGAATTCGCCATCCTGGATTTCGGCGCTGACGCCGTGGATGACCGGGTTGGCCTTGGGGCCGGCGCCGTAGCGCTTGATGACGTTGCGAAGCGAGAGGGATGCCATATCTTTGGGATTCTTGTCAGATCGATCGGTGGTCGTTGACCGTTATTTCTCGGTGTCCACGAGGCCCTTGACGAACCACTTCTGCATGAGCATCACCACCACGGCCGGCGGCAGCATGGCCAGGATGGCCGTCGCCATGACGATGTTCCATTCGTTCTGGCCGTCCCCGCCGGCGATCATGCGCTTGATGCCGATCACCACCGGGTACATGTCTTCGCTCGTGGTGGCCAGCAGCGGCCACAGGTACTGGTTCCAGCCGTAGATGAACTGGATCACGAACAGAGCGGCGATCGAGGTCTTGGACAGCGGGATCAGGATGTCCTTGAAGAACAGCATCGGGCCCGCGCCGTCCATGCGCGCGGCCTCCACCAGCTCGTCGGGCACGGTCAGGAAGAACTGGCGAAACAGGAACGTGGCCGTGGCCGATGCGATCAGCGGCACGGTCAGGCCCGCGTAGCTGTTGAGCATGCCGAGGTCGGACACCACCTGGTACGTTGGGCCGATGCGCACTTCCACGGGCAGCATCAGGGTGATGAAGATCAGCCAGAAGCACAGGCCCTTGAAGGGAAAGCGGAAGTACACGATGGCGAAGGCCGACAGCAGCGAGATGGCGATCTTGCCGAAGGTGATGACCAGCGCCGACACCAGGCTGACCCACATCATGCGGGCCACCGGGGCCGTGGAGCCCGCGCCCGCGTCGCGGCCGAACAGGGCGGCCTTGTAGGTCTCCCAGAAGTGGCTGCCGGGCAGCAGCGGCATGGGGGCCTGCACGATCTCCTGCGCGGTGTGCGTGGAGGCGACGAACGCCAGGTACAGCGGAAAGGCGACGATCAGCACGCCCAGCACCATGATCACATGGGCCAGGATGCCGGCGGTCAGGCGGCGCTCAACCATGGGCGGCCTCCATCGAGGAAACGCATTGCATCGGGCGTTGCATCAGTAGTTCACTTTCTTTTCGACATAGCGGAACTGCACCACGGTGAGCGCGACGACGATCAGCATCAGTACCACCGATTGCGCGGCCGAGCCGCCCAGGTCCATGGCCTTGAAGCCGTCGTAGTAGACCTTGTAGACCAGGATGGCCGTGTCCTTGCCCGGGCCGCCCTGCGTGGCCGCATCGACGATGGCGAAGGTGTCGAAGAAGGCATAGACCACGTTGATCACCAGCAGGAAGAACGTGGTGGGCGACAGCAACGGGAACTGGATGGTCCAGAAGCGGCGCCACGGGCGCGCGCCGTCGATGGCCGCGGCTTCGATGAGCGACTTGGGGATCGACTGCAGCCCGGCCAGGAAGAACAGGAAGTTGTAGGAGATCTGCTTCCACACCGAGGCCATCACGATCAGCGTCATGGCCTGGCCCGAGTCGAGCAGGTGGTTCCAGTGGATGCCGACCTTCTCCAGGCCGTAGGCCACCACGCCGAGCGACGGCGAGAACATGAACACCCACAGCACCGCGGCCACGGCGGGCGCGACGGCGTAGGGCAGGATCAGCATGGTCTTGTAGAACATGGCCGCCTTGACCACGCGGTCGGCGAAGATCGCCAGCATCAGCGACAGGCTGATGCCGATGCCCGCCACCAGCACGGAGAACATGGCCGTGGTCTTGAACGACTCCACGTAGCTGCCGTCGTTGAAGAGCTGGCGGAAGTTGGCCAGGCCCACCCATTCGGTGGAGGTTCCGAAGGCGTCCTGCAGCTGCATCGACTGCACCAGCGCCTGGCTGGCAGGCCAGAAAAAGAAGACCAGGATGATGGCCATCTGCGGCGCGATGAGCAGCCAGGGCAGCCAGGCAGATTTGAAACGGACGCGTTTTTCCATGGGGCGGAAGGTTGGGAGAAATAGGCGCTTCCCAAAGCAAAAAGCAGATGGATGACCCATCTGCTTTTTACGGTTGGCGAAACGGTCAGTTTAAGCCGTATTACGACTTGTTCGCCTTCTGGAAGCGTTCCAGTTGCTCGTTTCCACGCTTGACGATCGTGTCCAGCGCTTCCTTGGCGGTCTTCTTGCCGGACCACACCTGTTCGAGCTCTTCGTCCTCGATCGCGCGGATCTGCACGTAGTTGCCCAGGCGGATGCCGCGGCTCTTGTCGGTCACCTTGCGGATCATCTGCGTCACGGCCACGTCGGTGCCGGGGTTCTGCTGGTAAAAGCCCGACTTCTCGGTCAGCTCATACGCAGCCTTGGTGACGGGCAGGTAGCCGGTGCGCTTGTGGCTGGCGGACTGCACTTCGGGCGTGGAGATGAACTGGAAGAACTGCGCCACGCCCTTGTATTCGGCAGGCTTCTTGCCGGCCATGACCCACAGGCTCGCGCCGCCGATCACGGTGTTCTGCGGTGCGCCGGGTACATCGGGGTAGTAGGGCAGGGGAGCCAGGCCGTAGGCGAACTTGGCGTTCTTGGCCACGTTGCCGTAGAAGCCCGACGACGTGTTGATCATGGCGCACTCGCCGGACACGAAGCTGGCCTCGGGCACGTTGCCGCGGCCCTTGTAGACGAACAGGCCCTGCTTGGCCATGTTGGCCAGGTTCTCGATGTGGCGCACGTGCAGGGGCGAATCGACCTTCAGGCGCGCGTCCAGGCCCTGCAGGCCGTTGGACTTGCTGGCGAACTCCACGTTGTGCCAGGCCGAGAAGCTCTCGACCTGCGTCCAGTTCTGCCAGGCCGTGGTGAACGGGCACTTGTGGCCCGAGGCCTTGAGCTTGGCTGCCGCGTTGACCACTTCGGGCCAGGTGGCGGGCGCCTTGTCGGTGGGCAGGCCGGCTGCCTTGAAGGCGTCCTTGTTGAAGTAGAAGATGGTGGTGGAGCTGTTGAACGGGAAGCTCAGCATCTGGCCGTTGGGGGCCGTGTAGTAGCCGGCCACGGCGGGGATGTAGGCGGCCGGGTCGAACTTGGCGCCTGCGTCCTGCATCACCTTGCCCACGGGCACGATGGCGCCCTTGCTGGCCATCATGGTGGCCGTGCCCACTTCGAACACCTGCAGGATGTGCGGTGCGTTGCCGGCGCGGAAGGCGGCGATGGAGGCCGTCATGGACTCGTCATACGTGCCCTTGTAGGTCGGCACGATCTTGTATTCCTTCTGGCTCTCGTTGAACTGCTTGGCCAGGTCGTTCACCCACTCGCCGTTGACCGCGGTCATCGAATGCCACCATTGGATCTCGGTCTGTGCCTGCGCCGTGGCGCAGAGCGAAGCGGCGATGGCGGCAGCGGCCGCCAGGTGCTTGAATTGCATGAAAACTCCTCGAATCGATACGAAATGCACGAAGCGCCGATGGTAGGACGCATTTCGTGACACGAATATGTCGTTGTCGCATAGGCCCACGCAGCGATCAAGCGGGGAAACCCGTCGCGGCGCAGGGCCCCGCCATGGCCACCAAACGGGCGCCAGCGCTGGCGATTTCGTGACAATTTCGTGACAGATCGGCGGTGGCCGGAGTCGCCTTCGCGACTCGTGCCGCGCACCATTTCAGCGAATTGCAAGGATGCCAGCAGGGTTTTGTGCGGTGCACAATGATCTCGCGTCCCCATTTCGGGGCTGATCGCGGGGCTGAATCCCGCGCCTTTTCCTTTTCCGATCCTCCGGACCTTTCCATGGCCAAAACCTCTCTGGACAAAAGCAAGATCAAGTTCCTGTTGCTCGAGGGCATCCATCCGTCCGCGCTCGACGTGCTGCGCGGTGCGGGCTACACGCAGATCGAGGCGATCTCCGGCGCGTTGCCCGACGATGAACTCAAGCGCAAGATCGCCGATGCGCATTTCGTGGGCATCCGCTCGCGCACCCAGCTCACGGCCGAGGTTTTCTCCCACGCGCACAAGCTCGTGGCCGTGGGGTGCTTTTGCATCGGCACCAACCAGGTGGACCTGAACGCCGCGCGCGAGCGCGGCATCGCCGTGTTCAACGCGCCTTACTCCAACACCCGCTCGGTGGCCGAACTGGTGCTGGCCGAGGCCATCCTGCTGCTGCGCGGCATTCCCGAGAAGAACGCGGTGGCGCACCGCGGCGGCTGGCTGAAGTCGGCCGACAATGCCTACGAGATCCGCGGCAAGACACTGGGCATCGTGGGCTACGGTTCCATCGGCACGCAGCTGTCGGTGCTGGCCGAGGGCCTGGGCATGCACGTGATCTTCCACGACGTGGTCAACAAGCTGCCCCTGGGCAATGCGCGCCAGGCGCCCTCGCTGCACGCGCTGCTGGGGCAGGCCGACATCGTGAGCCTGCACGTGCCCGAGCTGGCGTCCACGCAGTGGATGATCGGCGCGGCCGAGATCGCGGCGATGAAGCCGGGCGGCATCCTCATCAACGCCGCGCGCGGCACGGTGGTGGAGATCGAGCCGCTGGCCGAGGCGCTCCGCGCCAAGAAGCTGCTGGGCGCCGCCATCGATGTGTTCCCGGTCGAGCCGCGCACCAACAAGGACGAGTTCCTGTCGCCGCTGCGCGGGCTGGACAACGTGATCCTCACCCCGCACATCGGCGGCTCCACCATGGAGGCGCAGGCCAACATCGGGCTCGAAGTGGCCGAGAAGCTGGTCAAGTACAGCGACAACGGCACCTCGATCTCGTCGGTCAACTTCCCCGAGGTGGCGCTGCCCGCGCACCCGGGCAAGCACCGGCTGCTGCACATCCACCAGAACGTGCCGGGCGTGCTGTCGCAGATCAACCAGATCTTCTCGGACAACCGGATCAACATCGCCGCCCAGTACCTGCAGACCAACGAGAAGGTGGGCTACGTGGTGATCGACATCGACGCCCAGTCGTCCGACCTGGCGCAGGACGAGCTGGCCAAGGTGCCGGGCACGATCCGCAGCCGCGTGCTGTTCTGACCGGCCGGGCCGGCCGTCAGGGGCTCCGCCGGCCTGCCTTGGGATTGGGTGCCAAAACGGCCTCCAGCACAATAAAAGCGCCGGCATGATGCTATAGAAATAGTAGCATCCGGGGTGCGGTCGTTGCCGCAGCGGCTGGCGGGGCCGTCCCGGCCCCCGGGACCGCCCGGAGGCTGGCATAAAATCGCGGCCCCGAGGCACAGGGGCGCCCCACGCGCCCGACCCAGGTTGACCCCATGAACGTTCCCATAGCGCTGGCTGCCCTGCAGGCGCAGGCCGCCGAGCCCGCCCGCCTGCGAGAGATTCCCTACAACTACACCTCGTTTTCCGACCGGGAAATCGTCATCCGCCTGCTCGGGTCTCCTTCCTGGGACGTGCTCGACCAGCTGCGCCGCGAGCGCCGCACCGGCCGCTCTGCCCGCATGCTCTATGAAGTGCTGGGCGACATCTGGGTGGTGCAGCGCAACCCCTATCTGCAGGACGACCTGCTGGACAACCCCGACCGGCGCAAGCTGCTGGTCGAGGCGCTGGAGCACCGCCTGGCCGAGATCGGCAAGCGCCGCACGCCGGCCGACGACTCCGGCCGCGACCAGCTCGTGGGCCAATTGGTGGAGGCCGCCCGCCGCGCCATCGCCGAGTTCGACGCCACCTTCATCGAGGCGGCGCAACTGCGCCGCCAGGTGCAAAAGCGCCTGGGCCGCCACACGGCCAAGGACAACATCAAGTTCGACGGCCTCTCGCGCGTGTCCCACGTGACCGACGCGACCGACTGGCGCGTCGAATACCCGTTCGTGGTGCTCACCCCCGACACCGAGGCCGAGATGGCCGCGCTGGTCAAGGCCTGCATCGACCTGGAGATGACCATCATCCCGCGCGGCGGCGGCACCGGCTACACCGGCGGCGCCATTCCGCTCACCTGGCGCAGCGTGGTCATCAACACCGAGAAGCTCGAAGCCATGACCGAGGTGGAAATGCGCCGCCTCCCGGGCATGGACCGCGAGGTCGCCACGGTGTGGACCGAGGCCGGCGTGGTCACCCAGCGCGTGGCCGATGCGGCCGAGCGCGCGGGCTACGTGTTCGCCGTGGACCCGACCAGCGCCGAGGCGTCTTGCATCGGCGGCAACATCGCCATGAACGCCGGCGGCAAGAAGGCCGTGCTGTGGGGCACGGCGCTCGACAACCTCGCCAGCTGGCGCATGGTGACGCCCGACGCCCAGTGGCTGGAGGTGACCCGTGTGAACCACAACATGGGCAAGATCCACGACGCCGAAGTGGCCAGCTTCGAGCTGCAGTACTTCGAGGCCGACGGCAGGACGCCGATCCGCACCGAGCGCCTGGACATCCCCGGCAAGACCTTCCGCAAGGAGGGCCTGGGCAAGGACGTGACCGACAAGTTCCTGTCGGGCCTGCCCGGCATCCAGAAAGAGGGCTGCGACGGCCTCATCACCAGCGCGCGCTGGGTGGTGCACCGCATGCCCGAGCACACGCGCACCGTGTGCCTGGAGTTCTTCGGCAACGCCAAGGACGCGGTGCCCAGCATCGTGGAGATCAAGGACTTCATGTTCGCCGAGCAGCAGCGCAGCGGCGTGCTGCTGGCAGGCCTGGAACACCTGGACGACCGCTACCTGAAGGCCGTGGGCTACGCCACCAAGAGCAAGCGGCACGGCGGCGGCCTGCCCAAGATGGTGCTGTTCGGCGACATCGCGGGCGACAACGCCGACGACGTGGCGCGCGTGACCAGCGAGGTCGTGCGGCTGGCCAATTCGCGCTCGGGCGAGGGCTTCGTCGCCATCAGCCCCGAGGCGCGCAAGAAGTTCTGGCTGGACCGCAAGCGCACGGCCGCCATCAGCCGCCACACCAACGCCTTCAAGATCAACGAAGACGTGGTGATCCCGCTGCCGCGCATGGCCGAGTACACCGACGGCATCGAACGCATCAACATCGAACTGTCGCTGCGCAACAAGATCGCGCTGTGCGATGCGCTGGAAGACTTCTTCCTGCGCGGCAACCTGCCGCTGGGCCGCCAGGACGACGCGCACGAGATCCCGTCGGCCGAGCTGCTGGAAGACCGCGTGGGCCAGGCCGTGGCGCTGGTGGGCGAGGTGCGCGCGCTGTGGACCGGATGGCTGCGCGACGTGGAGCCGCTCTTCGCCCAGCTGCAGGACCACACGCTGCGCGCCAGCTGGAAGACCCAGCTGCGCGAGCCGCTGGCCAAGATCTTCGCCGGCGCCGCCTTCCAGCCCATCATGGACGAGGCCCAGGCCATCCACCAGCGCGTGCTCAAGGGCCGCGTGTGGGTGGCGCTGCACATGCATGCCGGCGACGGCAACGTGCACACCAACATCCCGGTCAACAGCGACGACTACCGCATGCTGCAGACGGCCCATGAGGCCGTGGCGCGCATCATGGTGCTGGCCCGCCAACTCGACGGCGTGATCTCGGGCGAGCACGGCATCGGCATCACCAAGCTGGAGTTTTTGACCGACGACGAGCTGCGGCCGTTCGCCGACTACAAGCAGCGCGTGGACCCCGAAGGGTGCTTCAACAAAGGCAAGCTGCTACGAAATCAGGAGCGTGGTGCCCTAGTGGATATTGCCCGGGAGCCCGGTTCGGCCCGCAACTCGCTGATGTTCGCCGACCTGACCAACGCCTACACGCCGAGCTTCGGCCTGATGGGGCACGAGTCGCTGATCATGCAGCAGAGCGACATCGGCGCCATCGCCGATTCGGTCAAGGACTGCCTGCGCTGCGGCAAGTGCAAGCCCGTGTGCGCCACCCACGTGCCGCGCGCCAGCCTGCTGTACAGCCCGCGCAACAAGATCCTCGCCACCTCGCTGCTGGTCGAGGCCTTCCTGTACGAGGAGCAGACGCGCCGGGGCGTGTCGATCAAGCACTGGCAGGAGTTCGAGGACGTGGCCGACCATTGCACCGTGTGCCACAAGTGCTACACGCCGTGCCCGGTCAAGATCGACTTCGGCGACGTGACCATGAACATGCGCAACCTGCTGCGCAAGATGGGCAAGAAGACCTTCCGCCCGGGCAACGCGCTGGCCATGACCATGCTCAACGCCACCAACCCCGACACCATCAAGCTGATGCGCAGCGCCATGGTCGGCGTGGGCTTCAAGGCCCAGCGCATCGCCGTGGACCTGCTGCGCAAGGTGGGCCGCCGCCAGACCGCGCGGCCGCCGGCCACGGTGGGCACCGCGCCGGTCAAGGAGCAGGTGATCCACTTCATCAACAAGAAGCTGCCCGGCGGCCTGCCCAAGAAGACGGCGCGCGCGCTGCTGGATATCGAGAACAAGGACTACGTGCCCATCATCCGCAACCCGGCCACGACCACGGCCGAGACGGAGGCGGTGTTCTACTTTCCCGGCTGCGGCTCCGAGCGCCTGTTCAGCCAGGTGGGCCTGGCCACGCAGGCCATGCTGTGGCATGCGGGCGTGCAGACCGTGCTGCCGCCGGGCTACCTGTGCTGCGGCTACCCGCAGCGCGGCAGCGGCCAGTTCGAGAAGGCCGAAAAGATGATCACCGACAACCGGGTGCTCTTTCACCGCGTGGCCAACACGCTCAACTATCTCGACATCAAGACCGTGGTGGTGAGCTGCGGCACCTGCTACGACCAGCTGCAGGGCTACGACTTCGGCAAGATCTTCCCGGGCAGCCGCATCATCGACATCCACGAATACCTGCTGGAAAAGGGCGTGACCCTGCAGGGCAAGGGCGCCTACCTGTACCACGAGCCCTGCCACAACCCCATGAAGCTGCAGGACTCGGTCAAGACCGTGAAGGCGCTGGTGGGGCCGCAGGTGCTCAAGAGCGAGCGCTGCTGCGGCGAATCCGGCACGCTGGGCGTGACGCGGCCCGACATCTCAACGCAGGTGCGCTTTCGCAAGGAAGAGGAAATCAGGAAGGGCGAGGCCGCACTGCGGGCCAGCGGCGCAGCGGGCGCGCAGGACAACGTGAAGATCCTCACCAGCTGCCCCAGCTGCCTGCAGGGCCTGAACCGCTACCAGGACGACCTGAACAACGGCCTGCTGGAGGCCGACTACATCGTCGTCGAGATGGCGCGCGAGATCCTCGGCGACCAATGGATGCCCGAATACGTGCAGCGCGCCAATGCGGGCGGCATCGAGCGGGTGCTGGTCTGATGGGGGCCGGCGCAGCCACCGTTTCGAACCCTTGCCCGCTGTGCGAGGGCGACGGCGGCGCGCTGGTCTGGCGCGGCCCGAAGCTGCGCGTGATCCGCGCGCAGGAGGCCGGCTTTCCGGCCTTCTACCGCGTGGTATGGAATACGCACGCGACGGAGTTCACCGACCTGGACGCGGGCGACCGCCTGCACTGCATGGAGGCCGTGGCGGCGGTGGAGACCGCGCTGCGCGCCCACGTGCAGCCGGACAAGATCAACCTGGCCGCGCTCGGCAACATGGTGCCGCACCTGCACTGGCACGTGATCGCGCGCTTTGCCTGGGACAGCCATTTCCCCGGCGCCGTGTGGGCCACGCCGCAGCGCGACCGCGCGCCCGAACGCGAGGCCGAGGTGGCCGCCCGCCTGGCCGCGGCCGAGGCGGCGATGGCCGCGCGGCTGGCGCAACTGGCCTGACGCCCAGGCGCGTGAGCCCTGGCAGGGCGCGCTGACGGCCCGGCCAGGGCGCGGTGGGACAATCGCACTCCGGCTCCATCGGGCCGCCCGCAGCGGGCACAACGCAAACGCACAGAGGATTTCCATGGCAGGTTTGAAAGCCGGCGCACCCACGCCGCAGTCGATCACGGTGCACGAGGCATCGCGCGTGCTGGAGGTGGTGTTCTCGGACGGTGCGGCCTTCCGCATCCCGTTCGAGCTGATGCGCGTGTACTCGCCCTCCGCCGAGGTGCAGGGCCACGGCCCAGGCCAGGAGGTGCTGCAGACCGGGCAGCGCCACGTCACGCTCGCGGGGCTGGAGCCGGTGGGGAACTACGCGGTCAAGCCCACGTTCTCCGACGGCCACGACACGGGCATCTTCTCGTGGGATTACCTCTACGAACTCGGCCAGCGCCAGGACGCGCTGTGGGCCGACTACCTGCGCCGGCTGGACGAGGCCGGCGCCGATCGCGACACGCCGATGCCACCCCGGCGCGGCGGTGGCGGCCATTCGCACGGTTCTGGCGGCTGCGCGCACTGACGGCGGCGGGCCCGCTCGGCGCGCGCCGCAGCGTCCAAATTGCGACAGATGCCCCATGCAGGTGCGGGGTTGTCGCTGTACGAGCGGGGCCCGCGCCCCTAGCATCGCGGAATGAGCACCACGCATTTCGGATTCCAGTCGGTCGATGAAGCGGAAAAGGCGCGCCGCGTGCGCGGCGTTTTCGACTCCGTCGCATCGAAGTACGACGTCATGAACGACCTCATGTCCGGTGGCCTGCACCGCGCATGGAAGGCCTACACGGTCATGGTCGCCAACCTGCGCGAGGGCCACCGCGTGCTCGACATCGCGGGCGGCACGGGCGATCTGGCGAAGGCCTTCGCCAAAAAGGTCGGCGCATCGGGCGAGGTGGTGCACACCGACATCAACGAAGCCATGCTGCGCGTGGGGCGCGACCGCCTCATCGATGCCGGCGTGGTGCTGCCCACGCTGGTCTGCGACGCCGAGAAGCTGCCCTTTCCCGATGGTCACTTCGACGTGGTGAGCGTGGCCTTCGGCCTGCGCAACATGACGCACAAGGACCAGGCCCTTGCCGAGATGTGCCGCGTACTCAAGCCGCGCGGCCGCCTGCTCGTGCTGGAGTTCTCCAAGGTGGCCAAGCCGCTGGAGAAGGCCTACGACTGGTATTCCTTCAAGGTGCTGCCCCAGCTGGGCCGGATGGTGGCCGGCGACGACGCGAGCTACCGCTACCTCGCCGAGTCGATCCGCATGCATCCGGGGCAGGAAGAACTCAAAACCCTCATGCAGAAAAATGGCTTTGGGCATGTGGACTATCACAACATGACGGGGGGAATCGTTGCTTTGCATGTTGGAATCAAGTGCTGAGCCGCCTTGCGTTTTCGTTCGCAGCCGGCACCTATCTATAAATTGGAGATGACATGATGAAACTGTGGTCCGTGGCGCTGGTCGCCATGTTGTTGGTGGTGCATGCCGATGCGGATGCGCGCCGCATGGGCGGCGGCAAGTCCGTTGGCAAGCAGTCGAGCAATGTGACGCAGCGCGAGGCGGCTTCGCCTCCGCCCGCTGCGCCCGGCGCACCGGCGCAGAACGTCAACAGCGCGGCGGCCGCCAAGCCCGCCGCCGCACCGGCGGCCGCTCCCGCGGCGGCCGCCAAGAAGCCCTGGGGCGCGATGCTCGGCGGCCTGGCCGCGGGCCTGGGCCTGGCCTGGCTGGCCCACTCGCTCGGTCTGGGCGCGGGCTTTGGCCAGTTCCTGCTGATCGCGCTGCTGGCGCTGGGGGCCTTCGCCGTGTTCCGCATGTTCATGCGGTCGCGCAAGCCCGCCGAAGGCGGTGGCGCAGGCCACTCGCCCTTCGCCTTCCACGGCGCCGGCGTCGGTGCCGCTTCGCCGGCCGAGGCGCAGATGCCCCGCCAGTACAGCCCGCAGAACGTGGGCAACGATGCCTCCGCTCGGCCCTTCGAGCGCAGCAGCATGGCCTTCGACGCCTCGCGCCAGAGCGGCGGTGGCTCCGGCGTGGTGATCGGCTCGGCGCTGGCAGGCTCGCAGAACTGGGGCGTGCCCGAGGGCTTCGACACCGAAGGCTTCCTGACCGCAGCCAAGCGCAACTTCATCACGCTGCAAGGCGCCTGGGACCGTTCCGACATCGCCGCGCTCCGTTCGATGATGACGGACAGCATGGTGGAGGAGATCCGCACCCAGCTGAGCGAGCGCGAGTCGCTGCGCGGCGCCAGCCAGCCCAACCACACCGACGTGGTCATGCTGGAGGCACAGCTGCTGGGCATCGAGGACCTGGGCGATGGCTACATGGCCAGCGTGGAGTTCTCCGGCATGATCCGCGAGGAACTCTCGGCCGGCCCGAGCCCGTTCCGCGAGGTGTGGAACATGACCAAGCCCAAGAGCGGCGGCAGCGGCTGGCTGGTGGCCGGGGTGCAGGCCCTGCAGTAACCGGCCGCAATGGCGCGGCGGGCGCGGGGGTAAAGCCCTCGGTGCCGCGCCCAGTTCGGGGAATAATCGGGGACTATGGCAACACAGTCCCCTTTTTCATTCCTGGATGGGCTTTTCGAGCGCATCGCCGCAGGCCCGCAGCCACCGCAGTGGCTGGTGCACGAGGTGCAGCACCGCCTGGTGCTGTTCCTCAACCACGTGCTCATGCAGGAGCCCGAGGCCATGGACCGCCTCGTGCGCCAGAAGGGGCGCGTGGCGCGGGTGCAGTGGCGGGTCTATTCCATGGCCCTGCAGATCACCCCGGCCGGGCTGCTCGACCTGGCGCCCGAGGGCCAGGTGCCGGACCTGCGCCTGGAGGTGATCGAAACCTCCCCCCTGTCGCTGGCCCAGACCGCGCTGCGCGGTGACAAGCCCGGCATCCGCATCGAAGGCGACGTGCAACTGGCCGCCGACATCAACTGGCTGGTGGACCATGTGCGCTGGGACGTCGAGGAAGACCTGGCCCGCGTGATCGGCGATGCGCCGGCCCATGCCATCGGCTCGGCTGCCCGCCGCGCCGCGCAGGCGCTGCGCCAGTTCGTCGGCGCACGCCGGGCGTCCTCCGCCGGCGAGGCCGGCGGTACCGACCGATTCGCACCATGAGTCGTTTCCTTCGCGGCGTCACCATCGTCTGGGTGGTGCTGCGCTATGGGCTGGACGAGCTGGTCCTGACGAGCTTCCAGAAGCCCTGGCTGCGCCTGGTGGCGCGCATCGTGTCGATCGGCCGCAACCTGGACGCCCCGCGCGGACAGCGCCTGCGCGAGGCGCTGGAGCGGCTGGGCCCGATCTTCGTGAAGTTCGGCCAGGTGCTGTCCACCCGGCGCGACCTGATGCCGCCCGACATCGCCGACGAGCTGGCGCACCTGCAGGACCGCGTGCCGCCCTTCGATCCCGACGTGGCGGTGGCCACCATCGAGCGCGCCTTCCGCCGCCCGCTGGCCGAGGTGTTCGTGTCGTTCGACCGGGTGCCGATCGCCAGCGCGTCCATCGCCCAGGTGCACTTCGCGGTCGTGCGCGACCGCAAGGGTGTCGAGCGCGAGGTGGCCGTCAAGGTGCTGCGCCCGGGCATGCTGCCCGTGATCGAGAACGACCTGGGCCTGATGCGCCTGATGGCCGGTTGGGTGGAGAGCCTGTCGGCCGACGGCAAGCGGCTCAAGCCCCGCCAGGTGGTGGCCGAATTCGACAACTACCTGCACGACGAGCTGGACTTGGTGCGCGAGGCCGCCAATGCCGCGCAGCTGCGCCGCAACATGCAGGGGCTCGAACTGGTGCTGATCCCCGAGATCCTCTGGGACTTCTGCCACGCCGAGGTGCTGGTGATGGAGCGCATGAAGGGCGTGCCCATCAACCAGATCGAACGCCTTCGGGCCGCGGGAGTGGACATCCCCAAGCTGGCGCGCGACGGGGTCACGATCTTCTTCACCCAGGTGTTCCGCGACGGCTTCTTCCACGCCGACATGCACCCGGGCAACATCCAGGTGAGCCTGGAGCCGGAGACCTTCGGGCGCTACATCTCGCTGGACTTCGGCATCGTCGGCACGCTGACCGAGTTCGACAAGGAATACCTCGCGCAGAACTTCACGGCGTTCTTCCGCCGCGACTACAAGCGCGTGGCGGAGCTGCACATCGAAAGCGGCTGGGTGCCGGCCCACACGCGCGTGAACGAGCTGGAGGCGGCCATCCGCACCGTGTGCGAGCCGTACTTCGACCGCCCGCTCAAGGAGATCTCGCTCGGCATGGTGCTGATGCGGCTGTTCCAGACCTCGCGGCGCTTCCATGTGGAGATCCAGCCGCAGCTGGTGCTGCTGCAAAAGACGCTGCTCAACATCGAGGGCCTGGGACGCCAGCTCGACCCCGACCTGGACCTGTGGAGCACCGCCAAGCCGTTCCTCGAAAAGTGGATGCTCGACCAGATGGGGCCGCAGCGCCTGTGGCGCGAGCTGCGCGCCGAGGCGCCGCGCTTTGCCAAGATGCTGCCCGAGCTGCCGCGCCTGCTGCACGGCTACCTGCGCGAGCGGCCGCACGACCACCGGCGCGAGCTGCTGGAACTGCTGGCCGCGCAAAAACGCACCAACCGCCTGCTGCAGAGCCTGATCTACGGTGGCATGGGATTTGTATTGGGGCTGCTGGCGATGCAGTTGCTGATCCGCGTGCGGCTCTTCTAGCCTTTTTCCGACACCTCCCTTTCCCCTACCCCTCCCTACGCGACATACGAGGAGCATGCCGTGCTGTTGACCCTGGTCATTGTCTATCTGCTGATCACCATCGCCATCGGCCTGCTCGCGGCGCGGCGGGTCAAGAACTCGGCGGACTTCGCCATCGCCGGGCGGCACCTGCCGTTGTACATGATCGTGACGACCACGTTCGCCACGTGGTTCGGTTCCGAGACGGTGCTGGGCATTCCGGCCAAGTTCATCGAGGGCGGGCTGGGCAACGTGGTGGAAGACCCGTTCGGCGCGGGCTTCTGCCTGATCCTCGTGGGGCTGTTCTTCGCGGCGCGCCTGTACCGCATGACGCTGCTGACCATCAGCGACTACTACCGCGAGCGCTACGGCCGCGCGGTCGAGATCGTGTGCTCGCTCATCATCATGCTGAGCTACCTGGGCTGGGTGTCGGCGCAGGTGACGGCGCTGGGCCTGGTGTTCAACCTGCTGTCCGGCGGTGCCATCAGCATTCCGATGGGCATGACCATCGGGGTGATCTCCATCCTGGCCTACACGCTGTTCGGCGGCATGTGGTCGGTGGCGGTGACGGACTTCATCCAGATGATCATCCTGGTGGGCGGGCTCACGATCATCGCGGTCTTCGCCGGCAACATGGCCGGCGGGGCGGACAAGGTGATCGAGCTGGCCAGCAGCCGCGACCTGTTCCGCTTCCTGCCCGAGCCCAAGCTGCACGACATTCTGTTCTTCATCGCGGCGGGCATCACGATGATGTTCGGCTCCATTCCGCAGCAGGACGTGTTCCAGCGCGTCATGTCGGCCAACAACATCCGGGCGGCCACGCGCGGCCCGGTGATTGGCGGCATCTGCTACATCCTGTTCGCCTTCGTGCCCATGTTCCTGGTGGCCAGCGCGCTCATCATCATGCCGACCGAAACGGCCGAACTGCTCAAGGACGACCCGCAGAAGGTGCTCCCCACGCTGGTGCTGCAGAAGATGCCGTTCATCATGCAGGTGTTCTTCTTCGGTGCGCTGCTGTCCGCCCTCAAGTCCACGGCCTCGGCCACGCTGCTGGCGCCCAGCGTCACATTCACCGAGAACATCTGGCGCCAGTTCCGCCCGAACGGCACCGACAGCGACCGCCTGCGCACCATGCGCATCAGCACGCTGGTGTTCAGCGCCCTGGTGCTGGCCTATTCGATCCACATGCAGGGCACGTCGATCTACGAACTGGTGTCGGGCGCCTACCAGGTGCCGCTGGTGGGTGCCTTCGTGCCGCTGGTCTTCGGCCTCTATTGGAAACGCGCGACGACCCAGGGCGCCATCCTGGCCATCATCGCGGGCCTGTCGTCGTGGCTGCTGTTCCTGGCCACGCCGGCCGGCGCCGTGTTCCCGGCCCAGCTGGCGGGCGTGCTGGCCGCCACGGCGGGCATGCTGATCGGTTCGCTGGCGCCGCAGGGGCTGCGCAACGTGCGCGCTTCGCACCACCCGGTGGCAGGGGCGGAGCAGGCGTGAAGGGACTTGGGTGCGGTGCCTATAATTGAAGGTTTTGCACTTTCCATCGCACACGCTCAAGATGCCTATCTATGCTTATAAATGCGGTTCCTGTGGCCACGCCAAGGATGTGCTGCAAAAAATGTCCGACGCGCCGCTCACGGTGTGCCCGGCCTGCGGGGCCGAGGCCTTCTCCAAGCAGGTGACCGCAGCCGGTTTCCAGCTCAAGGGCTCGGGCTGGTACGTGACCGATTTCCGCGGCGGCAATACCGGCGGCGCCAGCGCCAAGCCCGATGCGGCGGCCTCCGACGGTGCAGTGCCTGCCGCTGCGTCTGGCGGCGACAGTGCCTCCAAGAAGGAAGCGGTGGCTCCCGCGCCAGCCCCCGCGCCGGCCGCCAGCAGTTCCGACACCAAGAAGAACTGAACGGCCCCGGATGTCCGCTTTGCGCAAATGGCTGTTCACCGGCCTTCTGGTCATCGTTCCCGGCGTCATCACGGCCTGGGTGCTGAACTGGATCGTGAGCACGCTCGACCAGACCCTGCAGATCCTGCCCGGCTCCTGGCAGCCCGACAAGCTGCTGGGCTTTCACATTCCCGGCTTCGGGGTGCTGCTCACCCTGGGCATCCTGCTCGCGGTCGGCGCGCTCACCAGCAACTTCGCGGGGCGCAAGCTGGTGGAGTGGGGCGATGCCCTGGTGAGCCGCATCCCGGTGGTGCGCTCGATCTACTCCAGCGTCAAGCAGGTGTCGGACACGCTCTTTTCCGAGGGCGGCAACGCCTTTCGCACCGCCGTGCTGGTGCAGTGGCCGCGCGAGGGCGTGTGGACGGTGGCGTTCATCACCGGTACGCCGAGCGGTGAAGTGGCGGCCTACCTGCGCGATGAATACGTGAGCGTCTATGTTCCCACCACCCCCAACCCGACGGGCGGTTACTTCGTGATCCTGCGCAAGAGCGATTGCATCGAACTCGAAATGAGCGTCGATGCGGCACTCAAGTACATCGTCTCCATGGGGGTGGTCGCACCCCCGGATCTCACGCCGCCCGATTCCCGATAACACCTCGTCGCATGCCCGCTTGCCGCGGGCGTGCGGAAACCTTGTCGCGCTCCACGAGGGCGCAGGAAGACTCTCCAATGGCCATGCGTTCCCACTACTGCGGTCTCGTCACCGAAGCCCTCCTGGGCCAAACCGTCACCCTCGCGGGCTGGGTGAACCGCCGCCGCGACCATGGCGGCGTGATCTTCATCGACCTGCGCGACCGCGAAGGCTACGTGCAGGTGGTGTGCGACCCCGACCGCGCCGAGATGTTCAAGACGGCCGAAGGCGTACGCAACGAGTTCTGCGTGCAGGTCAAGGGCCTGGTGCGCGCGCGCCCCGAGGGCACGACCAACGACAGCCTCAAGAGCGGCAAGATCGAGGTGCTGTGCCATGAGCTGAACGTGCTCAACCCCTCGGTCACGCCACCCTTCCAGATCGACGAGGAGAACCTGTCGGAAACCACGCGCCTCACGCACCGCGTGCTGGACCTGCGCCGCCCGTACATGCAGAACAACCTGATGCTGCGCTATCGCGTGTCGATGGAGGTGCGCAAGTTCCTCGACGCCAACGGCTTCGTGGACATCGAAACCCCCATGCTCACCAAGAGCACGCCCGAAGGCGCACGCGACTACCTGGTGCCCAGCCGCGTGCACGACGGCCAGTTCTTCGCGCTGCCGCAGTCGCCCCAGCTGTTCAAGCAACTGCTGATGGTGGCCGGCTTCGACCGCTACTACCAGATCACCAAGTGCTTCCGCGACGAAGACCTGCGCGCCGACCGCCAGCCCGAGTTCACCCAGATCGATATCGAAACGTCGTTCATGGAAGAGCAGGACATCCGCGACATGTTCCAGGGCATGATCAAGACGGTGTTCCAGAACACGCTGGGCGTGGACCTGGGCGAGTTCCCGGTCATGACGTACCAGGACGCGGCCTACCGCTACGGCTCCGACAAGCCCGACCTGCGCGTGAAGCTCGAATTCACCGAGCTGACCGAGGTGATGAAGGACGTGGACTTCAAGGTGTTCTCGGGCGCGGCCAACATGAAGGGCGGCCGCGTGGTGGCCCTCCGCGTGCCCGGCGGCGCGCGCGAGACCGGCGGCCTCTCGCGCGGCGAGATCGACGGCTACACCGAGTTCGTGAAGATCTACGGCGCCAAGGGCCTGGCCTACATCAAGGTCAACGAGCTGGCCAAGGGTCGCGACGGCCTGCAGTCGCCCATCGTCAAGAACATCCATGACGCGGCCATCGCCGAGATCCTCAAGCGCACCGGCGCGCAGGACGGCGACCTGCTGTTCTTCGGCGCCGACAAGGAAAAGGTCGTCAACGACGCCATCGGCGCGCTGCGCATCAAGATCGGCCACAGCGAGTTCGGCAAGAAGAACGGCCTGTTCGAGGACCGCTGGGCGCCTCTGTGGGTGGTGGACTTCCCGATGTTCGAGTTCGACGAGGACTCCCAGCGCTACACCGCCGTGCACCATCCCTTCACCGCGCCCAAGGACGGCCACGAGGACTGGATGGTCACCGCGCCCGAAAAGTGCATCTCCAAGGGCTACGACATGGTGCTCAATGGCTGGGAGATGGGCGGCGGCTCCGTCCGTATCCACCGCGCTGACGTGCAGCAGAAGGTGTTCGACGCCCTCAAGATCACGCCCGAGGAGGCGCAGCAGAAGTTCGGCTTCCTGCTGGACGCCCTGCAGTACGGCGCGCCACCGCATGGCGGCCTGGCCTTCGGCCTGGACCGCATCGTCACGCTGATGACGGGCGCCGAGTCGATCCGCGACGTGATCGCCTTCCCCAAGACGCAGCGTGCGCAGTGCCTGCTGACGCAGGCGCCGAGCCCCGTGGACGAGAAGCAGCTGCGCGAGCTGCACATCCGCCTGCGCAACCCCGACGCCGTCAAGGCGGCCTGATCCGTCCAGGCGCACGGCCGATCCCCCGGGACCGCTGAAGCGATGGACCCCCAAGCGGCAGGAGCGTCATGTTCCTGCCGCTTTTTTCATTGAAGGACGCGTTGATGCAAACCCGCAAAGTGACCCGGCTCTCCGTGACCCTGCTGGCCCTGGTGGCTGCGCTGGCCGGCTGTGGCGAGAAGAAGACCGAGCTGGGGCAGGGCGGCTCCGTCGTCACCGGCTCGGCCGGCCCGGAAGGGGCGCGCAACGCCGCGCGCGAACTGGTGCGCTGCGACGCGCCCGTGGCCACGCTGGCGCTGGCCGAGAACCCGAACGGCTACATCATGGGGTCGGGCTACCAGTTGCCGGCCTCGCCCGTGCCGCTGATCAAGCTGCTGGCGCAGCAAAGCGGCTGCTTTCGCGTGGTGGACCGTTCCGCCGGCCTGCGGGGCACGGTGCAGGAGCAGGACCTGAAGGACGCGGGCGTTCTGCGCAAGAACTCCACGGTGCAAAAGGGCCGGGGCTACGAGGCGCAGTACACGCTCACGCCCAGCCTCACGTTCAGCGAGCAGGACGCGGGCCGCGGGCTGTCCGGCGTCATCGCCATGATTCCGGTGCTGCGCGACATCGCGGGCCTGGCCGGCCTAGTGGAGCAGGTCAAGTTCAAGGAAGCGCAGACGGCCCTGCTGCTGTCCGACAACGAGACCACCGAGCAGGTGGCGGCCTCCACCGGCGCGGCGCGGTCCACCGACCTGGGCGTGGGCGGGCTGGTGTTCGGCAAGCTGGGCGGGGCGGCCGGCGCGGGCTGGAGCAATACCAACGAGGGCAAGGTGATCGCCGCGGCCTTCCTGGATGCGCACAACCAGCTCGTCACGCAGGTGCGCGCGCTGCAGGCCAAGGAAATGCCGCCGCCCGTGGCCACGGCACGCCAATCCTCGGGACGCTGACGCACCGGGCGCAGCGACTCGGGGGGCACCGGATCGCCCGAGTGGGTGATGGGGCAGGGAAGGCGGAACAGGGTGCGGGGGTGTGGCACGCATTGTGCTGCTGTCTTCGGCCCCGTCGTGCAGGCCCTGCCTGGATGGCAGAGGGCAAACCCCATGCCGATGGCATGCGGTTTGCGCCATGCATGCATCACAATCTGGGCCATCGCCCAGGCAAAAGGACTTCCTGTGTCTCACGCGTCTCCCTTTCTGGCCACCCCCGAGCAATGGTTACGGTACATGCCGGCGGCGCAGCACCAGCGACAGGAATTGAGACTGGTCGAGAACGCATGGGACCACCTGTCCTTGCTGTCATCCCTGTCGCTGTTGTCGTCCAAGGCCTCCTCCGGCCATGATCTGGCGCAGGCCCGCAGGGACTTCGCCGCGCTGTCGGCCGACCTGATGCGCGGCCTGGCCGGCGAGGCGCTCAAGAACCGGATCAGCGATCTCGCCTCGCGCGCCCAGGTCTGCATCGATGTGCTGGTGCGCAACCTCTTCGAGCGCACGGCCGACATCGGCTTTTTCGCCACCGACGTGGGCGTGGCCGAATTCCTGGGACATCCCGACCCCGGCACCCGCCCCGCCATCGCCGCCCGGCTGCGCGAGTACGCCGACAAGTACACGGTCTACGGCAACATCTTCCTGTTCGACACCGCTGGCCGGCCGTGCGCCCAGTTGCATGCGGTGGAGCCGATTGCCTCCGAGGCGCAGCGGCAGGCTGACCAGGCGTTTCTGCTGTCGGTGCTGCAAAGCCATGCGCCCTATGCCGAGCACTACGCGGTGCACGGTTTCAGCGGCGAGGCTGGCAAGACGCTCATGTACGCCCGGCGCGTGGATTTCGAGGGGCATGCGGCGGGTGTGCTGTGTCTGCAGTTCAAGCTGGCCGACGAAATGCCGGCCATCTTCGCCTCGGTGCAGGACGGCGGTCGCCCGCAGGGCCAGGGCTGCGACGCCGTGCTCGCGCTCACGGACGGCCAGGGCCGCGTGCTGGTGTCCAGCGACCCGCTGCAGCTGCCGGCCGGCTGGCCGGTGCCGCAGGCCGCGGCCGCCGGTGTGCAACCGATCCACCATGCGAGCCGGCGCTACCTGATGGTCGTGCGCGACGCCGAGGGCTTCCAGGGCTATGCCGGGCCGGGCTGGCGCGGCGTGGCGCTGCTTCCCCTGGACGTGGCCTTCGACGAGGCGGCCCAGAGCGATGCCGGCGCTTTTCCCGTCGAACTGGCAGGCCACGCCGATGTGCTGTCGCAGGAACTGCGCGATATTCCGGCGCGCTCGGCCACCATCCAGTCGGCGCTGGAGCGCTCGGTGTGGAACGGCCTGCTGGACCTGCACCAGCTCGGTGGCGACGCGGCGGCGCCCCGCGAGCTGCAATTCGCCAAGACCTTGCTGTCCGAGATTGGCGCCACCGCCCGCAAGACGGCGCTGGCCTTCGCCGGTGCCCTGCAGGACCTGTACGGCGTGGTCATGCGTTCGCTGCTGAGCGATGCCCGGGGCCGCGCGTCGCTGGCGATGCAGATCCTGGACCGCAACCTGTACGAGCGGGCCAACGACTGCCGCTGGTGGGCGTTGACGCCGCAATTCGCCCGCACCCTGGAGGCCGGCACGCCGGGCTGCGAACAGGCCACCGCGGTGCTGCAGGGCATCAACCGGCTCTACACCGTGTACGCCTGCCTGGTGCTGTTCGACCGCGAGGGCCGCGTGGTGGCCGTCTCCCAGCCTGGCCAGGCGCGGCAGGTGGGCACGTCACTGGACGAGGAATGGGTCGGCCGCTGCCTGCGCCTGCAGGGCAGCCAGGGTTACGTGGTGAGCCGCTACGCGCCGAGCCGGTTCTACGGCCAGGGCCCGACCTTCGTCTATGCCGCAGCGGTGCGGGGCGAAGCACGCGGCGAGGGCAACGGCCGCGGCACCCCGGGACCGCTGCTGGGCGGCATTGCGATCGTCTGGGATGCGGCCGAGCAGCTGTCGTCCATCCTGGCCGACTGCGCGGTGGGTGCGGGCGGGCGCGACGTCCTGGCGTTCGTCGATGCGCAGGGCGCGGTGGTCTGCGCCACGGGCAGCGAGGCGCAGGCGGCGCTGCCCGCCTGGACGGCCGGCCGCACCGAGCCCCGCATGGCGGTCCTGGGCCGCCACCTGTACGCCACGGGGTTCGCGCGGGGCCAGGGCTACCGCGAGTTCCGCGCGCAGGACGGCTATGACCACGGCCTGGGCTGCGCGGTGCTGCGCCACGTGTGCGAGCACCAGGCCGCCGCGGCGCTGGCGCCCGCGCTGGCGACATTGCCCGGCGCGCGCATCGAGGCCGCGCAGGGTTTGCAACTGGCATCGTTTCGCATGGGCGCGCAGTGGTTCGGGCTGGAGGCCGCCTCGGTGGTGGAGGCCGCACCCGACGTGACCGTGCTGCACGCGGGTGGCCTGCGCGCGCCGTTCCTCGGCCTGGCGCAGATCGGCCACCGCGTGTGCCCGGTGGTGGACCTGCGCAGCGTGATCGCCGCGCCGGCAGGCCAGGCGCACGTGCCGGCCCCGCGCGAGGGCGACCCCAACCGCCAGATTGTGGTGGTGCGCGCGACCCTGGACGACGGGCGCCTGCAGGAGTTCGCGCTGCGGGTGGATGCGCTCGGCGCCATCCTCGAACTGGACCGCCGCACGCTGCAGCCGGTGGGCGTGGGAGCGGTCGCCGGGGCGGCGCCCTTGATCGATGCCGTGGTGCCGGTCGCCACGGCGGGCGAGCCGGCCGGCCGGGCCATGCTCTGCCGCATCTCGCCGCAGTGGCTGCAGCAGTGCGCGGCCGGTGCGCTGGCGGACGCGCCCCGGCAGGACCTGCAGTCCTTGCTCGCCGCGGCGGCCTGACCCCGTTGCCGGGCGCGTTCAAGATCCCCGAGTCGGTGCTGGTGGTGGTCCACACCCCGGCACTGGACGTGTTGCTGATCCACCGGGCGGGCGGTGGCGACCACTGGCAGTCGGTCACTGGCAGCAAGGACTGGCCCGAGGAGCCCTTCGAGGATGCGGCGGTGCGCGAAGTGCGCGAGGAAACCGGCATCGATGCCCGCGCCCCCGGCTGCGTGCTGACCGACTGGGCACTGGAAAACGTCTACGACATCTGGCCGCAGTGGCTGCATCGCTATGCGCCGGGCGTGGTGCGCAACCGCGAGCGGCTGTTCGGCCTGTGCGTGCCGCAGGGCATGCCGGTGGTGCTGAGCCCGCGCGAGCATGTGGCGTGGCGCTGGCTGCCTTGGCGCGATGCGGCGCTGGCCTGCTTTTCGCCCTCCAATGCCGAGGCGTGCCTGATGCTGCCCCGGTTCACGCCGCCCGCCTGACCGCGGCCTCCCGGCCAGCGCTACATCGGCCGCAGGCGCAGCACCGCCGCGAGATCGGCCGGTTCGGGCAGTGGCGAGGCGGGTGACGAAGGCGAGGCGGGCGTGGCGGCGGGCGTGCTGGCGGCGCTGGACGTGCGCAGCACCAGCTCGCCCGGCTTTCTTTCGGTGGCCTGGCCCAGCACGGCGCGCGGCGTGGTCGGGCCGCAGCGCGAGCGCAGGGCGTCGATGGCCGCTTGCCGCGCTGCAGCGTCGTCGATGCGGGCGGCGTGCCGGGTCAGCATCTGCTGCGCCAGGTCCAGCAGCTTGGTGTTGAGCGTGGTGCCTGCCGCTTCGAGCAACTGCGCCACCGCGCCGCCGGGATCGCCCGACAGGCTGAGCGCCACCGCGTTCTCGGCGGCCTTGTTGATCTGGGGCAGGCAGCCGCGCACGATGTCCGAGTAGTCGGGGTGGACCAGGCAGGCATTGGCCATCAGCTCGCACAGGCCGCGCGTGTTGGCGTAGCGCATGCCGATGGCGGTGACCCACGCCGGTCCCTCCTGCAGGTCGATCGAGGTGGCCGCCAGCACGGCCAGCAGGCTGCTCAGGTTGCAGGCGGCTTCGTAGTCGAAATCGCCGATGCCGATCTCGCGCGCCATGGAGCGCACCCCCGCCACGGCCTGGGCGAACTGGCGCTGCTGGATCTGCTGCAGCGCCGCCACGATTTCGCTGAAGCGCTGCACGCGGCGGCTGTCGCCATGGCGCTCCAGGATGCGCACGAAGTCGGCCATGCAGCGCTCCAGGCCCTTGCGGTCGTTGCCCGCGAAGTGCGCGAAGGCCAGCAGCACCAGCGACTGGTAGTCGAACAGCTTGGAGTCGATGCCCAGCACCGCGGCGCGCGACAGGGCCTTGGCCGCCGTCTCGCGGTCGCCCATGTAGTGAGCCATCATGCCGAGCTTTTGCAGCCGCACCACCGAGTCCGGCGTGAGGCCGCTGGCCGTGCGGTAGGTGGCCATGGCGTCCTCGAAATGGCCCATCTCGACCTGCGCGCGCCCCAGCACGTCATACGCGTCGGCGAACGAGGCGTCCTCCCCGATCAGGCCCTGCAAGGTGGTGATGGCCCGCGGCGCCTGGCCGGACTCGATCTGCGCCCGCGCCACCCCCAGTTTGGCCCAGGGCAGGGCGCGCGCCTCGATCACCGCCTCGAACAGGGTGCGGGCCTCGTCGTGCCGCGCCAAGCGCAGCAGCAGTTCGGTGCCGATGCGCGCGGCATACAGCCAGTAGGGCTTGCGCGCCTCGAAGCGCTCCACGCACAGCTGCGCGGCGGCCTCGAAGTCTTCCCGCCCGATGGCATCGAAGATCGGGCGCAGGTGCGTCTTGCGCAGGCGCGCCAGGCCCAGCCGCTCGAACAGCGCGCTGGGCGTGAAGGGCTTGAGCAGGTAGCCGTCCAGCGCGGATTCCGCCGCCTCGGCCACGGCGGCGTAGGAGGCCTCGGCGGTGACCATGAAGAACACGGTGGAAAACGGCAGCATCTGGGCGCGCCGCAGGTCGTCCAGCAGCGTCTGGCCGGACTGCCCGGATTCGGCGAAATACTGCTCGCACAGCACGTAGTCGAACACGGTGTGCTCCAGCCGGCTGCGCGCGTCCTGCACCCTGCTGCACTGCACCACGCGGTGGATGCCGTACTCGCGCAGCTGCGCCACCAGGATGCTGCGCGAGGTCGCGTTGCTGTCGATCACCAGCGCCTGGGATTCCGTGGAGTCTGGTTCTTTGGCGGTGGCCATGGCGGTGCGGCGCGCGTCCCGTTGAGCAAAGAGCACAGTGTAGGCCGGGCGGCGCGGGCCCGAGGGTGGAAAAAAGCCCCTTCCCGCAGGCTGACACCGGAACGACGCGCGCCTGCGACACAATCGCGCCATGGACCCCTCCGACATCCTGCGCGTTGCCACCTACAACATCCACAAGGGAGTACAGGGCCTGGGCCCAGCCCGCCGCCTGGAGATCCACAACCTGGGCCATGCCGTCGAGCAGCTCGACGCCGACATCGTCTGCCTGCAGGAGGTGCGCAAGATGCACCGCCGCGAGCAGCAGTACTTCCAGCGCTGGCCCGACATGCCCCAGGCCGAGTTCCTGGCGCCCGAGGGCTACGAGGCGGTGTACCGCACCAACGCCGTCACCCGCCATGGCGAGCACGGCAATGCGCTGCTGTCGCGTTGGCCGGTGATCGGGCACCGGCACGAGGACATCTCCGACCACCGCTTCGAGCAGCGCGGCCTGCTGCATGTCGAGGTCGAGATCCACGGCCGCCGCGTGCATGCCATCGTGGTGCACCTGGGCCTGATCCCCGGCAGCCGCGTGCGCCAGGTGGCGCAGTTGCAGCGTTTCATCGCCCGCGAGGTGCCGCCGGACGAGCCACTGGTGGTAGCCGGCGATTTCAACGACTGGGGCCTGCAGGTCAAGCGCGCGCTGGCGGCCTGCGGGCTGTACGAGTACGAGGAGGCGCCCCGCACCTTCACCTACCCGGCACGCCTGCCCATGGTGCAGCTCGACCACGTGTACGTGCGCGGGCTCACGCCGCTCGGCCTGCACGTGCCGCGCGGGCGCATCTGGTGGCGCATGTCGGACCACCTGCCGCTCATCGCCGAGTTCCGCCTGTGAGCCGCGGGGGGCTTTGAGCCATGTCGCATGCCGCCGTGCTCGGCGCGGACCACCGCGTCCGCTTGCTGCAGGGGTCCGAGGAGCTGTTCGCGGCCCTCGTGGCCGACATGGACGCCGCCACGTCCGACATCCAGTTCGAGACCTACATCTTCGACTGCACCGGCACCGGCGCCGCCATTGCCGAGGCGCTGGTGCGTGCGGCCGAACGCGGCGTGCGCGTGCACCTGGTGGTGGACGGCGTGGGCACCGGCTCGCTGCCCGGCCCGTGGCCCGAGCGCTTCCAGGCCGCGGGCGTGCAGATGCAGGTGTATTCGCCGGTCGGCACGCTGGGCCTGCTGCTGCCGCACCGCTGGCGCCGGCTGCACCGCAAGCTGTGCGTGGTGGACGGCTGCGTGCTGTTTTGCGGCGGCATCAACGTGCTGGACGACCTGCACGACCCCAACCACGGCGTGCTGGAAGCCCCGCGCTTCGATTTCGCGGTGCGTGCCGAGGGCCGGCTGGTGGAGCAGGCCGACGAGGCCATGCAGCACGTGTGGTGGCGGCTCAAGGCGGTGCGCGACGCGCGCCGCCACCGCCTGGCCGATGCGCTGCGCGACCTGCGCGCGGCCGCCCGGGCCCGGCGCGCGCAGGAGGACGCGGACGACGCGGGCCCCCGCATGCGGGCCGCGCTGGTGCTGCGCGACAACCTGCGCAACCGCAGCCGCATCGAACGCGCCTACCGCCGCGCCATCGCCAACGCGCGGCACGAGATCATCATCGCCAACGCCTACTTCGTGCCCGGCGGCAAGCTGCGCCGCGCGCTGGTGCTGGCCGCGCGCCGCGGCGTGCGCGTGCGCCTGCTGCTGCAGGGGCGCTACGAATACTTCATGCAGTACCACGCGGCCCGGCCCGTGTACGGCGCGCTGCTCAAGGCCGGCGTGGAGATCCACGAGTATTCGCCCAGCTTCCTGCACGCCAAGGTGGCGGTGGTCGATGCGCTGGGCGAACACCCCTGGGCCACCGTGGGCTCGTCCAACCTGGACCCGCTGTCGCTGCTGCTGGCGCGCGAGGCCAACGTGGTGATCGAGGACGCGGGCTTCGCCGCCGACCTGCGCGAACGCCTGGTGCACGCCATGGAGCATGCCGGCCAGCGCATGGACCCGCGCGCCTACGCCGAGCGCCCCTGGCGCCAGCGCGCGCTGGACCGCATCGCCTTCGCCATCATGCGCGCCGCGCTCTGGGTGACCGGCAACCGCTACTGAGCCGGTGCGGCCTGGGTTTGACGCTATTATTTTAATAGCTATACGCCCTAGAGGAATATGCGTTGGGGGCCAAAAACACTCGGCAAGCCGGGGCGGGCATTCGCTGGTACGATGCCGCCCATGTTCAGACAACTCGCCGCCGAATCGAACGACGCGCCGCCCGAAGAGGGCACGCCCGTTTCCGTCAAAATCCGCGAAAGGCTGGCCGCGGCACGCAAGCGCTTCAATGCGAACGACAACATTGCCGAGTTCATCGAGCCCGGCGAGCTGGAACTGCTGCTCGACGAGGTCGAGGCCAAGATGCAGGGCGTGCTCGACAGCCTGGTCATCGACACGGCGACCGACCACAACACCCAGAACACCGCGCGGCGCGTGGCCAAGATGTACCTCAACGAGGTCTTCAAGGGCCGCTACGCGCAGCAGCCGGCCATCACCGAGTTCCCCAACGCCGAGCACCTGAACGAGTTGATGATCGTCGGCCCGATCACCGTGCGCAGCGCCTGCAGCCACCACTTCTGCCCCGTGATGGGCAAGATCTGGATCGGCGTGCTGCCCAACGAGCACACCAACGTCATCGGCCTGTCCAAATACGCGCGGCTGGTGGACTGGGTCATGGGCCGCCCCCAGATCCAGGAAGAGGCCGTGGTGCAGCTGGCCGACCTCATCATGGAAAAGACCCAGCCCGACGGCCTGGCGATCGTGATGGAGGCCAGCCACTTCTGCATGTCCTGGCGCGGCGTGCGCGAGATGGACAGCAAGATGCTCAACTCCGTCATGCGCGGCGTGTTCCTCAAGGACCCGGCCCTGCGCCGCGAATTCCTCTCGCTCATTCCCGGAAGGAACTGACATGCTCGTCCGACTGCTTTACGCCAGCCGCGCCGTGGACACCTCGCCCGACGCCATCGAAGCCATCCTCAGCCAGTCGCGCCAGCACAACCCCACCTGCGGCATCACCGGCGTGCTCTGCTACGGCGGGGGCGTGTTCCTGCAGGCGATCGAGGGCGGCCGTTCCGCGGTGAGCGCCCTGTACGGCCACATCCAGAAGGACCCGCGGCACAAGGACGTGGAGCTGCTGCACTTCGAGGAGATCCACGAGCGCCGCTTCGGCGGCTGGACCATGGGCCAGGTCAACCTGACCCGGATCAACCATTCCATCTTGCTCAAATACTCCGAAAAGCCCGAGCTGGACCCGTACTCGGTGTCGGGCCGCGTGTCGTTCGCGCTGCTGGAAGAACTGATGGCCACGGCGTCCATCATCGGCCGCGCCTAGGCGGGCCTGCCTCCCCCGTCCCCCACCCGTCCTCTGAGGCCGCAGGCGCCATGCGCTGCGGCCTTCTGCATTCAGGCTTCCTCTCCCCCGTTTCACCACCGTGACCTTCAACGCCTTCGCCCTCATCCTGCTGGCCGGGCTCATCCACGCATGCTGGAACATCGCGGCCAAGAAAGCGGGCGGCGATTCGCGCTTTGCCTTCTTCACCTCGGTGCTGATGATGCTGGGCTGGGCGCCGCTGGGCTGGTGGCTCGGGCGCGACGCCGTGCCCGAATGGGGCGCCAGGGAATGGGGCTTCGTCGTGGCCAGCGGGCTGCTGCACGTGGCGTACTACGTCATCTTGCTGCGCGGCTACCGCCAGGCCGACCTGACCGTGGTGTACCCGCTCGCGCGCGGCTCGGGGCCGCTGATGTCGTCGCTCGTCGCCATCACGTTCCTGGGCGAGCAGATCTCGCTGCTCGGGGGCCTGGGCATCGCGGGCGTGGTGGGCGGGGTGTTCCTCATCGCCGGCGGCCCCGCGCTGCTGCGCGCCGCGCACGACCCGGCCGCGCGGCAGCGGGTGCATGCGGGCATCCGCTACGGCGTGCTCACCGGCGCGTTCATCGCCAGCTACACGGTGGTGGACGGCTACGCGGTGAAGGTGCTGCGCATGTCGCCCATCCTCGTGGACTACATGGGCAACTTCGTGCGGGTGGCGGTGCTCGCGCCCGTGGTGCTGCGCGACCTGCCGGCCGCGCGCGTGCTCTGGCGGGTGCAGTGGCGCTTCGCCCTGCTGGTGGCGGCGGTGAGCCCGGTGGCCTACGTGCTGGTGCTGTACGCCATGCAGGAGGCGCCGCTGTCGCACGTGGCGCCGGCGCGCGAGGTGTCGATGCTGTTCGCCGCTCTCATCGGCGGCCACCTGCTGGGTGAGGGCGACCGGGCCGCGCGCATCGCGGGCGCGGTGCTGATCGCGGCGGGGGTCACCGCCCTGGCGCTGGGGTAGGGCATGGATGCGGGTGACAGCGCCGTGCCGCCGCTGCCGATGCCGATGCTGATCGGCTGCGATTTCTCCAGCAGCCCCAGCCGGCGCAAACCCATCGTGGTCGCCAGCGGGCAACTGGCCGGCGCGCGCGTGCTGCTGTCGGGCCTGGAGACCTTCGACACCCTGGCGGGCTTCGGCCGCTGGCTGGCCGAGCCGCGCACCTGGGTGGGCGGGTTCGACCTGCCGTTCGGCCTGCCGCGCGAGCTGCTGGCGCACCTGGGCTGGCCGCTCACCTGGCACGCGAGCATGCAGCACTACCGGGGCCTGAGCCGCGCGCAGATCCGCGACACCTTCGCGGCATTCTGCGATGCGCGCCCGGCGGGGGCCAAGTTCGCCCACCGCGCCTCCGATGGGCCGGCGGGCTCCAGCCCGTCGATGAAGTGGGTCAACCCGCCCGTCGCCTACATGCTGCACGCGGGCGTGCCGCTGCTGCTCGATGCGGGCGTGCACCTGCCCGGCCTGCATGCGGGCGATCCGGCCCGCGTGGCGCTGGAGGCCTACCCCGGCCTGTTGGCGCGCGAGATCCTGGCCCGGCGCAGCTACAAGAGCGACGACCGCGCCAAGCAGACGCCCGACCGCCTCATCGCCCGAAAGGACCTGGTCACGGCGCTGGAGAACGGCGTCACCCGGCTGGGGCTGCGGCTCAAGCTCACGCACGCGCAGCGCGATGCGCTGGTGGACGACGCCAGCGGCGACCGCCTGGACGCCGTGCTGTGCCTGGTGCAGGCCGCCTGGGCGGAGCAGCGCCACCGGCAGGGCGATGCGCTGTATGGCCTGCCGCCGGGGCTGGACCCGCTGGAGGGCTGGATCATCTCGGCGCCCGTGGATTGAGGCCCGGGCCCTCACAATGGCAACGGGGCGGCGCCGCAGGCTGCGACCCGTCCATGCTCAACAGCCATGTCAAAGACACGCCATGACTTCGTCGCTTCCCGATTTCCGCACCCGCCTGGCCCGCGCCTTCGCCCTGCGTTGCGGCGCCGCGCTGCTGGCAGCCGCATGCCTGGCCGGTGCTGCGGGGGCCGCGCCCGCGCCGTGGTACTTCTGGCGCAGCAAGGTCGACGGCAAGCGCGTCTGCGCCCAGGTGTCGCCAGGGCCAGGCTGGGAGCGCGACAGCACGCCTTACGACGGCCCGGGCTGCGAGGCGCGCCGCCGGGTGTTCGTCATCCCGATGCGCTGACGCTGCCGCCGCAGGGCGTGGCAGCACCTGCACCGCGCCGCTATACGCCGGCCTGCTGGTGCCGCCATTCCTGGCTGCGTCCGCCGTAGCCGTAGGCGGCCCCGCGGGCATCGATCAGGTGGATGTAGCTCACCTCGTGCAGGCGGGGCAGCAGGCCGGCGAACGCGGCATGGATCTCGCGCAGGTAGCGCGCCTTCTCCGCCTTGGTGTTGGTCTCGTCGGTGATGCTGATGTCCAGGTGGAAGGCGGTCTGGCCCAGCTCGGCCAGCGAGACGCCCCCGATGAACCTTGGTCGGCCGCGATGAACTGCACCGTGGTGGCGATCACGGGCAGGGCCTTGCCCAGTGCGTTCTGGGTGATGTCGGCGACGGCGGCGGTCGCGCGGCGAGCCAGGGCGGCATCGGCGGGGCCGGACAGGTGGATGGCGATGTGGGGCATGGTGCGGGTGCTCGTTGAAGGGATGCCGTGATTTTTCGCCGCATCCACCGTCCTGAAAAGCGGGATTCATGGATACCATCCATCGGTTATTCCGTTGGATGCACTGCGCCATGCACGCCTTTCCCCTCGACCAGCTTCGCACCTTCGCCGCCGTGATCGACGCGGGAAGCCTCACGGCCGGCGCGCCGCGGGTGTTTTTGTCGCAGTCGGCCGTCAGCGAACAGTTGCGCAAGCTCGAAGAGCAGGCCGGCCAGTCGCTGCTGCTGCGCTCCAAGGCCGGCGTGGCGCCCACGGCAGCGGGCGAGCGGCTGCTCGGCCATGCGCGCCAGCTGCTCGCGCTGAGCGAGGCGGCCTGGCGCGATCTGCACGGCGTGGCGCTGCAGGGCACGCTGCGGCTCGGGGTCACCGATTACTTCCGCCCGGCCGATCTGGCGGGCCTGCTGGCGCGCGTGGAGGCGCAATACCCACAGGTGCGGCTGCAGGTCACGGTGCAGAAAAGCGGGCTGGTCGAAGCGGGCTATGCCGGCGGCGAGTTCGACGTGGGGCTGACCATGGCCTTGCCCGCCGCGCGCACGACGAGTGGCGCTGCCCGCGCACGGCCTGCCGCCAATGCCGCCGCGGCGAAGGCGTCGCTGCTGCGCCAGGAGGCCCTGCACTGGATGGCCGCCCCCGGCGTCACGCGTGTGCGGGGCGAGCCGCTGCGCCTGCTCGCGCTGCCCGACAGCTGTTCGCTGCACCAGTTCACCGTGTCGCTGCTGGAACGCCGCCGGGTGCCTTACCGCATCGCGCTGCTCGCCTCGGGCGTGGCGGGGCTCCAGTCGGCGCTGGCGGCGGGCCTGGGCGTGGCCTGCCTCAATGCCTCGGCGCTGTGCCCCGGCGTGCGGGTGCTGCCGGCGCCCCACGGCCTGCCGGCCTTGCCGCAGGCGGGCTTTTATCTGCTGCCGCCCCGGGCCGGGGAGTCGGATTTCGTGCGCGAGGCGCGCGGGGTGCTGGCGGCGGGCTTTGGCTGATCCCCGCACGTCCATGCGGATTGCTATTAAAAATATAGCGGCATGCCCTAGTTCCAATTGCGCTGGAGGCACTTTTCACTCCTGGTCGGTGAATGGCGGCCCTTCTAGCCCTCGGCCCGGGTGGCCGCAGGGGCGCCCGCCCGCATGGCCCTGCCGGCACGCGGGCCGGGCCGGCTGACTACAATCGCGCTCCCCGAAAGGCGGCTGTCCCGGCCGCCTTTCGCGTTTCCATCCCCCGGGACCATGTAGAGGACCACCATGTACAAAAACCTCGCAGCCACGCTCGTGGCCGCTTGCTGTTGGCTTTCCCCCGCCTTTTCCCAAACCGGCCAGACCGCCCAGACCGTCCCCCCGGCCGTGGTGAAGGCCGGCTTCGTCTATGTCTCGCCCATCACCGAAGCGGGCTGGACGCGACAGCACGACGAGGGCCGCAAGGCCGTCGAGGCCGCCTTGGGCGACCGCGTGCGCACCACGTTCGTGGAGAACGTGGCCGAGGGCGCGGACGCCGAGCGCGTCATCCGCGACTTGGCGGCCACGGGCCACCAGATCATCTTCACGCCCAGCTTCGGCTACATGGAGCCCACGCTGCGGGTGGCGCGGGACTATCCCGGCGTGAAGTTCGAATCCATCACCGGCTACCAGACCGCGCCCAACGTGGCCACGGCCAACGCCCGTTACTACGAGGGCCGCTACCTGGCCGGCGTCGCCGCCGGGCGCATGACGCGCACCAACGTGGCGGGCTACGTGGCCGGCTTTCCCATCCCCGAGGTGCTGCAGGGCATCAATGCGTTCACGCTGGGCCTGCGCTCGGTCAACCCCCAGGCCACGGTCAAGCTCGTGTGGCTGGACGTGTGGTTCGACCCGCCCAAGGAGCGCGATGCGGCCATGGCGCTGTTCAACCAGAACGTGGACGTGGTGGCCTTCCACACCGGCTCCACGGCGGTGATGGCCGCGGCCCAGGAGCGCGGCAAGCTCGCGATCGGCTACCACTCCGACATGCGCCGAATGGGGCCGGACGCGCAGATCCTCGCCGTCACGCACCAGTGGGGCGGCTACTACACCGAACGCGTGCGCGCCGTGGCGCAGGGCACATGGAAAAGCGGCAACCTCTGGGGCGGCGTGCGCGAGGGCATGATCCGCGTCGAGGGCTTCGGCAGCAAAGTGCCGCCGGCTGTGAAGGCCGAGGTGCTGGCCCGCCAGGACGACATCGCCAAGGGGCGCTTCCACCCGTTCCGCGCGGGCGCGACGCCCGTGCGCGACAACACCGGCCGCGAGGTCATCGCCGCGGGCCAGACCCTCGGCGATGCGCAGATCCTGCAGATGAACTGGCTCGTCGAGGGCGTGCAGCGCTGAAAAGGGCGGGAAGGGGCCTTGGCGAGGCCCCGTCCTCTCTCTTTCGGCTGCTACAGGTGGCGCGCCACCAGCTGCGGCAGCGACGAGGCCAGCAGGGCCACGCCCGATGCCGTGAGCAGGCCCAGCACGATCTGCCGGAAGGCCACGTCGCTCAGCCCGATGTACAGCCGCGTGCCGAGCAGCGTGGGCACCAGCATCGCCGGCGCCACGATGGCGAAGAACGGCAGCATGTCCCGCGTGACCATGCCGGTGCCCAGGTAGGTGCCCATGGTGACCAGCAGCATCGACAGGTTGAAGTTCTGGATCACGGCGCGCTGCTGGTCCTTCTCGTAGCCGCGCAGGGTGCACCACAGCGTGGGCAGCGTGCCGGTGAATCCGCCGATGCCGCCCATCACGCCGCCGGCCAGCCCCACGACGCCATCGGCCACGCGGCCACCCGAGCGGATGCGCGGCAGGCGCTTGGCCATCAGCATGGTCGGGCACCACAGCACCAGCAGGGCGCCCAGCAGCGTCTTGAACCACACCATGTCCAGGCGCGGCAGCAGCGCCACGCCCAGGGGGATGCCCAGCAGCCCGCCCAGCACGAACGGCGCGAGCGTGCGCACGTCGAAGCCGCGGCGCACCGACACCGCCGCGACGATCTGCCCGGTGAGCGCTCCGAACACCGCCAGCGCCGCCGCCAGGCGCGGCTCCAGCGTCCAGGCCCAGAACGACATGGCCACCATGCCGAACGCGAAGCCTGACAGCCCCTGCACGAACCCGGCCACCACCGCCCCGATGCCCACCACCCAGTAGATCGTTTCCATTGCGCGCTTCTCCCCCCATTTTTTTTGATCGGAAGGCGTCCGGCCCCGCAGGGCCGCCGCCGCATGGGCTGCGATTGTGGAGTAGCCGCATGAGCCAATCTTTCTCATTTAGTATTGCCCCATAAGCCAATGGATATGGCTCTGGGAGCGTTCAATGACCCCTGCCGACATGGAGGCCCGGCTCGCGTCGCGGCTCAAGATGCGCCACTTGGTGCTGCTGCGCATGATTGCGGAACACGGGTCGCTGACCCGCGTGTCGCACCGCATGGCGACCAGCCAGCCGGCCGTCACGCACGCGCTGGCCGAGCTGGAATCCATGTTCGGCGGCGCGCTGTTCCACCGTTCCGCGCGCGGCATGGCGCCCACGGCGCTGGGCGAGCTGGTCATCGCCCGGGCCCGGGCGATGCTGGAGGACCTGGGCCATTGGGTGCGCGACATCGAAGCCGTGGGCCTGGGTCGCGCCGCGCACCTGCAGGTGGGCGTGATCCCTTTCGTGTCCGGGCGGCTGCTGGCTGCCGCCATCGGCCAGACGCGGCCGCAGGGCCTGCAGGTGACCGTGACCATCCACGAAGGCACCAGCGACCGCCTGCTGGAGCGCCTGCGCCAGCATGAACTGGACTGCGTGATCGGCCGTGCATCGGCCGTGCTCGACATGCAGGGGCTGGAGCATGAGGTGCTCTACCACCAGACGCCCCGCCTCATCACCCACCGCCGCCTCGCCGCCCGGCTGGGGCGCCAGCCCCTGGCCTGGCAGGAGCTGGCCCGGCTGGAGTGGATTCTGGGCGCCCGCCAGACGCCCATGCGCGAGCAGATCACCGATTTTTTCCTGCGCGCAGGGGTGGCGCCGCCCGCGCCGTTCGTCGAGAGCCTGTCGTCCAAGCTCATCGGCGAGCTGATCGCGGCCAACGAAAAAGCGGTGTCCATCGTGCCCGCCGACATCGCGGAAGAACTGGCCCGCATCGCGGGCGTGGGCATCGTCGACCACCGCTTCGGCTGGACCCTGCCGCCCATCACGCTGTTCCAGCGGACCGAGGGCGCGCGCTACGAAGAGCAATCGCTGTTCGTGGCGGCGCTGCGCGCGGTCTGCGCCCGGCAGGCGGCAGCGCAGGCCGGCGACGCCGCATAGCGCCAAGCGCGTCGTTCGCAGGGCTCCGCGCTGACCTGGAATGCATCTGCGTCGGTCTGGCAACTACCCGAAGGGATAGTTTCCGGGCGCCCCGGGCATTGCTGTAATGCCATCGACATGCCTGCCAGGCGCGCGATGCGCCGGCCCGCGCGGCCTGCGGCGCGCCCGGCGGGTCCAGAAAAAAACCAAGGGGAGAAGGTCGATGCGAATGTTCATCACGGCGGCGCCTGTGGGCGCCGTTCCACAGCAAGCCCTGGCCCGGGAGCCGAAATTCCTGCCCGCCCGGTCGATCGAGGCCGCGGACGCCCAGGGCATGGGCCTGGCCCATCGGCTGGCCGCCGATGGCTGGGAGGCGGTGCCGGCCGGCGGCCTGGGGATCTGCGACAGCCTGGACGCCCTGCAGGTGGCCAGCGCGGCAGACGGGCCCCAGGCCCCGGGCCGCCGCCTGGGCGACGTGGAGGCACGCCGGCACCTGCCGGGTGAGGCCCTGCACCGCATCGCCTCGGCGAAGACGGCGCGCGAGCTGGTGCTGACGCTCACCTCCCAGGGTTGGGATGTGGCGGGCGCCGGCGATCTGGCATGGCGCGCGGAAACGATCGAGACCTACCTGCCGCCCGCATTGGTGGCCGCGTTGCAGGCCGAGGCGCCGCAGCTGCTGGACACCCTGCGCGAGCGCGGCTGGGCCGACCACGGTGCGGGCCACTGGAACCCGGGCAGGACGGCATCGCCGCACCTGCCCATCGCACCCGAAGCCATCGTCGCGCACAGCGTGGCGGCGGTGCGCGAAGGGGCCGCCATCGTGCACCTGCACACGCGGGACTGCAGCGGCCAGCACCCGGTCCACGTGCCCGGGGTGGCCATGCCGGTGCGCCTGGGGCGGCAGGCCAACCACATCGACGAGGCGCAATACGCGGCGATCGTGCCCCGGCTGCACCAGGCGACGCCCGCTGCCATCCTGAACCTGTCCACCAGCGTGCGAGGCGGTGCCGCCGACTTCGAAAGCCCCGTGCGCCGGGTGCATCTGCGGGCCTACGGCGCGCAGCAGCGCGCGCCGGAGATGGGCTCCTTCAGCCCCGGGCCGGTGGTCTTCCAGACGGGCGGCGGCTATGAAAACCCCCCGGCCTTCCTGGCGGCGCAGATCGCGCACTGCCGGCAATGGGGTGTGCGGCCCGAGGTGGAGGTGTTCAACGGCGCGATCCTGGACGGCGCGCTGGGGCCGTATCAGGCCGGCCTGCGTTCGATGGGCGGGCCCGTGCTGTTCATGCTGGTGGTGGGGGTGGACCAGCACCGGCGCCTGCCCGAGGGCGGTGTGCAGGACGATTCCCTGCTGCCGGTGCAAGAGCGCAAGGACATCCTGCGCCTGCTGGCCGAAGGCTCCGCGGAGTGCTTCGAGCAGGCACTGGCCCAGGCGGTGGCGCGGCTGCAGCCAGTGGTGGCGCGCATCCGCGCGGAGTGCCCGGGCGCCAAGGTGTCCGCCCTCGTGCCCGGCCCGATGATCGTGCTGCTGCCGCGCATGGCTGTGGCCCTGGGCCTCGACGGCGTGCGAGTGGGCCTGGAAGATGCCTTGAACGTGCCGGATCCCGAGGTGGCTGGTGGCTGGCGCCGCGGCACCACGGCGGAGCAGGTGCGCTATGTGCGCGAGCAGTTGCAGGCCCTGGGGGCCACGGTGCTGACGGCCGAGGAAACGCGCGTGGCGCTGGACATGCCCCACCCCGATGTGGCGCTGCTGCAGGCCGCGATCGCCCAGCTGCAGCCGCTGGCATCGACCGTGCCGCTGGACCGCCCCCGGGCCATGGCAAGCGCCGTGCTGGCGGCGCTGGCACCGCTGCAGCCCGCCTACGCGGCCCGGGAAGCCCGGTTCCTGGACGCGCTGGAGGCCGAGGCCAACCACCTGCCGCCCGATGCGCAGGCACCGGGTGCGGGCGACCTCGCGCTCGCGGCCCTGCGCGACCACGGGCTTTACGCGCGCTTTTTCGTGGAAGAGCGGGACCGCTATCCCCGTGAAGGTGCGGCGGTGTTCCGGCACGTCTATCCGCTGCAGGCCCTGAACTTCGTGCGCGAGTTGCTGGCCGAGCGCCAGCGCCCCGGCGGCCGATGGGACGCGGCGCTGCAGGCCATGGCTGCCGAAGCGGGCCTGCCGTCCCATGCCTACCAGGTGCCGCCTGCGCAGTTCAAGGGGCCGGAGGGGCGGTTTCTCGAATTCCTCACCGCCATTCCTTGCCACTACACGGACGACCGCACCGACATCGTCCACACCGCCGTGCGCAGCGAGCCCGGCTACAGCGCCGCCATGGCCGTGCTGTTCGAGGCCATCCACGAGCGGGCGGTGGCCCTGCGGGCCAATTCGGAGGCCGAGCCCAAGAGCGCCGGCATCCGGGTGTACCGGGACGCGCCGCGCAGCGGCGGCCTGGCGGTGCCCATCGACATGGACGTGGCGGCCGTGCAGGGCGCCATCGCCCGCGGCGCGTGGATCGTGCTGCCGAGCACGCCCACCACCCACTACCCGGAGGGGCTGAAGCTCTCCACCGGGCTCACGGCCACGTTCGCCCGGTTCCTGGAGCGCACGCAGGCTGCCGCCGAGGTGCTCGGCATCGCGCACGCCGGCCTCGATGCCGACGGCACCGTGCTGATCGAATCCAGCATGCTGCACAACCGCTTCACGCTCAACACAACGGCGCATGCGCAGGTGGTCAGCCACTCGTCCCGCCTCATCTACGAGCGCGTGGTGCTGCCCCGGCTGGTCGCGTTGCCGCGTGCGCTGGCCTGGACGGCCACCGGGCTGGTGGAGCGCGATGCGGCGGGCCGGCCGCTGAACCGCGACGGGCAGCCGGCGGGGCGGCTCTCTTTCCAGGGCATCGAAGACCTGGTGCGGCTGCATTTCCTGGCGCACAGCTCCGGCATCGCGACCATCCAGCAGATCGACAACGCCGCCCGGGCGGACCTGCAGCGGCTGGGCTATTCGGTGCAGGAGCAGGAGGAAATCTTCAACCGCTCCGTCGCCCTGTCGTTCGCGTCGGCCTGCGACGTGAACCTGTCGGTGCTCGGCACCCCCACCGTGGACGTCACGGCGCTGAACGATGTGCGCAGCGTGGCCGGCACGACCACGCCGGACTACCTGTGCGGCAGCGGCAACGGGCTCTGGAGCCTGGCGCCGCTCCTGCCGCACCGCGATGACGAGGCGTTCCGCTACGGCAGCGCGCACTGGATCTTGCGCAAGGGCGAGCAAAAGAAGCTGCTGCTCCGCCTGGCGGGCGTGGTGCTGCGGGAAGACCCCGTGCGCCTGCACGACGGGCACTCCATCCGCCGTTACCTGGAAGGCGCGCCCGCTTCGCTGGTCGAGCTGGTGGCACTGCTGCAGACCGCTCCCGCCTCGCTGCGCGCCGACATGTTGCTGCGCCAGCATTTCGCACGGCATGGCTCCCCGGCACGCCCCGTGCCCGCGGCCCGGGATCGCGCGGCGGACCTGGCCCTGGCCGGTGGTACCGCCTGATGCGTCGGCGCACCGCACCCGCGAAGGAGACATGAGCATGGCCAGGATCGCCATCATCGGGGGCGGCTGCAGCGGCACCCTCGTCACGCAAGCGCTGAGCCGCATGGGCGGCCAAGCCGGGATTTCCGAGGTGCTGCTGTTCGACGAGTCCGGCGGGTTCGGCCCGGGACTGCCTTACGGCCGGGACACCAACGACGGCGAGTTCATCCTCAACATGGCTTCGTCGTTGCTGAGCGCCCGGGCCGGCGAGCCGGACGGGTTCGACCGCTGGCTGCAGCAACTCTGCGCGGGGCAGGCCGAAGCGCCCGGGGGATACGTGCGGCGCTCGCTCATGGGAGCCTACCTGCAGGATGTCGCCCACCAGGCCGAGAGCGCGTTTGCCGCGCGCGGCGTGAAGCTGGTGCGCGTGGCGCAGGCGGTGACCGACATCGAGCGCGGGGCCAGCGGCTTTCACGTGGCCACGGCCCAGCATGCCTGGCATGTGGACCAGGTCGTGCTGGCGCTGGGGCATCTCAAAAAGCGGTCGCCGTTTCCGGGCGTGGCGCACTACCACGCGAACCCATACCACGACCTGGGCGCCATCAAGGCCGAACTGCCGCGGAACGCACGCATCGGCATCCTCGGCACCAAGCTCACGGCCATCGACATGGCGCTGCTGCTCGGCCGGCTCGGTGTGGAGCGCATCCACATGTTTTCCCATTCCGGTCAGCTGCCCCTGGTGCGCGGCGCCCTGCCCACCACGCCCCTGGTGCGCCCCGAGCACCGCTATGCGGGCGACACGCTGCGCGGCTTCCTGCGCTGGTTCCGCGAAAGCCATCCTTGTGGGCACGAATACCCGGGCCTCATGACGATCCGCGACCCCCTGGTCCGCATCGGCCGGGAGATCGAGGCGGCCCAGGCCGTGCGCAACTGGCAGCTGCAGCTGGACGCCACCAAGGAGGACATCGACTGCTACTGGGCCGCGCTGCGTCCGGACCAGAAGCGCCAAATACCAGGGCCTTTGGATGAGCTACCGGCACCCGATGCCGCTGGACAACGCGCGCAAGGTCCAGGCGCTGCTCCAGGCGGGCCGGCTGACCGTGCACCCCGGCTACCGGGCCACCCGGCTGGCGGAGGGCCGGCCGGGATTCCAGGTGGAGCTGGCCGGCGGAATGCTGGCGCTCGACGGCATCCTGGATGCGACCGGCGTGGCCGGCAACTTGGCGCGCATCGATTCGCCGCTCATCGAGAACCTGATCGACCGTGGCCTGATCCGCCAGCACGAACTGGGCGGCATCGCGATCGATGCGCAGAGCCTTCAGGTGCTGGGCCAGCCCGGCCTGTTCGCCATCGGGGCGCTGACCCAGGGCGCGCTGTTCTACGTGTCTGCCATCGAGCGGCTTTTGCTGCACGCCCAGCGCATTGCGGGGCAACTGGGCCGCTCAGCCGCTCCGACAGCGGCGCAGGACCGCGAGGCGTTGCGGCCCCGGGAGCGGGTGGCGGTGTAGCGCCGCCGGTATGGGCCCCATGCGCTGCGGCGCATGAAAGGCGCCGTGCCCGGCGTTAAGCTGCCGCCATGCAAATCTACCGCTCCGGCCTGCTGCGTTTCGCCGACGACCATTCGGCCCTGTATGAAGAAGACGGCCTGCTGGCCATCGGCCCCGATGCCCAGGGGCGCCAGCGCGTCCAGGCCGCAGGCGCCTGGAACACCCTGGCGGCCCAATACGCACAGTGGCCGGTGGTGCACTGGCCCGGCCGCATCATCGCGCCGGGGTTCGTCGACATGCACGTGCATTTTCCGCAGACCGACGTGATCGGCTCGCCCGCCGACGGCCTGCTGCCCTGGCTGGAAAACTACACCTTTCCCCACGAGTCCCGCTTTGCCGATCCAGCCTATGCCGCCGGCGTGGCCACCGTGTTCCTGGACGAATTGCTGCGCAACGGCGTGACGACCGCGCTCACGTTCGCCACCTCGCACCCGGCGTCGGTGGACGCGCTGATGGGCGAGGCCCAGGCGCGCGGACTGCGCCTGATCGCCGGCAAGGTGCTGCAGGACCGCCACTCGCCCGATGGCGTGCGCGACCAGACCGAGCAGTCCCTGCGCGACACTGAATCGCTGATCCGCCGCTGGCACGGCCAGGACCGGCTGGGCTATGCCATCACGCCGCGTTTTGCGCCCAGCTGCACCGAGGCCCAGTTGCGCGGCGCGGGCGAACTGGCCGCGCAATATCCCGACGTATGGATTCAGTCGCACGTGGCCGAGAACCTGGACGAGATCCGATGGGCCCGCGAACTGTTTCCCGCGGCCCGCAGCTACCTGTCGGTGTACGACGATTTCGGGCTGATGCGCGAGCGCGCCGTGTACGCCCACTGCATCCACTTCGACGATGCCGACCGGGCGCTCATGCGCGACACCGGCGCGGTGGCGGCGGTCAGCCCCACCAGCAACCTGTTTCTGGGCAGTGGCTTCTTCGACTACGCCGGGGCCGACCGGGTCGGCTTTCGCTACGGATTGGCGAGCGATGTGGGGGGCGGCACGAGCTTCAGCCCGTTCCACACCATGCTCGCCGCCTACTATGTGGGGCGCGAAGGGCAGACGAAGCCCGGCCTGTCGCTGTCGCCGCAGGCGCTGTGGTGGCAGCACACGGCCGGCGCGGCGCGCGCGCTGGGGCTGGCGGGCGTCATCGGCAACCTGCAGCCCGGGTGCGAGGCCGACTTCGTGGTGCTGGATCCGCGCGCCACGCCGCTGCTGGCGCGCAAGACCGCGCACGCGGCCAACCTGGACGAACTGCTCTTCGCGATGATCGTGCTGGGCGACGACCGGGTGATCGAGCGCACCGTGGTTTCCCAAGCCGAATAGGCCCCTGGCGCAGGTTGCACTAGCGCATGTCGCTATGAAAAATATAGTGCCTGCCCGCGCGTCCTCTCTACAATGGCGGCCCAGCAGGAGTGAGCAATGAGCATCAAAAGCGACAAGTGGATTCGCCGCATGGCAGAGCAGACCGGAATGATCGAGCCCTTCGAGCCGGGCCAGGTCCGTGAGGCGGAAGGCCGCAAGATCATCAGCTACGGCACCAGCAGCTATGGCTACGACATCCGCTGCGCGCCGGAATTCAAGGTGTTCACCAACATCCACAGCACCGTGGTGGACCCGAAGAACTTCGATGAAAAGAGCTTCGTCGACTTCGAAGGCGACAGCTGCATCATCCCGCCCAACAGCTTCGCGCTGGCACGCACGGTGGAGTACTTTCGCATTCCCCGCAACGTGCTGACCATTTGCCTGGGCAAGAGCACCTATGCCCGCTGCGGGATCATCGTGAACGTGACGCCGTTCGAGCCCGAGTGGGAGGGCTATGTCACGCTGGAATTCAGCAACACCACCCCGCTGCCGGCCCGCATCTATGCCGGCGAGGGATGCGCCCAGGTGCTGTTCTTCGAAAGCGACGAGGTTTGTGACGTGAGTTACAAAGACCGGGGCGGCAAATACCAGGGCCAAAGCGGCGTCACGCTGCCCAAGGCCTGATGCGGGCCTGATTTTTCGGGCGGTGGAGTCCTACACTGCCACGGCTTTTTTGCCGTGAGCGAGGGCGGCTACGGTTTTTTACGATTCAGCCAGGTTCTGTGTTGCATTCGGTTGAATGCTGTAAATCCCACGCAGAACGCTGCCTGAGGATCCCACCATGCCTGCCACCCACCACGCCGTATCGTCTTTCCAGGCCGAGCGCACGGGCCTTTCGCATGTGCTGCACGAGGCTTCGGGAGGCAGCACCCACCGCTGCTATTGGCCCGCCGAAGCGCTCGATGCCTTCCTGCTGCAGATGGCCGCCCGTGGCCATTGCATCAGCGCCGCCATGATGCTCGGCGACCGCACTTACGCCATGCAGCAGATCGAACGGGCCCGTGCCCTTCCGGGATGCGCCCTGCAAGACCTGGTGCAGGAGTTGTCCGGGTATTTCGAAGACGCCGAGCCCGCCGCCGCCAGCGTGCACTGGTGCACGCGTTGATCCAGGCAGGGAGCGCCTGAAGGTCGGCGCGTTGCAGGGGGTGTCGCCAGACCGGCTCCGTCCTACGCCCCCGCAGGCCATCGACCGGGTTTTCGGCTCTGGTGCGCTGCCTAGCATCCCATCCATCCATTTCAGACCCATCCGCAAGAGACCGCCATGCACGACGATTTTCATCCCCCCGTGTCCCCCGCCCCGACGCTGCGCCCTTGGCCCATCGTGATCGGCAGCGTGGTGATCGCGGCGCAACTCGTCGCGCTGGGCTGGGTGGTGCAGGGGCAGGTGCAGCAGGCGTCGGAGCGCCAGGCGCACTGGGCCCCCCGGGGCCTGCAGAGTTCACCGGCCACCTATGCAGCGGTGGACGCGCCCTCGTTCAGCGAGCCGCAGCCTTGATGCGGAAGCGAATCGACCCATGGGAACCGCTGCCCGGTGTGCGGCGCGGGCGTAACATCCGGCGCACCGCATCCGCAGGTGCGAGCAGGAGAACCGTATGAAATGGGAAGGCAACCGCGAATCGGACAACGTCGAGGACCGCCGTGATGGCGGCGGCGGTGGGGGCATGCCGGTGTTCGGCGGCCGCAGCATCGGCATCGGCACCATCGTGGTGGCGTTGCTGGGGGGCTGGATTTTTGGGATCAATCCCTTGACCATTCTGGGACTGCTGAGCGGCGGCGGAGGCGCTCCCGCCCAGGTCCAGCAGGCGCCGGCACACCGCCCGCCGGCCGACGACAAGATGGCGCGATTCGTCTCCACCGTGCTGGCCGACACCGAAGACGTGTGGACCGACATCTTCCGCCAGGGTGGCAACGCCTATCAGGACCCGAAGCTCGTGCTGTTCCGTGGCTCCACACCCACTGCCTGCGGCACCGGCCAGGCAGCGATGGGCCCGTTCTACTGCCCCGGCGACCGCAAGGTGTACATCGACCTGGGCTTCTATGAAACCTTGAAGAACCGGCTGGGCGCGCCTGGGGATTTCGCCCAGGCCTACGTGATCGCCCACGAGGTGGGCCACCACGTCCAGAACCTGCTGGGCATCAGCGCCAAAGTGGACCAGATGCGCGGCCGCGTCAGCCAGGTGCAGTACAACCAGCTGTCCGTGCGTCTGGAACTGCAGGCCGACTGCTTCGCCGGGGTCTGGGCCCACCATGCCCAGAATGCCCGCCAGATCCTGGAGCAGGGCGACGTAGAAGAGGCCATGAACGCCGCGGCCAAGATCGGGGACGACGCTCTGCAGCGGGCGGGCGGCGGCGCCGTCGTGCCGGACAGCTTCACCCACGGCACCAGTGCGCAGCGCCAGCGGTGGTTCCATGCCGGCCTGGAAAACGGCAGCGTGAAGGCTTGCGACACGTTTTCGGCCCGCAGCCTGTAGTGTGAACGCCGCAGTGGAAGCGTTCACCCTGCAATGCTTGGGGTGGCGTTTGCGCTTTTACAGCCATCGTATGGTGCTATGAATTGAATAGCATCGTGCCTTTGGCGCACGAATGCCTACCCGAAAAAACACCCCGTTCAGCCCCTGGTGCGACAATAGCGGGCTAAATGACAAGTTCTTTCTCCAATTTATCGCTGGCTGAACCGCTGGCACGCGCCGTGGCCGAAATGGGCTACGAGTCCATGACGCCCATTCAGGAGCAGGCCATTCCGGTCGTCTTGACTGGCAAGGACGTGATGGGTGCGGCCCAGACGGGCACCGGCAAGACGGCCGCCTTCTCGCTGCCCTTGCTGCAGCGCCTGCTCAAGCACGAAAACAGCTCTACCTCCCCCGCCCGCCATCCGGTGCGCGCCCTGGTGCTGCTGCCGACGCGGGAGCTGGCCGACCAAGTCGCCCAGCAGGTCGCCCTGTACGCCAAGTACACCAAGCTGCGCAGCACCGTGGTGTTCGGAGGCATGGACATGAAGCCGCAGACGCTGGAGCTGAAAAAAGGCGTGGAAGTGCTCGTGGCCACGCCCGGTCGGCTGCTGGACCACATCGAAGCCAAGAATGCGGTGCTGAACCAGGTCGAGTACGTGGTGCTCGACGAAGCCGACCGCATGCTGGACATCGGCTTCCTGCCCGATCTGCAGCGCATCCTCTCGTACCTGCCCAAGCAGCGCACCACGCTGCTGTTCAGCGCCACGTTCTCCCCCGAGATCAAGCGCCTGGCGGGCAGCTACCTGCAAGACCCGATCACGATCGAAGTGGCCCGCCCCAACGAAACGGCTTCCACGGTGGAGCAGCGTTTCTACAGCGCCAACGACGACGACAAGCGCCGTGCCATCCACCAAGTGCTGAAGACGCGGGGCCTGAAGCAGGCGTTCATCTTCGTGAACAGCAAGCTCGGCTGTGCCCGGCTGGCCCGGAGCCTGGAGCGCGAAGGCCTCAAGACCGCGGCGTTGCACGGCGACAAGAGCCAGGACGAACGCTTGAAGGCGCTCGATGCCTTCAAGCAGGGCGAAGTGGATCTGCTGGTGTGCACCGACGTGGCGGCACGCGGACTGGACATCAAGGATGTGCCGGCCGTGTTCAACTTCGATGTGCCGTTCAATGCCGAGGATTACGTGCACCGCATCGGTCGCACGGGCCGTGCAGGCGCCTCGGGCCTAGCGGTCACGCTGGTGTCCAGCAGCGACACGCGCCTGGTGGCGGACATCGAAAAGCTCATCAAGAAGAAGATCGATCTCGAAGCCCTCGAGTACGAGGAAGACCGCCCGCGCGGCCGCATCAACGATGGCCAGCGCGCATGGCGCGAGGATGGCCAGCGTGAAGGTGGCCGGCGTGAGCGGGGCGGCGAGGCGCACGACCCGCGTGGCAGCGCGCCGCGCAGCAGCTACCGCGCCCCTTCGGCACCCCGCGATCCGTTCTTTGACAAGCCCTACGAGGCACCGGCCACCGAGGCGGCGCCCCATTGGGAGTCTGCGGCCAAGGCCCAGCCGGCGCGCAGCGGCATCTCGGCCAACATCAAGCCCAAACGCAAGGTGGCGGCCCTGTTCAAGGCCGTGCAGCCCGAGACCGAAACCTCTTCGCAGTGAGCCCCCCGGTCCGATCCGTCGGCCGGGGCCTGATTCGCTGAGGCCTTGGGTGAGTCCTTATCGCCGTTGGACGGCGGGTGGCTCGTTCGTGTTCAGGCCCCAGGCTTTTGCGCCTCCTCGCAATCGACATGGCAGTGCTCACGGTCTGCCAGCGTTCGGCCGAACCGGACCGCGCTGAGGCAGCCGCCCCATACGCAACCGGTGTCCAGCGCCAGCAGGTTGGCTCGGTTCATCCAGCCCAGGGTGGACCAGTGCCCGAACGCCACCAGCCTGTCCTGCGTTTTGCGGCCCGGTGCTTCGAACCACGGCACCAGGCCGGCTGGGGCAGCGCTGGCACCCTCGCTGCTCTCGAAATCCATGGCGCCCTCAGGTGTGCAGAAGCGCAATCGGGTGAGGGCGTTGACGATCACGCGCAAGCGGTCCGTCCCGGTCAGCGTGGGGTCCCAGCGGTCGGGGGTGTTGCCGTACATGGCGTGAAGGAATGCGGGCATGTCGGCCCCGCGCAGCACGGCTTGCACCTCGTCGGCATTCGCCAGCACGTCCTGGGCCGACCACGAGGGCAATACGCCCGCGTGGACCATCAACAGGGGCTCTCCACCATGCACATGCTGGCGTGCCAGCGGCTGATGGCGCAGCCAGTCCAGCAGGGCCTCGCGGTCGGGTGCCTGCAGCACCTGGTCCAGCGTGTCGCGGCGGGAAGGCTTGCGGGCCCCGTGGGCGGCCGCCAGAAGATGCAGGTCGTGGTTGCCCAGCAGGCTGCGCAGGCTGTCGCCCTGATGCATGCAGCGGCGCAGCACGGCAGCGGAATCAGGGCCCCGATTCACCAGGTCGCCCAGCAAATAAACCGTGTCGCGGCTGGGAGAGAACCCGATGTGGTCCAGCAGGCGCTGCAATGCCGTGTCGCAGCCTTGAATATCCCCGATGCAGTAGAGCGCCATGGCGTTTCCGAAGGTGGTAAACCCGCATTGTCGCGGCTGGACGAAGCCGTGCCAGGTAATCGCCCAGGCCGCGATGCCCCGGCCGGGGCAAATCAGGGCGCGCGCTTCGATATGGCTGAGCTGGCAGAGTTCCCCGAAATTCCAGAAATCAGCGGGTTATTCAAAGGGTGGATTGCGCCCGCTTTCTCTGCACGATATTGAAAGATACCTATAATGCGGCCTTCGTTATTAATCTCCGTACATCACCATGAGCACTAGCTACAAAGACCTGCTGAAACAGCGCGAAGAACTTGAGCAGCAAATCGGCGAAGCACGTCGCCGCGAACTTTCCGATGCCATCAATCAGGTTCGCAATCTGGTGGCGGAGTATGGTTTGACCGCTCAGGACGTATTTCCCACGGGCCGTGCCCGCAGTGCCAGCGCTGGCGTCAAAGTCGCTCCCAAATACCGCGATCCCGCGACGGGCCAGACGTGGACGGGCCGTGGCAAGGCGCCCAAGTGGATCCAGAACCAAGACCGCGAGCAATTCGCCATTTGAGTGCAAGCCTTGAATTCCAGATCGCGCGCAGGCACTGCCCGCGCTGCGGATTGGCAAGAGCAACCCACGCAATAAAAAGCCCGCCTTGGCGGGCTTTTTTCATGGCTGCGAATACCGTGCCGTTCGGTTTGACTGCATGGGCAGCCCAGGCGGTTTTCCTGGCTTCCCTTTCATCGGTGCACTGGCCGCTTTCGGGCGCTGCGCTCTGCCTCCAAATCCCAGCCATTGGGAGTTGGCTTAACCTTCTTGAGCGGCAATGCTGCCCAGCCGATTAATTTCAAGAGAAGTCATCGGATAAAAATGGAGATTCCGCAGGGCGGTATTTTGTTAATCGAATGGCACGCGATATATGGCGCTGCATCTACCCGCGCTGCTGTTCCCATGGCGTAGGACGGCAGGCCTTGCGATCGGGCGTTTCTTCTGGAGTTTGGCGGTGGACTCTCTGAAATGTCCTGCATGCGATTACCCCACGATTGCATCGATATGTAGGACTGCCAGAATAGGTGCTCTCGTCCCCACAGGAGTAGCACTACATGGCCTCGATGTCACCCCCGGTTTCCCGCCACGCGTTCGCATCCACCCTGAAGAATTTCACGACGGGGTCCGGCAAAAGCGGCAAGTTCTATTCGCTTCCGGCACTGGCCAAGCAATACCCGTCGATCAAACGGCTCCCGGTTTCGATTCGGATCGTTCTGGAATCGGTGCTGCGCAACTGCGATGGCCGCAAGGTCACGGCGGAACATGTGGAGCAGTTGTCGCGCTGGCAGGCAGTGGCCGACCGCAAAGACGAGATTCCCTTCGTCGTGTCGCGCGTGGTGCTGCAGGATTTCACCGGCGTGCCCTTGCTGGCCGATCTGGCCGCCATGCGCAGCGTGGCCCAGCGCCTGGGCAAGAAGCCCAAGAAGATCGAGCCGCTGGTGCCCGTGGATCTGGTGGTGGACCACTCCATCATGGTGGACCACTACGGAACGAAAAAGGCGCTGGACCTGAACATGAAGCTGGAATTCCAGCGCAACCGCGAGCGCTACGAATTCATGAAGTGGGGTATGCAGGCATTCGATACCTTCGGCGTGGTGCCGCCCGGGTTCGGCATCGTCCACCAGGTCAATCTGGAATACCTGGCGCGAGGGGTGCACAAGAGGGCCGATGGCGTGTACTACCCCGACACGCTGGTGGGAACGGACAGCCACACGACCATGATCAACGGCATCGGCGTGGTGGGCTGGGGCGTGGGCGGCATCGAGGCCGAGGCGGCGATGCTGGGCCAGCCGGTGTATTTCCTGACCCCGGACGTGGTGGGCTTCGAGCTGACCGGCCAGTTGCGCGAAGGCGTGACCGCCACCGATCTGGTGCTGACGGTGACCGAGATCCTGCGCCAGCACAAGGTGGTGGGCAAGTTCGTGGAATTCTTCGGCGAGGGCACGCGCACGCTGTCGCTGCCCGACCGGGCCACCATCGGCAACATGGCACCCGAGTACGGCGCGACGATGGGGTTTTTCCCGGTGGACGAAAAGACCATCGATTACTTCAAGGGCACCGGCCGCACCGACAGCGAGATCGAAGCGTTCGAGGCGTATTTCCGCGCCCAGGGCCTGTTCGGCGTGCCGCTCGCCGGCGAAATCGACTATTCCAAGATCGTGCGCCTGCACCTGGGCGATGTGACCCCCAGCCTCGCAGGACCGAAGCGGCCCCAGGACCGTATCGAGCTGGGCAACGTGAGCAGCGACTTCGTGTCGCTGTTCAGCAAGCCCGCGGCGGAAAACGGCTTCAACCGCCCGGCCGAACTGCTGCACACGCGGCACCACATCCACCGGGGCGACGAGGGCGTGAGCGAGGCGGTTCCCGCCGAGAAGCCGGCCCCTGCGGGTGGCCCGCGTTTCCTGGTCGAGATGGAGCACAACAAGCCGCCGCTGGCGGTCACGCATGCCGATGCCGCCGTGCGCCTGCCGACCAAGGGGGTGGACCCCACCATCGGCAACGGCGACGTGCTGATCGCCGCCATCACGAGCTGCACCAACACCTCCAATCCGAGCGTGCTGCTGGCCGCCGGCCTGCTGGCCAAGAAGGCCGTGGAGGCCGGCCTGAAAGTGCGGCCGCACATCAAGACCTCGCTCGCGCCCGGCTCCCGCATCGTCACGGAGTACCTCACCGAAACCGGTCTGATGCCCTACCTGGAAAAGCTCGGGTTCGCGCTGGCGGGCTATGGCTGCACGACCTGCATCGGCAACGCCGGCGACCTCGCGCCCGAGCTGAACGAGGCCATCACCGGCAACGATCTGGTCTGCGCGGCGGTGCTGTCGGGCAACCGCAATTTCGAGGCCCGCATCCACCCCAACATCAAGGCCAACTTCCTGGCCAGCCCGCCGCTGGTGGTGGCGTACGCGATCGCCGGCACGGTGCTGCGCGACCTCATGACGGAGCCGGTGGGCAAGGGCAAGGGCGGGCGCGACGTGTACCTGGGCGACATCTGGCCCACCAGCGATGAAATCCACGCGTTGATGCGCTTCGCCATGAACGGCAAGGCCTTCCGCGACAACTACGGCAAGGTCAAGACCGATCCGGGCGCGCTCTGGAACAACATCAAGGGCGTGAAGGGCGACACCTACGACTGGCCCGCCAGCACCTACATCGCGGAGCCGCCCTTCTTCGCGCGGTTCACGCTGGATGCCAAGGAGCGGGCGGTGGGCGCGGACGGCTCCAAGGCATCGGAGTCGGTCGTGGGTGCACGCATCATGGCGCTGTTCGGCGACTCGATCACCACCGACCACATCTCGCCGGCGGGCTCCATCAAGGAGACCTCGCCCGCTGGGCAGTGGCTGCTGCACAACGGCGTGATGAAGCAGGACTTCAACAGCTACGGCGCTCGCCGCGGCAACCACGATGTGATGATGCGCGGCACCTTCGCCAACGTGCGCATCAAGAACCTGATGATTCCGCCCACCGCCGACGGCTCGCGCGAGGAGGGCGGCGTCACGCTGTTCCAGAACGAGGGGGAACTACAGGGCACGAAGATGTTCATCTTCGATGCGGCCATGAAGTACATCGCCCAAGACACCCCCACCGTGATCTTCGCGGGCGAGGAGTACGGCACCGGCTCCAGCCGCGATTGGGCGGCCAAGGGCACGCAGCTGTTGGGCATCAAGGCGGTGGTGGCCAAGAGCTTCGAGCGCATCCACCGTTCCAATCTCGTGGGCATGGGCGTGCTGCCCCTGCAGTTCAAGGCGGGCGATTCCTGGGAGTCGCTGGGCCTGACCGGCAACGAGACGATCGACGTGGCTCCCGATTCGGAACTCACCCCGCAAAGCGACGCGCTGCTGACGATTCGCCGGGCCGACGGGTCGCGCCAGGAGGTCACGGTCACGCTGCGCATCGACACGCCGATCGAGGTGGACTACTACCGCGCCGGCGGCATCCTGCCCTATGTGCTCCGGCAGTTGTTGACCGCTTGATTGGGGGACATCCGCCCAGGGGGCGAGCGGCCCGATACACTTGTGACGATATGTTCAGGTAACCCGCCGCCGCCATGACCCCCCCTCCCCACCGTCCGGTCACTGCAGCCATCGCGCGGACGCTTCTGTCGGAGGCGCCCGCGGTCACGCTGATGCTGGTGGTGGCAGTGCTGGCGCTGCTGCTGGTGCCGGTGGTGCAACTGCTGGGTTCGGGCCTGCAGGGGCTGCACGGCCTCGAGCCTTTCCTCGACATGGTGGTGGTGCTCATCGGCCTGCTGGCCGTGGCGGTGTCCCTGCACATGCTCGACGATACGCAGCAAGGCCGCGCCAACGTGCTCGTGGCCGGGCTGGCGACCGCTGCGGTCTGTAATTTCCTTCACGCCGTCCTGCTGCACCAGATGGAAAGCATGGCGTCCGTCACGCGGGCGAATGTCTCTTCCTACTTCGGATTGCTGGCCCATGGGTTCGAGGCTCTGACCCTGCTGCTGTTCGCCTTGCGGGTGTCGTTCCACGGGCCCGGTCGGGCCTGGGCCGTGGCCTCGGCCGGTGTGTCGCTGGTGCTCGTGTGGTCCGCCTCCAGCGGATTGCCCGAGCAGTTCGGGCTGGCGCACGGCGAGCGCTTCGCCATGGGGGCGGACGGGTTGCTCGGCGGCACCATGGCCGTGGCCGCCTGGATGATGTACCGGGTGCACGACACCGCCCGCAGGGAGCGCGGCCGGGGGCGCCGGCGCATCATGGCCTGTGCGGCCGCCGCCCTGGCGCTGGCGGAATTCGCCATGCTGCTGTACCCGCTGCATCCGGTTTTCGTCGACACGTTCGCACACGCCTTGCGCGTGCTGGGGTATGCGCTGATGTTCCAGGCGGTGTTCATCGCCGGCATCCGCATGCCGTTCGCCCGGGCGCGCGAGGCGGAGGCCCGGCTGCTGGAAAGCGAACGCCGCCTGCAGCTGCTGGGCCGCAACCTGCCCGACAGCGTGCTGTACCAGCGCGTGCGCGAGGCGGACGGCCGCTGGCATTTCGTGCACATGGGCGATGCGATCGAGCGCTTGAACGGCATTTCGGCCCAGGCGGTGGTGAACGATGCCACCCTGTTCTTCGAGCAGATGGAGCCGCAGGACCGCCTGGCCTGCGCGGCGTCGGACGAGGCGTCCTACCGCACCATGGGCGTCGGCGACTCGGTGGTGCGCATGCGCGTGGCCAACGGCCAGTTGCGCTGGATGCGGATGAGCTCCACCCCCCGGCCGCTGGACAAGGGCCGCGTGATCTGGGACGGCGTGCTGACCGACGTCACCGAGCAGCGGGAGGCCCAGGACCTGAGCCGCGCGCACGAGGTGCAACTGGCGAGCCTGCTCAGCCACCTGCCGGGCGGTGTCTCGCGGCTGGACCGCGATCTGCGCATCGTGTACGTGAACCCTTCGCAGGCGCACTGGCTGCGCCGACCGGTCGATGAGCTCGAAGGTCAGTTCCTCGTGGACGTGCTGCCCGCCGACCTGATGGCCCCGATCCAGCCGCATTTCGACCGGGCGCTGGAGGGCGAGACAGTGGTGTTCGAGCACCGCATTCCCAAAACCCATGGCGCCCAGTTCTGGCACACCACGCTGGTGCCGGAAGTCGCCGCTGATGGCCGCACGGTGGCCGTGGTGGTGTTCGCGTTCGACCTGACCGAGCAAAAGCGCATGGCGCTGGAACTCACGCAGCAGCGCACCCGCCTGGCCAGCCTGGTGAGCGCGATCCCCGACGTGGTGTTCCTCAAGGATGCGAACGGCTGCTACCTGTCGTGCAACCCCGTTTTCGAGCGTTTCATCGGGCGGCGCGAGCGCGACATCATCGGCCTGTCGGACGACGATCTCCTACCCGCCGTCGAGGCCCAGCGGGTGCGCCAGCTCGACCAGCGCGCCATGGCTGCCTGGCAGCCACTGGTGTACGAGGAGACCCTCACGTTCCAGGAAGACGGCTACGAGGGCTACTTCGAAACCATCAAGACCCCCATCCGCGACCTGCACGGCCACGTCACCGGGCTGCTGGGCGTGTGCCGCGACATCACCGACCGCAAGAAGGCCGAGCAGCAGATCGAACTGCTGGCCTTCTTCGATGCGCTCACCGGCCTGCCCAACCGCCGCCTTCTGCTGGACCGCCTGCAGCGCGCCAGCGCCGTCTGCCAGCGCAACGGCCAACTGGGCGCGTTGCTGTTCATCGACCTGGACAACTTCAAGGACCTGAACGACACGCTCGGCCACGACATGGGCGACCAGCTGCTGGCGCAGGTCGCCACGCGCCTGGTGTCGTGCGTGCGGGCCACCGACACGGTGGCGCGCTTCGGCGGCGACGAGTTCGTGGTGATGCTGGAAAACCTCGACGCCGGCCTGACCGAGGCGGCCACGCAGGCCGAGCACGTGGCCGACAAGCTCTTGCTGCAGCTCAACCAGCCCTTCATGCTGGGCACGCAGCAGCACTACAGCACGCCGAGCATCGGCATCACGCTGTTCGGCGACCAGCCGCGCAGTGTGGACGAGCTGCTCAAGCGCGCCGACCTGGCCATGTACCAGGCCAAAGCCGAAGGCCGCAACACGCAGCGCTTTTTCGACCCGGAGATGCAGGCCCAGGTGCACGCCCGTTCGCACCTGGAAGCCGACCTGCGCCAGGGGTTGGCCCGCCAGGAACTCGCGGTGCACTACCAGCCCATCGTGGACCACCGCGCGCAGCTGTGCGGCGCCGAAGCCCTGGTGCGCTGGCACCACCCCGGGCGCGGCATGATCAGCCCCGGCGACTTCATCCCGCTGGCCGAGCAGACCGGGCTCATCCTGCCGCTGGGGCGCTTCGTGCTCGAATCGGCGTGCGAGCAACTGGTGCGCTGGGCCGAGCACCCCGACACCGCGCGGCTGACCATCGCCGTCAACGTGAGTGCCCGGCAGTTCCGGCAGCCGGCCTTCGCGGCCGAGGTGCTGGAGACCCTGCAGCGCACGGGCGCCAATCCCCAGCGGCTCAAGCTGGAGCTCACCGAGAGCCTGCTGCTGGGCGACATCGAGGATGCGATCCAGCGCATGGCCCAGCTCAAGAAGCAGGGCGTGGGCTTCTCGCTCGACGACTTCGGCACGGGCTATTCGTCGCTCAGCTACCTGAAGCGCCTGCCGCTGGACCAGGTCAAGATCGACCAGGGCTTCGTGCGCGACGTGCTCACCGATCCCAACGACGCCGCCATCGTGCGCACCATCCTCGCCCTGGCCAAGAGCCTGGACCTGCAGGTGGTCGCCGAAGGGGTGGAAACCACCGGGCAGCTGGCGTTTCTCAAGCTGCACGGCTGCGAAGGCTTCCAGGGCTACCTGTTCGGCCGGCCGAGCCCGGTGGCCCAGTTCGAACGCGACCAGCAATTGCCGGGCGCCCTGCCCACGGCCGCAGAAGCTGGCATGGCATGAGCGCGCTGCCCACCGTTTCCCCTGCCGCTGCCGCCCCGTGCCCTCTGGGAACGGGCGGCGCGCCGGTATCCACCGCCATGGCCGCGCGGCCGCGCATCGGCTGGGTGGGCACCGGTGCGGCACCGGCCCGCGCGGCGATGCGATGGCTGTCCAGCCACCGCCCCGACTGGGAGGTGTCCCCCGCGGATTTCGCGGCCGGCCGCGATGGCGTGGCGCGGTCTCCCGCGTTCGCCGTGCCGGCGGCCTGCCAGGCGCTGGTGCTGGACCTGGAACGCGGTGCCACCGCCTTGCCGGACTGGGCGGCGCAGGGGCGCATCCAGCCGCTGGTGCTCTGCCTGGACCCGGCGCAGGAGGCACTCGCCGCGCGTGCCCTGCGCCTGGGCCCCGGGGATTACGTGCTGCGCGCCGAAGGCGGCGCGCACCTGCCGCAACTGGCCCAGCGGCTGGCGGCGCTGCTGCAGGCGCATGCGCCACACGGTCCGGTGCCCGCCGCCGCGCCCGCGCTGCCGTGGCCGGACGAACCCCCTTCGCAGCGCGCGCTGCTGCAGACCACGCTGGCCAGCATGAGCCAAGGCCTGTACACCGTGGGGCCTGACGGCCGCATCACCGTCTACAACGACCGGGTGCTGGAGTTGCTGGAGCTGCCGCGCGCATTGCTCGATGCCCGGCCCACGCTGATGGAGCTCAAGCAGCTGCAGCAAGCGCGCGGCGATTTCGGCGAAAGCGCCGAACTGGTCGATGCGCAGGCGCGGGCCTATGTGCAAAGCGCTGGCGGCATTCCGTCGCCCGCGGTGTACTGGCGCCGCACGCGCCACGGGCGCACGCTGGAGGTGCACACCACGCAGCTGCCCGATGGCGGCATGGTGCGCACCTTCACCGATGTGACCGACCACGTGCGCACCCAGGCCGAACTGCGGGTGAGCGAGGCGCGCTTTCGCAGCCTGAGCGACCTTTCCTCCGACTGGTACTGGGAGCAGGACGCATCCTTCCGGTTCATCCACTTCGTGGGTGGGCGCAACCCGGTGGGCATGGAGCCCGGCGAAGTCGTGGGACGCACCCGCTGGGAGCTGGGCGCCCTCAACATGACCGAGGAGGACTGGGCGGCCCACCGCCGGCTGCTCGATGCGCGCGAGCCGTTCCGGGAGCTCGAACTGCAGCGGCTGGCATCGGACGGCACGGCCTACTGGGTGTCGATCAGCGGCGTGCCCGTGTTCGACGAGGCCGGTGCGTTCCAGGGCTACCGGGGCGTCGGCCGCAGCATCACCGACCGCAAGCAGGTCGAGGCCGAGATCGAGCGGCTGGCGTTCTTCGACGTGCTCACCGGCCTGCCCAACCGGCGGCTGCTGATCGACCGGCTCTACCGCGCCACGCTGTCCGTCGGCCGCACGGGGCGGCACGGCGTGCTGCTGTTCATCGACCTGGACAACTTCAAGGACCTGAACGACACGCTCGGCCACGACATGGGCGACCGCCTGCTGGTGCAGGTCGCCCAGCGCCTGCAAGGCTGCGTGCGCCAGAGCGACACCGTGGCCCGGTTCGGCGGCGACGAGTTCGTGGTGCTGGCCGAGGGGCTGCCCGCCGAGGCCTGGGCCGCCAGCGCCGATGCCTCGCTGCTGGCGCGCAAGATCGGCAACGCCCTGAGCTTGCCGTACCTGCTGGACGGCATCAGCCACCACAGCACGCCGAGCATCGGGCTCACGCTCTTCGGCGAATCCGCCGGCAGCGTGGACGACCTGCTCAAGCACGCCGACATGGCCATGTACCAGGCCAAGGCGGCCGGCCGCAACGCCGTGCGCTTCTTCGACCCCGGCATGCAGGCCGCCGTCAGCGCGCGGGCTGCGCTGGAAGCCGAGCTGCGCCGCGCGCTGCAGGTGGGCGAGCTGATGCTGCACTACCAGCCCATCGTGGACCGGCGCGGCCAGATGCTCGGTGCCGAGGCGCTGGTGCGCTGGCAGCATCCGCAGCGCGGCATGGTGTCGCCGGGCGAGTTCATCCCTGTGGCCGAGCAGAGCGGACTCATCGTGCCGCTGGGGCAGTGGGTGCTGGAGCACGGCTGCCGGCAGCTCGTGGCCTGGTCCCGCAGCGCGGCCACGGCGCACCTGGTGCTGTCGGTGAACGTGAGCGTGCGCCAGTTCCGCCAGCCCGACTTCGTCGATCAGGTGCTGCAGGCGCTGCGCGAGAGCGGGGCGCAGCCGCGGCTGTTCAAGATCGAACTGACGGAAAGCCTGCTGCTCACCGACGTGGAGGACGTGATCGCCCGCATGGAAAAGCTGCGCTCGCACGGCGTGGGCTTTTCGCTGGACGACTTCGGCACCGGCTACTCGTCGCTCAGCTACTTGAAGCGCCTGCCGATTGACCAGCTCAAGATCGACCAGGGCTTCGTGCGCGACGTGCTCACCGATCCCAACGACGCCGCCATCGTGCGCACCATCCTCGCCCTGGCGCACAGCCTGGACCTGGACGTGGTGGCCGAGGGCGTCGAAACCACGGGCCAGCTGCAGTTCCTGCAGCGCCACGGCTGCCATGCGTTCCAGGGCTACCTGTTCGGGCGCCCGGCGCCGGCCACGGTGCTGGAGCGGGCGGTGCGGCCCGCGCTCTGAGCCCCTGCGGGGCCGGCACCCGGCCCTTGCGAAGGGCGGGATCGCTTCTTCCTTGATCTGCCCCCTGCGGGTGCCAGCCCTGCCGCGGGCACAATCGCCCGCATGCAGAAACAACAGGTGTTGGTCGCCGGCGGTGGCATCGGCGGGCTCGCGGCGGCGCTGGGCGCCTCCCGGGCGGGATGGGACGTGCGCCTGTACGAGCGCGCCGAGGCCTTCAGCGAAGTGGGCGCGGGCGTGCAGCTCGGCCCCAACGTCGTGCGCCGGCTGCAGGCCTGGGGCCTGCAGCACCGGCTGCAGTCGGTGGCCGCGTTCCCGGAGCGTCTGCAGGTGCGCAGCGCGCTGAGCGGTGCCGAACTGGCCGTTTTGCCCCTCGGGCCCACGGCCGTGGCGCGCTACGGCGCGGCCTACGCCACCATCCACCGCGCCGACCTGCACGGGCTGCTGCTCGCCGCCGTCACCAAGTACACCGACACGCAGATCTCGCTGGCCCACGCCATCGACCATTTCTCCGATGCCGAGGGCGTCGTCACCGTGCGCACCAGCCGCGGCAAGGAGGTGGAGGGCGATGCGCTGGTGGGCGCCGATGGCCTGTGGAGCCGCACACGCGCCGCGCTGCTGGGGGACGCGCGCCCGCGTGTGACGGGGCACCTGGCCTACCGCGCGCTGGTGCCGCAGCACGCCCTGCCCGACGTGCTGCGCACCCGCCAGGTCACCGCGTGGCTGGGGCCGCGCCTGCATGCCGTGCAGTACCCGGTGCGCCGGGGCGAGCTGCAGAACCTGGTGGTGATCGTGCAAGGGCCGGCGCCGCACGACCTGGAGGGCTGGGACCACGCCGCCAACGCCGCCGGACTGGCGTCGGCGCTGCGCGGTGCCTGCCCCGCGCTGCAGCAGGCGGTGAGCGGCGTGGCCGACGCCGGCGGCGGCTGGCGCCTGTGGCCGCTGTGCGATCGCCCGCCCGTGCGGGGCGCCGACGGCATGGCGCGCGGTCGGGTCGCCCTGCTGGGCGATGCCGCGCACCCCATGCGGCCCTACCTCGCACAAGGCGCCGGCATGGCCATCGAGGACGCCGCCGAACTGCAGCGCGCCCTGTCCATGCACGACCTCGACGTGCCCCTGCGCCTGCGCCGCTACGCCCTCAACCGCTGGCAGCGCAACGCCCGGGTGCAGGCGCGCTCCACGCGCAACGGGCGGATCTTCCACGCCACCGGCCCGGTGCGCTGGGCGCGCGATGCCTCGCTGCGGCTGCTGGGCGAGCGCCTGCTGGACGTGCCCTGGCTTTACCGGGGCGATGGCTCCAGCGCCAGCTCCTTGTAGTTTGCTATTGAATTTATAGCGATATGCCCTAGTGTCGATTGCGCTGGAGGCCGATTGGGCTTGAAGCCCGGTTGCGGCCTGGGGCGCAGTGGCCGGCCGCGCCCTCCCGCTCAGGCATGCGCTGGCGCGGGCAGCCGCAGGAAGGCCAGCACGCCGGCGGCCAGCAGCGCCGCGATCGTCAGCATCACGGCCGTGTATGGCTCCACGCCGTGCGCCGCTGCCATGGCCGCAGCCACGCCGGTCAGCCACTGCATCAGCGCCACGCCGAGGAACATCGCCATGGTGAACACGGCCATGGCTCGGCCCGTCATCGCGGCGGGGTAGGCCGAGCGCACGTCGGCGTACTGCAGCACCATGTAGCCCGACAGCAGCCCCACGCCGATGGCGCCGCCCACGTCCAGCCAAGCCTGTTGCACGAGGCCGATGGCGAGGAACACCAGGGCCAGCACGCCGGTGAACCCGGCGATCCAGCGCCGGCGCCGCGCGGGGCCCGGGTCCAGCCGCCCGAACAGCGCGGGGCTGAAGAGCGACACGAGCGACACCACCACGGCCACGTTGCCGCTTTGCACCAGCGAGAAGCCGTGCCGCTCGATCAGCAGCGGCCCCAGCCACAGCCCGCGCAGTGCGAGGAACGATGCATAGGTGTTGAGCGCCAGCAGCACGATGCCTGCCGTGTGCGGCAGCAGGAACAGCGCCGCGAAGCCGCGCACGGCGGCGCCCACCGATTCGCGCGGGGCGCCGTCAGCGTGCGGCCGCGCGGGCTCGTGCACCTTCCAGAAGATCAGCAGCCACGCCAGCGCGGCCAGGCCCGCCAGCACGCCGAACCCCCAGCGCCACGACGCGTGCTGCACCAGCCAGGCCAGCGGCGTGCCCGTGAACAGCATGCCCAGGCCGCCGACGCCCATGGACACGCCCGACACCACCGCGAACCGCTGGGCCGGAAAATGCCGCGCGATGAACACGGTGCACACCAAAAAGGCCGGGGCGCAGCCCACGCCGATCAGCGCCTGCCCGAGCAGCACCAGTCCGTAGCCCGGCGCCAGCGCCGAGAGCAGCGCGCCCGCGATGGCCAGTGGAAACGCCGCCAGCAGCGTGCGCCGCACGCCGTACAGGTCGATCCCGATGCCCATGAACAGCTGCATGGTGCCGAAGGCGAATGCGAAGGCCCCGGCGAAGGCACCCAGCGCCGCGGCCGACAGCCCGAACTCCGCCCGCAGGCCCGTGGCGATGATTGCGGTGATGGTGCGAAACGCCTGGCTCAGCGCAAAGCCCGACACCAGCGCCAGCAGCATGCCCCAGGCCGCGCGCGGCGCCAGAGCTGCAGGGGGCGGTGCGGCGGGCGCGGTCGGCATGGGCGATGGCGGGGTGGGGTGGGGACGATGAGGGCGGTCAGCCGTTGACCAGCGCCAGATAGGCCTTGCGCGTCTCCGGCGATACCGAGGCCACGAGCTGGTCGTAAGGCGTCTGGTGCCGCGCCATCATGCGGGCCGAGGCGACGGTCTTCGATTTGCAGAACCAGTGGCAGGTGTGCTGCATCAGGAACAGCTCGGCCGACAGGGTGAAGGCCTTGTCGCGCGCATCGCGGCCGGCTTCGTTGCGCACCGCGCGGTCGATGCCCTGGGCGTGCACCAGCAGGGCCTTGCGCATGTCGAACGCGGCCGATGGAAACAGCTGGTGGGCGAACGGCAGGCCGACCGCGATGCGGCTCACACGGGTCAGCGACGGGTCCAGGCGCGAGAACTCGGCCGTGAAGCGGTTGAACTGGTCGGTCAGCTGCGATTCGGTGGTGGTCAGCAGGCTCCAGATCTGGTCGCGCCGCTGTGGCTCGCTCTCGCCCAGGGCGCGCAGGTAGCCCTCGGTGAGGTTCTCCATCAGCTTCTCGATCTGGTAGTTGGCCAGGTGGCGCGCCAGCAGCGCGATGCGCCGGCGCTGCTGGCGGGCGTTGAGGGCGTAGGTGCCGGTGGCGATCAGGATCGCCAGAAGAAAGGTGTCCATGTGCGGGGTCGGGCCGTGGTGTCGGGAAAACGGGGGTGAAGGAAAGCAGGGCAGGCGTTGAAAGGAACATGGGCCTGAAAGGCGCGCTCGCGGGCGCACCCGTCAGGTCCCGGGGGGCTGGGGCCAGGGGCGTTGCGGCCCGCGGATCTGCTCGAAGGCATGGGCGACCTGCAGCACGCCCAGGTCGTCGAAGCGCGGCCCGGCGATCTGCAGCCCGATCGGCAGGCCCGCCGCCGTGTACCCGCAGTTCACCGAGGCGGCGGGCTGCTCGGACATGTTGAACGGCACGGTGAAGCCGATGTGCTCCAGCGGGCGCAGCGGGTCGTCGGTGGGCGAGGGCAGCTCGGCCGCGAAGGCGGGCAGGGGTGCGACGGGCGAGAGCACGTAGTCGAACGCGCTGCAGGCCTGCACCGTGGCCACGCGCGTCGCGTGGAACTGCTGGCTGGCGTGGAACACTTCGGTGCCCGACAGGCCCGCGGCGCTGTCGGCCCAGGCACGGATGTAGGGCAGCACGCGGGCGCGCCGCTCCTCGGGCAGGGTCTGCAGGTCGGTGTAGGAGCGCATGCGCCAGAAATGGTCCATGCCATCGAGCATGCCCGGCGTCATGAAGGGCGCCATGGGCTCCACCCGGGCACCGGCCGCCTCGAACCAGCGCGCGGCCTGCTCGACGGCGGCGCGCACCTCGGGGTCCACCGGCAGGCCGCAGCCGGCATCCAGCAGCAGCCCCAGGCGCAGCCCGCGCAGCCGTTCGGGCCCGCGCGCGGCATCGCCCCAGGCGATGGGCTGGAACGGCAGTCCCATGCTGTCGCGCCCATCCGGCTGGCTCAGCACCTGCATCATCAGCGCGGCGTCGGCCACGGTGCGCGTCATCGGGCCGGCGGCGCGGCCGGTGTAGGGCGGGTCGATGGGAATGCGGCCCAGGCTGGGCTTCAAACTGAAGATGCCGCACCAACTGGCTGGCAGGCGCAGCGAGCCGCCGATGTCGGTGCCGATGTGCAGCGGCCCGTAGCCCGCCGCCGCGGCCGCGCCCCCGCCGGCGCTGGAGCCCCCCGGGCCCTTGGACACATCCCAGGGGTTGCGCGCCAGCGCATGGAAGCTCGACAGGCCCGACGACAGCATGCCGTAGTCGGGCATGGTGGTCTTGGCCACGATCACCGCGCCGGCCTCGCGCATCCGCGCGGCCGGCGGGGCATCGGCCGGGGCCGGCACCAGCACCGTGGCGGCCGTGCCCAGCGGTGTGGGGTCGCCCGCGGTGGCGATGTTTTCCTTGATGGTGGCGGGCACGCCGTCCAGCAGGCCCTGCGGGGCGCCGCGCAGCCAGCGCGCCTCGCTTGCGCGGGCCTGCTCCAGGGCCGCTTCGGGGCGCAGCAGGTAGGTGGCGCACAGGTGGGGCTCCCACCGGGCGATGTGGTCCAGCACCGACTGCGTGACCTCCACCGGGGACAGGTGGCGGCTGCGGTAGGCGTCGAGCAGGGCGTGGGCGGGCAGGTCGTGCAGTGCGGATGGGGCGGACGATGCGGGCGTTGTGGAGGCGGCCTGGGGCATGGCGGGCTCGTTCACGCTCAGGCCCAAGACAGGGCCGACAGGTCGTTCACGAAGATCGGCATGTCCTTCCACAGCCCGCGCAGGTTCTTGTTGGCCACCGTGACCCATTGCGGCTGGTACAGGAAGGCATGCACGGCATCCTCGGCCAGCAGGCGCTGCGCATCGCCCAGCAGGCGCGCCCGGTCGGCGGGGCGGGCGGCGTTCTTGATCTGCTCGTACAGCGCGTTGAATTTGGGCGAGTTGTAGCCCCAGTAGTAGTCGGGCTTGGCGAAGTTGCCCAGGTCGAACGGCTCCACGTGCGAGATGAGGGTGAGGTCGTAGTTCTTGTTGCCGTAGGTGCCGCTCAGCCACTGCGCCCACTCCACGTTCTGCAGCTTGGCCACGATGCCCACCTTGGCCAACTGCGCCGCGATGACCTCGCCGCCCTGGCGCGCGTAGGGTGTGGGCGGCAGTGTCATGGTCAGCTCCAGCGGCGTCTTCACGCCGGCCTCGGCCAGCAGCTTCTTTGCCTTTTCGGGGTCGAAGGGGTTGATGCCCGTGGTGTCCAGGTAGCCGAAGGCGCCCGGCACGTAGTGGCTGCCGATCGGCACGCCCAGGCCGTCCCCGGCGCCCTGGATCACGGCCTTGCGGTCGATGGCGGCCGCGATGGCGCGGCGCACCCGCACGTCGTCCAGCGGCTTCTTCTGCTGGTTGATGGCCAGGATGGTCTTGGCGCGCGAGCCGCTCACGATCACCTGAAAACGCGGGTTGGCCTTGAACTGCGCCACGCTGCGCGGCGTGACGCGCGGGAACGCGTCCACGTCGCCCGCCATCAGGGCCGCCACCTGCGCGGCCGGGTCCGAGATGAAGCGGAAGGTCGCGCGCCGGATGTGCACCGCGTTCGCCGTGCGGTAGCCGTCCCAGCGCGCCAGCGTGACCGAGGCGCCCTTGCTCCACGATTCCAGCCGGTACGGCCCGGTGCCGACGGGCTTGGTCGCGTTGGTGTCGGCGCTGCCCGGCTCCACGATGACGGCGGTGGCCTGCCCCAGCAGGAAGAGCAGGTCGGGGTCGATGTCCTTGTTGATCACCACCACCGTGAGGTCGTCCACCACCTGCGTGGTGAGGTTGGCGAAGGTGCGCTTGTCCTTGTTGGTGCTCTTGTCGCCCGCCGCGCGCTCGAACGAGAACTTGACGGCTGCCGCGTTGAACGGCGCGCCGTTGTGGAACTTGACGTTCCCGCGCAGCTTGAAGGTGTAGGTCTTGAGGTCGGGCGAGACCTCCCAGCTTTCGGCCAGCAGCGGCGAGACGCTGCCGTCCGCGTTGATCTTGGTGAGCGGCTCGAACACGTTGTACAGCGTGATCTCGCCGATGGACGAGGCCGCACCGGCCGTCGGGTCCAGCCCCGGGGGCTCCAGCGTCATGGCGAGGGTGACGGCGTCCTTCTTGCCCTGGGCCAGCGCCTGCAGGGGCGCGGCGAGCGGCACGGTGGCCAGGGCGCCGGTGGCGAGGACGGTGCGACGGTTCAGCATGGGCGGATTCTCCGGATAGGAACAGACCAGGGGCGGGACGGAAGGCGAGGGGGCGGGCGGCGGCATCGGATCGGCGGGGTGGATCGGCCGGCGGCACGCGCCCTCGGCGGCCAACAGGCTTTTTACTACACCCCGGGCCCGGCCGGGGGGCGCCGCGCCGCAGGCGCACGCGCCCGCCCGGGTTCGATGGATGGCACGGCGGCCACCAGCGCGCGGGTGTAGGGGTGCTCGGCCTGGGTGAACAGCGCCTGGGGCGTGCCGCGCTCCACGATGCGGCCCTGGTAGAGCACCACCACCTCGTCGCACAGGTGGTGGACCACGGCCAGGTCGTGGCTGATGAGCAGGTAGGTGATGCCGAAGCGCTCCTGCAGGTCCTGCAGCAGGTTCAGCACCTGGGCCTGCACCGAGACGTCGAGCGCGCTCACCGGCTCGTCGGCCACCACCAGCCGCGGCCGCGTGACGATCGCGCGCGCGATGGCGATGCGCTGGCGCTGCCCGCCCGAGAACTCGTGCGGGTACTTGTCCAGGTCGCTCGTGCGCAGGCCCACCTGGGCGAGCGCCTCGCCCGCCCGCTCGCGCTGCTCGGCGCGCGACACCTTCGCCGTGCCCGGCGTGGCGGGCAGTGCCTGCAGCGGCTCGGCCACGATGCGCGCCACCGTCTGGCGCGGATCGAGCGAGCCGTAGGGGTCCTGGAACACCATCTGGAAGTCGCGCCGAGCGGCCCGCAGTTCGGCCGCCGGCAGCGCGTGCAGGTCGCGGCCCAGCAGGTGCACGCTGCCGGCGGTGGGCGCATCGAGCGCCATCACCAGCCGCGCCAGCGTCGATTTGCCCGAGCCGGATTCGCCCACCACGCCGAGGCTGCGGCCGGGCGCGATGGACAGGCTCACCCCGTCCAGCGCCCGCACCGTGGGCGGCGGCGACCACAGGCGCTCGCGCGGCAGGGCGTATTCGCGCACCAGGCCGGTGGCCTGCAGCAGCGGGGGCTCTTTGGGGTCGAATCGGTCCTGTGCCCTAGTACTGATTGCCGTGGTTGCTATGTTTTTGATAGTGGAATCCAAGGTCATGCCCGGCCCTCCTGCGCCGCCGCTGCCGCCACCGCGTCCAGGCGAATGCAGCGGGCCGAATGGCCGTCGCCCAGCGGCACGGCCGCCGGCAGGGCCGGGTAGCACGCGGGCACCGTGAAGCCGCAGCGGCCCGCGAACGGGCAGCCGGGCGGCAGGTCCACCAGTTCCGGCACCGTGCCGGCGATGGTGGGCAGGCGCACGCGCGCACCGTGGGCGCCCCTTCCCGACGCAGCCGCGTCGAGCCGCGGGCGGGCCGCGAACAGCCCCCGCGTGTAAGGGTGGGCCATGGCTGAGAACACTGCCGCCGTGGGGCCGCGCTCGACCACCGTGCCGCCGTACATCACCAGCATGCGGTCCACGTTCTGCGCGATCACGCCCAGGTCGTGCGAGATCAGGATCAGCGCCATGCCGCGCTCGGCCACCAGTTCGCCGATCAGCCCCAGGATCTGCTGCTGCACCGTCACGTCCAGCGCAGTGGTGGGTTCGTCGGCGATCAGCAGGTCCGGTCCGCAGGCCAGTGCCATCGCGATGGTGATGCGCTGGCGCTGCCCGCCCGAGAACTGGTGCGGGAACGCATCGAAGCGCTGCGCCGCGCGGGCAATGCCCACGCGGTCCAGCAGCGCCACGGCCTGCGCACGCGCGGCGGCGGCCGGCAGGCCCAGGTGCCGCCGCAGCGGCTCGGCCACCTGCCGGCCGATGGTGTGCACCGGGTTGAGCGCCGTCATGGGCTCCTGGAAGACCATGCCGATGCGGCGCCCGCGGATGCGGCACAGCGCCGCCTCGTCCTGGCCCAGCAGCTCGGTGCCGTCGAAGCGGATGCTGCCGCGCGTGGTGGCGCGGTCCGGCAGCAGGCCCATCAGCGCCATGGCGGTGAGCGACTTGCCGCAGCCCGACTCGCCGATCAGGCCCAGTGTTTCGCCACGTTCGAGCGTGAAGCCCACGCCCCGCACGGCATCGGCCGGGCCGCGGTGCGTGTGCAGCCGCACGTGCAGGTCGGAGACTTCGAGCAAGGGCATGGCGGGCGGGGCGTGGGGGGCCATGGCGTCAGCGCTGGCGCGACAGGCGCGGGTCGAGCAGGTCGCGCAGGCCATCGCCCAGCAGGTTCAGCCCCAGCACCGCCAGCGCGATCGCCACGCCGGGCCACACGGCCAGCAGCGGCGCCTGGAACATCAGCGTCTGCGCCTCGCTCAGCATGCGGCCCCAGGACGGCTGCGGCGGCTGCGTGCCCAGGCCCAGGTACGACAGCGCGGCCTCCGCCAGGATGGCCAGCGCGAACTGGATCGTGGCCTGCACGATCAGCGCCGCCGCGATGTTGGGCAGCACGTGCTCCCGCGTGATGCGCCACGGGCCCTTGCCGCAGGCGCGCGCCGCCAGGATGAATTCGCGCGACCACACGGCATTGGCGGAGGCGCGCGTGACCCGGGCGAAGGTGGGGATGTTGAAGATGCCGATGGCGATGATCGAATTGACCACGCCCGCCCCGAACACGGCGGTGAGCATGATGGCCGAGAGAATCGCCGGGAACGCGAAGGTGAAGTCCGCCATCCGCATGATGAGTTCTTCCACCCAGCCGCGCCGCGCCGCCGCCAGCAGCCCGAGCGCCGTGCCGATGGACAGGCCGATGCCCACCGCGATCACCCCCACCAGGATGGAATTGCGCGCGCCCACCAGCAGCAGCGAGGCCACGTCGCGCCCGAACGCATCGGTGCCCAGCCAGTGCGCGGCCGAGGGGGGCAGCAGCTTGGCCTCCATGTCCATGTCGTAGGGCGAGCCGGGCGTCCACACGAAGGACACCAGCGCCGCCAGCACCAGCAGCAGCGACAGCACCGCGCCGATGGCGAAGCTGCGGTGGCGCAGCGCGCGGCGCAGGCCGGACGGCGCGGCCCCCGCTGCCGGGACGGGCTGGGAGGGCGTGGCGGGGGACGGGGGCATCACAGGTCGCTCGCTTTCACGCGCGGGTCGATGGCGGCATAGAGAAGGTCCACCACGAAGTTCACCACGATCACCATGGCCGCCAGCAGCATCACGCAGTTGCGCACCACGATCAGGTCGCGGTTGGCGATCGACTGGAAGATCAGCCGCCCCAGGCCCGGCAGGTAGAACACGTTCTCCACCACGATGGTGCCGGCCAGCAGGTTGGCGAACTGCAGGCCCATCACCGTCACCACGGGAATCATCGCGTTGCGCAGCACGTGGCCCCAGAGCGCCGCGCGGCGCGACAGGCCCTTGGCACGGGCCGTGCGCACGAAGTCCTCGCGCAGCACCTCCAGCACTGCCGAGCGGGTGATGCGCGCCAGGATCGCCGCCTGCACCACGGCCAGCGAGATCGCCGGCAGCAGCAGTGCCTTCAGCGCCTCAAGCGGGCTACCGCCGCTGTCCTCGGTCCAGCCCGGAAAGCCGCCCGCCGAGAACCACTGCAGCTTCACCGAGAACAGCAGGATCAGCAGGATGGCGAACCAGAAATTCGGAATGGCGATGCCGATCTGCGCCAGCCCCATCACGCCCACGTCGCCCCAGCGGTTGTGGCGCGATGCCGCGTACACGCCCGCCAGCAGCGCCAGCACGGTGGTGATCGCCATGGCCATCAGCGCCAGCGGCACGGTGAGCGCCAGCCGCTCCAGCACCAGGTCCCGCACCGGAGTGCCGTAGGCGTAGCTGTCGCCCAGCTGGCCCGTGAGCAGCCCGCCCACCCAGTGGCCGTAGCGCTGCAGCGCGGGCTGGTCCAGCCCCAGCTTCGTCGCCAGGGCGGCCACGGCCTCGGGCGAGGCATCCGGCCCCATCAGCATCTGCGCCGCATTGCCGGGCAGGATCTCCAGCACCACGAACACGACCACCGACGCCCCGGCCAGCGTGGCGATGAGCGTGAGCAACCGTTTGAGGAGGAAGGGTCCCATGGGATGGATCGGAAGGGCGCCGCCAGGCGTCCGGGCTGCCGAAAGGGGCAGGGCGGTGTGGGTGCAGCATAGCGGCAAACACCGCGCGGCGGTCGGAGGCGGGGCGTGTGCGGTGCACTGGTGCCCGCTGCGGCACGCGTGCGGATGGGCCGGCGCAGGGGCGCGTGGGGATGGGGCATAGGGGGGGCAGACCGCCCCGCCTGTGCCAGGGACTTGCCGGTGCGGGGATAATCCCGGCATGACGTCCGCCCTCCGTGCCCTTGCGGCCTTTCGCGCGCCCCAGGCCTGTGCCAGGAGATCGCCATGGCTTTGATGATCACCGACGAGTGCATCAACTGCGACGTGTGCGAGCCCGAGTGCCCCAATCAGGCCATTTACCTGGGCGAGGCCATCTATGAAATCGACCCCGCCAAGTGCACCGAGTGCGTGGGCCATTTCGATGAGCCGCAGTGCGTGCAGATCTGCCCCGTGGCCTGCATTCCGGTCAGCCCGCAGCACGTGGAAAGCCGCGAAACCCTGTTCCAGAAGTACGAGCGCCTGCAAGCCGCAGCGGCCCAGGGCGCTGCGTCCTGATCCAGGCGTTTCGGCCTCCCGCGCAGGAGAGTATTGCGCGGGCAGCTCTCAAAATAATAGCTAAATGCCGTCGGGCCGTGGCGGCTTGGGGCGCGGGGGCTTGGTCGTGTGCACCAGCAGCGTGGCCTTTTCCATGTCGCCCGCCAGCATCGCCGGGTGTGCCTTCAACGAATGGGCGATGCTGTCTTCGATCAGCGTGCGCTGGTCGGGCGACGGCTTCTTGAGCACCCAGTTCGCCACTTCCGCCTTGATGCCCGGGTGCCCGATCCCGATGCGCAGGCGCCAGTAATCCGCCGATCCCAATTGCGCATGGATGTCGCGCAGTCCGTTGTGGCCGGCATGGCTGCCGCCGCGCTTGAGCTTCACATGGCCCGGGGCGATGTCGAGTTCATCGTGCGCCACCAGGATTTCGTCGGGTTGGATCTTGAAGAACCGCGCCAGCGCCGCCACCGATTTGCCCGAGAGATTCATGAAGGTCTGGGGCTCCAGCAGCCAGACGCTCTGCCCGTGCACGTTCGTGCGGGCGACAAGGCCGTGGTAGTTGCGGTCCGGCACCAGCGTGGTTTTCAGTTCGCGGGCCAGTGCATCGATCCACCAGAATCCGGCGTTGTGGCGGGTGGCGTCGTAGTCGGGCCCTGGGTTGCCCAGGCCCACAAACAGTTTGATCATGGTGTCCGCGATTATCCGTGTGTGCCCAAGAAAAACGGCCCACGCAGGTGGGCCGTTCGGAGCGGTGCCGCCGGAGCGGCCCGCCAGGAGGTTGCCCTCCGCCTGCCGCCGGGACGGCGACAGTTGGGGAGAAGATTACTTCTTCTTGCCCTTGCCGCCCTTGGCGTCGGCGGCAGGTGCTGCGTCGGCAGCAGGTGCTTCCACTTCGACCACGGGGTTGGTCACGGACACCAGAACGGGGTTGTTCTGGCCGCCACGGATTACGGCGCTCACGCCGCGGGGCAGCTTGATGTCCTTCAGGTGCAGCGATGCACCCTTCTTCAGCTTGGTCAGGTCCACGGCGATGAATTCGGGCAGGTCCGAAGGCATGCACGATACGTCGAGTTCGTTCACGACGGGGTTGACCAGGCACTTGTCCACCTTCACGGCATCGGATTCTTCAGCGCCGCTGTAGTGCAGTGGCACCTTCATGTGCAGCTTGGTCTTGGCATCCACGCGCTGGAAGTCGATGTGCAGCACGAGTTGCTTGTAGGGGTGGTATTGCACGTCACGCAGCAGCACCTTGGAGGTGGTGCCGGCCACTTCCATGTCCAGCACGCTGGAGTGGAAGGCTTCCTTCTTGAGGGCGTGCCACAGCGCGTTGTGGTCGATCTCGATCAGTTGGGGCTCGGCGGCACCGCCGTAGACGATGCCGGGCGTCTTGCCCGTGTTGCGCAGACGGCGGCTCGCACCCGTACCTTGCTTGGCGCGCTCAAAAGCGACGAAGTTCATGGTTAGCTCCTGTGAGGGCCGGCCGCGACCAGCTCGGCCCTGTTGAAAAAGACCCGTGCCACCTGGCAGCGGACCTGCTTGTGTTCCCGAACGAACAAACCTCCCGAAGGAGGTCTGCCATCCCTTCCGCCCCGAGGGCGGACGTCATCAGAAAAGGTTGTCCTGGTCCGAGAACAGACTCATCACCGACTCTCCCTTGGCGATGCGCTGGATCGTTTCTGCGATCAGCGGTGCCACGGAGAGCTGGCGAATCTTGGTGCATCCCTTGGCGGCTTCGCTCAAGGGGATGGTGTTGGTCACGACCACTTCGTCGAGTGCGGAGCCCTTGGCGATGCGCTCGATGGCCGGGCCCGAGAAAATGGGGTGCGTGCAATAGGCGTACACCTTCTTGGCGCCGCGCTCCTTGAGCACTTCAGCGGCCTTCACGAGTGTGCCGGCGGTGTCGATCATGTCATCCATGATCACGCAGTTGCGGCCGTCGATCTCGCCGATCACGTGCATCACTTCCGATACGTTGGCCTTCGGGCGGCGCTTGTCGATGATGGCCAGATCGCAGTTCAACTGCTTGGCCAGGGCCCGTGCGCGCACCACGCCGCCCACATCGGGCGACACGACGATCAGGTCGTCGTATTGTTTCTGGCGCAGGTCGCCCAGCAGCACGGGCGATGCGTAGATGTTATCCACGGGGATGTCGAAGAAGCCCTGAATCTGGTCTGCATGCAGGTCCATCGTCAGCACGCGGGCCACGCCCACGGCCTGCAGCATGTTGGCCACCACCTTGGCGGAAATTGGCACGCGGCTGGAGCGCGGACGGCGGTCCTGGCGGGCATAGCCAAAGTAGGGGATCACTGCGCTGATGCGTTCGGCAGAAGCGCGCTTGAGCGCATCGACCATGATCAGCAGTTCCATGAGGTTTTCGTTGGTCGGCGCGCAGGTCGACTGCACGACGAACACATCGCGGGCACGGACGTTCTGCTTGATTTCGACAGTGACTTCGCCGTCGGAGAAACGGCCCACGTCCACTGCACCCAGCGTGGTGCCGAGGTGCCGGGCAATGTCCGCCGCCATCCCAGGATTGGCGTTGCCGGTGAAAACCATGAAGTCGGGGTGATTGGCTTGCATGAGCGACCCAGCAGTCTAAAAAAAAGCCCGTGTGCGAAAGTATTTGGCAGGGGAAGAAGGATTCGAACCTTCGCATGCCGGAATCAAAATCCGGTGCCTTAACCAGCTTGGCGACTCCCCTACACAGGTCGATCACTGAAAGTAATCAACCGAAATCCTGATCCGAGGCCCATCCTGCCAGAGGATGAATCATCAGATTTTCACATGCCTTGACTTGCCACGCGCCGGGCGCGTCTTGCAAGTTCACTGCCTGTGGCATCTGCGCAAACACTGCACTTCCCGAGCCAGTCATTCGGCCTTGCAACCCTTTCGATTCCAGCCACTGAAGGGCTTGACCGATCTCGGGACACAGTGCCTGAGCAACCGGCTGCAGATCGTTACTTCCAAACTGGTAGTGTGCTGCAGCAAAGCCTAAGATTGTAGCACAGCCAGAATCGCGTTTTAAGGAAGGGTGCGAAAAAATCGATTTCGTATCCAATCCCGCTTCTGGTTTGACCACCAGGAATTGTGTTCTTGGCAGTGCATGCGCTTTCTCAAGCGGGCGTATTGTCTCACCAATTCCTTCCACCCAAGCGTTATGGCCGCGTAAAAAAAATGGCACGTCGGCGCCCAGCGACAGCCCGATGCGCTCCAGTTCCCCACGCGTCAGTTGCAGGTTCCACAATCGGTTGAGGGCCAGCAGGGTCGAGGCCGCATCGGACGAACCACCCCCCATACCCGCCTGCGCTGGAACTCGCTTTTCAATGCCTATGTGTGCGCCCAGCGTGCATCCGGTGGCAAGCTGCAAGGCCGAGGCTGCGCGCACGCAAAGGTCTTGTGGGGGCAGAGCCTCCGACAGGTCCTCCCGGGTGATCCCGCCGTCCTCGCGCAGTTCGAAATGGAGCGTGTCGCACCAATCGATCAGCATGAACACCGATTGCAGCAGGTGATAGCCGTCGGCGCGTCGCCCGGTGATGTGCAGAAAGAGATTGAGCTTGGCCGGCGCCGGCACATCGTGCAAAGACCGCATGGGTATCAGCGGTCCAGGGCAATGCGCAGTGTGGCGTGCGGCAAGGGGCTGCGACGGTGAGCGACGAGCCTTCCACGGTCCATGCCGTCGAGTTCTGCCTCCCAGCCATCGACCGCGATGGGTTCGCGTTTGAGCCAGCCGAACAAGGCGGAAACCGGCACCGTGCTGCCTGTCAGCTGCAGGACCAGCGCGTCCAGCGAGTCGGATCGTCGCGTTTCCGATCCGTTGGTCAGTGTGGCCAGCCCGGGCGACCACGCCAGCTTGGCCATCACATTGCCGAAGGGGTTGAGAAGCGTCAGTTCCCCTTGTTCGGGGGCGCCTCGCAATTCGAATGCAGCGTTCAACGGTTGTGCGGCGGGATCGTCCACTTGCAGCGAGAGCCGGCCGCTCCATGCATCGCTGGGCGCTGCATCCTGCGTGGCCAAGTGGGCGTGCTGCGCACAACCCGTGAGGAGCAAGAAGGCCACCGTTGCCAGCCAGGTACTCCAGGCAGGCCAGGCGCTTTTGGCATCTGCGCGGCGAACACCGCTTGCGGCATGCCGCATCAAGGGTTGGCCCCCAGGCGCTTCAAAGTCTGGCGCAGGGTGTCGTTGTCCTTGTTCAGCCGCAGGCCTTCTTTCCAGACAGATGTCGCGCGATCGCGCTCTCCAAGCGACCACAGCACTTCGCCCAGATGGGCCGCGATTTCCGGATCGGGTTGCGCCTTGAATGCATCGCCGAGCAAGCGCGCGGCTTCTTTCCGATTACCGAGCCGAAACTCGACCCAGCCGAGACTGTCCATGATGAACGGGTCGCCGGGCGCGTATTCCAGCGCCTTGGCAATCAGCTGTTTGGCTTCCGGCAGCCGGATGTCGCGCTCCGCGAATGAATATCCCAAGGCGTTGTAGGCATGGTGGTAGTCGGGCTGGCGGGCAATGATCTGCCGCAGCAGCTTTTCCATCTCGTCCAGCAAGCCCGCTTTTTCGGCCAGCATGGCTTGGTCATAGACGAGTTCGTTGTCTTGCGGAGCCAAGGCAACGGCCTTGGCTTGGGCTTCATAGGCTTCCCGGTATTTCTGTGCATCGCGCAGCAGCTGGACCTCGGCGAGCAATTTCATTCGCTCTTCCTGGGGTGTCTTCGCGGGCAGCGCGCGAATGAGCGCAAGAGCTTCAGGTAACTTGCCCTGGCGAGCTAGCAGGGATGCCCTGCGGCTTTGCACCGTCAGCAGTTCTGCGGAGTTCTCGACCCGGCCCAGCCAAGCCTCCGCTTCCGCCAGGTTGCCCCGCTTTTCTGCGATCTGGGCTTGCAGCAGGAATGCCTGCGTCATCGCGCTTCGGCGCGGATCGCTCGCAGGCAGTGCCTCAAGGAGTTTCTGAAACTGCGTCAGGGACGCATACGCCTCATCGAGGCGGTTGGCCTGCAAGTGCAGGCTGGCTTTGACCAGCCAGGCTTCTGCCATGTCCGGCGTGCTCTGGGTCAGCAGATCCGCCTGCTTGGAGGCTTCCGCATAGCGTTGTGAGTCCAGCAGGGTGCGAACGTATACCATGCGGATTTCCGGCTTGGGTGTCCCGGCCAGATAGCGGGCAACCAATGGCTCGGCCTCTGTCTCGCCGGCTTCCAGCAGTTGCAGCGCCAGCAAGGCGACTCCTTCGGCGGGCGCATCCATGGTCTGGGCCTGGCGTGCGGCTTCCAGTCCGCCCTTCTTGTCGCCCGCGGCCAGGCGCATTCGGCCGATGGTGATCCACGCGGACGGGCCGGATGCCGGGTTGCTGAGCTGATCTGCCAGCGCCTGCTCGACGACCTTGGCGGCTATGGCCTTGTCGCTGGCCCGTCCGTACAACTGCGGAATGGCCTGGAGCGTCATCGCCCTGTCATTCGCAGGCGATTGATCCAATTCCTGCTTGAGGAGGTCGGACGTCTCCTCGATGCGATTGAGCGCAATGAGGATCTGCAACACGTACCGGTTGGCCTCGCGCGACTGAGGCTGTGCGCTTTTCCACGCCCTCGCTGCCGCCAGCGCATATTCGGCCGAGCGCGATTGCAGGGCAATCTCGACGGCCCGTCGATAAAGCTGGCCATCGCCGCTGCGGCGGGCTGCTTCGAGCATGAGCGAATAACCGGTGCCGGGATCCCCCCCCGTGGTGCTGATCTCCCCGAGCAGGATTTCATAGAACAGTTCTGCATCGAGTGCGGCGGCTGCATCGCTGGAAGACTCCTGAGACGCTCGAAGACCAGCTTGCGATGTCGGTGCCGGCGAATTTTGCGCCTGTGCAGAAAGAGTTCCCGTCACCATGGCGCATGCCAGGGTGATGGTCCAGAGTCGATGTGATTGCGCCATCAACCCATAATAATCCATGGTTCAACGTCTTTGTGGAGCGTGCAGGCATGCCTGAGTTGCCGGAAGTGGAAGTAACGCGACTCAGCATCGCGAAGGGGATTTCCGGCGCGGTAATCCAGTCGGTCACGGTGGGCAAGCCATTGAGATGGCCACTTGGTTGCCCGCCCGAGGGGTTGATTGGCCGCACCATCACGGCAGTGCGGCGCCGGGGCAAGTATTTGCTCCTGGACCTGGACGGAGGGCTTCTCTTGATCCATCTCGGCATGTCGGGAAGCCTTCGTCTGGGGCAAGCGCTGGAAGCGCGTGGTCCACACGACCATTTTGAAATGGAAACGACCTTGGGGACCCTGCGCCTGCGGGATCCTCGAAGATTCGGCGCAGTGGTTTGGGCGCAAGACGAGGGTGCCGAAGAAGCGAAGAAGCTGTTGGGCTCACTGGGGGTGGAACCCCTTTCCGACCTGTTCACCGTCGACGGTCTCTTTGCCGGGTTGCGTGCGAGCCGGGCGCCGGTGAAGCAGGTCTTGCTCGGCGGCAAGGTGGTGGTGGGGGTCGGAAACATCTACGCATCGGAAGTGCTGTTCCTGGCGGGCATCCGCCCGACAGTGACGTCGTCGACCATCGGCCTGGCGCGGGTTCGCCGCCTGCACGCAGCCATCCGCGAGGTACTGGCGCGCGCGGTCGAGCGTGGCGGCAGCACGCTGCGGGACTTTGCCAGCGCGGACGGCAGTGAGGGCCATTTCCAGCTGGAGGCGCATGTCTATGGACGGCACAACGAGGCGTGCCGGGCCTGCGGGTCTCCGGTGCGAATGATCCGGCAGGGCCAGCGCAGCACCTACTATTGCATCCGTTGCCAGAAGGCTTAGGGTCAAGCGGGGTGGCGTCACGCCGCGTCGAGCTTTCAACAAGTTCGTTGGGTGCTATATTTTGCGAAGGCTCCTGCACGTGCGGGCGCAGCGACACTCGGGAGCAAAGTGGGACCCTCTTTTAACGAACAGTTCGACCAGCACGGCGCGTGGCGTCGGGCATTCGCACTTCAACTGAAGCAGTTGGCCGACTGGATGGCGTCGCATTCCCTCATGGACGCGGCCGTTGGCGAGAAGCTCCAGCGACTGGAAGGGCAAGTGCGCAGCGACAAGGTCATGGTGGCTTTCGTCGCGGAGTTTTCCCGGGGCAAGTCCGAACTGATCAACGCCATTTTCTTTGCCGACTATGGCCGCCGGATCATGCCCGCCAGCGCGGGACGAACGACGATGTGCCCGACGGAATTGGGCTACGACCCCAGCGTGCCTGTGAGCCTGCGCCTGCTTCCCATCGACACCCGGCTGCAGGTGCAGGGGCTGACGGAGTGGCGTCTGAAACCCGAACGCTGGGTGCAGATTCCCTTGGATGTGAATGATGCCGGGCAGATGGCCCGCTCGCTCGAGAAGGTGGCCGAGGTCCGGCGCGTCACCTTGGACGAGGCGCGAGCGCTTGGCTTCTGGCACGACGACCTGCCGGAGGAAAACCCGGTACCGGACGCCAGCGGCCTGGTGGAGGTTCCGATGTGGCGCCATGCCCTCATCAACATTCCCCATCCGCTGCTCAAGCAGGGCTTGGTCATTCTGGACACGCCCGGACTGAACGCGGTGGGGGCGGAGCCCGAACTCACCATCAATCTGATTCCGCAGGCACATGCGGTGGTCTTCATCCTGGGAGCGGACACCGGGGTCACGCGGTCCGATCTCTCGATCTGGCGGGAACATCTGGCAGCCCCGTCTGAAAATGCGGATGCCCGTTTGGTGGTCCTCAACAAGATCGACACACTGTGGGACACCCTGAACTCGCCTGAGCAGGTTCAAGAACAGCTAGAGCGCCAGCGCCTGACCTCTGCCGAGATGCTGGGTATCTCGCAAGAGCACGTCATGCTGGTGTCAGCCCAGAAAGGGTTGATCGCCAAAATCCAGTGCGATGACCTGTTGCTGGAGCGCAGCGGCTTGCCTCTTTTGGAAGAAGCGCTGGCACAAGGGGTGATGGGCAAGCGCCAGTCCATTCTCCGCTCTGCCGTGGCAGCGGGCATTGCCGGCCTGCGTTCGGAAACCTCCCGCGTGATCAACATCCGCCGGCGCGATCTCGATGACCAGATGCTGGAATTGCGGAGTTTGCGCGGAAAGAATGCTTCCGTCATCGATTCCATGCGCACTCGCATCGAGCAGGAGCAGCGGGAGTTCGAGCTGAGCACCGCGAAGATTCAGGCGGTGCGTGCGGTCCATCTCAAATTGCTGCGCGATATCTTCCATGAGCTCGGAGCCCGTTCGCTGAAGGCCGAACTGGTGCTGCTCACAGACGCATTGCAGCAAAAGGGACTGAAGCTGGGCGTGCGCAAAATCTACGCGGAGACCTTCCAGCGGCTGCAGGCCATCGTGGACAAGGCGCAATCTTCGGGCACTGAAATCCATGCCATGTTGGGCGGTACATTCCGACAGCTCAACACGGACTTCGGCTTTTCACTCCAAGTGCCTCCGACTCCGCAACTGGAGCCCTTCCTGCAGGAAATCGCGCAAATTGAGCAGCGGCATTTGCAGTACCTGGGCGTGGGCAATGCCCTCAAACTGGCGCAGCCTGAGTTCGCGCAGCGATTGGTCCGTGCGCTCGGCATGCGGCTACGTACGGTGTTTGAATCGGTCGCCAACGATTTGGAACTGTGGAGCAAATCCGCAACAGCGCAACTGGATGCCCAATTGAGAGAGCGCAAACGGAGCTTTGCACGTCGCATCGAAGCGGTGGACCGCATTCAGCATGCAGCAAGCGGTTTGGTGGAGCGCATTGCAGAGATTGAAATGGCCGAGCAGGAGTTGGGGCAAATGGAAACGCGCTTGAATGAGATGACGGAGCAACTCGCAGCTGTCCCGCGCGCCGAGCCGCCCCAGGTCAGCCCGCAAACTGCCCTGGCATGAGCGACACCCCGGAAATCGCCACCGATGTGGTTCGGTGGCAGGCGGTGCATGGCCGCAACCATTTGCCTTGGCAGCAAACACGAGATCCTTATCGGGTATGGCTGTCTGAAATCATGCTGCAGCAAACCCAGGTCGTCACCGTCTTGGGCTATTACGAACGCTTTCTGGCGCGATTCCCGGATGTGCAGTCGCTGGCTGCGGCAACGGAGGGCGAGGTGCTCGCCTTGTGGAGCGGTTTGGGCTACTACAGTCGCGCCCGCAATCTGCACCGTTGTGCTCAGCAAGTCGTGGATTTGCACGGGGGCGAGTTTCCCCGGACCGCCGAGGTATTGGCCCAGTTGCCGGGAATCGGCCGATCGACGGCTGGTGCGGTCACGGCCTTCTGTTTTTCCGAGCGTGTTCCCATATTGGATGCAAATGTTCGCCGGGTGCTGACGCGAGTGCTTGGCTTCACGGCCGATTTGGCAATCGCCAAGAATGAACGTCTTCTTTGGGATCAGGCCTGTGCCTTGCTGCCAGTCAGTGATCTGCAGCATGCGATGCCGCGCTATACCCAGGGTCTGATGGATCTCGGAGCGACGGTGTGCACGCCAAAGAAACCGACCTGCATGGTCTGCCCTTTGAACCGGCAATGCAAAGCCCGCCGCGACGGAGACCCCGAACGCTATCCCGTGCGGACCCGCAAATTGTCGCGTCGTGCGGAGTCGTGGTGGCTGATGCTGCTGCAGGACGGAAATGGGCGTGTCTTGCTCCAGCAGCGTCCCTCCAGCGGCATTTGGGCGGGTCTGCACTGCCTGCCGGTGTTCGAGGAACGCGCAGCACTGCAAACAGCATTGGCATCACGGCCTGCGCCGCTTCAGGATTTGGAGGGATTTCTTCATGTCCTGACCCATCGGGATCTGCACCTCCATCCCGTGCAAATCCCGTGGCAAGCGGAATGGGGCCTTCCGGTGGATGGTGCCTGGTTCGGTGCTTCCGATTGGGACCGCTTGGGTATGCCAACGCCCATCCGGAAATTGCTGCTGGACCTGTCCTGATTTTTCCACGTCTCGCCACTCTGTGGCGAGACGTGAAAGTCACAGGCCGTCCAACTCACGATGCCGCCGCAGGGTGGTCCAACGCTGGCTGAAGTGCGCTGCCAAGCGCTCTACCAAATAAACCGAGCGGTGTTGTCCGCCCGTGCAGCCAATGGCCACGGTCACGTAGCTTCGATGATTCTGCGCCAAAGGCTCCAGCCAGTGCGAAAGGAACTGCGCGATGTGTTCCTGCATCAGTTTCACATCAGCCTGGTGCTGTAAATAGTCGATGACAGGCTGGTCTTTGCCTGTCAACACCTTCAACGCGGGCTCATAGTGGGGATTGGGCAGCATGCGCACGTCGAAGACGTAATCTGCATCGACAGGCACCCCCCGCTTGAAAGCAAACGATTGGAAGACCAGCGTCAATTGCCCGGGCAGGGCAGGCATCAGGCTTTTGACATAGCCCTGCAACTGCGCTGCTCGAATGGCGCTCGTGTCGATGACATGGGACTGTTCACGCAGCTCGGCCAGCAGTTCACGTTCCAGTTCGATGGTTTGCAGCAACGCGCGTTGGCCTTCTGTCCACTCGTCTCTGGAGAGGGGATGGCGCCGGCGCGTTTCCGAAAATCGCCGGATCAATGTGTCGGTGGTGGCATCCAGAAACAGCGAATGGACGACCACGCCCTCGCCGCGCAGGCGTTTTAATTCCTGCGGAACCAGCGGTAATGCGGTGGCGCTGCGAACATCCATTGCGATGGCAATCCGGTTGCCATGGTGCTGATGTTCCAGCGCGACGAAGGCTGCCAGCAGCTCGGGTGGCAGGTTGTCTACGCAGTAGTAGCCTGCGTCTTCCAAGGCATGCAGGGCAACGGATTTGCCGGAACCCGCCATGCCTGTGATCAATACGACCTCTAGCGTCATTTCGTCATGCCTTGATCTGTGCGGGTTGGTTGCTGCTGAGCATTTCGCGTGCGTGCGCCATGGTCGCCTTCGACTGGCGCTCCCCTCCTAACATCCGAGCCATTTCGATCACGCGTTTTTCTCCCTTCGCCACGGCTACCTGACTGGTGGTGTGCTGATCCTGACTGGTTTTTGCAACGATCAGATGGTGATCCGCACAGGCCGCCACTTGCGGAAGATGGGTAACGGCCAGCACCTGGCGATCGCGGCCCAACTGCTGCATCAGCCGACCCACCGTCTCGGCGACGGAGCCTCCAACGCCTGAGTCCACCTCGTCAAAAATCAGGGTAGGGGCCTCGCCCAACTGGCTAGTCGTCACGGAAATGGCCAACGAGATGCGAGACAGCTCCCCTCCAGAGGCGACTTTGCCAACAGGCCGGGGCGTGGCGCCAGGATGACCTGCGACCAGAAAAGAAACACTGTCGAGACCTTGAATGCCGGGTTCCGGTGTCGGTTCCAAAAGCACCTCAAACCGCCCGCCCACCATGCCCAGGCCCTGCATGGCTTGTGTGATCGACTGGGCAAGCTGTGGCGCCGCAGTCGTCCGCTGGCGGGACACTCCCTGCGCCGCCTTGCGATAGGCTGTGCCACTGGCCTGTTCGGCCGCATTGAGCGCTTCCAGGTCTGCTGCCGTCTCCAGTTTGGAGAGCTCCGCTTTCCATCCCTCCAGCAGTGCCGGCAGTTCCGATGGTGCCCGCTTGTATTTGCGTGACAGCGAAATCCACAGCGACAGGCGTGAATCCAACTGTTCAAGTCGCTCAGGATCGAGTTCCGTGTGTCGAAGGTAGCTTTGCAATGAATGGGCCACATCGGCCGCTTGGTCCATGCACGACTGAAGAACCTCTCCCATCGCCTTGAATTCGGGATCGAGGGTTTGCTGCTCCTGCAGCAGATGGCAGGCGCGGCTCAACTGAGTCTGTGCGCCGGACTCTTCATCCTCCAGCGCGGACAGGGCCGTTTGTGCGCTGTCCAGCAAGGCTTGGGCGTGAGAAAGGCGGCTGTGCTGGGTGTTGAGTTCTTCCCACTCGCTGGATGCCGGGCCCAGCGTTTCGACTTCACTGATCTGCCACTGCAGTCGTTCCCGCTCCTGTTGCAGGGTATGTCTGGCCGCTTCTGCTTGTGCTACCGCTTTGCGGTCGTCACGCCAGCGAGTCCAAAGCGGTTCCAGCGCCGCGGTGCTGATGCCGCCATAGGCATCCAACAGACTGCGAACGGCCTCCTGGCGCGTCAAGCTCTGCCATGCGTGCTGGCCATGGATATCAAGGAGATGCGCCCCCAGGGTCCGCATTTGGGTGGCGGTTGCTGGAACGCCGTTCATCCACGCACGGCTTTTTCCTTGCCGATCAATGGTTCGGCGAAGCAGCAGGCTTTCCTCCTGCGGGATGCCTGCTTCATCAAGCCATGCAGACAAACTGGGTGGGCAATCGAATTCAGCGCAGATGTCCGTGCGCTCGGTTCCCTCGCGAATCACCCCGGCGTCGGCGCGGCCGCCGAGCAGCATTTGCAAGGCATCGATCAGGATGGATTTGCCTGCACCCGTTTCTCCGGTCAGAACCGTAAATCCTTTGTGAAGATCCAGGTCCAGGACATCCACGATGACGAAATCGCGCAATGCGATCCGTTTGAGCGCCATCTATGAGCCCCCTTCATTCCAGCGCAATTTTTTGCGCAAAGTAGCAAAGTAGTTCCAGCCTCGAGGGTGCAAGAAGCGCACGCAGTGCTCCGACCGCCGAACCACGATCCGATCGCCATGCTGTAGCGATGCCAGCGACTGCATGTCGAAATTGGCGCTGACGTCTCGGCCCCCTACGACTTCCACCGCAATGTCCGTCGAATCCGGCAGCACGATGGGTCGATTGGACAGCGTATGGGGTGCGATGGGGACCATCACCCAACCAGGAATTGCAGGGTGCAGCATCGGGCCTCCCGCGGAGAGCGCATAGGCTGTGGACCCAGTGGGCGAAGCGATGATCAGCCCGTCTGCCCTTTGGTTCGAGACAAAATGCCCGCCCACTTCCACCCGCAATTCGACCATGCCGGAAGTGGAGCCACGATTGACGACGACGTCGTTGAGTGCCAGTGCTTCAAATACGCATTCGTCCTGACGCATCACGCAGGCATGCATGAGGGGTCTGGCGTCTTCTTCGTACTCGCCATGGAGCATCGGCCTCAGTGCTGAAGCATGCTCGCCCAAAGGGATATCGGTAATGAAGCCCAGTCGTCCCTGATTGATGCCGATCAGCGGGATTTTGTAGGGGGCCAATTGCCTGCCGATGCCCAGCATCGTGCCGTCTCCACCAATCACCATCCCCAGATCGCACTCCTTGCCGATCTGTTCCACCTGCATCGCAGGGTAGTCAGAAATGCCGGTGTTGTTCGCCGTTTCCTGATCCAGAATGGGTTCACAGCCTTCATTTCTGAGGAACTGGGCAACCTCTTGTACGGCATTGCGCGAACTGTCAGAAATAACGCTGGAAGTGAGCGGCTGATACTTGCCGAAGAGTGCGACCCGTGTGAACCTGAGCTTCATTGGGAAATTAGATCATTAAAGAGATCTGAGTTTTTCCATTCGCTTCAATGCTGCCTCTAGGGCTGCTTTGGCGCGCTGTCCTTTTGTCGTGTCCAGGTTGATTCCTTCGATCACTGCTTCAACGGCTGCGACTGCGGCATCTTCTCCTGCTACTGATGCAAGTGCTGCTCTGTCTGGAGCTGAGCACGGCCGCTTTCCACTCTTCCAGGCTGCGATGGTTGGTTGTTGCATGCCAAGCATCTGCGCCAGCTTGTATTCGCTACCGGCTATCACTGCGGCTTTTTCAATAAGGAAATTCAATTGGGTCATGGTTAGCACTCCTGCTAATATTGCATTTAGTTAGCAATGTTGCTATGTATTGCAACCGTGCTAACTAGATGCACTTTACCACCCATGGAGCTACCCATGCCAGCCCTGCAATTGAATTTCCCGGAATTGGCCGTGTGTGATGCGGCGAACGATTGCCACCCTCTGGTCTGTGCGGATGCATCCGCAGCCCTGGTAGCTCAGGTTGGCCGCGAGGGTGGCACCCAATGTTCCACCGGGAACGAAAAGCGCAAGGGACGCCCAG